>CP136956.1:0-382500 GCA_033105485.1 Mollicutes bacterium LVI A0078
AAGCCAAATCAAGTTTCAAAACCTGCAGTCGCTCCAAAGTCGGTAGCCGCTCCAGTAGTAGCAGAAACGGTAGCTACTGTAGAACCTCATGCAAATGTTAATGTAATGAAAATTGAACAAAGTGTTGAAAAGAAAGTTGCTCAAACTGGTGATTATAAAGTTCCACCAATTGATTTATTAAGTGATGGAATGAAAGATTTAGAAGCCTTAAAGCGTTTAGAAACAGCAGCCAATGAAAATGCAAAAGTATTAGAAATGACATTAGACAGTTTTAATTTAAAAGCAAAAATTATCAATGTTAGTATTGGACCAAACATTACTAAATATGAGTTGCAGCCAGAAATTGGTACTAAAGTTAGTAAGTTCTCATCTTTATCAAACGATTTAGCAATGGCTTTAGCAGCAACATCAATTCGTATAGAAGCACCGATTCCGGGTAAAGCGGCCGTTGGGATTGAAATTCCTAATAAAGAAGTATTATCAGTTTCTTTAAAAGAAGTATTATTATCACAAAATAATGATATGGATAAAAAACTACAAGTTGCATTAGGTAAAGATATCACTGGTGAATCAATCTTTATGGAAATCAATAAGACACCACACATGTTAGTAGCTGGAGCCACTGGTAGTGGTAAATCAGTATCAATTAACTCATTTATATTATCGATTTTATTAAAATCAACACCAGATGAAGTTAAAATGATTATGATTGACCCTAAGAAAGTTGAACTGGCACCATATAATGGTATTCCGCATTTATTAACACCTGTAGTTACTGAACCAAAACGTGCGGCAGTAATTCTAAAGAAAATGGTATTGGAGATGGAAACTCGTTATGAGTTGTTCTCAAAAACTAATACTAGAAATATAGAAGGATTTAATACTAAGATTAAAAAGTCAAATCCTGATAGTTTTAAGGAATTACCATACATTGTAATCATTATTGATGAACTTGCTGATTTAATGATGGTTGCTAGTAACGAAGTTGAAACTTCAATTGCCCGTTTAGCACAAATGGCCAGAGCAGCTGGTATTCACCTAGTAATAGCAACGCAACGTCCATCGACAGATATAATTACTGGGCTTATTAAGTCAAATATTCCGACTCGTTTATCATTTAGTGTATCATCATCGATTGATTCAAGAACAATCTTAGATCAAAGTGGAGCCGAGAAATTACTTGGTAAAGGTGATATGTTATATGCAGCTAATGGAAGTAATAACTTAAATCGTATCCAAGGTACATTTGTAAGTGATGAAGAAATTATTGAAGTAGTTGAATTTATTACAGAGCAAGAATACGGAAAAGCAGAATTAGAAGCAGAACAGGCGCAGTTTGAAGCAACTATTAAAGAAGCTGATGAGATGAACGATCGTGATGAATTATTTGAGGAAGCTGTTGAAGTTATTTTAGCAGCTAACAGTGCAAGTACATCACTATTACAAAGGCGTCTAAGAATTGGATTCAACCGCGCAAGTAGCATTATGGAACAAATGGAAGATGCCGGAATTGTATCAGCGAACGAAGGTACAAAACCACGTCGTATCCTAATTTCAAGTTATGGAGAAGAGAATGAATAATATTATAATTAAGTCTAAAAAGACTAAAACTTTAAATGTTCACAGATATCTAGAAGTAGAGAGTAAATTTGATTCATATTATGCAAATGTATATTGTATTATGGCTAGTAAACGTACTAGCCATTTGTCAAAAAATGAACTAAAATATGAATTGGCAAAGTTATACGATGCTCGATTCTTTGTTACTCAAACAATAGAAAATAACATCATTAATATTCGTTATACCTTAACATCAATCTTAGATCAATTTCTACCAATTGAAATAGCTGCAGATGTTGAAAAGTTATTTGAAGATGGAAGTAGTATTTATGATTTCAGTGATCAGGAAATTGAAAGTGCTTACCGTGAATTAAGCTTATACATCAAAGGGTACTTAGACAATAAGCAAAATATTGCTTCAAGTAAACTTGGAGATATTATTGATACAACGGGAATGCGTTTATCAATTGAAGAAGTAGAAGAGTTTTATAATAAACCAGATATTGAAGCAACACGCTCTTGGGTTAATAGGTTAAAAGATGCAGAACAGTCACGACTAGATTTTAATAATGGTGACGAAGTATTAGAGCAACAGTTTACTAACTTAAATTTTAAGTTTAAACAGTATAAACAAGCTGAAGAATTAACGATTGACAAACAATTAGATCAAACATATATCTCGATTGGATATCAATTGCCATCAACCGATGTTACGATTAATAATTTAATTAATATGATTTTCGGTGGTGGTGTCTATTCTAAATTATTTAAAGTAGTGCGTGAAAAACACAGTTTAAGTTATAATATTCGCTCTACACTTGCCAGTGAAAACTTAATTACAGTTAGTGGTGGAATTAATAATGAAAAAGTCGAACTTGCAATTAATGCAATTGATGAACAAATGCAGGCTTTAATTGATGGTCAGTTCGAAACAGAGTTAGAACTTGCAAAAACAAACTATTTAGAATCTTTAAAAAGAGGAAAAACAAACGAGATGTCATATATTAGTATGTACACTAGTAACTACTTGAAGCATGATACTCGAACACACGAGCAAATAGCTGAAGAAATTCAAAATGTAACAGAACAACAAATTATTGAAGTATTAAAAAATACAGTTAAACTATCAACAGTTTACGTAAAATAAAGGGGATAATATGGAACAATATTTAAAAATGCTAAGTCACATTATTGAAAATGGAAATCAAAAAGGAGACCGTACAGGAACTGGAACTATTTCAGTATTTGGATATCAAAATCGTTATGATTTAAGTCAAGGTTTTCCATTAGTAACAACAAAAAAAATTCACTGGAAATCTGTAGTTCACGAATTACTTTGGTTCATTAGTGGAGATACTAATGTTCGTTACTTACAAGAAAACGGTGTACGTATTTGGAATGAGTGGGCTGATGAAAATGGTGAATTAGGGCCAGTATATGGTTCACAATGGCGTAATTGGAAGGATTCGCGTGGTGAAAGTCATGACCAGTTAACTGAACTAGTTGATGGAATAAAAAACAACCCGGAATCCCGTCGTCACATTATTTCTGCATGGAATGTAGGAGAGATTGACAATATGGCATTACCACCTTGTCATGCTTTTATTCAATTTTATGTTAATGATGGAAAACTATCTTGTCAGCTGTACCAACGTAGTGCTGATAGTTTCTTAGGAGTTCCATTTAATATTGCTTCATATAGTTTATTCACATACATGCTTGCGCAAGTTTGTGATTTAGAAGTTGGAGATTTTATTCACACATTTGGTGATTTACATATTTATAATAATCACCGTGAACAGGTTGAATTACAACTATCACGTGAACCGAAAAAGCTACCAACTATCAAGTTAAACCCTGAAATCAAAAACATCGAAGACTTTACATTTGATGATATCGAATTAGTGGATTACGATAGCCATCCATTAATTAAAGGAGTTGTAAGTGTATAATTTAATTTTTGCAGTTGATGAGAGTGGATTGGTCGGAAGTACTAGTTCTAAATTTGGTCTTCCATGGCACTATCCTGAAGATTTAAAGTTTTATAAAGAAATGACTACTGGTAAAAAATGTGTAATGGGTCGTAGCACATATGAAGCCATTGGTAGTGCATTGCCAAACCGTGAAACTTATGTATTAACACGTAATCAAGATTATAAGTTAGATGATGCAACAGTAATCAATAGTCTAGATCAATTAGATGCTGAAACTGACTGGTGGATTTGTGGCGGTGTAAATGTATTTAAACAATGTTGGCAACAAGCAGATGTAATTTATATCACGCGTATTTTGGCAACTCATAGTGGAGATGTATACTTTAAAGATTATGATATGACAGGTTTTAAACTAGAAGAATCTAAAATCGGAGAAGACCCAAAATTAGTATTTGAAAAGTGGATTAAAGATGAAAATTAATAAATTAAACGAAGAAATAAAACAATATAAACTAGATAATGGATTAACGGTATACTTATACGATAATCCTGAATTTACTAATTTATATGCAAACTATACTGTGAACTTTGGTTCGATTGATACCGAATATTTATTTTTAGGGCAAGAATATAGTGATCCAAAGGGGATTGCACACTATTTAGAACATTTGATGTTTGCTGACGGACCAAATGATTACTTTGATTATTTTTCTAAATATGGAGCTCAAAGTAATGCCTACACTAGTTTTAATCAAACATCTTACTTATTTAACGCATCATCAAATTATGAGCAATGTTTAAAGCTATTAATTGAAATGGTACAAACATTAAAGATTGATGAAGAACGAGTAAAATCTGAGTTTGGTGTAATCAAAGAAGAAATTGAAATGTATAACTCAAAGCCTAACTTTATTCTTCAAAACATGTTATTTAGTCAAACGTGTAACTCAAACTATCAATATGATATTGCGGGAACAATAGATTCGATTTCGAAAATTTCATATGATCACATCAAACGTTTATTTGATATGTTTTATGCACCAAGCAATGCTGTTTTATTTATAGCAGGTAATATTGACTTTGATATTCAAGCAATTATTGATATGCAAATTATTAAAGAGTTAAAATCCAAGCCAGTGCTAGAACGTGATTTGGAAACTAAACAAGTTAATTCTGGGTATGATTATAAATTCTCTAATGTTGCAAGTGAAGCGCAAATGATGATCAGCTACAAGTTCGATGTATGTCAAAGTGTAGAAGAGATGATCTTATCTGATATTTGTTTTGAAATTTTTACGATTTGGTTAACTTCAGATTTAAATCCAAATTACAGTCAGGCTGTAATTGACGGAATTATTAATGAGACATTTAGTGGATATCAAATGTTAGATAAAACAATCAATATGTTAGTGTTTAAAATGCGTTCAGACAAGTACCAGGATGCAATGAAATACATCGAAAGTCAAGTGCAAACTTTAAATGATGATATAATTGAAGTTATAAAGCGTAAAAAGATTGGTAGTGAAATTAGACTATTTAATAATCCAGAACACATAAGTGAATATGGATTAGATCTTATTTTACGTGAGATGGACATGAATAAATACTTTGATTATTTATATGAAGTAGATAGTCATACAATTCATCAACATATTCAGAAAACAATGCAAGGTGTAATGACATCAGTTCAAATTCTTGCAAAAGAAGCGAAGGAAGTGGAATAATGCGTACAGAACTAATTAAAGGGATAGTATCAATAGTACTAACATTAATTATCGTAATTTTAGGTGGACTTAGTACACCACTAGAATCATATACAAATACAACAACATTATTATTTAGTAATAAAGAATTAATTATGGTAATTCTTGTGTTTATTGTATTTATTTTAAAGAACATCAAGTTATCAATGATGATTTATTCAGCAAGAAAAGTTACTGGACCATATTTCTTCTTCTTTATTAACAACGTATGTATTAATGTATTATTAATTTTAATGTTATTAGAGACGAATAAAATCACGTTATTAGTAGCAGCTATTTTATCAATTGGTGAGTTTATGATTGCCTTCACATTATTAGTAGCAGGTGGATTTGTAAACAACGTACATTTTAATAGTCGTAACTTACGTGTTAAAGAGTTCTTGGCATTAGTAACAATAATGTCATTAGTAATTGACGGAATGCCATTTGCATTAGAGTCATGGCCAATTTCATCAATCTTATTAATCGGATACATTTTATATGTAGTAAACTTATCATTTAATAATACATATATTGTGTTAAAAGAATTATAATTTAAGGAGTCTTATGGACGCAAATAAAGAAAAAGCATTAGAAGCTGCACTTAGTAATATTAAGAAGCAGTTTGGTAATGAATCAATTATGGTTTTAGGGGATGAGCCAATTAATAAATTAGATTCTGTATCATCAGGATCATTATTAGTTGACCAAGCATTAGGAATTGGTGGATTCCCCAAAGGCCGTATAGTAGAAGTATATGGGCCAGAATCAAGTGGTAAAACTACGCTTGCTCTTCACGCATTAGCTGAAGTTCAAAAACAAGGTGGAGTTGCAGCCTTTATTGATGCTGAGAATGCATTAGATCCATATTATGCAAAAAATCTTGGTGTAGATGTCGAAAACTTAGTAATTTCACAACCAGATTCAGGTGAGCAAGCGTTAGAAATCGCGGATACATTAGTACGTAGCCAAGCTGTTGATATTGTTGCAATTGACTCGGTAGCTGCATTAGTGCCACAAGTTGAACTTGATGGTGAAATGACAGACCAAACAATCGGTGTGCAAGCGCGTTTAATGTCAAAAGCATTACGTAAAATGGCTGGTGTTATTAACCAATCAAACTGTATTGTTATTTTCATTAACCAATTACGTGAAAAAGTAGGAATCATGTTCGGTAACCCTGAAACTACTACAGGTGGACGCGCATTAAAGTTCTATGCATCTGTACGTATTGATATTAGAAAGGCTGATGTTATTAAACAAGGTAGTGATATTGTTGGGACAAAATCACGTGTAAAAGTTGTTAAAAACAAAGTTGCACCACCGTTTAAACAAGCTGAAATCGATATTATTTATGGTAAAGGAATTTCTAAAGAAGGAGAAGTTATTGACTTAGCTGTTCAATATGGAATCTTTAGAAAAGCTGGTGCTTGGTACAGTTACAATGATGAGAAAATTGGACAAGGTAGAGAGAAAGTTAAAGATTTCTTATTAGAAAATCCAATTGTTTTCCATGAAGTAGAAGAACAAGTGTTAGAAGCAATGAACGAATAATAAATTAAGGTACAACTATAATTAGTTGTCCTTTTTTATGAAATACTATATACAAGAAATGAAGATGATAAAATCAAGATTCTTGCTAAATAATTAAAATTACGTAGAAAAAGACTAATGACTATAACTATGTCATTTCTGCGGGCAAGAGATCATTTATCCTTCAAAAACTGAACGAAAGTTCTTAATTTTAGGCTACAAGATTGATTTCTTGTAGTCTTTTTTTAGGAGCAAAATGAGCGACATACATATTAAAAACTTAACATTTGGATACCAGACAGGTGATAATGTTTTTGAAAATCTTAATCTTAGTATTAATAGTAATTTGAAGTTGGGGCTTACAGGTATTAATGGACAAGGTAAATCAACGCTCTTTAAACTGTTACTTAATAAGTTTGAATACAGTGGTAATATTCAATCAACAATAAGCTTTGTTCACTTCCCGCTACAAATTAATAACAAACAGATAATAGTCAATGATTTAACTAATGCTTATATTGGCCATAAAGCGGCAAAGATGATGAAGCGTTCTAAAAGTTTAGAAGCACGTCACAATAAAGGAATAAAAAGCGTGACTTATTAAAAAATATAGATATAAGTAGGGTGATCAGCTGTGAGACACTAACTTGTTCTAAGCCGTTAATCTCTGTAAATCACTTTGACTTAAAACTTGATGAAAAATTACTAGTACCCGATTTAAATTTTCAAGTAGAAAGTGGAAATGTATATCAACTTAAAGGAAGGAATGGTAGCGGGAAAACAAGTTTATTATCACTGATAAGTGTAAGCAAGGTGATGAGTATATAACATATCGATCAAATTTAAAGATATCAACGATAAATCAAGTTGAACAAAATATTAATATCACTTTATCTGATTATTGCCAGCAACGTGAAATTGACTTAACACAAATATCAACAGTTTTAATTAATTTGGGCATGAGTTGCTCAGATTTTAAAGTTAATTTAAAAGATTGGAGCCAAGGTCAATTAAAGAAACTTAATGTCTTCCAAGGAATCAAAAAAGAGGCTGTTCAGCGTAGTTATTCAAAAACAGCAACTTATGTTGTGTGGAATCAAAGCCAAATAATCGGAGGAGCTAGTTTAACTACAGGTAATGACAAGGTTGGTGTAGTGACTGCGGTGTTTACAAATCCTGAGTTTGAGCGTAAGCAAATTGCAACTACAGTTGTTTCTAAGTTATTAGTTGATTACAGAAACGACGAGGGGATATATATAATTTTCTTCAACAATCCAATTGCCAAAGAGCTATATTTAAAGCTCGGATTCACGGTTAAAGACAAGTTATTGTTATTAAAAAAGAAGTAGTTTAATATAAATGTAAAAATAAGGTTGATATTGATCAATCTTATTTAGTTTATTAACTAACAATTTATGAAAAAATTACAATTTTATGATATAATTGACGTGGCGCAAAAGTAAAAAAATTTATAAAACTAAAATGTCCAGCCATTGACTTTTTAACCTAGTGCCAAACAGGTGGTTATTAAGCATGACATTTTTGATTTTAACAAATAGGAGGAAAAATGGCATTAACATCAAAACAATTAGTAGAATCAGGAGCTCACTTCGGTGAGAACAAGAAAAAATGGAACCCAAAGATGAAAGAATACATCTATACTGAAAGAAAAGGATTCCACATCATTGACTTACAAAAAGCATCAAAAATGAGTGAAGACTTATACAACGAAGTTAAAGCAGTAGCTGAAACTGGAGATGTATTATTCGTAGGTACAAAAAGACAAGCAAGTGCGATCATTGAAAGAGTTGCTACTGACGTAGAAATGCCTTTCGTTGCTAACCGTTGGTTAGGTGGAATGTTAACAAACTTAAAAACAATCCAAGTTCGTATTAAAAAATTAGAAGAATTAGAAGCTTTATTCGCTAGTGAAGATATCAACTACTACACTAAGAAAGAACAAATGCTTATGACTAAAGAAATGGAAAAATTAACTCGTTTCTTAGGTGGAATTCGTAACATGAACGTAGTTCCTAAAGCAATCTTCGTAGTAGATTCTGAAAAAGAAAAAAATGCTATCTTAGAAGCTAAAAAATTAGGTATTAAAGTATTTGGTATTGCAGATACTAACTCAAACCCAGAAGACTTTGACTGCTTTATTCCTGCAAACGATGATGCAATTAAAGCAATCGACTTAATTTTAACAAACATGGGAGAAGCAGTTGCTGAAGGTACTGCTGCTCGTCAATAATTAGAAGATAAGGGAGATAATAATATGTCATTAGCTGCAAAAGTAAAAGATTTAAGAGAACGTACTGGTGCTGGTATGATGGATTGTAAAAAAGCAATCGAAGCATCAAACGGAGATATCGATCAAGCAATTGATTGGTTAAGAGAAAATGGAATTGCTAAAGCTGCAAAAAAGGGAGACCGTGTTGCTGCTGAAGGTTTAACTAAAGTAATCATTGAAGGAAACAAAGCTGTAATCGTTGAATTAAACGCTGAAACTGACTTCGTTGCTAAAAATGACCAATTCTTAGACTTATTAAACACAATTTCAACTGCATTAGTTAACTCTGATGCAAAAACATTAGAAGAAGGTTTAGCTGTTGATGTTAACGGACAAACTATTTCTGAATTAGTAGCTGCAGGTACTGCAACTATCGGTGAAAAAATTGACTTACGTCGTTTTGAAATCGTTGAGAAAACTGATGAGCAAACATTTGCTGATTACTCTCACATGGGTGGAACTATCTCTGTGTTATTAACTTTAGATGGTAATAATGATGAAGTAGCTAAGCAAATCGCTATGCACGTTGCTGCTGCAAACCCTCAATTCTTAAACTCTGAAAGTGTTGACCCAGAAGTTTTAGCTAAAGAAACTGCTATCATCACTAAAGAAACAAAAGAAAACGCTGGTGGAAAACCTGAAAACATCATTGAAAAAATGATCGATGGTCGCGTAAACAAATTCTTAAAAGAAATCTGTTTAGTAAACCAAGCATTCGTTGTTGACCCAAGTTTAGAAGTTGAAAAAGCTGCTGCAAACGCAGGATTAACAATTATCGGATTCAACCGTTTTGAAGTTGGAGAAGGTATTGAAAAAGTTGAAACTAACTTTGCTGAAGAAGTTGCACAACAAATGAAAGCATAAAACGTAAGGGATACTTTTTGTATTCCTTTCTTTTAATAGAAAGGTAGAGCTATGAGTAAAACTAGGACATTAATTAAGTTATCTGGTGAAGCAATGGCAGGGGAAAAAGGGTTCGGAATTGATCCTAAAACTGTACTAAGCATTGCTGAGGAAATTAAAGAAGTAGTAAATCAAGGAATCGAAGTTGCAATCGTATGTGGAGGTGGAAACATCTGGCGTGGACAAGGGGCTGCTCAAATGGGTATGGATCGTTCACAAGCTGATTACATGGGAATGATGGCAACAATTATGAACTCACTTGCCCTACAAGATTCATTAGAATCAATTGGATGTGACTCACGTGTACAGACTGCTTTACACGTAGATCAAGTTGCAGAACCATATATTAGAAGACGTGCATTACGTCACTTAGAAAAAGGAAGAGTTGTTATTTTAGCTGGTGGAACTGGTATGCCATACTTCACTACTGATAGTAACTCAATGTTACGTGCAAGCGAACTTGGATGTAACTTAGTATTAATGGCAAAAAATGGTGTAGATGGTGTTTATGATAAAGACCCTAACGAATTTGATGATGCTGTTAAATACGATAAATTAACTTATGCTCAAATCTTAGAAGATAAATTACGTGTTATGGACTTAACTGCTGCATCGATGGCAGATGAGAACGGATTACAAGCAATTGTCTTCAATATGAATGAAAAAGGTAATATCTTAAAAGCTATTACTAATCCAGAAATTGGAACTATTATTGAATAAGGAGAAATATGATTAACGAATTTAAAACAAAATTAAATGGTGCAATGGAACACTTAGACCGTGACTTAGGTAAATTACGTACAGGTCGTGCTAACCCTGCAATGCTTGACAGCGTTTTAGTAGAAGCATACGGAAGTAAAATGCCTTTAGCTAATGTAGCGATGATTTCAATTCCTGAAGCACGTCAATTATTAGTAAAACCATTCGATCCAAATACTATTGGTGATGTTGAGAAAGCAATCGAAGTTGCAAACTTAGGATTCAACCCAACAAACGATGGTGAAACATTACGTATTACAATTCCTCAATTAACTGAAGAATTACGTCGTGATATTGCTAAAGATGCTAAAAAAGCTGGAGAAAATTCTAAGATTACAATCCGTAACATTAGAAAAGACGCTATGGATGCAATCAAAAAAGATGCTGAATTAACTGATGATCAAAAGAAAGGTTTAGAAACAAACGTTCAAGATCTAGTTAATGAGTATAACAAAAAAGTAGACGAAGTTGTAAAAGCAAAAGAAGCGGAAATTATGACTATCTAAGGATTAATATGTTATTTAAAAGAAAAAGCACTAAGACTACTATCGAACTAGATAAAAGTCTTATGCCAAAACATGTTGCAATCATTATGGATGGAAATGGGAGATGGGCAAAGAAGAAAAATATGCCTGTCTCTTTTGGACATTCTCAAGGGGTTAAACGTATTGAAGACGTTGTTAAGGTTGCAATTGATGGTGGTATCGAAAGCGTAAGTGTATACGCCTTTTCTACAGAAAACTGGAGAAGATCTTCAGATGAAGTAGATCATTTATTAAAGCTCATTTTTAAATTTTATGAGTCAAAAGCAAAAGAGTTATATGCAAATGGGGTAAAGATTAAGTTTCCAGGAAGCGAGACTAACGTTCCACAAAACGTTTTAGATTTATTTGCAAAAATGGAAGAGGAATCTAAAGATTTTACAAATTTAACTTTAAATATTTGTTTTAACTATGGAGCACGTCAGGAACTAGTTGATAGTGTTAATAAGTTTATTGAATCTAATCCTGGAGAACCAATTACTGAACAAGCGATTGGAGAAAATTTATATGATGGATTAACTAATGAGATTGATTTATTAATTAGAACAAGTGGGGAACAACGTTTGTCAAACTTTATGTTATGGCAATTGTCATATAGTGAATTTGTGTTTACTGACGTATTATGGCCTGATTTTGATCAAGAAAGTTTTAAGAAGTGTTTAGAAGTATATGCATCACGTAATCGTAGATTTGGAGGACGATGAAAAAACGTACAATTGGTGGACTAGGATTTGTAGTCCTATTTTATTTCACCCTATTATCAAAAAGTTTATTTTTAGTATTATTATCAATTTTTTTAATCGCGGGGATTATAGAATTAAAAAATATGTTTAAATTATCAAACGAAAAAGTAAAGACAGCTCTTTATGGACTTGCGTTTGTTTTATTTATTCTTTCAATGGGGTATTTAAGTATTATTAAAACACCTCTAGTTATTTATTTGACAATTTTATTAATGTTAGATGATACATTAGCTTATATCGTAGGTAAAAGTATCGGGAAACATAAATTAAGTAAAATTTCACCAAATAAAACTATTGAAGGATCACTTGGTGGATTATTATTATCGCCATTTATAAGTGTTGCTTTAATGACATTTTTAACAACAGTATTAGGTGATTATACACCGAGACTTGTAACATTTGATTTTGCAACAATTGGTGATTATAATCCATTTGCATTTATCTCAACACTTATTATTGTTAGTTTCTTATTAGCTTTATTAGGGCAAATTGGAGACTTAACAGAAAGTTACTTTAAACGAAGTGCAGGGATAAAAGATAGTGGAACAATTGTCTACGGACATGGAGGAATCTTAGATCGTGTAGATTCTTGGATTTTTCCAACTATCTTAATGACAGTTATCATGCTGTTTTTATAGGAGAAAGATGAAAAATGTATCAATAATTGGAACTAGTGGTTCAATTGGAACTCAAACAATTGATATTCTTGAGAATAATCGTGATAAGTATCAGTTACTTGCTTTTGCAGTAGGGTCTAATACTGATTACGCAAATCAAGTTTTAGCAAAGTTCCCGGAAGTTGAAATTGTATCAGTAGCTAATGAAGCTGATATTGAAAAAATCGAAAAACGATCAAATCTAACAGTTGTTTGTGGTCAAGACGGTTTAATTCTTGTTAGTACACATAAAGATGTAGAAATTGTAGTTACAGCAATTGTAGGATTTGTAGGGTTACGCCCAACAGTAGAAGCGATTAAAGCTGGTAAAGATATTGCCCTTGCAAATAAAGAAACATTAGTAACCGCTGGACATATTATTATGCCTCTTGCAAAAAAACACAATGTATCAATTTTACCTGTAGATAGTGAACACAGCGCTATTTACCAGGTATTACAAGGAATTGAGCAAGAAGATTTATCAAAATTAATTATAACAGCTTCAGGTGGTAGTTTTAGAATGAAAACTAGAGATGAACTTGAAAATGTTACTGTTGAAGATGCATTAAACCATCCTAACTGGTCAATGGGAGCTAAGATTACAATTGATAGTGCAACAATGTTTAATAAAGGGTTAGAAGTTATTGAAGCTCACCATTTATATAATGTAGGTTATGATGATATTGAAGTAGTAGTGCACTATGAAAGTATCATCCATTCAATGATTGAAACTAAAGATTATTCGGTACTAGCACAGTTAGGGACGCCTGATATGCGTTTACCAATCAGTTATGCATTAAGTTTTCCGAATCATGATCCAATCAAGAATTCAGAACGTCTTAGCTTAACAAAGATTGGGAAATTACAATTTATTGAACCTGATTTAGAACGTTACCCAGCGCTACGTTTAGCAATTGAAGCAGGACGTACTGGTGGAAGCATGCCGACTGTAATGAATGCAGCAAATGAAGTTGCAGTTGATTTATTCTTAAATAGAAAAATTAAATTCTTAGATATTGAGAAAATTGTAGAAGAAGCTATGGATTCACATACATTAATTACTGAGCCAAATTTAGACCAAATCTTCGAAGTTGATAGTCAAGTTCGTTCTCAAATTTTAGGAGGATTTAATGATTAATACAATACTAGGTATTTTATTTTTCCTAGTCGCTATTACAATTATTGTTGTAGTACATGAATTTGGACATTTAATTGTTGCAAAGCGTAATGGGGTTAAATGTTTCGAATTCTCTGTAGGGACGGGACCGAAATTAATTAAATTATATACTGATAAAGATGGTACCATTTATAACTTACGTGCTATTCCACTTGGTGGATATGTAATGATGGCTGGTGAAGAAGAAGCAACAGATATGGATTTTGATAAGGAAGAGTCATTATTAAATAAACATCCATGGCAAAAAATAAAAATTCTATTTGCCGGTGCATTTATGAACTTTGTTTTAGGATGGATTGTTTTATTCTCAAGTTTCCTTTTCTTTGGAGTTAGTACACCAGTTGACACTAATGTAATTGAGGTAACTGAAAATACACCAGCAGCTATTGCTGGATTACAGTCAGGAGATGCAATTACAAGTATTGACGGTGTAGAAACTACAAACTATACAGAAATTACTGAACAGTTACAAGGTAAGAAAGAAGTTGAAATTGGCTATACTCATGGAGGAAAAGAACTTATAACGAGTATTACTAAACAACAAGTTGATTGTGAAACATCAGTAATTGGAATTAGTCCACAATTAGAACAAGATAAATTTAGTTTCACTACAAGTATTAAATCTGCAACAGCAGGATTTGTTGCAATCTTTGGTAGTATTGGTGATTCCCTGCAATTATTATTTAACGGTACTGCTGGTGTATCTGATCTAATGGGTCCTGTCGGTATTGCCTCAGCATCTAAATCAGTAATTACACAAGGTGTTGCAACAATGCTTATGACAATCGCATTTTTAAGTATTAATATTGGGGTAGTAAATATCTTACCATTCCCAGCACTTGATGGTGGTCGTATTGTTTTAGCATTAATCGAATTAGTAACAAAACGTAAAGTTCCAGAAAAAATTGAATTATACCTTAATTTCTTAGGGTTCATTTTATTAATGGGATTATTTGTTGTAGTAACATTCTCAGATGTAGGACGTTTAGGAACTACGCAGTATTATGATATGTCAATTGACACTAATACAGTATGTGCTCGCTCAGCAGAAGAAGTTGATTATACATTTAACTTTGCACCTGTTGGGGCAGAACTTCCTGAGCTTGTAAAAGTCGAACTAACAGTTTCTGACGGAATTATTTCAAATGTAGCCGATGCTACAAATGAAATTGCAAATGATAGTAACACTGTTTCGTTTAAATATAGTGAACCAAACACTGTAGAACAATTTTCAGATAGTGAGATTACAGTTACTGTAAAACCAGATCAAACATCTACTAAACCGTTAGACTTAACTGTTAAAGTGTATGATGAAAAAGGAGATACGATTAACCAAGCGATTTATCGTATTGAAAGATAATAGGAGATAGATTATGTATCAAAGTAAATTTTTAATTCCTACTTTAAAAGAAGCACCGAAAGATGCGCAGATATTCTCGCACGGTCACTTAATTAGAGCTGGATATATTAAACAAAGTGCAGCTGGTTTATATACATATTTACCATTAGCACAACGTTCTTTACGTAAGATTGAACAAGTAGTAAGAGAAGAAATCGATAAGATCGGTGGAGCTGAAATGAGTATGCCGCTTATGCAACCTACTGAACTTTGGGAACAAAGTGGACGTTTAGAAAACTACGACGAAGGAAATATGTTCATGATGACTGATCGTCACGGACGTAAATTTGCAATGTCACCAACTGCTGAAGAAGCAACTGTTGATGTTGTTCGTAGTCACTTAAATAGTTATAAGAAATACCCATTAAATGTATACCAAATTAACACTAAATTTAGAGATGAAAGACGTCCACGTTTTGGATTATTACGTTCTCGTGAATTTACAATGTTTGATGGTTACTCATTCCATACAGATGAAGAGTGTTTAAACAATACATATAACGACTACTATGAAGCTTATAAAAGAATTTTAGATCGTTTAGAAATTGATTATCGTATTGTTACAGCTGACAACGGAAGCATGGGTGGAAGTATGTCACAGGAATTCATGGCAATTAGTGAAATTGGTGAAGATACAATTGCATACGAAGAAGGAACTGACATTGCATACAATGTTGAAACAGCTCCAATTGCTAATGTTTATTCAAAACAAACTTCAAACTCGGAATTAGCTAGAGTAGAGACTCCAAACATCAAAACAATGGAAGAATTAACTAGTTTCCTAAATGTTGATTTAAAAAACACTGTTAAAGCTGTTTGTTATATGATTGATTCTGAATTAGTAATTGCTTTCTGTAATGGAACAAGAACTATTGAAGAAACTAAATTATTACGTGCAGTAGGTGGAGCTGAGATTGAATCAGCATCAAATACTATGCTTGCTGATAACAATATTGCTGCTGGATTTATTGGTCCAGTTGGTTTAGAAAATATTCGTGTAGTCTTTGATCGTGAAGTAAGTATGATGTCTAACTTTGTATGTGGGGCTAATGAAGTTGACTACCACTTAACAGGTGTTGATTTTGATCGTGATATTAATAGTGATCAAGTCTTTGATATTTGTGAAGTTGAAGAAGGCGATATCATGCGCTCGGGTGGAAATCCTGCGAGCTTAGCTAAAGGGATTGAAATTGGTCACATTTTTGCATTAGGTGACCGTTATACTTCAAGTATGGGAATGACATTCTTAGATAAAGATCAAAAACAAGCGACTCCAGTAATGGGATGTTATGGAATTGGTATTTCAAGAATCTTAACTGCCTATGTAGAGCAAAAGCAAATTGATGGTACAGTTCGCTTTGGAGAGGCTGTATCACCATTTGACTACCATTTAATCGTTTTAGACTATGCGAAAAATGAGGAACAAGCAAACTTTGCAAATGAAGTTGCTAAGAAATTAAGAGCACAAGGTAAAACTGTTTTAATCGATGACCGTAATGAACGTGTTGGTTCGAAAATGATTGATGCTGAATTAATCGGATGTACAAACCAAATCGTTATTGGACGTGACTTCAGTGAAGGTATTGTTGAAGTTAAAAATGGTAAAGAAAAAACTAAAGTAAATGTTGAGGAGCTTTATGCGTAAAATGGTAATTGTTTTAGTAGGATGTTTAGTAGTACTTGTTGCCTTATTAGTAATTATTAGTAATATGACACCTGCAACAGATGAAGCACAGTCTTCGGAAGCTGCAATTGCAGCAGCAAAAGAAGCGCGCGAGGAAATTTCTAAAGAGAGTAATCCAGTAGCAACTATTGTTCTTACACAGAATAAACAAGACTACACATTTACATTTGAGTTATTCCCTGATAAAGCACCGCAATCAGTGTATAATTTTATGAGCTTAGGAAATTCAGGGTTCTATGATGGATTAACTATGCATAGAGTTATTAGCAGCTTTGTAATGCAAGGTGGTGACCCAGATGGTAACGGAAGTGGTGGACCAGATTATACAATTACTGGTGAATTTCCATCAAATGGAGTTGAAACAGGATTATCACATCAAATCGGAGCTTTAGCTTGGGCTCGCGCTGCAGCAAATGATACAGCGGGAAGTCAATTCTATATTGTACTTGATGATGGAGTTCAATATTTAGATGAAAACTATGCAGTGTTTGGTTATATGATTGATGGATTTGAAAATTTAGCTCACTTCAATAGTATTTCTACAACATCTCAAGATGCACCAGAAAATCCAATTACAATTAAATCAGTCTCAATTGATACTAAAGGTGTTGATTACCCAGAACCTGATAAAATTGAAGATTATAGTGAATTAGAAGAAAACCAATAAGATATTAAAAAAAATGATTTAGAGGAGCATGATGAGTAATATTTTAAAATTTGATGTAGTGAAACATGATAAAATATGGGGGAATGAGCAGTGGATTGTATCTGCTCATCCTAATGGAGTATCAACAATCACGAATGGTGAGTATGCAGGTATCAGTTTAGCAGAACTATTTAAAACAAATAAGCAATTATTTGGTAATAGCCAAGAAACTGAATTTCCATTACTAGTAAAAATCATTGAAGCTGAAGATCATTTATCTGTTCAGGTTCACCCTGACGATGAATATGCTAAAGCAAATGAAAACTCACTAGGAAAAAACGAGTGTTGGTATGTTCTAGACAATAAAGCTGAAGCCGATATTGTTGTTGGACACCATGTTAAAGATAAACAAGAATTAGCAAGTTTAATTGCAGAAAACAGATTAGAAGAAAAACTTGATATCAAAACAATTGAAAAAGGAGACTTCTTTGATGTTCCTGCAGGAACTATTCATGCAATTCGTGGGGGAACAACAATTCTAGAAGTACAGCAATCATCTGATATTACATATCGTTTATATGATTACGGACGTTTAGAAAATGGACAGCCACGTGAATTGCATGTTGATAAGTCAATTGATGTTGTTGACTTTAATGAGTATACTCAAGACGAACCAACGATAGTTGATACAAATCAATTTACTAAAATTGTTTATGCAGATCACAAGTTCTTTACAGTTGAACGTGTAATTGCTAAATCAGATTTTGAATATGAAAATTCATTTGATTTTGTGATTGGAGTAGCACTAAATAATGATACATCAATCAATGGTGAAAAATTTGAAGCTAATCAAGGATTCTTATTACCAGCAAATCAAAACTTAAATATCGAAAAAGGTAGCGAAGTATATATTTCTTATATACGTCCAAGGAGATAATATGAAAATTAAAATTGAAAACGAAAAAGGAAACAACTACATTAACAGTTATGAAATCGATAGATTCATCAAACTTCAAGTTGAGATGATTCCAGGTGTTACTAATTTAGCATCTAAGTCTAAGATTTCTCCACTATTAAGTATTTTCTCACCAGAGAGTTCTCGTGGTGTAGAAGTGGTATATCTACAAGGAAACCGTGTAGGAATTAGCGTATATGTTGTTGTCAACAAAGATATGAACTTTATTAGAGTTACAAATTCTATTCAAGAAATCTTAAAATACAGTGTGGCTAAAAAATACGGATTAAAAGTTAAGTTCGTAGATGTACATGTGAAGGGTATTAAATAGGTGAATAAAATGGAAAAATTAGTAGCAAAGAAATATCAGGAAATGATCCAATATTCTGGTCAACTGATGGAAGCACATAAGGAAATGATTAATGACTTAAACGTATTCCCAGTACCAGATGGTGATACTGGTAGTAATATGAATATGACAATTCAATCAGGTGTTAAAGCTGTTTCAAACGGAAACTTAATGAGTATTGATGAAGTAGCAAAATCTTTTTCTAAAGGATTATTAATGGGAGCACGTGGTAACTCAGGTGTTATCTTATCTCAATTCTTCCGTGGATTAAGTGAAGGTTTAGCAGGTAAAGACGTAGCAACTTCTGAAGAGTTCCATGCTGCAATGGGTAAAGGTGTAGAACGTGCTTATTCTTCAGTAATTAAAGCTGTTGAAGGTACAATCTTAACTGTAGCTCGTGAAATGCATGAAAACGTAACTGAACCTAAAGCGGATATTGTTGAATACTTTGAACAATTAATTGCAGCAGGGGAAGAATCTTTAAACAATACTCCAGAATTATTACCAGTTCTTAAAGAAGTTGGTGTAGTTGATAGTGGAGGTAAAGGTTTATTAGTTATCTTTGAAGGTATGCTAGCAAACTTAAAAGGGGAAGAGTTAGACTTAAGCGCAATTTCTTCATTTGAAGATTTCCAAGCTGGAGAGGAACACCCTATTAACCCTGAAGATATTACTTTCGGTTTCTGTACTGAAATGTTATTACGTCTTCATGATGCTGATAGCTTAGATATTGATGTAGTAAAAGAATTCTTAATGTCAAAAGGTGATTCAATCGTAGCAATCCAAGATGAAGATATTTTAAAAACTCACGTTCACACTGAAGAACCTTTAGAAGTTTTAGCTTATGGAGCTAAAATTGGTACTTTCGTTCACGTTAAGAGTGAAAACATGAGAATTCAAGCTGAAGAGGCTCATGGTTCTGCTCCTAAAGAAAGAAAAGCACAAGCTGTTGTTACAGTAGCTTCTTCTGATGATATGGGTGAATTATTCAAAAATATTCAAGACGTTGAGATCGTAAGTGGTGGACAAACAATGAACCCATCTACTGAAGATTTAGTTAATGCAGTTAAAGCTGCTAATGCAGATAAAGTAATTATTTTACCAAACAACTCAAACATTATTATGAGTGCAAAAGCTGCAATTGACTTAATTGAAGGTGTAGAAGTTGAAGTTGTTGAGTCTAAATACATGACACAAGCAATTGAAGCATTAATTGCATACTCTGCAGAAGCTGATTTTGAAGCTAATGTAAGTGCAATGAAAGAAGTAATTGGAGAAGTAACTAGTGTTGAAGTTACAACTGCAATCAAAACTACTTCAATCGAAGGTATTGAAATTACTGAAAACGACTTCATCGGAATCGTAAACGGTAAAATTAAATTATCAATGGCTGAAGAAAAAGCAATCTTAAAAACAATCTTTGAAAAAATGATTGAAGCAGATATGGATGTTATCACAATCTTATTAGGTGAAAATTCAAACGCATCATTAATTGATGAATTAATTGAATACATTGAAGACGAATCACCATTTACTGAAGTTCAAAAGTATGTAACTAACCAACCAGTTTACCCATACTTAATTTCAGGTGTTTAATGTTTAACCAAACAGCAAACATAACAACTTTAAAAGGAGTAGGCGAAAAAACAGCCGCTCCTTTTTTTGATAAAAACATCCAAACAATTGATGATCTAATAACATATTTACCACTCTCATACATTGCTTATAGTAGTAATGATATGGTTGATGGAAGTAATGTAATACTAAATGGAGTTATAAATTCTCCAGTTCATGACTTTAGTCCGAGGCGTAATTTATTAATTACTAACTTCACAATTACTGATGGTGAAACTACTCATAAAATAGTTGCCTGGAATATGCGCCATTTAAAGTTTGCATTTAAAAGTGGGGACAGTGTTTCAATCTTAGGAAAATATGATCAAGCTCGTAACCAAATAACGCTTAAGAAGATTGAAGAAATTACAGACCAAGTTCATGGTGATAATATAGTTGCTGCCTATTCTAAAATTAATAAAGTATCAAACTTAAAAATTAATAAATTTATTTTAAATGCAATTGAAGCTAGTGAATTAAGTGAGGATCAAAAACAAATGTTAATTGAACTCCATAAACCAACTAGTTTCGAAAGCTTACACAATGCCCGTGAACAATTTAAACGTCACGAGTTTACGGCTTATTATAAAAAAATATTAGCAATGAGCTTTGATCAAAAAGAAGATATCGGCTTTGCCCAACAAATCGATATGAATGTAATTAATGACTTCAAACAATCATTGCCTTATAGTTTAACGTCAGCACAAGAATCGGCTGTAATAAGTGGTTTAGAAGCGTTACAAGCACCAAAGCCAATGCAATCACTAATGTTAGGTGATGTTGGTAGTGGTAAGACGATTGTTAGTTTAATTTATGCCCTTGCAGTTCTTAATAATGGAGGCCAAGTTGCATTTATGCTTCCGACTGAAATTTTAGCAAAGCAAGTATTTAGTATTATCCAGCAATTACTACCCAATTATCAAAGTGACTTGTTAGTATCTAGTGTCAAACCTAGTCATAAGAAATTACTAAAAGCCAGACTTCAAACTGGAAGCCTAGATATCGTTGTAGGAACTCATGCTTTAATCGAAGATGATGTTGAGTTTAGTAATCTACGATTAGTAATTATTGATGAACAACATAGATTTGGAGTAAATCAACGTGATACCTTAGTTAACAAAGGTCAATTTGTTAATTATTGTTACCTTAGTGCAACGCCAATTCCACGTACACTTGCTCATACACTATATGGAGTTATTGATATTATTAATATCGATAGTAAACCTGCTAATCGTATTCCAATTGAAACTACGGTTTATGCAAAAAGTCAGAAGAAAGCGATGATGAGTGTAATTGACTCTGAACTAGCTAAAGGTAATCAAGTATTTATCATTACCCCACTTGCTTACGAAGTAGAAGATTTACCTTTAAATGATAGTTTAAGTACGTATGAGTCATTTGAAAAATATTATAAAGACAAATATAATGTTGGAATGATAAATGGACAACTTAAAGCTGATCATAAAGATAAAATTATGAATATGTTCAGAAATAAAGAATATGACTTACTAGTAGCGACAACAGTAATCGAAGTCGGAGTTGATATTCCAGGAGCAACGACGATTGCAATTTTAAATGCAGAACGATTCGGACTTGCAACATTACATCAACTACGTGGACGTGTTGGTCGAAATGACTTACAATCATATTGTTTATTACTAGATGAAAGTAATAACGCCGAAAGTAAAGAGCGATTAAAACTTATGGAAACTATTGATAATGGTGCAGAACTTGCAACCTTAGATTACCAGATGCGAGGAATGGGAGAAGTAACTGGTATTCGCCAAAGTGGGAATGAAGACTTTAAGTTATTTGATTTACAACAAGATAATCACTTAGCTGAAGAAATCATTAACGAATTAAACAAGGAATAACATATGAAAGTAGAAGTTGTAAAAAAATATTATAGTAACATCCAAAACCAATTAAGCCAAGAACAAGAGAGTAGAGACGACATATTTACTGAGTATCGTAACTACTTACAAGCTTATGTTAAAGAGGGGAACTTAAAAGCAATTCTTCAATACAGTAGCGTAATGAATGAACTAAACTATGAAGAGCAGGAAATTATTGATTTCTTACTATCTTATCATAATCAGTTTTTAGAAAGTAATGATAATCGTTTAAAAGTTCGCTTTTATGTAAACTTAAGTTTCTACTATTTAGCATCTGATCGCCATTTTGATAATATTCAAATACTTAAATATCTACAAGTTGCAAATGAATATCAAGTAACAGCTCAGGCGCATAGTTTACTCGGTTATTATTATTATCATAACCAACAGTTAGAACTTGCTAAAGATAACTATCAAAAAGCTTTTCAATTAGAAGAAAATGAATTTGATTATATAAATTACAAACAACTTGAGATTTATTTAAATAAATTAACTGTAGAAGATAACTTATCAATATCAACGTTTAAGGATGAGGATAATATCGAGTTAGTTTATGAATTGCTTGCTAACAAAAGTATCGTAGATGAAGACCTTTGTATCATGTTAAAATGTAATTTATTAGATTGCATTATTCATGGCCATTACGAGTAAGTATTGTTAAGTGTCAAATAAGGTCAAAAGATAAAATATGGTAGAATAATATTAACTTGAAATACATAGGAGGAAACATGTTAGATTTAATTATTATTGGAGCTGGACCTGCAGGGTTAACTGCGGCTATTTATGCTTCACGTGCAGGATTAAGTACTGCAATTATTGAAAGAGGTGCACCAGGTGGTAAAATGTTCGTTACTCACGAAATTGAGAACTACCCTGGATTTGAAAATATCACAGGACGTGAACTTTCTCAAACAATGCACAAACATGCTTTAAAATTTGGTGCTCAATATGAGTACGGAGATGTAAAAGAAATCGTTGACTTAGGTGAGACTAAAAAAGTTATCACTAATATGAAAGAATATGAAGCGAAGAGAGTAATTATCGCAACTGGTACTGAGAACAAAAAACTTGGTGCTCCAGGAGAAGAAGAATTACAAGGAGCAGGAATTTCATACTGTGCAGTTTGTGATGGAAACTTCTTTAGAGACCGTGACGTAGCTGTTGTTGGTGGTGGAAACAGCGCTTTAGAAGAAGCTTTATACTTAGCTGACATTTGTAAATCAGTTACAATTATTCACAGACGTCAAGAATTTAGAGCTGAAGAATATATCGTAAATAAAGTTAAGTCAAGAGAAAACATTAACTTCATCTTAGATAGCAATGTTAAATCATTTAATGGTGAAGGTAAATTAGAATCTGTAACTACAGTAAACAAAAATACAAAAGAAGAAACTACTACTGAAGTGGCTGGTGCATTCGTATATGTAGGCTTAATTCCAATTACAAGTCCATTTACTGATCTTGGAATCGTAGATGAACGTGGAAACATCAAAGTTGATGAAAGACTTGAATCTAATGTAAAAGGAATCTTCGTTGCTGGAGATGTTCGCGAAAAAGATTTACGTCAAATTGCAACTGCAACAAACGATGGAGCTATCTGTGCTCAAAATATTATTAATGATTTAAAATAATAACTAAAACACTCTAGGCGTATCTAGGGTGTTTATTTTATATTTGCATCGTAATTTGTATTTAAACCTAAAATAAGTAGTTATATTAAAACAATTAAATCATTTTCGTGTTACATTTATTATTATAAATATGTATTAGGAAGATAAAATGAATTTTGCTATGAAACATGTACCAGGTACATATAATGCTAATCATCCGATTACTTTAGAACTATTCGGATTTGGATTAATAATTATTTTTAGTTACATGTATAATTATTTGGAAATTAACTACACATAAATAAGAAGATGAGATGCTCTAGTTTGACCTAGAGTATCTTTTATTATCCGAGTAGTCAAGTGATAAATTGGCTATTATATTGCCAAAATTACACCTTTAAAATTTAGAATGTGTAACTATATTTAAGAAAAAGTTTACACCTTGGTGGAAAAACTAAAAAAAGCATTTACATTTTCGATATTATTTAGTATAATACTTTTGTATAAAAAATATTTGGAGGAATTTATCATGAATAAATCATTTGTAATTACAGACCCAGTTGGGTTACACGCAAGACCTGCGACATTATTAGTAAACGAAGCTGGAAAATTTGCTTCTGAAGCTAAAATTATCGTTGAAGGTAAAGAAGCTAACTTAAAATCAATTATGGGAGTTATGTCTTTAGCAATCTCTAACGGTGTTGAGTTCGAAGTTGTTACTGAAGGGGATGACGCTACTGAAGCTTTAAACGCTATTGCTGAAGTTATCACTACTAACAACATTGGTGAAGCTAAATAATTATAGTTTAAAAAACACTTACTAGAAAAAGGTATAAAATGAGAAAAGAGTTAAAAGGTATTGCAGCCTCAAAAGGTATCGCAGTTGCTAAAGTATATAAACTTCAAGAAGTTGACTTAACAATTGACGTTCCTAGTGAGATTGTAGTAAATGATGAAGTTGCAAAATTAGAAACTGCAATGACTGACACTTTAAGTCAATTAGATGAAATTAAAGCTATTGCATTAGAAAAACTTGGTGAAGAAGAAGCACAAGTATTCGATGCTCACAAATTAATTTTAGAAGATCCAGAACTTATCGGACAAGTAAAAATGAAAATCGAAAACGAAAATAAAGATGCAGCTACTGCAATTATGGAAGTTACTGATTTCTTCGTTATGATGTTCGAAGGAATGGAAGATGAAGTATTTAAAGGACGTGCATCTGATATTAAAGATGTTCGTAAACGTTTCGTTGCAAATGTTTTAGGAAGAAAAATCCCTGAACTTTCAACTATTAGTGAAGAAGTAGTAATCGTAGCTGAAGATTTAACACCAAGTGAAACATCTCAATTAAACAAAGAAGTTACTCTTGGATTCGTTACAAATATTGGTGGACGTACTTCTCACTCAGCTATTATGGCTCGTAGTTTAGAAATTCCAGCTGTTGTTGGAACAGGAAACGTAGTAGAAGAAGCTCAAGACGGAGATATCATCTTATTAGATGGACTTGACGGTAACGTTATTTTAAATCCAACTGACGCTGAAATTCAAGAATATCAAGCGAAAGCTGATAAATTTGAAGAAGAGAAGAAATTATGGCAAGAATATAAAGATAAGCCAACAGTATCTAAAGATGGACACCACACTGAACTTGTGGCTAACATCGGTACACCAAATGATTTAGAAGGTGTTATCAACAATGGTGCTGAAGGTGTAGGACTATACCGTACTGAATTCTTATACATGGATTCTAACGAACTTCCAAGTGAAGAGGTACAGTTCACAGCTTATAAAAAAGTATTAGAAACTATGGGTGAAAAACCAGTAGTAGTACGTACTTTAGATATTGGTGGGGACAAAGAGTTATCATACTTAAAATTCCCAGAAGAAATGAACCCATTCTTAGGATACCGTGCAATCCGTTTATGTTTAGATCGTGATGATATCTTCAGAGTACAATTACGTGCGTTATTACGTGCAAGTGTATTTGGAAACTTAAAAATCATGTTTCCTATGATTGCAACTTTACAAGAGTTTAGAGACGCTAAAGCGATTCTTTTAGAAGAAAAAGAACGTTTAGTTGCTGAAGGTATTGAAGTTAGTGACGATATTGAAATTGGTATCATGGTAGAGATTCCATCTACTGCAATGATGGCTGATACATTCGCTAAGGAAGTTGACTTCTTTAGTATTGGAACTAACGATTTAATCCAATATACAATGGCATGTGACCGTATGAGTGAGAAAATTTCATACTTATACCAACCATATAACCCAGCGATCTTACGTATGGTAAGAAACGTAGTTAATGCTGCAAACGCTGAAGGTAAATGGGCAGGTATGTGTGGTGAGATGGCTTCTGACCCAATCGCAATCCCATTATTATTAGGAATTGGTCTTCACGAATTCTCAATGTCTGCAACTGCTGTATTACCGTCTAGATTACAAATTGCTAACTTAAGCAAAAGTGAAATTGAACAAGCTATTGATGAAGTATTAAACTTATCAACTGCTGATGAAGTAGAACAGTATGTTAAAGAAAGATTAATGTAGTAATACATTAATCTTTAACTATTTTATATGCACAAAATTATTTTCTGTAAGCGTTTAAAATAATTTACAGAAGTAGGAGAAAAATGCAAAACATTACAATGCCATATGTTATTGAGCAAAGTGGTGGTGGAGAACGTACTTACGATATTTACTCACGATTAATGAAAGATAGAATCATTTTCTTAAGTGGTGAAGTTAACGATGAAATGGCAAACATTATTGTTGGACAGCTTTTATTTTTACAAGCTGAAGACCCTAATGCTGACATTACATTATACATTAACTCACCAGGAGGTAGCATTACGTCAGGAATGGCAATATATGATACAATGAATTATATCAAGTGTGATGTAAATACAGTTGTAGTAGGAATGGCTGCTTCGATGGCAGCGTTTTTATCGTCAGCTGGTACTAAAGGTAAGCGTTATGCGCTACCTAACTCTGAAATTATGATTCACCAACCATTAGGTGGAGCTCAGGGACAAGTTACGGAAATGGAAATTAGCCTTAACCGTATAATGAAAATGAAAGAAAAATTAAACAAGATTTTAGCAGCCAACTCAAATCATACTGTAAAACGCGTGGCCAAAGATACGGAACGCGATTATTTTATGAGTGCAGATGAAGCACTTGAGTATGGATTAATTGATAAAATTATTTAATAAGGAGAGAATAATGAGAAACACAATTATCGCAGGTAACTGGAAAATGAACAAAACTTTAGACGAAGCTTTAGCTTTCGTTAACGAATTAAAAGATACTGACACAAGCGCATTCGCTGGTCAAAAAATGATCTTTGCTCCAAGCTTATTCTTATCAGAATTAGTTAAAGCAACTGAAGGAACTGACATTATCGTTGGTAGCCAAAACATGCATGAACAAGAAAGTGGAGCTTACACAGGTGAAATTTCAGCTGATATGTTATTATCAATTGGTGTAAAAACTACTTTAATCGGGCACTCTGAGCGTCGTGAATACTACAACGAAACTGACGCTGTAGTTAATGCAAAAATGAAATTAGCAATTGCTAAAAACATTCAACCAATCTTATGTATTGGTGAAATCTTAAGTGAAAGAGAAAATGATTTAACAAACTCAGTTTTAGATAGACAAGTTAAAAAAGCATTCGAAGGTTTAACTGAAGAAGAAGTTAAAGATGTTGTAATCGCATATGAGCCAGTATGGGCAATCGGTACAGGATTAACTGCTACAAGTAAACAAGCTAACGAAGCATGTAACTTTGTACGTTCAGTTGTTGCTGAATTATACTCAGAGGAAACTGCAAACAACATGGTAATTCAATACGGAGGAAGTGTTAAACCAGACAACGTTGAAGAATTATTATCAAAATCTGATATTGATGGTGCTTTAGTTGGTGGAGCTAGTTTAGAAGTAGCTTCATACGTAGCATTATTAAAATAAGGAGTAAAATGAAAAAAACAGTATTACTTGCCATCTTAGATGGTTTCGGTTTACGTGGTGATGACCACGGAAACGCAGTAACACAAGCAAATAAACCAAATATTGATCGTTTATTTGCAACTTACCCTCACACAACTTTACGTGCTGATGGAAATTTTGTAGGGTTACCTGAAGGACAAATGGGTAACTCAGAAGTAGGGCACTTAAATATTGGTGCTGGTAGAATTGTATACCAATCACTTGAAAGAATTAATAAAGCTATCGAAGAAGATGCTTTAAAAGAGATGGATGAAATTAAGTCAGCTATCGAAAATGGTAAAACTAATGGGTTACACTTATTAGGTTTATTATCTCCAGGTGGAGTACACTCACATATTAACCACTTATTTGCATTAATTGACAATGCTAAAGAAGCTGGTGTGACTGAGTTATACATCCACGCTATCTTAGATGGTCGTGATGTAGATCCTAAGAGTGCAATTGAGTACGTAACAATGTTACAAAACAAACTTGCAGAAGTTGGAATTGGTCAAATCGCTACAATCTCTGGACGTTACTATGCAATGGATAGAGATAAGCGTTGGGATCGTGTAGAACTTGCATATGACACAATTGTTAGTGCTAAAAGTGAACACTCATTTACTGATCCAATCGCTTACATTAACGAATGTTATGCAAACGATACAGTAGATGAATTCATCTTACCAGCAGTTAACAGCGATGTTAATGTAAGAATTGAAGAAAATACTTCAGTTATTAACTTCAATTTCCGTCCTGACCGTGCAATGCAATTAGCAGGTGTTCTTACTAATGCTGATTACAACCCACAACCAGAAGACAACCCAGTATTCGTACCAAGTTATAGACCAGAATCTATTAACTTCGTTCAAATGATGAAGTTCTCTGATGATGTAAAAGCGCCAATTGCGTTCAAACACATCAACATTGAAAACACATTAGGTGAAGTAGTTTCAAATGCTGGTTTACAACAATTACGTATTGCTGAAACTGAAAAATATCCACACGTTACTTTCTTCTTTGATGGTGGTGTAGATAAAGAAATCGAAGGTAGTAAGCGTGTATTAATTAATTCACCAAAAGTTGCTACTTACGACTTACAACCAGAAATGAGTGCTCCAGAAGTTACTGAAGCATTATTAGCTGAATTAGACAAAGACTACTTAGATTTAGTAATTTTAAACTTCGCTAACCCAGACATGGTTGGACACTCAGGAATGCTTGAGCCTACAATTCAAGCGATTGAAGCTGTAGATAAATACTTAGGGCAAGTAATCGCTAAAATCGAAGAAATCGGTGGATCTGCTATCATAACTGCTGACCACGGTAACGCTGATTTAGTATTAAACGATGACGAGTCTCCAAATACAGCTCACACTGCTAACCCAGTACCTGCAATTGTTGTTGGTGAAGGTTACGAAGTAATCGAGCGTGAAGATTCTAAATTAGCTGATGTTGCTCCTACATTATTAACTATGTTAGGTGTAGAAGTACCAGCAGAAATGACAGGAACTCCATTTATCAATGCATAATGATCGTTTATCAATATTATTACCAGCTAATACTATATTAGCTGTTGATAATACTAAAATTAATATTAGTCATATGCAAATCAAGAAAAATGACAAAACTAAACGCTATGAATTACGTTTCTTTGAAGAAGCAAAGCAAGTAGCAAAAAAGCAATATCACAACATGACAATCAATGTTATTAGCAGCGATGAAGATAATTTATCAATGCATATTATGGAAAATGGTAAATCTAATGCATTAGAATTATTATTTGAAACAGAAAAAGATGTATTACGTATTAAGAAATATGTAGACACATTACTTATTTAAGGAGAAACAATGAACAAAGTATCAATTAAAGATATCGATGTAAAAGGGAAAAAAGTATTAGTACGTGTTGACTTTAACGTACCTTTAAAAGATGGTGTTATTACTGATGATAACCGTATTAAAGCAGCTTTAGAAACAATTAACTACTTAGTAGCTGAAGAAGCGAAAGTAATTTTATTCTCTCACTTAGGGAAAGTAAAAGAAGAAGCTGACAAAGCATCTAAATCAATTAAACCTGCAGTTGACAGATTAACTGAATTATTAGGTAAAGAAGTAACTTTCGTTGCTAGCACTCGTGGTGAAGAATTAGAAACTGCTATCGCTGGATTAAACAGTGGTGACGTATTAATGTTTGAAAACACTCGTTTTGAAGACATTGATGGTAAAAAAGAATCTAAAAACGATGAAGAATTAGGAAAATACTGGGCTTCTTTAGGAGACGGAATCTTCGTAAACGACGCATTCGGAACTGCACACCGTGCACACGCATCAAACAAAGGAATCGCTGCTAACTGTGAAGTGGCTGTACCTGGTTTCTTATTAGAAAAAGAAATTAAATTCATCGGAGGAGCTGTAGATAACCCTAACCGTCCATTAGTTGCGATCTTAGGTGGAGCTAAAGTTTCTGATAAAATCGGTGTAATTGAAAACTTATTAGACACTGCTGACCATGTATTAGTTGGTGGTGGAATGATGTTCACATTCTTAAAAGCAATGGGACACGAAATTGGTTCTTCATTATGTGAAGAAGATAAATTAGAATTAGCAACTTCGTTATTAGAAAAAGCTAACGGAAAATTAATCTTACCAGTTGACGCTGTAATTAACAACGCTTTTGCTAACGAAGGTGACATTCAAACTGTAGATGCTAAAGAAGTACCTGCAGGATACATGGGATTAGATGTTGGTCCTAAAACTGTTGAATTATTCGGAAAATACATTACTGACGCTAAAACAGTAGTATGGAATGGACCTATGGGAGTATTCGAAATGGAAAACTTCGCTCAAGGTACAATTGGTGTTTGTAAAACAATCGCTGCAAACGAAGAAGCAACAACTATCATCGGTGGTGGAGATAGTGCAGCAGCAGCAATCCAATTAGGATTCGCTGATGACTTCAGTCACATTTCAACTGGTGGTGGAGCTAGTTTAGAATATTTAGAAGGTAAAGAGTTACCAGGAATTACTTGTTTAACTGAAAAATAATAGACTATATATAAATATATGTTATTATAATAATGTAAACTAAAGGAGATAGCATTATGGGATTATTTGATAAATTATTTGGTTCAAAAGAATCTAAAGAAGTAGTAGTAACTTCACCATTAACTGGTAAAGTAATTAGAATGGAAGATGTGCCTGATCAAGCATTTTCTCAAAAAATGATGGGTGACGGTTTTGCAATCGACCCAACTTCTGGTGACGTACATGCACCAATCGATGCTGAAATTGCATTAGTATTCGAAGCAACAGGACACGCTGTTGGATTAAAAACTGAAGACGGAATGGAAATTTTATTACACTTCGGTATTGATACTGTAAACTTACAAGGTGAAGGTTTTGACGTTAAAGTTAAAGCTGGTGACAAAGTTAAGGCTGGTGACTTATTATTATCAGTTGATTTAGAATCTGTTAAGTCAAAAGCACCATCTGTTGTTACTCCAGTAATCTTTACTAACTTAGCTGGAAAAGAATTATCTATTGATGAATCATTATATGGTACTGAAGTATCACACGGTGATGTAATCGTTAAATTCTAATAAGGAATATTGATAACAGTTCTAAGGACTGTTATCTTTTTTTAAGGAGAAATAATGAAAAAACTAATAATTGGTATGCTAATTGTATTAATTGCATTAGTTGCGGCTTTAGCTGTTTTAGGACAGGGAAGTTCAGCAAGTTTATATGCAGATGGAACTCATGCAGATTATAATCAAATTGGTGATGATGTAGTAGGTACTAACTTATATTACTTCTACCAAGAAAGTTGTGTACACTGTAACAATATTAAAGAAGATATTGCAGATTTCTATTATAGTGACGAACATGAAGATATTGACTTCTATTTTGTTGATGCTGCACAATCAAAAAATAGCGATGTATGGTTTAGAGGAGAAAGTGATGATTTCGTACCTCCATCTGGAAAATTTACAGACTATACAGATATTCAAATCCTAGGAACACCTACTTTAATCGAAATTATGGATGGACAAATTACTCAATTCTTAGTTGGTGAAGAAGCGATTCCTGCATACCTAGAGAGTTTATAATGGAAAGAATTTGTGGAATGGATGTCAAAGTCAATGAGCAAGAGGCAAAGTACTATAAGAAAGTATTCAAATATAGTGGTTTTATACCGTTAATCACTTTTTTTTTACTTGCTTCTATGGCAGTTAGTAGTTTGTTACCAATCAATTATATGATGGGAGTAATTGTAATTATATTTACAATTTATTTCTTATACATCATTCGCATTGATAAAGTTGGAACTAAACAACACTTATATGCAGGTATAATTCTTGTTGGTGCCTATTTATTTTATGGTGCTAGCAGCTATAATGTTACTTTAGCAATGATTCTTGGTTTCGTTGTATTCATTACATTTATTAATGGACGTGAACTACAAACTAAGGCTATACATAAAAAGGTTACTAACAAACGTTAGTAGCTTTTTTATGCTATAATAACTATTAATATCGAGGAGTTATGAAAATGGATTTAAAGTATGTATTAGTTAGTAGCATTAACGATCTAGACAGTAAGGTTATAGATCAAATCAGCAATAATGTAACGCCAAGTTCCAAAGTTGTATACCTAAGAGGAAAGTCTTCATCAAGTTAAGTTCATTTCAATAATGTTTGTAATTTATATCAAAAGTTAGGTGTAACTAACATATCTTATTGTGATTTAGATAGCGATAATGATCAACAGGTTATCGAGTTAATTAGTAATTGTGATATTTTACACTTAGGTGGTGGACATACATTTAAGTTTGCTAATAGAATTAAATCAGGTAATTATACTGCTCATCTATTAGCTGCAATAGAAAAAGTTAAGCTTGTAGTTGGGGAAAGTACAGGTGCTATAATCTTAACAGATGACTTAGAAGTCGCAAATATCTTAGGAGAAAATGATACAGGTAATAAGGAATTGCCTTTAAACTTATTACAATTGTCTTTTTTACCGCATTATAATACAATTAACATAGATGTTAGCAAATATCAAACAGCTAGAGAAAGAGTTATTTACGGCGTTAATGATGGTAGTGCGATTTTAATTAATAATGTTGGTGAATATTACTTATATAATGTAGAACTTTTATAGTGAGGAGTAAAATGAATATACAGATTAGGAAAGTTACAATTAATGACGCTAAGCAAATAGTAGATTATTGCAATCAAGTTGCCGGAGAGTCTGATAATATGTCGTTTGGAGTAGGAGAATTTGGAATTACTTATGAACAAGAAGTTGAGTTTTTGAAAAGTATAGAAGGTAGTATTAATAATTTTATGATGGTTGCCATAGCAAATAATCAAATAATTGGACTTACAAATATTAGTGGATCATCACGCCCAAGAATAATACATAATGTTGATTTAGGAATATCTGTTAAACAGGAGTACTGGGGTTTAGGTGTGGGTAGTAAGTTACTAGACTCAATGATTGAGGAGTGTCAAAAAACAGGATTAATTAGAAACATCCATTTACTAGTAGTAGCTGATAATACAAAAGCAATCGGATTATATAAGAAGTATGGCTTTAAGCAAGTAGGGTCGTACGCTAATTATCACTTTGTTAATGAACAGTATAAAGATTTATTAATTATGGAGAAAATACTATAAAAAAGGTTACTAGAACTATCTAGTAACTTTAATTTTATTTAGAACCATTTAATTTAATGATTTCAATAATAGTTTCTGTTGCTTTAACCATTGATTCTTCAACAATGTATTCAAAACGCCCATGGAAGTTATGTCCACCTGTGAAGATATTTGGACAAGGTAAGCCCATGAATGATAATTTAGAACCATCAGTACCACCACGAATTGGCTCAATACGAGGAGTAACACCTACATTTTCCATCGCTTCAACAGCTAAATCAATAATGTGATATACAGGACGAACTTTTTCACTCATATTAAAGTATTGATCGCTAATAGTAATTGTACTATCTGGAGCGTTTAACTTAATTACACTGTTAAATACTGCTTCCATGTATTCTTTCTTTGAATTAAATAAGTCCATATCATGATCACGAATGATATAAGTTAAAGTCGTTTTATCAACGCTTCCTTCGAATGCGTGTAACATAATGAATCCTTCATAACCTTCAGTGTACTCAGGTTTTGCACCACTAGGCATTGCTGTATGGTATTTAATTGCAAGTTCTTGACTATTAATCATACCGTTCTTAGCAGTTCCAGGGTGAACGTTACGTCCAACAACGTCAATAACTACAGCAGCAGCATTAAAGTTTTCATATTGTAATTCTCCAATAACACCACCATCAATAGTATATGCAAACTCAGCTCCAAACCGTTTCACGTCAAAGTCATTAGCTCCAGTCCCAATTTCTTCGTCTGTAGTGAAACCAATACAAATATCTCCGTGTTTAATTTCAGGGTTGTCAATGAAGTATTTAACCGCTTCCATAATTTCACTAATTCCGGCTTTATCATCTGCCCCAAGTAAAGAAGTACCATCAGTAGTAATAATTGTTTGTCCTACATAGTTGTTTAACTCAGTGAACATTGTAGGGTCTAAACTGTTTTCATCGTTTAATTTAATAATACCACCATCATAGTTTGTGTGAATTTGAGGGTTTACATTAGCACCATTAAAATCTGGTGCTGTATCAACGTGTGATAAGAATCCAATTGCAGGTTTCCCTTCAACGTTTGCAGGTAATTTAGCGTAGATGTAACCATTAGTTTGGTCATAGTCAACACTTACTCCTAGTTCAAGAAGTTCATCATTTAATAAGTTTAATAAATCAAATTGTTTTGTTGTACTAGGTCTTTGTGTAGCAGTTGGATCTGACTTAGTATCGATTTTTACGTATTTTAATAATCTTTCAGTTACTTTTTCCATTATCTCTCCTTTAATGTAATAATTATATCATTTTTAAACTATCAATATTTAAAATGTAAATATAATGATAGTAGAAGTGAGTCGGAATAAAGTGCCACTAACCTTTAAAAAAAGACAGAAGTGATTTTGACGTGCCATAATAAGTTGTGCATTTGTCATCTCGGTATACATTGATAGCACACGAACCTTGCTTCGGTCGGTAAAAGTACTGAAATGTAAAAAAAATGCTAATACCTATTGGTTAATGAAGTTTAATATGATATAATTATTATGGTTAAAAAAAAGGAGTTATATGAGTAATACAACTAAAAAACTTACATTAGCTGCATTCATTTTAATGATGCTTACTTCTGTATTTGGAGTTACTAATATCGGAATCGGTTTCTACCGTATGGGTTACGCTGCCATTCCAATGTTCACAATCGGTGGATTACTTTACTTTATTCCATATATCATGATGATGGTGGAATTAGCTACAGGTTTCAAAGGTGAAACTGGTGGTATTTATACTTGGATGGAGAAATCAGTTTCAGTTAAATTCGCATTTATCGGAATCATGATGTGGTATTCTTCATACGTTATTTGGATGTTTGGTAAAGCATTATCTCTATGGGTACCGTTATCATTTGCAGTATTCGGTACTGATATCACAACTACACCAGTAATGATTGGTGAGACTGACTTCGGTCCATTCTTACTAGGAGTTGTTGGTATCTTAGTAATTTTATTAATGACTAAAATCGTTAGCGCTGGTGCTGGACGTTTAGCAAAAATTACTAGTATTGGTGGAATCGCTGTTATTTCATTAAACGTAGTATTATTAGTTGGTGGTATTTTCGCTATTTCAAGAAACTTAATGGATGGACACATATTCAAAGAAACTCTTGATGCAGCTGCATTATACACTTCACCAAACCCTGATTATCAATCAGTAATGCCATTCTTTGGTTTCATCGTATTCGCTGTATTCGCATATGGTGGTACGGAAGCTATCGCTGGTGTTGCTAGTGATTTAGAAAACCCTGAACGTGACTTAAAACGTGGTATTTTCTTATCAGGTGCATTCATTGTAATTGCATACATTATCGGTTTCTTCATGGTTGGTGCTGCTTTAGAGTGGAGTCAATTTGGAGAAGGTGTAAGTTCACTTTCAGCTTTATTCTTAATTATGGGTCACTTAGGTGACGCTATTGTTGGATCTGAAGGTTCAATGTTAGGAGATATCTTAACTCGATTTGCTGGTTTAGGAATGTTCTTATCTTACGTTGGAGCTTTAGTAGCTTTATCTTACGCACCTCTTAAACAAATGATTGATGGAGCTCCAGAAGAATTCTGGCCTGAATCATTTAAAGAAGTTAATCCAAATGGAGTACGTGTTGCTGCTGTTAAAATTCAAGCATACATCGTAATTATCTTCATTGCAGCAAAATCAGTGTTCTCTTTAATTGACCCTGATGGAGCAAACGCATTATACGAATTAATTATCTCAATGACTAACGTTGGTATGACAATTCCTTACGTGTTCTTAATTATCGCATGGTATAAATTCCGTAAGAATGACGAATTAGAAAAAGACGTTATCTTAATTAAATCAGACGCTATGGTTTTATTCTGTTTAGTATCTACAATGGTATTAGTAATTTTCGGAAACGCATTTACTATCATTAGTCCATTCTTAAGTGGAGACTTACAAACAGGGATCTGGACTGTAATTGGACCAGTAATCTTTAGTATTATTGCCTTAGCAATCTACTCACGTGGTGAGAAAAAAATAAACAATAAATAACCAATTTAGAAACTGCCAAAAGGTAGTTTCTTTTTTTTGAGTGTTAAAAAATGGTATAATACATATATGTAAAAAGGAGATAAATGAACATTTTAATATTAAGCGCAATGGTTGAGGAAATTGATTATTTAGTTCAAGCATTTAATCTTACTTCAATTGATAAAATAAATGATAATGATTTATATTTAGTAGAAAATAATAATAAGAAAATCTACATCTTAAATAGTGGAATTGGAAAAGTTAATAGTAGTATCACCACATCAATGATTCTTTCAAAGTACAAGGTTGATAAACTAATTAGTATTGGGACATCAGGAGCTTTAACTAATAAAACGCATATTGGTGACTTTGTAAATGGTGAAAGACTAGCTTACCATGATGCCGATGCTACTGTATTTGGATATGAGATTGGACAAATTCCACAAATGGATAAATATTTTATGACAACAAATGACAAGTTCTGGAATGATGTAATGAGTAAGTTTAAACAAGTTGAAGATGTAAACTTACACACGGGAGATATTGTTACAGGTGACCAGTTTATCAATAATGCTGAGCGTAAACAGTTCATTAATACTCACTTTGAAAATGGTTTATGTGTAGAGATGGAATCAACTGCAATCGTACATACAGCAATTAGATTTAATACAGATGTATATGCACTTCGTAGTATTTCAGATAATGCTGATTCAGAAGCTGATGTTAGTTTTGATCAATACTTATCAAAAGTATGTGTTCAATATAAACAATTTGTTGATATCCTATTAGACAATGAATGAGCCTTTAATAGATAGTTTTTTAAGCTATCTTAAACTCGAACGAAGATTAAGTGAGAATACATGCAATTCCTATCGAATAGACCTTATGCAGTTTGATACATTTATTAATAAGCCAATTGCTCAGTTAAGTAAAGAAGATATTGATCGCTATATAAAGTATTTGCAAACAGCTTATAAAGAAAATAGTTATCTTCGTAAGGTAGCAGCGCTTAAGAGTTTGAATAAATACTTACGTGATTATAACTTAGGCTCAAATGATCAAATCGAGTTATTAGTAGCAAAGAAACGTGAGAAACGTATTCCTAAGTTTTTAACTCAAGATCAAATTGATTTATTTCTTAATCAGTTTAATGGTTCAAAACCAATTGATATTCGTAATCAAGCAATGTTTGAAACCTTATATGCAACTGGAATGCGTGTAAGTGAAATTATTAATGTAAAAGTTACAGATGTAAACTTAGAAAATGGTACAATAAGGGTAGTAGGAAAAGGTAATAAGGAAAGAATAGTAATCTTAAATCAAAGTTCTGTAACATGTTTAGAAACATATATTTATAGTGCGAGAACTAAATTACAAGAAGATTACACAGATATACTATTTTTAAATAATAAAGGTAAGCCATTAACAAGACAAGGCTTTAATTTTGTTTTAAAAAAGTATGCGAGTAATGTTGGGATAACCGAAATCAGTCCTCATATATTTAGGCATAGTATCGCAACCCACATGCTAAACAACGGTGGTGACTTAAGAATGATCCAATTACTTTTAGGTCATGCAAATATTTCTACAACAGAAGTATATACACACGTTAGTAAACAAAAAATCTTAGAGGAATATGATGAACTTCACCCTCTAGCTAAGGAGACATATAATGAATAAATTTAAAAGAGCAACAATTATCGTTTTAGATTCAGCAGGAATCGGGCAATTACCAGATAGTGAAAAATTCGGAGATGTAGATGTTAATACAATCGGTCACATTTCTAGTACAGTTGGTTTAAATGTTCCAAACATGGAAGCAATGGGTTTAGGAAACATTGCCGACTTAGCAACAGTTAAGAAAGTTGAAAACCCAACTGCAAAATTCGGGAAAATGGCCGAAGTAGGAGAAGGTAAAGATACACTTACTGGACACTGGGAAATGATGGGTAACACATTACATCAAGGATTCAACCAATTTACTGATAATGGATTCCCTGCAGATGTAATTGATGAATTCGAAAAACGTACAGGACGTAAAGTTTTAGCAAATAAAGAAGGTAGCGGTATGAAAGTAATCGCTGAATACATTGAAGAGCATATGGAAACTGGAAGTCTAATAGTTTATACTTCAGCTGACTCAACATTCCAAATTGCAGCTCATGAAGATATTGTTCCAATTGATGAGCTATATAGAGCTTGTGAGATTGCTAGTGAACTTGTGCAAACACCTAAACATAACGTAGCAAGAATTATTGCTCGTCCATTTATTGGTGGAATCAGTGACTTTACAAGAACTGCTAATCGTCATGATTACGCGCAATCACCAACTGAACACTTAGTAACTGAAAAGTTACAAGAAGCTGGTAAAGATGTAATTGGTATCGGTAAAATTAGTGATATCTTCACAGGTAAAGGAATTACAGAGACTTTTAAATCTAAATCAAATGATGATGGTGTAGCTTTAACAATTGAACAATTAAAGAGAACAGATGTTGAAGGTTTAATCTTCACTAACTTAGTAGACTTCGATACTTTAGGTGGACACCCACGTAACGTTGAACTATATAGAGATATGTTAGAAAAATTTGACAGTCAGTTACCAGAAATTATCGAAAACATGAACGCTGATGATTTATTAATTATTACTGCAGATCATGGTAATGACCCAACATACAAAGGTAACGACCACACTCGTGAATATGTACCGGTATTATGTTATTCCCCAAGTATTGAAGGTGGAGAAATTACTACTAGATCTACATTTGAAGATTTAGGTGAAACTCTATGTGAAAACTGGGGACTAGAGTCAACTAATGAAGGAACAAGTTTCTTAAACGAACTTGTATAATAGGGGCATAATATGATTTTTATACAATTTATAGTTTTAGGTGCAATTGTAGTTATCGGAGCAATTAAACTTGCTAGTCAAGCAGAAGTGATTGAGCAAAACTCAAAAATGAATGCTGCAATTATTGGTATTATCTTAGCATTAACAACATCACTTCCTGAACTTGCAACAGGACTTACATCGACATTTATCGGACAGCCTCAAATGGCGATTGGTAATATCTTAGGTTCAAATGCATTTAACTTTTTAATCTTAGCGTTATTTAATATTATTTTCTTCTCGAAAGTAGTACTTAGTAAAATTGATAAAAAAGCTACAAGATTGAATATTTTTAGTGGAATCATGTATGCATTATTTTTAATTGCATACTTCAGTACAATTAATAATGCAAATACTGAAATCTTAGGAAGATTATCTTTAACATCAATTGGTATTCTAGTTACATATATTTTTGCAATTAGAACTACCTCAAGTTTAGAGGAAGAAGAAGATCACAGTGACTTAGTAGTAGACGAAGTTGCATATAAGCAAGCTATTATTAAATTTGTTGCACTTGCAATCGTTATTTTATTAGCTTCAATTATGCTTGCACGTAGTGCTGATACTATTGTTGCAGTTACAGGCATGAATGCATCAATCGTTGGAGCCATCTTTATTGGTATTTCAACTTCATTACCAGAATTAGTTACATGTTATTCACTTGTGAAAAATGATAACTATACAATGGCAGCAACATCTATTTGGGGATCTAACTTATTTAACTTTGCAATACTAACAGTTATTGATATATTCTCAAATGAACCATTATTAACAAAAATCGACTCCGATTTATTAGGACTTGCATTAATGGGATTAGCATTTGCTATGATCCATTATCTTCAAACTAATGTTGGTTCAAAACATAAGATTATTAATATAATTCCATCGATTGTAATGATTGGATTATATGTTTATTTCTTTATTTTCTAAGAGGCTAGGTTACTAGCTTCTTTAACTTTATTAAGGAGACTAACTATTAAAAGTCAAGTCTTTAAGTAGTTTACTCTAGAGTTTTCTTCCTGAGAAAATTCCGCTGACTTAATATGTAACTATTAATAGTTACTTTTAAAAGTTATTTAGAGTATAAGTTATTAAATCAACTCAGGATTAAATGGGGTATTGCTTTTTTGCATTCCCCACATGACACGTAGTAATTTTCTAGCAATTGCATTTACTGCAACTAAATGATGCTTTCCATTTGCAATATGTTTTTGGTACAGCTCTTGGATTTCAGGACAATGAAGTCTAGCCATGTTTGCAATATTAAACATGCTATGCCTTAGATATCGATTTTCATGCTTTGATATATGAGCACTTTTAAGTTCATATTCATCCGATGCATATACACGAGGATCACCCCTGCAAATGCGACAAGTTTCTTAAGACTAGAAAAGTTATTAAAATCACCAATTTCACCTATTAACATTGCGAGTGATATCTCATTCACTCCAGGAATAGATAGTAAATTGGTATCAATTGTATTTAGTAGAATTGAGATTTTTCTTTCAAGAATTTCAATTCTTTCAGTAAAGAAGTTAATTTCCATTGCTAAATTTTGTAGCTCTAGACACTGTAATTCAGATTCTTCTAAAAGCAAATCATTACGTAACATTATCTTTATTACTAAATAAAGAATTATACTTAGGTAATAAGTAATCAAGACTTGCTTGAAGTTGAACTTTAGTGCGTGAGCGCTTACTTACAAGATCAAAGCGATGACGTGAAGCGAACTTAATATTATCAATGTGAGCAATTTGTTTATAATTAGCTTCCATTCGGTTTAAGAAAGCAATATCACAAATTATGCGAGAATCAATTGCATCATTTTTTGTTTGACGTATACTTGCTGCATGCATCTTACTTGTAATAATAGGATTCATCTCATTGATGGGTAGATCATAGAGTGATAAGATGTTACATAGTTTCTTATGATAGTGTGCAGTAGATTCACAAATAAACAAACATTTTGATTCGTTGATTCCACTTTGTTTTATATCTGAAAGAAGTTTTAAAACATCTTCTTGGTTGTTACTATATGTTTTGCATTTTGAATATTTACTATTAGAATTATCACGAATGGTAATATCGAACTTATATTTGGCAATGTCGATGCCGATAATATGTGAATACATAAAGGACCTCCAAGATTAATTATTAGCAGGCTGCATAGTGTGCATAGAACAACCTAGTAAAATACTGCTTCTAGTGAGCAAATTAACTAATTCGAAATAACATGCAAACTAAGCGGGGCACTAGTCTCCTCAACAGTCTAATAGACTTGGAAGAATGTCAGTGTCTCTCTGTTAGTTATATTATAAGAAAAATTTCTATTCTGCTAAATACAAAATATATGAGAGGAGAGTATAATGGGTTAATCTCATTATACTAGGATGAATGAAAATATTAGCTGTTAGTTCAGCCGGTGGTCACTTTTCAGAATTAAAAATGATAACAAACAATTTATCAGAGCAATTTGATGTTACAATCATAACTGAAGACAAAGGTAATCGTGATTCCATGGTAAGTTATTATATGCCTTATAGTAATCGAAGTAATAAAATCAAATACCTATTTGCATTTTGTTATAACTTTATTTTAGCGTTTAAGTACACTTATAAAACTAAACCTGATGTTATTTTATCAACAGGAGCTCATACAGCATTTTTCTATTTTGTTGTTGGAAAAATATTCTTTAGAACAACTAATGTATATATAGAAAGTTATGCTAAAGTTACTGAAAAGTCATTAACTTATAAGTTATCACATAAATTTATAGATAAAAATGTAGTTCAACACAAAGAAATGCAAACAGTAGAAGAAAAAAGTTACTTTTTTGGAGGTGTATACTAATGGTATTTATTACATATGGAACACAGCCACATGATTTTAAATTCATGGGTGAATTAGCTAATAGCATAAGCCAAGATTATCAAGTTGTTGCCCAAATCGGAGAATCAAAGAATAATATAACGCGTCCTAACACAAAAGTATTTGATTATACAACTGAGTTTGATAGTTATATCGATGATTGTCAAATCCTTATTACTCACGGTGGAGTTGGGAGTATTATGGGAGGTCTTATGAAAGGCAAAAAAGTTATTGCAATTTCAAGGCTGGCTAAGTTTGGAGAGCATGTTGATGATCATCAATTAGAAGTAACAACTAAATTAGCAAAAGATAATTATATTTATCACATGCAAAGAGACGAAGATATTAATCAAGTTATAAAAAAGGTTCTAAACCTTGAGTTTGACGCCTATGAATCAAATACAATAAATTTTGTTCACAATATAGAACAAATATTATTAGGAGAAAAATAATGATTAGACAGATGTTTAATAAGCCTCAAAAATTTAATAAGTTCGTTACGAGACAAGTTGATCCAATGGAATTGTTTTGGGATTTAATTTTTGTTGTAACGCTACGTTACATAATTGATGCGTATGTTGTCAATTTTAGTATGTTTACGTTTGTAGTTGGATTACTTGTATTTTTAGAAACATATATTTTCTGGACAAATATAAACGTATATAGTGTCAACTTTTACGATGTATCCCATAACAATCGATTTTTATTAAATCTGATGTTATCACCGTTATTAATAATTGCGGCAATCACCGATTATACGACAGAAGGTTCAATATACTTTTTAGCGCTTTCACTAGTTTTATTAAAGTTAATGCAAGCTTATATTTGGGCACGTGCAATTAAAGTTCATAAAACTGATAAGAGTTATCGTTCATTAAATACGATGTATTCTTCAGAGATTAAAGTTTATTTAATTTGTGCGCTGATCGCAGCAATGTTATTTATCGTTCCGCACTTTGTAATCCCAGTGCTGATAATATTAATCCTAGTCGAGTTACTATTGCCTTCATACTTCAATCGTAAGAAACGTATTGTATACGCATTTGACCGTATATTAATCGCTGAACGTTACTTACTATTCATTATATTAATCTTTGGTGAAGGTTTCATTGGTGTAGTTCACATCTTCCAACATAGTGATCCGTTATCGGTTTATGACTTAGCTCGTGGACTATTAATTTTCTGGACATTATATGCGATGTTCCTAAAGTTATATGATGAATATACGATTCATAAAGAGCGTATTTCAACAACGTTCATGATTTTCTTGACTACATATGTGGTGAGTAGTATGTTATTAATTTCTGCTCTAATCGTAATTGGATTATCACATGATCATGTTACACTGGCCTTACGTACAGTAGGTATTATGGGTGTAATTGCTTATAATGTTACATATGCATACAACTCATATCGTTATTTAAACAAACGTAAGGAGCATTTGCTAGAGTGTGATATCAAGTATTACAAACGTGATTTATATCAATCAATTGCAACGCTTGCTGTAAGTGTAATTGCAATTGCATTTATTAGCAATACATTTGTCTTATTAATTGTGTTATGTGCAACAATTATTTATAGTACTAAACATATCTCAATTAGATCACAAATAGTAGAAGATATCTTTGAAGAAGATCACAAGATTGTTGATATGACTAATTAGCAAAAGTGTGCTATAATATATAAGAATTTTAAAGGAGGTTGCTTATGGAAACAATGCCAAAATGTCCAAAGTGTAATGAAGAATATACTTACGTTGACGGTGAAATGTATATCTGTCCAATGTGTGCTCACGAATGGCCAGTAAACGAAGTAATTGAAGAAAAAGTATATAAAGACGCTAACGGAAACATCTTACAAGATGGAGATACTGTTACAGTTATTAAAGATTTAAAAGTTAAAGGTGCATCTAACCCGATTAAACAAGGAACGAAAGTTAAAAACATTCGTTTAGTAGATAGCGATCATGACATTGATTGTAAAATCGATGGATTCGGTGCTATGTCACTTAAATCTGAATTTGTAAAAAAATCATAAGATAATGCAATTAGCATTATCTTTTTTTTAAAATATAGGAGAATTATGATCTTACTTGCAAGTGCAAAAACAATGAAGCCATCTGATACTACAGGTGCAACTAAACCAATATTCAAAGAGAAAGCAAAACCAATTAGAGAGAGTATTGCAAACCTTGATCAAGAGCAATTAGCTGCATACTTTAAAATAAAAGGAAAAACCTTAGATACAACTAATAATTATTACTCACAACCAATTCACGGAAAAGTATACACAAGCTTAGATGGAGCGGTTTTCAAACAGGTTACTGCAACAGATGAGTCTTATATCAAAAATAATCTTTTTGTCTTAGATGCAATGTATGGGATTCTTAGAGGGACTGATCAAATTGAATTATTTAGATTGGATTTCAATACGAAAAGTCTATTAGAGCAAACATATTACAATTACTGGAAAGAAGATGTTCATAACTTTATTGAGAACTCAAATCATAAACAGCTATTAGTATTAACAAGTGATGAATATACTAAGTTATTAAAACTTAAGGATTTAAATAAACAAATCTTCGAAATTGAATTTGATAGTGAAATTAAAAGTACTGTTCATAAGAAGCAAGCACGAGGAAAGATTGCTAATTATTGTATTGAAAATAAGATTGATGATTATTCTAAACTTGATAATACACAAATCGAGGAATATAAATTACAGTTGAATGGAACTAAACTAGTAATTACGAGAGCTTAAGGAGAAACAATGTTTAGAAAAGCAGAAACCAAAGATATAGATCAAATAGTAGAATTATTAAAAAGTGCTAAGCGCCGTATGGCAGAAGATAATCTTGAACAATGGGCAAATGGAGAAGAAGGTTATCCTAACCGTGAAATAGTTGTAAGTGACATTGAAAAACAAGAAATGTATGTAATTGACTTAGATGGCGACATTGCTGCTGTTTGTGCAATTAATGATGACTTCTACGAAAGTTATCCTGTTAAAATAGAAAAACAAGACGCACGAACTATTCACCGTGTTGCAGTTAATCAAAATTATTTAGGTCAAGGTATAGGTAAACAAATCTATGCTAATGCAGAGCAAACTATAAAACAAATGGGATATAATACAGCAGTAGTTGATACATATACAATGAATATTAAAATGTGTAATTTAATTAAAGTATGTAATTATACAGAACTTGGTGAGTTTCAACTATTTGATGATTTACCTAACTGGGTAATGTTTAAAAAAGAACTATAAGGAGTAACAATGTCAGAACAAATTAATCTAAAAAATGAAGAACAAATCAAAAAGATGATGCGAGCAGGTAATGTAGTTGCCAAGTGTCATACAGCATTAAAAGCAACAAATTTAGTAGGGATGAGTGCTCTAGAAGTTGATATGTTTGTAAATGATATAATTGAGGCTAATGGAGGGAAGTCAATTATTAAAGACTATGATGGCTTTCCGGGCTATAATTGTATTTCAATAAATGATTGTGTAGTTCATGGAATCCCAGATAATACGATTCTAAAAGAAGGAGATATTGTCGGTATCGATATATCTGTAATTTTGGATGGTTATGTTGCGGATAGTTGTTGGTCTTATCCAGTTGGTGAGATTAATGATAAAGACAAGTATTTATTAGATCATACTGAAAAAGCCTTATTTAAAGGATTAAGCTGTATCAAAGCCGGAGAAAAAATAGGAACACTAGGTTATACAATTGAAAAGTATGCAAAACGTCATGGTTTAGGAGTAGTTAAAGAATTAGCAGGACATGGTGTTGGGACTGAATTACATGAAGACCCAATGGTTCCGAACTATGGAAAGAAAAATCGTGGAACTGTAATGGAAGCTGGATTAACAATCGCAGTTGAGCCAATGCTAAACTTCGGAACTCCAAAAATATTCATTGAAGATGATGATTGGAGTATTATGACATTAGATGGTGAGAATTCTGCCCACTTCGAACATACAATTGTAGTTACTGAATCAGGTTATGAAATTATAACTATTGAACGTACAGAACAAGAAATAGAAAACTTTAAATTCTAATATTATTCTAACTTTGAATTAGATATTAAGATTCTACAATTAGAAATAGATCAACTATTAAAAAAAGGAACTTAACCGTTCCTTTTTCTACTATATAACTGTTACTTTAGTTTGTAGTGCACGTAAAGCAATAGTATTTACAGTCTGATCAATTGTAGTACAAAAGTCAGATAATACTCTAACTTCAAATCCCAATTGACTTGCACTAAGAGCAGTATATGTGACACAGTTTTGAGTCATCATCCCACAAATGTCAATACTATCAATATTTGTTTCAGATAATAGAATTGCTAGGTTTTTCACATCAAAACTATCAGCTGTTTGCTTTATTATTTCATAGTCATAATTTAATTTATAATTATTAGGATACGAAATATTCCAATTGTTTGAGAATAAGCCCGTTTCATTAACGTGACGTACAGAGATTACTAAATCATATTTATCTGTATCAATTTGATTTATACTGGATATAATATGCTCAAAATTAAGAACTGGTAACCCTCCTTTTGGTGAGTATTCGTTTTGAATATCAATTACAAATAATGCATTTTTCATTTTACCTCCCTTTCTATTAATAGTGTATAATATTTATAAGTTTAAAAAATACTCTAAAATAGGCTAATTAATTTCAAAATGAAAGGATGATATGGATCAAATCGATTATCAAATTATTGAATTACTTAAAATCAATGGTAAATTATCTAATACTGAACTCAGTAAACAGCTTTATATTAGTTCTCAAGCAATAGGTAAAAGACGAGGAAAATTAGAAGAGTTAGAGATGATAAGCAACTACACAATCGATAGCTCTGTATATAAAACGGCATTTATAGAGATTTATATGAATAATAGTAACTTTAAACACTTTGAACAATCAATAAAAAGTTTGGATTATCATCTTGAACTGCATAAAATTACAGGGAGTTATTGTTATTTAATAAAATTTGATCAAGTTGTAGATAAATTTGATGATAGTCTTGATCAAGTTGTAGCTGTAATTGAAGGCTATGCAAGATATAAAATAAATATTAGTAGTAAGCGAATGTAAAGATAAAAAATTTATAAAGAGGTAACTATGAAAATGGCAGATGTATTAAAAGAATTAAATAGTGGAAAACAAATTGAAGGTGAATGCTTAGAAACACTTAGAGCGATTTCCGAACAAACAAGAAAATATACACATAAAATTAATACTGAATACTTAACTAACGAACAAATTAGTGATATATTCTCAGAAATGATTGGACAAGAGTTAGATAATTTTTGTTTATTTCCTCCGTTCAATACTGATTTTGGGAAGAATATATATGTTGGAAAAGATGTGTTCATAAATGCAGGATGTAAATTTCAAGATCAAGGTGGAATCTACATTGGTGATGAAACTTTAATTGGTCACAATGTAGTAATTGCTACTCTTAATCATGAATTAGAGCCTGAAAATAGAGGTAACTTATGGCCAAAACCAGTAAAGATTGGTAATCAAGTATGGATTGGATCTAACGCCACTATCCTACCAGGTGTTACAATTGGTGATGGTGCAGTAATTGCTGCTGGTAGTGTTGTAACTAAAGATGTAGATGCTTTAACAACTGTAGCTGGTGTGCCTGCTAAACTTATAAAAAAGATTAAATAATTTGAAAGATAATAGTTCGCTATTATTTTTTTTATGTCTCCCCCTTGACCTGAAGTTAACTTTAGGGTGTATAATATTGGCATATAGAAAAATTTGAGGAATAAATTATGATATTAACAGAAACTTATACACTAAATAACGGGAATACAATTCCTAAATTAGGGTACGGAACTTGGATGATTGAAAATGATGATGCAGCTAAAGCTGTAGCAACTGCAATTGAAGTAGGTTACCGTCACATTGATACTGCACAAGCTTATGAAAATGAAGAAGGTGTAGGACAAGAAATTATTGATAGTGGAATTGATAGAGCTGAATTATTTATTACAACTAAAATTGCAGCTGAACATAAAACATATGAAGAGACTACAAGTTCAATTGATCAATCACTAGCTAAAATGCAATTAGAATACTTAGACCTAGTAATTATCCACAGTCCAAACTAGTAACAAGTATAGTCAATTTATTTGCGTAATCATTTACGTAACTTTCTAATGTTAGATGCGTTATAATATAAATATAAACATTAGAAAGTGGTGAGGTTATGAAAAGTAATATAGTAATTTTTATTAATGATGATGAGAAAAAAGATAGAATTGTAACAGAAGCAATTAAGCAAGCAAAAATTAATGATGCGAAGGTAATAATCTTTCACCTGAACGAAGAAGAAGTTGCCTTTGCAGGATATGACATTTATATTGAACCGCGTATTTTTATAAAAGATATGATGTTAGGTACAGATTTAATGGATATTGTTGAGAAATTAAATAATGAAGGTATTGAAAATGAATTAGTAATTATGAATTCACGTGCAAAATCATCAACTGTATACAACAAAGAATTACAAGACAAATATAAACCAAGTTTAATAATTTTGGGTTACAATAAAGAAAATCTAATTGACCGTATTCTTGGGTCTACATCTGAAAATGTAATCCAATATGCGGATTGTAATGTACTAGTAGTTAAATAAACTAATATAGAGAAGGTTCATTTGAGCCTTCTTTCTTTATGTAATAATAATTGATCCAAACTCTTCAACAATTGCATTATCGATGGAAAAAGTATTATCACAACTTTCAGCAGCAACCGGTTCAATTCTATTTGGTTTTGTTTATACAATGTATGGGAGTTCTTATGTATTTGCAATTATGGTTGGGGCAGTAGTTGTTAAAATAGTACTTAGTTCGTTCATTGAATTTACAGAAGAATAGTATAATTATATTTTAAGAATTCTAGGAAACTAGATTTTTTTTATTTCATTAACACCTAATTAAGTGTTATACTCTAGTTGAGCAGTACTTAGTATATTAACCACTGATGTGAAGTGCTTAAATGGATAATAAATTTCAATTACTAGATCAAAAGTTGAAGTTAATTGGGAGTAAAGATGAACAACTACGAGAACAAACGTTTGAGTTTTGGCATCTTTCAAGAATTAATAACCAATTTGACAATGATCAATATAAATATTTGTTGATTCAAAGTTTAAAGTTAATTATGTACAACATAAAATTTGACGCTAATTACTCGGTATTAACCCGTTCTTATAGCTTGTTACTTATAGATTGTTTATTGCAAGTAGATAGTGACTATTGTATTTATAGCAGTGCATAAATACAAATGATTATCAAACAATTAGTAATTTATATGAAGCAAGAGAAGAACTTTAGTGGATATCAACAAGGTATAGGATGGATCCATACATTTGCACATTTAAGTGATTGTATTTATTCACTTGCAATATCCCCCAAAACGACAAATAGTCAGAAACAAGAGTTATTAAAAGCTTTTTTAGGGTCAATAGATTCTAATTCAAGTGTTTATTCATTTAGGGAAGATGAACGTATTGCAAGGGCTTTAAATGCGTTCTCTATCGACTTTGATGTCTAAATTCTAAGTTGGTTTAAGACAAGAAAAGAATATTTACTAACTATTAATGTTGAAGAAGAGCAAAAACAGCTACTTGTGAGCAAGTATCGCCAAGTTGTAAAAGCTCTGTTTAAGTATGATAAACATCGAGATGAATTACTAGTATTACTTGATACGCTATATTGCTAGAGAGGAAGAGTTGCATTTGCGGCTCTTACAAATATTATGTTAAAAATGTACAAAAATGAAAGTCAGCGATTAGTTGAGGCAACTGCGCTAGATCAAAAAATATGGATAGATTTATACGCTCCAACAAAAGAAGAAGTAGATAATGTTGTAGAAATGACAGGAGTTCAACGCGACTTCTTAACATCAGTGTTAGATGCTGAAGAAAGTTCACGTATTGATATTGAAGATGACCAGATGTTAATTGTTATCAACGTTGCGGTTAGACAGGATGAGACTACAACTCAGTTCAGAACAATTCCATTAGGTATAGTAATATTAAGAGATTATATAATTACAGTTTCATTAGAAGAACTAGATTGTTTAAATAAGTTTAGACTTTTAGGAAACAGAATAGTAAACGTTGAAAAACAAGCTAAATTTACTTTACAAATGATTTATCAAGTTACAGCACTATATCTAAGACACTTAAATAGTTTAAATGCTAAAACTGATCAAATTGAAGATGCTTTATATGATAATATGGAAGATGAACTTTTTATTGATTTATTAAAAATTGAGAAAACGTTAGTTTACTTCCGTAACTCACTATCAAGTAACAAAAGCGTTGTTGATAAATTATTTAGAAGTAGTTATTTAACACTATACGAACAAGATGAAAATTTACTTGATGATATTAATATTGAGCTTATTCAAGCAATGGAGATGTCGGAAACAAGTGCGGCAATCATTAGAAGTATTCGTGATGGTATTGCATCTTTAATGTCCAATAAGTTAAATGTTACGATGCAAGCATTAGCTGCAATTACAATTATTATGACTATACCAACAATGGTATTTAGTTTTTATGGTATGAACGTAAATTTAGGTGACACTGGATTTGAATATTATGCTGTAGCTATAATTGCTGTTACAAGTGTAATCACGCTGATAGTATACTTCATTATGCGTAATCGTAAATTTTTCTAGGAAAAATAATTATTGAAGAACCTACAGGTGAATTAATATATTCAAATGATGGATATATTGGTGGTGAACATCAACAATTCACGATATAGAATTTAACTTAATATAAATTAAGAACTTAGTCATAATGACTAGGTTTTTTTTTGTGCCACATGAGATGTTTTGATGTATATATAAGAATGTTATTTACTATATATAAAATTGCTTATACAAGGCTTAACTAGTATAAATTTACCCATTATTTTCAATTAAATCGTACAGGTGTGTATTTTGATAGTTTAGTTGTGATGTTTCTGTGTGGATATGTTGACCACTATTTAACGTCGTGGTATATTGTATTTAATAAAATTTATTATATAAGTGAGGAAATATGAATAAGAGATTAAATAGACCAATGTATATTTATGCATTTGTGTTTTTACTTATTTTCAACTTCAGTGATGTAATCATTTATTCGAGTTCTGAAATTGGATTGAATGTATTAACACTAGTTGCTTTCTTATTACCTGTAATTTATGGAATATACCATATTAATAATGATGAAGAGAAGTTACCAAAGCATCTTTGTTATATTGGTATAATAGCGGCAACAACATATCTGTTTTATGAAATAACAAACGAAGTTTTATATTTTGTTCTGTTTGAATTGGGGGAGCAGAATGTCCATGTAATCTATGATCACAAATATATTTTATATATAGTAATCTTTATAATTGTATTTTTATTATCTAAATTACATCTGTCGAAACGCTTGATTTTAAGTGGGCTAAATTTTATATTTTTCACAACATTCGTTTTAATTGCATATGTAACGGTGTTTATGCTTACAAATGATGCTGCAACAGTAATAGTTGGAGACTTTGGGATGAAATATTTGATGGAGTGTTTCTTACCAATATTATTTTTAATATTTATAAAATTTGAGCCAGGTGTATATAAAAAATCGTTACTAACCGCTGGAGTTACATATTCATTACTAGTAATTATTACTGTATATGTTAGTAATGTTGTCTTTAATTCAGCTGTAGATGATATGTTTATTCAACAGTTTTTCATTAACTTCTTATATTCAAACTTTAACGTTACTATCGCACTTATGCTTTTAATTATTAACTCATTAAACTTAATGTACTTTGGTATTGTAATTTTATCCTTAATACGTGAGTATGCGCTTGAAACAAAAGAAATTTCATCAGCTAGGGTTCAATTGACAAGTATGAGCACAGTCTTAGTACTAGCTGTTATCACTACTATATTTGGATATGATGCTACATCTTTCTTTGATATAATTCACAATTTATTAATTATTGTCCAAATTGGATTACTGATCGCTACATTATCATTTAGTTTTTATTTGGGCATTAAAAAATATATGTCAACAGGCATGAAGTTTGCTTTATTTATCTTATCAACATTTCCAATTATTTACGCAACAATTTACCTATACATAATTGATAGTCCTTTAACAATTGCACTAGAAGACTTTATCAATTACTTAAACTTCATATTTTTAATATTCTCAATGATAGTTCTTATTTACTATACCTTAGAAACTATCTTATTATGGTATGCGTACAATAAAAGGCTAACAATCGCTTCAATTGAAGAATGTGTAGTTGAAAAGCATTTTCATATTTATGTTATGATTCCATGCATGAATGAAGACTTAGTTATAAATAGTACTGTTCGCAGTGTATTAAATAACGATTATCCTAACTTACGCGTTAATGTAATTGATGATGCAAGTGATGATGAGACTGCAAATGAAGTACTAAAAGTTAAAGACCATAGATTGAATTTAATGCAAAGGGTCAAACCAAATGCTCAAACTGGTAAAGGGGAAGCTTTAAACTGGGCTTACTACCAACTGATTGAACAAATTAATGCTAAAGGAATTTCGCATGATGATGTATTAATTACAATTATAGATGCAGATACTGATGTTGATGAAGATTTCTTCTACAAAGTAAATTATGTGTTTAATTCACGAAGGCAAGTAACGGGATTGCAATCTAAAGTACGCGTTATAGACTTGGAAGCTGATTCAGCTCAAGATTTAGAGTTTGCAGAAATTATTAATGCATCACAGTCATTACGTAATATTACCGGAACAGTTGCATTTGGAGGGAATGGTCAATTTTGTCGCTTATCAACACTAGAATCACTAGAAGAGAATCCGTGGAGTAAATCACTTGTCGAAGATTTTGATCTATCAACTCGTTTATATTTAAAGAAAGGTTCAGAAGTTCAAAACATTCAAATTGATGATGTTTACATACGACAGACTGGTATTAAAAAGGATCCCGCCGCACTTGTTAAACAACGTGTTAGATGGGCTCAAGGAAATGTCCAGTCTTCAATTTATTTTATTCCTATTATTAAATCAAAGTTATTAAATAGAAAACAAAAAGCTGAATTATTCTCAACCCTAATAAAGCCATGGATGATGGCTATTGAATATTTAATTTTAATCTATACACTAGTTGTAATTGTTGACGCAATAATAATTAGTGGAATTACAAGCGCGATTGCTCTCATTGTAATATTATTCCTTGTAATGGCCCTATATATATTAGTTATAAACTTTGTGTGGGCATTATTGTACAATCAGAAAAAGAATAAACGGATTAAACTTAAAGAAGTATTTAGTGATGTTTATTATCTAACAAAGTTCTTATTAACTCTAACACAAATATATCCACAATCAATTATTCGTTATTTTAAAAGTGAGAATGGATGGGATAAAACAAAAAGACAAGAGAAGAAATAGGAGTGAGAATGAAGAAAATAATGTTTATTTTTGGTACAAGACCAGAATTTATTAAAATATATCCAGTTATCAAGGAAGCAAAACAAGCAGGAAAAGAAGTTGTAGTTGTTAATACAGGACAACACAAAGAAATGGTAAATGAGTTATTAGAATACTTTAATTTAGAAGTTGATTATGACTTAGCAATTATGGATAAATGCAACGGATTAATGGATATATTAACAACTTCATTAAGTGGTTTAGATAAAATTGTGAAAGAAGTAAAACCAGATATAGTATTAGTACATGGTGATACTTCAGCGACACTTGCAGGAGCACTTGCTGCTTTTTATAATCAAGTAAAGTTAGGACATATTGAAGCTGGTTTAAGAACATACAATAAATTATCGCCTTTTCCAGAAGAAGTAAATCGTCAACTTACAGGAATTATAGCTGATTATCATTTTGCTCCAACTGAATTAACTAAACAAAACTTACTTAGAGAAGGTAAATCGGAATCAGAAATCTATGTCGTTGGTAATAGTGCAATTGATATGCTAAACTATACAATTTCTGAAGATTATACAAATGACGTTTTTGATTGGGTTGGCAACAACAAATTAATCTTAATGACTGCTCACCGTCGTGAAAATATTAATGATTTAGACGACATGTTTAAAGCAATAAACCAAATTGCAGAAGAGCATAAAAATGAATATAAAGTATTATACCCAATTCACATGAATCCAGTAATACGCGCTAAAGCATCAAACTTCTTAACTTCAGACAATATTAAAATTGTTGATCCTTTAGATACAGTTAACTTCCACAACATTATGAAGAGATGTAGTTTAATTTTAACTGATAGTGGTGGAATTCAAGAAGAGGCTCCGGCATTAGGTATTCCAGTTTTAGTGTTACGTGATACAACTGAAAGACCTGAAGGTGTTGAAGCTGGTACTTTAAAACTTGTTGGAACCAATCCCCAAGATATTATTTCAGAAGTAAACAACATATTAAATAATAAAGAAGAATACGATAAAATGTGTGGAGCTAAAAATCCATATGGTACGGGCGATACTTCTAAACAAATAATTGAAATCTTAAGCAGATAAAATATGGACTTTGCTCTGTTCGATCAAGTTTTACTTTTAATTTGACCTCAAGTTAATATGAGGTGTTAAATATTTAGGTATCAGCAAATAATTTATCGATGAATATGATGCAAAACAATTAATGGAAGAAAATGAAATTAATACAGCACAAATAAGAGATTATTGTTTAAATTATAGCAAATAAAAAATGACCACCTAGTTAGGTGGTCTTCTTTAATAAATCCCCATCTATTTACAAAAGGGGCAATAATAATCCGATTATAACCAAATTTTGAGTCTTTTATTATACAAAAGGGGCAAATGATGTTATAACATCTAAGAATTAATGTTATAATGTTACAGTCTGATAAACAAATAATTATATTTAGTCTATCTTTATACTATTAGGATTAATCTGATTCATTGGTAATGTATGGCTCGCATACATCTTAAAATATTTAGCTGATATTATATTATATAAATCATTTAAATATTTAGTTTCAATGTGTAGATCATTGAGTTTTAATTCTACATAGTCATAAATAGACTGAACTTCTTGTTGATAAGTGCTCCACATCGAGTACAAGATAACCTTTTTAATAAAGAAAGTCTCTTCACAAGCAAGTTTATTACGAGCGTAGTAACTATCAGTATGCATATTTGATTTTGTGATGTATTTATCTATGATCCAATTAAGTTGATACTGATCAAGTAAATAAGATATAAAAGCAGGATCATTATTATAATAATTAGTTATGATCTGTTCACGTATCTTTTTAGTCTTAAGTAAATTCTCAAGAATATCAATTCTATAGATTTCTGATTTAGAGATGATACTATTTAAAATATTATCAAATTTAGAAAACTGTTGGTTGTGCAATGATAAGGTATTGTAAATCACTTTATCAACTTTTAAAGTTTCATATTTAGGATTAAATTTAAAATTATCATGAATTAATAGCTGTTTTTCAATATTATGAACAAAGGGTTCAAAGACAGTACATGTTAAAATGAATACAGTTTCTTCATATCTAATTCTCGATTTACTATATGAGTTTTCATCGTATAGACGATCTTTAAGAATGTATTTATGATTGATTCGTTCAAGATTTAAATAAGTAATAATATCATTAGAAATCATTTGATTCTCTTTGATATAAGTATTACACATTTGATCTCTAAATGGCTTGCTAGTTAATAGTTCGCCAATTACATCAATTTCATTTTTATTCATTATTAATCACCTCGTAAGTTCTAAATATAATTATATCACAACATATAGATTTGTAACAAAGTAAAAATTATCAGTACAAAGGAGGTATATATGGATTTAGCAACATTACTTGCCCATATTTCAGATGCTCTTTGGAGTATGTATTTTATGGTACCAATATTATTAATCGGAGCAATTTATTTTTCATATAAAACAAGATTCGTACAATTTAGGCTGTTTGGTGCAGCAATTAACAAAATAAAAAAATCAGGAAGTCACGCAACGGAAGAAGATGAGATTAGTTCTTTTCAAGCATTTGCAATCGGAGTAGCAGCAAGAGTCGGGACTGGAAATATGGCCGGTGTTGCAATTGCAATTGTAACGGGTGGTCCTGGAGCAATCTTCTGGATGTGGGTTATGGCTTTACTTGGTGGTGCAACTGCATTCATTGAAGCGACGACTGCTCAGTTATTTAAAGTCCCAGATGAAGAAGTTAAATATCGTGGAGGACCTGCATATTACTTAAAGAATCAACTTAATAAGCCAGTATTAGCAGTTGTATTTGCAGCAACACTTACTTTTGGTTATGTATATGCAATGTTAGGATTACAAACTAATACAACTGCAACAGCAGTAGCTAACCAGCTATCATTATTTAATCCAGATATTAATACGCAAGCAGTATTACTTGTAATTGGAGCATTATTTGCTATTGTAACTGCATATGTTATTTTTTCTGGTACAAAGGAAATTGCAAAAGCATCAACTGTTATTGTTTCAATTATGACAGTTTTATACTTTGGAATGGTAACTCTTGTAATGATTCTTAACATTACTAAAGTACCAGCAATGCTTGGATTAATCGTATCAAGTGCATTTTCAGCGCAATCTGTAGCCGGAGGAACACTAGGAACTATTATCTCAATTGGATTTAGACGTGGATTAGTTTCAAATGAAGCAGGGCAAGGGACAAGCGCAAATGCAGCAGCAGCAGCAAGTACAGCACACCCAGCAAGCCAAGGATTAATTCAGTCATTAGGGGTTTTCACTGATACAATTTTAGTGTGTACGGCAACAGCCTTCGTATTATTACTTTCAGGAGTTGATATGGTTGGTTCTGATGGGATTGTACTTACACAAACTGCCTTTGAAACAACACTTGGTCACTGGTCATCAATTTTACTAACATTATCATTATTTTTCTTCGCGATTAGTACAATCTTAGGAATGTATTATTATGGACAAAGTAATTTTGAATTCATTTTCGGTGGACACAAATATCTAAAGTGGTATAAAGTCTCAGTTGTAGTATTCATTTTCTTCTCGGCAGTAGTTCAAACTCAAGCGCTGTGGAATTTTACAGATATTGCAACAGCAGTAATGGCATTAATTAATATCTATGCATTATTTAGACTTAGAAAGTACCCAATGTTAATGTTAAAAGATTATGAGCAGCAATTAAAAGACGGAGTAGAAGATCCGCAGTTTAATGCTGAAGATTATGAATTAACAAAAGATTTGGAATTATGGAAATAAATTTAGACTCCTTAAATTGGAGTCTTTTTTGTGCCATATTGGTTTTGTATTTTCGGCAAACTTATCATACTGCGTGACGTTGTATTGTTATAAGTTTGTTAAAACTGTATATTTTTTGTATCCTCAAAGTGTATTATGTTTATTTATTGATTCTCATGTTTCTTTTTTGTTAAAATAGTCACATAAAATTTAGATGAGGTGAGAGACATTTTAATTTTTCTTGTAGTAATAGGATTAATGCTATGGCACTTATTCAATAGTCGTAACCGAACAGAATTCGTTGAGGCCACTGAGTATAAAAGTTTTAGTATACTTTTACCAGCGTACAATGAGGAAGCATGTATCAATAGGAGTATATTAGAGTGGTTAAAGCTTGAATATGCTGGAGATTTTGAATTAATAATAATAAATAATAATAGTTCGGACTTAACTTTAGATATTGCTGAAAAATACCATGCCGGACATATCAAAGTTATCACTTGTCTAGAACAAGGAAAAGCAAATGCTTTAAACATGGGATTAGATATCGCTAAATACGATTATATGGTCAGTGTTGATTTAGATAGTATTCCTGATAAGAATCTACTATATGAGCTAAATAATGTATATAACACAGACTCAAATATTATTGCTTGTGGTGGTCGTGTTGGAACTTACTATGTAAATGATGAATCGCCAAACTACTTAATGAAAATGCAAGAAGTAGAGCTAGACCAAGGGTTCTTAGTACTTAAGAATTCACATAACTATTTAAATAATTCACTCACAATATTAAGTGGATGTTTAACTAGCTGTTCAATTGCATTTATGAATGAAAATAACATTCGTTATGATGAAGGTATCTGGGAAGATTTAAAACTTACTCTAGATATCCAAAAAGTATGTAAAGATACAGATTATTACATTGAATATAACTGTAAAGCACTTGTTAGAACACAAGTACTTCGAAGTTATCGTGCATTTTATAAACAGCGTAAACGTTGGGCAAGATCATATTTGTGTGGTGTAAGATGTTTTAAATTGCGCGATTTTAATCGTACAGTTTCTTTTTTACTATTCATTGAAGGTGGACTGTTTAGTTACTTTACAAATATTCTATCATTGATTTGGATTATTGTCGCAATTGTATACGGCGGAAGCGTACAATTCTGGATGCTATTTTTATTAGGTTTTATAGTTTATGTACTATACAACTTTGCAGTCGGATACTACAACCTATTCGGTATGCTATATGGTTTCTTTATATATCGATACTTAAGTTTATTAATTAACTTAGTAGTTTTATATCGTCCAATGAAATATTTATATACGTGGGATAAACCACCAAGAGTTTAGGAGGGAAAGTTTGAAACGAGAAATATTTGCAACAATATTAATTACTGTAATTGTCTTAAATGGATTAATAGCAACAGTATTTGAGGTAGAACGTGAAGTTGCTATTAAAAGTGATTTTATTCTTGGATATAATGAACTTGTCAATCAAGATCTTGTATTTAGTGATGAATTCAATGGTTATCGTGATCCTAAATGGGTAGTTCAGGATGATCAAACAAAGTATAACCGTCTAAGTGTTAATCAAGCTGAAAATGTTGAACTTAATGAGAATGGAGAACTTGTTTTAACAACTAAACAAGAAGAAGATGGTAGCATCACAACTCCATACTTAACACTAGCTGAAGATGACTTAGGTAATAAGTTAAATTATGGATATTATGAAGCACGTGTCAAATTCACTAATAATAATGAGTTTGAAGAAGATACCTCAGTTATACCAGGAACAAACATTTTAAAACCATGGGGAGCATTTTGGATGTATCCATTAGAAAATGGTTCTGGACTTGGAACTGAAATTGATGTAGTAGAAAATACGATTGCTGGAAAAGTATCAGGTTCAATTCACGAAGTTGATAATTATAGTGCATTAGATGAAGAACAAGCATCATCATGGTTTAAAGGTAATGAATATGACTTAATTCCGAGTGTATACCATCGTTATGGTGTGTATATTGAACCAAATGAAACAGAGAACGCAGCTAACTACACATTATATATTGATGGTGAAAAGATTGAAACTGTAACTTCAACACATCCTTTAGGTAACCAAACAGTTCACTTATCAATGGAAGTAGCAACAGAAGATTACCAAGAGGGTCTTCAAGGACAACCTATTGATGATTATAACGGAATATTAGATGAACAAATGATTGTTGACTATGTTCGTATTTATCAATATAATCCAGAACTTCATGTTCGTGTTTAAATATACTAAAAGGTAAGGTATGGAAACATATCTTATTTTTTAATTTAATTGTATGCTATTATAGTGTAAAGGAGTAATGTATGAAAATACTAATTATCGAGGATAATACTGTTTATCGAAAAATATTAGAAGCGGATTTAATTGAAAACGGATATAATCTTGACACGTTAACGGATTTCGATTCATATTACCAAACCGACTACTCAGTTTATGATTTAATAATCTTAGATATTGGACTTCCGAATTTAGATGGCCGTGATTTGATAACCTTTATAAAAAAGAATTCAAATGCAAAAATCATTATGCTTACAAGTGATAATTCAGGATCAGTCGAATATGAGTCGTTACTTTTAGGAGCTGATGACTATATAATAAAACCTCATTACTTACCTGTACTCAAACTTAAAATACAATCACTTGTAAACCAAACTAATGAACAAGTGATTATTTGTGGTCATAATATCAACACCGAAACATTAACTATTGATAAAACAATAAAAATGACCGCAAAAGAATATAAAATATTAATGGCAATTTATCGTTCAAAGAACCACCAATGTACAAAATCAGAATTACTTAGAAGTTTATGGGAAAGTGATTTTTTTGTTGAAGAAGGAGCACTATATACGATGATATATCGACTTCGAAAAAAATTGGAAACTACAAACATAAATATTGTTAATACACGTGGAGGTTATAAAATAGATGATTAGTTACATAAAGCAACATAGCATTAAATATTTGTTGTTCACATTAATTCTTTTTACTGCAATTCTTAGTTCTTTATATGTAAGTATAGATATAGCTCCGTTCATTTTATATTGGCTAACTATAATTATCTTTGATGTCATCTATGGTTACAATCAGTATAATAAACTTATAAAAACTTGTAAGGCATTTACCAATGAAAAAATAGTTATCGATGATACAAGCTTAGAATCAGAATTAATTGCAACGACTGTAAAGCGCTTAACGGATGAAAGTATGTTAAAACTAAAACATACAGAGCAAGTTTATGAAGAGTTCAATGACTATTTGGATTTATGGACACATGAGATGAAATTATCAATTGCTAATATTAAACAATTAGCACCATATGAAGTGACTTTATTTCATGAAATTGAGAAAATGGAAATAAGTTTAGAACGAATGTTGGCTTTAAATGGAACAAATCACATTGAAGTTGATCAACGTTTTACATCGATAACAGTTGAGGAATTATGTAATACTGCTATAAAACAGGAGATGAACGCACTCCTTGCAAATAACATCAGCATAAAAAAAAATATTGCTCAACAGGTGATAGTAACTGATAAATATTGGATAATCTTTTGTATTAGACAATTACTCAATAACTCAATTAAATACGGAGCCAAAAATATAAGTATAACATTTACTAAGAATAAACTAGTTATTTCGGACGATGGTTTAGGGATTGACCCAAGTGAAGAGAGGTTAATCTTTGAGAAATTTTATTGTGGAAGTAAAACCAAGTCTAGTATCAAATCGACGGGAATAGGACTTTATTTAGTAAAACAAATTCTAATCAAATATGCATATCAAGTTACTGCAATTGCACAAAAACAAGGGCTTAGCATTGAAATAATTTTTAAAGACTAGAAAGCAATTTCTAGTTTTCTTTACATTTTTGTAAGATTTATAATAAATATTCTGAGATATAATAAAACTACAAAGGAGAGCGATAATGAGTTTATACAAATTAAATAATATACTAAAACAATATAATAAAAATACAGTATTGAACATAAGAGATTTAACGATTGAAAGTGGGAAATTAACAGCGATTGTTGGTAATAGTGGTAGTGGAAAAACAACATTTTTACATACACTAGGATTAATAACGTCACCAACTTCAGGTAGCCTACATTTTAATGATGAAGATTTAATTAAAGTTTCAAAGAAGAGAATTGAAAAATACTATCAGCATGATGTCGATATTATCTTCCAGGAATATAACTTGATTGAGAACCTTACTGTGGTCGAAAATTTAATGATATTAAATCGTATCAATAAACAAATAAGTATAGACCTAATCCGCGAGACATTAAGTGAGTTAAATATCAATCATTTAGAAAATCAAACGGTAAATAAACTAAGTGGTGGGGAAATGCAAAGAGTAGCAATTGCTCGTAGTTTACTTAAATCGACAAATGTGATTCTTGCAGATGAACCAACAGGTGCGTTAGATATTGAAAATACTGATGCAGTTATGACAATTTTTCAGCAACTTGTAAACAGCGACAAATCAATTGTCTATGTTACTCACGATCTAAATAGTGCTGCCTTAGCAGATGATATTATTGTTATTAGCGACGGACAAGTGGTTACTACATTAGAAGGGCAAAAACATGATACAGTGAAAAGATTAGAAACAATCTTTCTAGATATTGAAAGGGGCGAATATGTACAGAACTAAAATTCTTTTAATGACCCTAATACTGATGTGTTCTTTTATATTTACTTTATTAACTATTGAGACGGTTAGTATAAATGGTGAGCAAGTGTCATTTTGTCGTAAAGTTGAATTTTGGTGTAAGCCACCATATCAAGGTACAAAACTTATCTATAACCAAGAAACAAATCAATACTCAGAAGCCTATATTACAAGAATTGAAGAGCAAATAACTATCAGTAATGGAATATACACAGACGAGTATCAAAATCAAACTATTATTGATCTGCCAGACGGAACTTATCAAGACTTAGAAGGTTTTTACTCATTTGATGAAGATGACAATAGTACATTTGAAGTTTTAGATGAAAATATAAAAATACTTGGAGATATACTATAGAGAAGGTGGAATTATGGCAATTAAATTAGAAAAAATATGTATGACATACAATCGACCTGTAATTGTTAATTTAGACATGACAATTGATGAGGGTGAATATGTCGCAATTATGGGACCAAGTGGAGTTGGTAAATCAACAATCCTAAAGATTCTTGCACTACAATTACGTGCTACAAGTGGAAGTTATAAATTAGGTGAGCAAGATGTATCAGTTGAATCTCATGAAAATAGAAAAGAAATAAAACGTAATACTATTGGGTATATTGATCAAGCGACCTTTTTATTTGATAGTTTAACAGTTATTGAAAATGTAATGCTAATGTTAAGTTCTGCCAATGAAGATTTAGATCAAGAATATTGTAATTTAGTTTTTAAATACTTAGATATAAGCGGAAAAGAAAATAGCTATCCATATGAATTAAGTGGTGGGGAGCGTCAACGTGTCGTGATTGCTCAAAATATATTGAAAAAGCCTAAAATACTGCTAATGGATGAGCCTACTAGTAGTTTAGATTACATAAATGGTAAAAAGCTGATGGAACTGATAACTAAACTTCAGTCTAGACTTAATTTAACAATCGTAATTGTAACTCACAATACAAATGTAGCGAAATACGTGAACCGTACAATATTAATAAAGGATGGCCAAGTATTTGCAAATGTATATAAAGGTGAAGATGATTATCAAACAAAATTAATGACTGCACAATCTGCAATGTATAGGAGGAGTGTATGATTGAATTTAAATTAGGTTTACGTAACTTTAAGCGAGATATAACAATTTATAGCTTTATGGTCGTAAGTAGTGCAGTGTTTATAGCACTAATTGTTGGATTTCAATCAACAATTGATTCTGGTTCGCTAGGAGAAATGCTATCAGCTGATAATCTAAGTTCTATGAAACAACTGTTTAAAATTATATTAATAGCAATTGCAGTAGTACAATATATAATTTTAGTATTCTTTATGAATGGATACTATCGAATTTTAAATAAAAAGCGAATCAGAGAATTAGCATTATACAAAATAATAGGTTATACACGTGGAAGTATTAAAAAAATACTTTTAACTGAAGGACTATTACTATTTGTTATTTCCTTACCATTTTCACTAGTCTTTGCGGTAGTGTTGAATCAAACTATTGTAGGTTTCGTTAATTATTACTTGAATCTAGATCTAATATTAACAGCTTCTATATCTATGAGTAGTTTTTGGTATAGTAATCTAGTGTTTTTAATAGTAATATGCGTAAATGGATTTAAAACATATCGTAATGTACTATCAGTAGATCTTGAAGAGGTATTAAATGAATCATCAATTCAAAAGAACATTGTTTTTGCCCCCAAATATTATGTGTTTGTAAATTTAATTATTGGTTTAATATTAGTGACTTTAATGTCGTATTTATCTACTCAAGTCATGTATACATTTCGCTTTGGAATTATTATTCTAGCAATCTTTTATGCAATTGGGTTATTCTTAATAATCAACGCAATAGCAAAGGGTTATCGTTATTTAATCAGTGAGGAAAGTAAAAGAAAAAACTTTAATCGATTATTGGCTGCTGAATCAAACTTTCAGCTTAACAAATCAAGACTTATTACATTATCTTCGATTATTTTAATAATGATGACAATTGGATCTTTACTTTTATCACAGGCAATTACCATAACATTGAATCAATCAATTGGTGATTCAGATTATTACTTTAGAACATATGAATATAATATTACTAATACCCTAGATGGAACAAGTTGGGTTAACGCAGATGATCCAGAGGATGACGCTTATACGTATATTAACTTGTATCCAATTGAAATAGCTAATGAAATAGGGATTGCTAAAGATCCAAAACCATATCAAATTGAAGTTAGTCCGGATAGCGGGTATCAAGTTGGTGATAAGGTTCAACTAATTACTAGTGAGCAATCATTTGATTTTACTGTATCTATGACAATTAATCAAAATGCTGAGACTCCAATTGCATTTATTCCAATCAAAGATATTGAAGGCTTAGATACATTTAAAAATTATAATAATACATATATCAAAATGCAAATCTTAAATAACGAAGTAGAACAAGGAGATTTGAATCAAACACAAATTACAAAATATGATTATGCAAAAGCAGGAGCAGATTACTCAACTCCATTAATTAGTCTTGATGACTATAATAAATATTTAAATTTAATAGATAAAGACTCAGTAGAATTAGATACTAATCAAATCATTATTGATGGTAATATAGAAGAAGACACAAGCCAGTATGATGTTATTAAACATTCACATCAAGGTTTAAATGCTATCATCGTTCCAAATAGCACTATTGAATGTTTTGATTATGAAAAGGATTTTATTAGTAAAACTAGCACAAAATATTATAAAGCTATTAATGAAGATACAAGAGAAGATATTAGTAAACAACTACTTGATATAGATGATAGGATGTATGGAATTATTGATGTCAATCGTGATCGTCAAGATATGCTAGGTGATACTGCATTTATATTATTAGTAGCCTTATATTTAGCAATTATCTTTATCATAACTAACTTCACAATAATCACAATAAATATACTATCTCATGGTATTGAAAATAAGCAATTATACGTGAAATTAGAACAAATGGGTATTAGTAAAAAAGAGAAAAGTCATTACATAGGGACATTTATTAGTACCATTTCAACTTGGCCACTAGTAATTGGAGTTATATCAGGTATTATAGCAACTAACTTTGCTATAAAATTAGTATTAAATGATCGCGGTATTAACTTTAGTAGTAATATAACGCTATTACTAATATTAGTTTTATACATATTTATATACATTATGTTTATTGCTATCATTAAATACGTATATACTAAAATCATTAGTTAAGCAATATTAAAGTGAGCTATTTATAGTTCATTTTTTTATATTTAATATTAAAAGTGCAAAATGAGATTTAATATGTTAAAATATAAATTGCAAAATGAAATTTAAAAGGATTATTATGACAAAAAATGAACGTGGATATATTGTTCCCGATGCATATACAGCATGTGTCTTATTAGTTGCCTTTGATAAGGAACGAGAAGAGATGAAAGTTGTTATGTCTAAACGTGGAGCTTTAGATAAATCAGGCAACTATGACCCATTTGATGGGAAATGGGCAATACCTGAGTGTTATGTTGAATATGGAATGATGGCCAATGAAGCTGCTATTAAATTAGTAAACGAACATATGGATTTAGATAGTCCTTCAATGTTTTTAAGACACATTGGAGTATTTGATAATCCTAACCGTGATACGCGTGGATGGTATATAGCTAACTTATTTTACGCTGTTGTTAGTTATGACTCATTAGATGAGATAAATAGTGATTTTGAGATTATTACGAAAGATCAATTATTAGCTAATGAGACTAAAATTGCTTTTGACCACAAGGAAATTGCCCGTAAGGTATTAGCTAATATTGAAAATGATGTTTATACACAGATTTTTAATAAAACATTATTTGAGACTGATGTTATTAGTGAATTACTAGGAACACAATTTAGTGCAGGTGATTTGCAATCATTAGGAAATTATGTTGGTTTAACATATGACCGCACAACGTATTATCGTAATATTAATAAATTTTATACAAAATGTGGAAGTGTAAAAGTTGATGGTATTAAGAAACCGGTAACATTGTATAAAAAAGGAGACAAAGATGAATAGAATTAAAAAGTTTTATAGTAGTTTAGATACATTTGAAAAAGTTTGGTTAATTGCTTCAACATTAATCTTATTTGGAGTAGAATTATACTTTAAAGATAGTGTTATTGGAATTATCGCAACGCTAACTGGTATTTTAAATGTAGTTCTAGTAGCAAAAGGAAGTATGATCAACTATGCATTTGGGATTGTAAACACAGTTTTATATACAATCATCTCATATAAAGCAGGATATGGTGGAGACTTTGTAACATTCTTATTCTATTATATTCCATTACAATTCGTAGGAATCTATGCGTGGAAAAACCATACACAAGAAGATACAAACTTAGAAGACGTAAAACGCATGAATCCAGTTCAATTAGTTGGATCTGTTGTAATCTTAATTGTTGGTACATACATTACAATGTTATTATTACCATTAATCACAGATATCTTCAATATGCCAATTAATGAATTACCATTCGTTGATGCATTTACTACATTTGCTGGTATTTTTGCTGGTATTTTAATGCTTAAACGTTACGCAGAACAATGGTACATTTGGGTATTTGTAAACATTGGATCTGTTATTATGTGGGTTACAATGCTAGGAAAAGAAGAAACGGCTGTAGCAATGGTTGTTATGTGGGGAGCTTACTTAGTTAATGCTTTATACGGTGCATACAACTGGCGCAAAATGGAAGTAGAACAAAACGAAAATTAACATCAAATAAATGCAAGCAACTCAGTTGCTTGTTTTTTTATTATTTGCTATACTACATTTATTAGGAGGTAATATGAAACCAATAGTTTATGGGTACACTAAGTGTACAACAGTTAAGAAAGGACTTAAATTCTTACGTGATGAAGGATATGAGTTTGATCACATTGATAATGTTGAGAATAAATTATCAGTTGAAGATATTAAAAAACTACACGAAACAAGTGGGTTAGATATTAAAAAGTTCTTTAATACGTCAGGAATGAAATATAGAGAATTAGGATTAAAAGATAAGCTTTTAGATATGAGCGAACAAGAGAAATATGAATTATTAGCAACTGATGGAATGTTAGTAAAACGTCCAATTTTAGTAACTGATAAAGGGGTATTTCCTAGCTTTAAAGCAGAGAAGTGGCTTGAATTAATGTAATACTTAGCATAGAATTATCTATGCTTTTAAGTTATTATGTAAATTATGTATATGCACAAATAATAATGGTGTAATAGTTTTACAAAATGATCTTTTAGGAGAGTATAATGAAATTAGAACAAACAATTGACAAACGATACACAGTAAAGAAATTCGATAATAGCGCGGTTATTAGTGAAGAAGACTTAAAGTTAATTAAAAAATTATTGCAAGAAGCACCATCAAGTGTAAATGTGCAACCTTGGCATTTTACAATTGCAACTACTAAAGAAGGTAAAGAAGCGGTTGCAAAAAGTACAGCTAACTTCGGATTCAATGATGAGAAAATTAGAGATGCAGCCGCATTAGTAGTATTTTCGGTAGCTGATGTAAATGATCAACACTTAACAGCTGTCGTTGAAAAGGAAGACCGTGATGGACGTTATGCAAATGAAGAATTTAAAACTGCAACTGATAATGGTCGTCGTTACTTCCACAGCATGAACAAAGAAAGTGGTCGTGAGTTCGAATGGTTAAAAAGCCAAGTTTATTTAAATGCTGGACACTTTGTGTTAGGTACAAGCATTATGGGACTTGACTCAGTAATTATGGAAGGATTTGATCCAAAAGTACTAAACGAAGAATTACAATTAGGAGCAAATACACCGGTATTAATTATTGGTTTAGGTAAAAAAGCAGATGATGACTATAACGCAGCTTTACCAAAATCTAGATTAGATCAAGATTTAATTATTGATTTAATTTAATATTTCTACTAATTTTCGATATAATATAAGAAAGAGGTGGAACTATGTTTAATGATTGTATCTTATATAATGTAAAAAATTTAGAACGTAAACTTACAAAAATAGCTGAAGATGAGTTTGATGAAATCGGATTACACCATACTTATGGTTACATCCTAACGGTTATTGGTTCAAAAGATTATGTTAAAACTAAACAAATATCAAAAGAGTTATGTTTAGATTCTTCAACAGTTACAAGAATGGTAAAAAAACTTGAGAATGAAGGATATGTTCAAAAGGGGAGTAAAAACTCGCCAGTTGACATAAGTTTGACAACTAAAGGTAAAGCAATAATACCTGATATTCATAAAGCATGGGATAATTATCACGTTAAATGTGAGCAATTACTTGGTGACGAACAAATAACATTAATAAACACCCTTAAATCTAGTGTTGATAAATTAAAGTAAAATAATAGTTAAAAGACTACTTCGGTAGTCTTTTTTTTTTACCTTACCCAAATTCAATGAGTTTACAAAAAAGTTACAATTAAGGAAAGGAGGAATCATGATTGAGATTAAAAATGTAACACTTGGATATGTAAAAGGAAAGCCGCTTTATAATAATTTAAACTTAGATATTGAATGTGGAAAAATTACAGCTATCATTGCACCATTTGGTAGTGGTAAAACAACACTACTGAATGCGCTAATTGGAACAATGCCAACAACTAGTGGACATATTAAAATTGGCGGTGATGACACTAAATCTAACAAACACCTTGATAAAATTGCAGTGATGTATCAAAATTATCATTTCTACAATGATATTAGTGCAAAAGCAAATGCAATCTTCTTCGCATTAGTTGAAGGTGTCGATGTTGATAATGATAAACTCGAACTACTTTTTAAAGAATATGAGCTAGCAGATTACATCGATGACAAAGTTGGAACCTTTAACCATGAGATGAAGCGTAAGTTAGCACTTTTAATTACAGCCCTAAATGATAGTCCTTATATCTTACTTGATGAACCAACGACAGGAATTAGTATTGAAGGGAAACATAAGTTATGGAAGAAATTACGTAAACTTGCAAATGAAGGTAAAACAATTATAGTAACAGCGAGTGAACTTCACGAAGTAATTGATTGTGATTATGTTGCTCAAATTAAAGATGGTAATTTAAACAGTCATACAAAGTTCTCAAATATATCATAAAAAGAAGTAGCTGTAATAGCTACTTTTTATTGCTGTTTAAAGTTATCAATGTACAAGCGCATCGAACGATCCATTTCTTGTGAGAAATCAGCTCCAACTTTAGTTGCATAGTAATACTCACCAAAGTTACTATACTGATCTTGATATTTCTTTGGAATCTTTTTAGAACTAAAAATATCTTTAACTTCATCACTTGAAGCACGTGTATACTTATTGCTATGAAAGATATATTTCTTATCAATCTTCGGACTTAATTTAACTTCTTGTTTATAATAGCCACATGTCAACATCGCAACCGGTATCATATTAGAGTTTAAGCCTAATAAGTCAGTAATTTGCTCTTTGTTCTCAATAATGTCTCCAATGTAACAAGTTCCAATTCCAAGACTGTTAGCAGCAACACTAGCGCTCTGAGCTGCGATTGTAGCATCAATTATTCCATTCATCATTGTTCCATAATGAGGAGTAGAGAAATCATTTTCATCAACTTCACATAATTCAAAATAGTCTTTATATCTAGTAAAATCACTTACAAAGATATATAATAGTGGCGCTTTAGTAATAAATGGTTGATTATCACATAGCTTACTAAGTTTTTCTTTTAAATTTTGATCATCAACGACAATTACAGAAAAGTCTTGCATATTACCCGCTGTTGGACTGCGATAAATAACTTCATTAATTACATCTTGGTGTTCATCACTAATCGGTTTATCTAAATAAGCTCTTACTGAAAAACGATTTGTTAATACTTCAATTGTACTGTTCATAAAATCTCCTTTTAAATATTATAACACCAAAAGTTTATTTGTAAACAAAATGTAAAATGTGGTATAATTGTTTCGGTAGGTGATAATATGAAAAAGTATGATGTGATAATAGTAGGAGCAGGTCCTGCAGGAGTATACGCTAGTTATGAATTAGCTAAAGAAAGTAATAAGAAAGTATTACTAGTTGATAAAGGATTAGATATTTACACTCGTAAATGTCCAATCTTAGAAGGAAAGATGGATAAATGTCCAGCAGCAACTAGAAAGAAAGATTATGCAGGGTGTTATCCAGCGTGTTCTATTACAGATGGTTTTGGAGGAGCAGGAGCCTATTCTGATGGTAAGTTTAATATTACTACTGAATTTGGTGGGTGGTTAACTGACTATTTAGATGATAATCAAGTTATGGAGCTTATTCAAAGTGTTGATAATATCAATTTAAAACATGGAGCACCAAAAACAATTACAGATCCAACAACAAACGAAGTAATTGAAATCGAAAAAATTGGTTATGCTAAAGGACTTAAATTACTAAGAAGTAAAGTTCGTCATTTAGGAACAGAAATAAACTTACAAATTTTACAAAGTATCTTCGAAGAATTAAAAGGTGATGTAGATTATATGTTTAGAACTACAGTTAATGATCTAATTATAGAAGACAATGTCATAACTGGAATCGAGACTGATAAAGAAACAATTTATGCAGATAAAGTTATATTAGCCGTTGGTCGTGATGGTAGTAAGTGGTTAAAAGACATTGCAAGTAAGTATAAAATTGAATCTGATCAAAATCAAGTTGATATTGGTGTGCGTGTTGAAACTAGTGATATAGTAATGCAGGAAATTAACAAACACTTATATGAAGGTAAGTTTATCTTTAATACAAGTGTTGGTACTCAAGTTCGTACTTTCTGTTCTAATCCAAGTGGACACGTAGTTGTTGAAAATCACTCGGGAACAATGCTTGCTAATGGACATGCTTTTAAAGATAAAAATAAAGGAAGTAGTAACACTAACTTTGCACTTTTAGTTTCACATAAATTAACTGATTTTGATGATCCTAACTTATACGCTCATACAGTAAGTAAATTAGCTAATCAAATTTCTAATGGATCAATAATCATCCAAAGTTATGGAGACATCTTAAAAGGTCGCAGATCAACTCAGAAACGAATTGATGAACTATTTATCACACCAACACAAAAAACTGCAGTTCCAGGTGATTTGGGACTTGTATTACCATATAATACAATGCGTAGTTTAATTGAAATGATGGAAGCACTTGATCATGTAACACCAGGTATCGCAAGCGAGCACACACTATTTTATGGAGTAGAAGCGAAATTCTATTCTAGTCGCTTTAAAGTAAATAATAACTTTGAAACTGAAATAAAAGGTTTATATTTAGCAGGAGATGGAGCAGGCTTAACACGTGGTTTATCACAAGCCGGAGCAAATGGGATAGCAATTGCGAGGCACATAATTCGCGGTTAATCGCTATCTATGGTATAATATTTTAGCATTAGGGAGAGAAAATGTTAAAAGTTAATGAACTATTTGAAAGTGAAAATGACCACCACGAGTTTTTTAATGTTATCGCAGGTGTTAGAATTATCTTTTTAGTAACGTCAGTTTTCAGTTCTACAATTGAACCGGGACTTTCGTTCTCAATTTTAAAAATAGCCGATACAGCATTATCAATTGTATTTGGACTATTAATGGTAACAGTTGTAAATATTGCATTATTGCTATTTTATTTAAAAACTGTAAAAGAAAAAAATAATCAAAGTAATTTCTTAATTTATATTGTTGAAGTCTTATCATCAGTATATGGAATATTAGGTATCTATGCATACTTTAGATACATCCAAGAATTACAAGTTTTAACAATTTCAGCAGTGATTGGAATGATTGGTTTAATCGATTTAATTATTATTAATATTTTCATCGGCAGTTTCTTCCTACAAGGAAAATTAAATGATCGTTTAGTAGAAGCAGCAATTGCTATAAACGCCTTAATTTTAATACTTTTAGTATTTATATAGAAAAAAGTTCAACTTAATTAGTTGAACTTTCTTTATGTTATATTCTAATATCTAAATTTGAATTTTTAATAATTACAGCAATTACTGCTAAAGTAGGAGTTGCAATAATCATTCCGATGAAACCAAATAGAGTTCCAAAAATAATTAATCCAACAATAACTGTACTTGGATGTAAATTAGTACTGTTTGCCATAATACGAGGTTGTAAGATTTGAGATTCAATGAATTGAGTACCAAATACAACAACTGTAGCAGCGATAGCAGTTGGGAAACCAAGTGATAATGCAACAATAATTAAAGGTACTCCACCAAGAATTGGACCTAAGTAAGGAATTACATTAAATAAGCCGGCTAAGATTCCGAATAAAAGGGGAGAAGGAACACCGATGATTGCTGCCCCGATTGTAACAATAGCTGCGACAAAGAAACAATCAATGAATAATCCTTTAACGTAACCTGATAATGCTTTTGTAGATTGTAAGAATACATCTTTATTTCTCTGCTTAGTATTCTGGAAAATAAGATTTAAACTTTTTTCAACAAAACTATCGAAGTCACTTGATAAATAAATTGCAATAATATATGCAAAAATGATATTTAAAACAAATCCAGTTACACTACCTATTGTAGATAAGATCGCATTGAATGTATTAGTTAAGAAACTAAAGTCAATACTAGTGATAATTTCTTGGAATGATTTTAAATCTAAATACTCAGTAACCTTTGCTTGTATTTCAGCAATAACATCAATTTGTCTAATTTCAAAGTATTGAGTAATTTTATTAATGTTCTCAGTTAATCCATCAACAATCTGAGTACTATTTTGAGTAATTTCCCATACTTGTACGATTAATATTGGTACTACAACAAATAGTAATAATAATAAAACTAACAAGTTGAGTAAAATTGATAGTAAATTTGCTTTTTTCGCGCTCATATTACGTTTCTCTTGTAAAAATTCAGAGAACGGTTTCATTATCCATAATATTAAAAATGCTAAATAAAATGGTGTTAGAGCTCCAAAAACAGCTTTTACACTATCTAGTAAATTAAGAGAGTAGAAGATTGCTAAAATTACAAGTAATGTCAGTAATCCAATTAGTCTATTAAAGGCTTTATAATTAATTTTGTTCAACTTTCCTCCTTGACAATATTATAGCACAATCCTAACTTGTTTAAACTTGGAATTAGTCGAAAATTTAGTTTATAATATAAATAAAGAAGACATGCTATAAAAAGTCAAGTAATTAATTTGCTATTTTATAAAAATGTTTTTAGCATTAGCATCCATATAGAAATATACACTAAACTTGGTGTAAGTCTAGCGCTTCTAAAATAAGAAAGGAGAGTATAATCAGTAATTAATCAGATTCAATTGATCTTATTTCATAAGGTCGATTGTTAATTAAGATAGAATATATTCTATTTGTAAGTTTACGAGCAATGCCAATAACTGCAACACGATGATGCTTGCCTTCTTGTGTCTTTTTCTCGTAATAGGTTTTAAGTTCAGGGTCATTATTTGCAGATTTTCAAAGCCTTCAATGTTATATTTAAACGAAAAAGCAGGAACAACAATTTCTTGTGATGAATTTAAAACAGCGACGAAGTGATCATCTTTTACGATCTCAATACCGACAAAATAATTATACATAAAACCTCCAATTTTAATAGGTATCAGAAATCCTCTGGTTTGCTATTGAAATAAATCTTGCAAATTAGAGCCCTAGACTGAACATGCTATTAGAAACTTATAATAGCTCAGAGGTGTAAGTCTCCTTTTAGAACCTAAAAGTTCAAATATATGATAGACACCCTCTGGTACCTTAAATATATTATATCTAACATATCAGGTACGTACTGATTATACAAGTTATATGAAAATACTACATATAAGTGATTTACATTTAGGTAAGATTGTTAATGGATTTTCAATGATAGAAGACCAAGAGTATATCTTAGATCAAGTGCTAACAACAATAGAAAGTGAATCAATTGATACATTAGTAATTGCCGGCGATGTTTATGATCGTGCCATTGCTCCAGTTGAAGCTATTGAACTTTGGGATGATTTTCTAATTTCAGTTTCAAAACTAAAGGTTACAGTCTTAATTATCAATGGAAATCATGATAGTATGAAACGCCTTAACTTTGCTAGTAAACTTTTAGAAACTAATAACATTCATATCGTGAGCACTGATAAGTTATTTGAACAAATTACTATTGATAAAGTTAATTTTTTCTTATTACCATTTCTTAGCTTAGAGCTTGCAAGTAGTTTATTAGATACTAAAATTAATGATTTTACAATTCTTAAACAAGAAATAATTAAACTAATTGATATTGATGAAAGTGAAACTAATATTATTATTGATCACAGTTATATTATTACTGGAAACAGTGATATTGAAGCAGACTCTGCAATTAGACCATTAGCTTTAGGTGGAAGCGAATTTACAAAAGGAGAAGTTTATAACCAATTCGACTTAGTACTTGCTGGACATGTTCACCGTCATAGTCATATTCGACCTAATATTTACTATAGTGGCTCAATACTGCCGTACTCTAGTGCTGAACGTAACAATAGACAAGGATATTATATTCACCAAGTCGGAGATACTATCACATCAACGTATCACACTTTTGATTTAAAACATCCAATGCGTGAAGTTGCAATCTATTTACAGCAAATTGATGAGCAACTATATAGTGAGGATTACATTATTATAAAGTTACTCGATGAAGGACAAATTATTAATCCATTAGAAAAAATAAGAACAAAGTTTCCTAATGTTATGCAAATTGACCGTGAGTTCCGCCATCTTGAAATTAATAATACTGGTGAATCAATAAGTGACAAATTAGAAACTAGTTTTGCAGACTTTTATAGCCTAAATAGTGATCAAGAGATTAGTGACGACAAATTAAACTATTTCTTAAAAGTTGCTAATGATGTAATTGGAGGAGAGTAGAGATGAAACCAATTAAAATTGAATTTACAGCTTTTGGTCCATACGCTCAGACGCAAAGTGTTGACTTTTCAAAGATGACAAATAGTAATATGTTCATTATTACAGGACCAACTGGTAGTGGTAAAACAACAATCTTTGATGCAATGTCTTTCGCACTATACGGAAGTGCTAGTGGTAGTGACCGTAGCAATGATATGTTTAGAAGTGATTTTGCAAAGGATACTGTTGAAACTGAAGTTTGTTTTGAGTTTATTAGTAATAATGTTGTTTATAAAATAACGAGAAAACCTGCTCAGTACCGTCCTAAATTACGTGGTGAAGGATTGAGGAAAGTGGATGCGAGTGTTAAATTAGAATTTAAAGATCAAATATATACAGCTCAAATCGAAGTTGCCTCTAAAATCGAAGAAATTATCGGATTGACAAAAGAGCAATTTAAGCAAATTGTTCTATTACCACAAGGTGAGTTTAAAAAATTACTAGTGAGTGATTCACGTAGTAAAGAAGAAATTTTCCGTAAGATATTTAATACAAGTCACATTAAACGAATCCAGGAAAACTTACGTATTGAAAGTAGTGAATTAAAGCGAGAGATAGAAGATAGTGAACTTAAAATCAATACTTTCTTAAGTCAATATACTAATGTAACTAACTCTAAGCAATTGAGTTACGCACAAATTAATACAAAACGCAATTACGATCAATTGGTTATTAAAAAAGAAGAAGTTGATAAAGAACTGCAACTAATTGAGTCTAAGCTAGCTGATGAAAAACAATTTCAGAATAACATTTTAGAATTAAATCAAGTTAAAAGTAAGCTAGATGAGTATGTTCAAAATCAAAACACGTACGATTCATACAAGGCCTTCATTGAAAATGTACCTGTACTAGTAAATTATCAAAATAATATTACAAGTTTACGAAAAAAAGAAACTAACTTAGCTGAATATCAAAATAAAAGTGTATTACTTAAAAAAGAACTAGAAACGACTACAATTAAATTAGCAGAAATGAACGAGCAGCTAGATACTGCTAAAGCTAGCTTTGATGATTTAGATTCTAAGCGTAAACACGTTACGGAGATTGAACGTCAACTAGAATTAATAACTGAGCAACAACAGCTTAAGCAAAAACTTAATCAATTTCAAACTCAGATAGAAAGTCTAAACCTTAAAATGGTTAGTATAAATCAAGTAAGTGAACAATTAAAACTTAAGTCTACACAAATAGCCGCTAATATCGAACAGTTTGAGGCTAATACAAATCAGATTAAACAAATTGAGCAAGATATTGAAAAAATTAGTAAGAAGTTACAAATTAGTAAAGATATTGAAACCTCAAACGCTATGATAAATAGAAATAATGAGCAAGGGACTCAACTTACAAAACAGTTGGAACTGGAGTCAAACACGCTGTCAAACTTAAGAATTAGTTATTTTAGTGCCCAAGCGGGCAATTTAGCAAAAGAGCTTGAAGCAAATAGACCTTGTCCAGTTTGTGGATCAACAGATCACCCACATCCAGCAACAACTATTGACAGTGATGCAACCATTGATGATATCAATAGGCAAGAAGATATTATTAATCAAATAAATCAACAGTTAGCAAAAATCAGCTCGTCAATTGAAGTTGATAAAGCTTTAGTTAGCAAACTAACGACGGAATACCAAATTGATGATAGTAATTACTCCGACCAATTACATAGTTTAAAAGCAGCAAAACAAGAAATAGAATTGATTAATAAAAACTTAGATACTAACGCAGATGAAGTTAATAAGCAACTTATTTCTAATAGTGAACAATTGAAATCTATAACAACTGAAATTGCAAATACACAGTATATGATTGAACAAACTAATTCTAACTTAACATTAAATGATGAAGAGCTAAATGCAAAACAGGAACTTGAAGCAAGCCTAAAATCTGAATTAGAACTAATAACAGCAATAACTAATAATTATCAAACAATAGCTAATAGTTATCAGCATTTAAAATCAGAACATGATAAGTTAGAAACTAATATTACATTTAATAATAACTTAATTACTAATACTAAATTAGAAATCGAAGAACTAAATGAAATTGTGTTAAGTATTAAATCTAATTTTGAACAGCAACAACTTGAAAATTACTTACAAATGTTACCTGATCAATCAACTATCCAAAGTAAGTATAATGATTACTTAACTAACAAAGCATTACTAGAAAACAGACATAAAGAACTAACTAGTGCAACTATTGATTATGTACAACTAGATACAAGTACATTACAAGCTGAATTAGAAATGCTTATTAAACAGTGTAATAACTACCAACTGTTAGTTGAAGACTATCATGTATACTTGAGTCGTTTAGAAACAGATATTAAAGCAATTGCTAAAATAGAAACAAGTATTAAGACTACGTATCAAAGGTATCAATTAGTTGCAGATATTAGTGATATCGCAAACGGTAAAACAATTAGCAGAATATCATTTGAACGTTACATGTTATCAATTTACTTTAAGCAAATAATAACGCGTGCGAATATTTATTTTAAAACAATGACTAATAATCGCTTTGAACTTGAGTATAAAGCTCCAGCTAAAGGAAGAAGTGCTCAGGGATTAGATTTAAATATTATTGATAACTACACGACTAAAGTACGTGACGTTAAAAGTTTATCAGGTGGTGAGAGCTTTAAGGCGGCATTATCAATGGCTTTAGGACTTAGTGATATTGTTCAAATGAACAGTGGAGGAATTCAAATCGATACAATCTTTATTGATGAAGGATTTGGTAGCTTAGATATTGATTCTTTAAATACAGCAATTGATACTTTAATTAATATCGAAAGCGAAGGGCGTATGGTTGGGATCATCTCGCACGTAGAAGAATTAAAAAACCAAGTTAGTAATAAAATTATTATTACACCATCGACAAGTGGTAGTAGTTTGAAAACAAACTTCAGTTAAAACTGCCCCCACGGGCACTTCAAATTATGTATACTACTAGAGAACTAAATTAGAGTATAATATCATTATTTAGTTATTAAATTTTAGGACTATAAATAAAAGTTGATACAAGTCTTAAAATACTATCCATTCGTCAAAATATTATACTCCAGGGGGAAAACTTATTCCCCCTTTTTTCATGTCATATAGTATAATTAGGATACTAGGAGCTTTATGAATAAACAAACTTTAGCAAATACATTAAATACCAAAAAATATAAACACGCTTTAATCATTGATGATAACAAAAGTTGGAATCACAATGATCAGTATTCGCGTGTAAGTAACTACATTGATGGTGACTTGCATGACTTCTTTGATTTAGTTAATGGAGAGCAGCTATTTCCATCAATTAAAGATCAGTTCGATTTAATTTTCATTGGAGAAATCTTCCACGTTATTAACTTACAAACGTTAGTATACAATTTAGAACTAGCGGTTATTAACTTAACAACTGGTGGATTAATTCAAATTAGCATTAATCAAAATAGTATCGATACAGCAAAAACAACGCAACAAAAGATCATAAGTCGACTACAGTTTTTGAAACAATATACAGTTATTGAAGAAATCGACTATATTGACGAAGATAACTTAGAGTGGACATTATTGACATTGCAGAAGAATGACATAAAACAAGTGAATGATCAAACAATTACAGATGCAATTCAAATTGGTAGTGAGATTTGTCAACTAGTTAATAGTGGTAAAAATATCAAGAAATTAAAAGTGGGATTTCTACAATCAAATAGTAAACTTGATAATGAGCAATTTAAGGCTGCATTCACAACTATTGATGAACTAATGAGTATTTACTTACAAAATCAATTGATCACTCTAAAACCATGCTTTAAACACCAATTCCTACTAAATTTATCAGACTTTATATTTGAAAATAGGAAAAGTCTTGAAGTATGTGATATTAACTTATTACAAGAAGGAATTTTTAAATTATGTTTAGATAACTATAAGCAGTCGACAATCATTTTCAGTGATCAATTTGTTGCTAGTTATGCAGATGTTTTAAATTTAATTTGGAACCAATGTTTAAAAAAGAAAGCAGATAACAAACTTATCAGTCAAATAAATCAATTAAAGGAGTAATATGTTACCTAAAGATGCAGTTGAAGTCTTACTTTTACGTGAAATTGTAGAAAACAAAGGGACCAGAGAACGTGTTATTAAAAATGCGATTGAGCAGTACTATGACTTATGTTTAAAAGTATTAGCAATTTACGAACTTGAGCGTGTAAATGATAAGTATTTCCGTCAAATTCGCGATTATACTGAAAACTCGTATAATAAAAAGAAAATCAAAGAAGAAGAAATTATATTTATTCGTAAAATCTTCGTTTGTTATAAGATTTATAATGCAATTAATGAAACATTAAAATATAAAGATATGGCCAATTTATTAACTTGTAGCATTTATGATGATAGTAAATACTTACAACTTGATAACGAACTATATCAAGAAGTTTTTGATGAAGCCTTTGATATCCATAAATAAAAGTGAAAATATGCTAAAATATTATCGATTGGAGTGGTTATGAGCAAAAACTTTGAAAACAAATACGCTAACTTAAAGAACTATGAATTAGAATCAATGTTTGATTTATCTAAAAAGCAGAAAGCACAATTAGAAAGTAAAATTGATGCTAAGACTAAACATAGTTTAAAATTACAAGAACTATACCTTAAATTAAAAACATATGGATTTGAAAAATTAGAAGATGAAGTAATCGCTTATGTAGAGCACCATGAATACTTATTAGATAAAGAGCAAATCGGAAAATTCTATGAATTACTTGCATTTGCAGCTCATGGAGTAAACGATGATTTAGAACAAAAGTATTTAAATTTGGCTGTTGAAAACTTTCCAACTTTATATACAGTAAAGCGTTCAATTTATGCAGCACTTAGCGAGAAAAACATTTATATGGCAGCTCGTTTAATGTTAATTGCCTTAGAATCTGACGTTAAATTTGATGATCAATTATCTTACTATAACTTAGTAGTTGAACATCATTTTGAAGATGACATTGAAGAATACTTCAAATTAATGGATCAATTCCAAGATAAATACATTACTGTTGATAACATTACTGTTGAATTCAGTTTTAATAAGCTAGTTGCAAACTACTATATTGAAAAACATATAAAAAATAGCGAAGAAGTTCAAGTTTTAAAAGCTAAAAAAGCTGTAAACGAACTATTATTAAAAGCGATTAGTAGTATGAAAAATGAAGATGATTTACGTTCCGAAGTGTTACGTGTAAGAACTGCTTTAGCTCGTATTGATAATGAGCAAGACGTTGATATCTTTGAATTATTATCATTTAACTTATTACCTATTCCTAAAGGAACACCAGAATCTTCACCACTTAACAAAATACATTAATTGCAGAACTCAATCTTGAGTTCTTTTTTTTATATTATATTGGGCACTATATACTATTTAGAGGTATAATAGGAAATATGAGAAGGAGTGATTTAAATGAATAATTTTATATTTGATTTAGGAACTAAATTACATTTTGGACAAGATATGTTATCTACATTAGGTGACAATATTAAAAAGTATACAAACGGGACAATTTTACTAACTTATGGAGGTGGAAGTGTTAAAAGAAGTGGTTTATATGACCGCGTTATTACAATCTTAAATGATAGTGATATTAAGTACATTGAATTAGATGGGATTAAACCGAATCCAGAAGTAGATACTGCTAGAAAAGGTATTGAGTTAATAAAAGAAAATGATATTGATTTCATATTAGCTGTAGGTGGAGGTAGTGTATTAGATAACTCGAAACACATGGCAGTTGGTAGTGCTAGTGAATCAGACATTTGGGACATTATTACTAAAGTAAGTAGTGATATTGATGTCAATAAGATTCCTAATATTGGAACAATTATTACTGTTGCAGCTACTGGTAGCGAAATGAACTCAGGTGGTGTGATGACAAATCCTGAATTCGACTTAAAAGTAGGTTATGGACATCCAGCATTAGCTCCAAAGTTTACTTATGAAGATCCAACAGTATTGGAAACTCTTCCTGAGTATCACCGTCGTGCAGGTGTGTGTGATATCTTATCACACTTATGTGAAAACTATTTTGGATCACATACAGACGATGGTTTAGATGATCGTCTAGTTGAAGCTATTATGAAAAATACAATTAATTATGCTGATGATTATTTAGTAAATAACAATTATGATAGTTTAGCTAATATTTTTTACTCTAGTACATTAGCATTAAATGGATTAACAAGAATGTCAAGACCAGGTCAAGACTGGTTATCACATGGACTAGAACATGAAATTAGTGCATTTACAGACTTAACTCACGGTATTGGACTTGCAATTGTTCAACCTAAAGTCTTAGAGTATTACTTAAACAAAGATATAGATGAAGGAAATAGTACTATTAAGTTTGAAAACTTAGGAGTAAATGTTTTTGAATTTAGTCGTGATGATAGCGACTTAGCTCAAAAAACAGTAAATAAACTAAAAGAAATTTTTGCGCTATATGGTAATGTTACTTATTTAGAAGATGTTGAAATTCCACGAGGAACTTTAGACAATGATTTAATTGCAAGCCGCGTTGAAAAGTCAAGTCATTCAAATTATTATAGTTTAACTGAAGTAGAAACACGTGAAATTGTAGAAACTTTTTATAAATAATAGATAATTAAGGCAACCAGTTTATGGTTGCTTTTTTATGGGGCAATAAGGATTTACATAGTAATTTTAAAGGTAATCATATGCTTTAATATTTAGGAGGTAATATGCAATTAAATCTAATTTGGGATCTAGATGGAACTTTAATTGACACTTACAAGTTGATTGAAAGTTCACTAATTGAAACTCTAGATCATTTTAATATAAATTTTAACTTAAACGAACTTCAAGATTATATTAAAGATACTTCAGTATCAACGTATCTTAAAGAGCAGGAGAAGTTAAATAATCTTGAACCACTAATAATGAAAAATCATTTTTCGAAAAACTTACAAGATAAAAACGATATTATTGAACTAATGTCAGATGCAAAATATGTTTTAGATACTCTTAATGATCTTAATATCAGTAATTACTTATTTACTAATAAAGGAGCAAATACTCACAATGCATTAGCTAACTTAGAACTTGATAGTTCTTTTATAGAGGTTATAACTAGTCGTGATGGTTTCTTAAAGAAGCCTGCTCCACACGCAATTGAATATTTAGTAGAGAAGTATAACTTAGATTAAAACGTAACTTATTGTATCGGTGATCGTGATCTTGATAACCGTCTTGCTAGAAATAGTAATATTCATAGTATAAATTTAAATACCGATAGTTACGATAGTATTAAAATCGATAAACTTACTGATATCTTTACAGTACTTAACATAAAGTAAACCTCCTATATTAGGAGGTGCTTGTAAATTATAGCACAGCAAATACTACAAAATAAAATTACTGTTTGAATAAATTTGACAACTTAGTTATAAAGATGTTAAAATATATTTTGTAATATGGTGAAGCAAATTACAAGAAAAGGGAACCTGCGCGAACAGGTTCCCTTCCTTATGTCTTAGAGAGTAATATAGCGAAGCAATTACCTAGTTATCGAAATAACATAAGTAATCTTAGAGCATAAAAAACTAGAATGAGTACTTTTGTAACTCTTTCAAGTTTCTTGTCCATCACTCTCCTAACATTGTTACTCTTACAGCCAATGTTATCATATTACTCTCCATGGTAGTTTCTTGTCATTCCGGACACGCAAATTATAACATTGATTATTGTATTTACGATAAAAAAGCAAAAAAAAAATCATACCATATCATTAATAGATTCAACTAATCGTGTTAGTAAAAATGATCTCAATACCACGAGTAAGTTAATTTACATATATAAACCATTAAAGATAAAGTAAACCTCCTATATTAGGAGGCTTTTTTTAAATATTTGGAATAAAATCTAATAACGTTTCGCAGATATGAGTAGGAGCAATATCATATTTTGCTAATTCTTCGCGACGAGTAAGACCTGTATTTACAAAGATTGTATCAATATCAAGATTAATACCTGACATAATATCTGTCATGTAATTATCACCAATCATTGCAACCTCAGTATTACTTAAACCTAACTGATCTAAAGCTTCTTGCATAATATTCTTTTCCGGCTTTCCAATTGTAATCGGCGTAACCTCAGTGCTATATTCTACTAGTTTGGCTAAAGCTCCATTACCTGGTAACATTCCACGTTCGCTTGGAAGCGCGATATCTGGATTTGTAGAAATAAATGTAGCACCATTTCTAATTGCTAAACATGCATCAGCAAATTTATTATAATCAACATTTTTATCTAATCCAACAACTACTGTATTTGCTTCTAAATAGTTAGAAGTAGTCGTAATATTAGCATCAGCCAAAGCCCCAATAACACCACCTTCACCAATGTGGTATACAACTGCATCAGGAAGATGTTTAGTAATATAGTTAGCAGTAGCTCTTGCAGTAGTTACGATGTTTTCTTCACCAACTGTATAACCCATAGCTGAAAGTTTTTTAACAACATCCGCTTCAGTAGCAGTTGAGTTATTCGTTACAAATTTAAATGGAATCCCTTTAGCTAATAGTTCATCAGTAAACTTAATAGTTTCAGGTATAACTTTAGCTCCTAAATAGGCTGTACCATCTAAATCAATTAAATATCCTTTATACATAAAATTCTCCTTAAATAAATTTCACTAGTATATATAGTATACCAAGGATTACTATTTGTAGTTTCTTATATTAGTAGTCTTTATTTAGTATAATAGAACTAAAGCTCATAAAGATGGATACAACGATAGTTATGCTGCAAATTTATGGATTCAAAGTGAACAGATGATTAATTACATATATCATTAACAGAAAAAGAACAACTAGATAAGTTATAAAAAAATTGTTATTTCTAGGCTTTTTCTTCATGCTCATCTTGTTTCCGATAATATATATTATGTAAAGTAATATTATTTATAATAAAATATAGGAATACTATATTAATAATAAACCTATATATTGTATTAATATCTTATAAACTACTAATTAATAAGATTTATATTATCTATATTATTTATATTATTGTTATATAACTATCTGTTATTATACATTGACAATATTACTGCATATTTATATTACAGTGATGTGTATCTAATAATAACTCAAATCTCTGAGATTGCATTTACAGCTGATTGGTAAGGTAATTATCCATTAAATGTATTTTTTAGAATTATCGTCAATCTCTCAGAATGCATTTAGAAAGAAAAAACGGACAACTATACATCTAAATTACTTTTTAATACTTGAAAAATTATTCAAGTATTAATTATAATTATTCTTATAGTATCTACATTCTGTTTGTAACTTACAGTTTGTACAATTGGGATTTTTAGCTGTACAATGATAACGCCCAAAATAAATTAAACTTTGATGATAGCTATTAATATTTTCACCTTTTAATAATCGTTCTAACGTCTGTTCTGCATATAGTTCATTTCGATGTTCTGGTATTATTTTAAGTCGTTTACAGGTTCTTAATACATGTGTATCAACAGCCATATATGGCATATCAAATAATATTGCTAAAACAACATTTGCTGTTTTTTGTCCAACACCAGGCATTTCCATTAATTTTTTTCGATCATTTGGCAATCTATAATTAAAATCATTTTTGTAAAATTTACATATTTTTATAATATTGTTAGCTTTTGCCTTTGTTAACCCAATTGGCTTAATGATCTCTTTGATTTCCTCTAAATCTGCTTCTAGATAATCATCAGCTGTTCTAAATAAATTAAATAGGGTATCAGTAATCTTATTTACTGCCTTATCTGTAGTTTGAGCGGATAACATTACAGCTAATACTAGTTCTAATTCATTTGTATAGTTTAGTTCTGGTGTCGCATCTGGGAAATAGCTTTTAGCTACTTGTAATCTCTCTAATTTTGTCATCATTCTCCATATATTCAATTGATATATATATTATATGATATAATGTTGATATATGCAAATTTGTGAGGTATTATGAGAGAAAATAAAGAATTATATGAAAATGAAATCCTAGATTATTATACGGAGTTAATAAAAACAACGTATTTAAAAGAAAATCAAAACTTAGGTATCAATGCTAGAAATAAGGTTATTGCACAATATAACCGTCTTATGCAAGAGGAAAAGGTTGCCAATATTAACTCGTTAATTACGAGAATTGGTAACAAAGAAACTTTATCTGCAATCTCTACTGCTGCTTATATTAGTACAGTAGAATCTGTTTCACCATTATTACATGTGTATGCAAACGTGCAAATTTACGTTTCAATTAAAAGTCAATTTTTAAACCAGAGCGTAGATCCATTACAAGTTATTGCAACATTTGATCCAAGTATTTGGCATAACGAAAATATTCAGAACTATGCAAATGCAGCTCTTGAATATAATAAATACAGCTTAATGTTAAATTCAGCAATGGATAAAATTAATGCACAAACTAGAGTATCAAAAAAGTAGCTAAATAAGCTACTTTTCTTAATGTTCAATTCGTTTAAGTTCTTCTGAAAACCTTCTATTCATGAATGTTACAGCAAAGAATAATCCAATCATTGTAATAAACATTAAATAGGTTGGTAAACTACGTGTCATTAACGCTAACATTGATATTCCTGTTACCGAAATAATAATACTATTACGCAATAACATATTTCTTAGATTGATCGTTACATATTGTAAAAAATAAATATAAAATAAATTATTTATTAATATTAATATTAAATATATTACTTGCTGTACAGCATTAACATGCGTAAAATAAATAGCGTTTTCAATTAAGCTAGTCAGGATTGTAAGTGGTGCTGTAATTGCAAATATCGATAAAGTTCGATAGACCATTACATAGTTTTCACTTTTCATTAAAATTAAATAATCAAAAATTTTAGTTCCTTCTTCTTCAATTAATATTTCAAGTGTAATAATTAAACTTAAAAATGTCGGTATAAAACATACGAATAAGAGAATCGGAAAGTTTAATAGTGTATTATGGATATGTAAATTTAAAAATATTGAAGGAATTAAGATAATTAATACATAAAAAAACTTATAATTAGATTGCCACAGCATATTTAATATTGTCATTACCATTAGTTCTCCTCAAATACTAGTTTTTTGTCTTTTATTTCGATAATACGGGGTTTAAACTCCTCAATCTCATGGGAATTCAGTTTTGAAAAAATAATCGTAATATCACGCTCTATTTGCTTCAGATAGGTTTTTATTAAATCTATTTGATATTTATTTAAATTAGCAAAAGGGTCACTTAGTAAATAGACTGTTGCTTCAGTATTTAAAAACACACAAATTACTTGCACTAACTTTATTACATCTACATTTAAACCCTTCACTTTACGCTCTAAAATATTTTCAATTTCGAAATGATTAATAAGTACCTTAACTTTCATATGAGTTGTACCAAAGAATCTACTGTAAAATTGGATATTTTGTTTTACTGTTAGCCCTTCAATTAAGATTGGATTTGTCGGCAAGTATACAACACCATTCTCTGCATGATACTTAATGTTAGGATTATATTTTGATGCAGCAAAAGCTAGTTCTTCTAATAAAGCATTTTTACGCTTTACCATACGACCAGCTAATAGATAAGTTTCACGTCCAAAGTTGAAATTAATATCTTCTAATACAGTTAAATCATCTAACATTATATTTGCATTTTTTAGTTTAATCATATAATCCTTTCTATAAAAAAAGACAACTGAATAGTTGTCTATTTAATAAATTGTTTGTATGCTTTTTTAGAAACGAACACACCTAAGTAGTTTTCTTCGCTTGCTCCATCAACAATCACAATTAATTTATCTTCATATTTTTTGGCAATTGATTTAAATTTTGGAGTGCTACTGAAAATAATATTACTTTTATTCTCAACTAATTGCTCTAAATCTGCATTTAAATCAAAGTTTCCATCTTTTGAAATACTTAATCTATTAGCTTTAATACTTTCGATAATTTGAGTAACTGCTTTTTCATTAACAATTTGATAGTATTCTTCATTTAATTTACGCATAGTACCTGGAATAATAATCTTTGTATTTTGGTTTTTAGGTTTACTCTGGCTTTGTTTAGTATCAGCCTTTTCAGAACCTTGTTTTTTTCCAGGATTAGTACTTGCTTTAATTAAATTAACATAGTTAATAATTGCAGCACGCGTTGCAGCATTATTAAAATCAAAGTGCTTGATGATTTCAAAAGTATACTCAGCATCAACTAATTCATTATGACGTCCTTCTGGTTCAAAATGTAATGCTTCTGAAATTACTGATAATGATGCTAAATTGATATCTTTAAAATATTCTTGAACATCAATAATATTATAAGTATTAATATCTTTCTCTAATACTTCGTTTAAAGCACGTACATCATTATTCTTAGCCCAAACGTAAACTGTATCTACGTCTTTAACGAATGTTGAGAACAAGCGTTTAAGCATTGTTTGCGTTGTATATCGAGTTACTGTCATCTCAAAGATATCAACTACACGATAGTTCTCATCAAATTTAAATGCACCAAGTTGTTTAACTGGTCCTAAACTATTTCTTTTTTTATTATGGTAAAATTCTATATCTAGTACTACGTACATATGTCTCCTTAAATGTATAATTCTATATACTTGTTTATAAAATAATAAATGCTTACATGTTCAACTTTTTCCCCAAGTTCGGCAATCTCAAATGAATCACCAATCGCATAACCCGCATCTACTTTATTAAGTAAATTAAGATCATATGTACTATCGCTATAAGCATATGTATAACCAGTAATTATTTGTAATAAATTCTCCGGTTCTAACTTTCCATAACTTACGATTGAATAATTATTGACTTGATCGTATGTTACATAAAAGTTTTCTAATAAAACATTATCACGCATATCACCTTTTAAATAAATTAGATAAATACGATCTAATGTATATAAGTCTTTCATATTACTCTTATCTTCATTTTTTAATAAGTTATTAAAGTACTTTCCGGCTGTAAAAAATCCATTATCACCAACAACATATAGATCTTGTTCTGCCCACATTGTTGCAATAAATAAAGCCTTTGTTTTTGGGAAGTGCTTGTCAATTCGCACTTGCCCTAAAGCATCCTCAACGTACAGTCCATGACATAATGACTTAATATGTGATCCACTATAATTTAAATTGTCATTATAGTTATACATCGCTTTCGCTGAACTAATTGCAATCATTCCATCACACTGTTCCATGAATTTTTTTTGCTTTGTTATAAGCCCATCATTTTTTTCATCCTTTAATGAAAAGTTTGTATTAAAGATATAAGTTTTCAATGTTCCCCCTTGAAATATTAACTATATTATAGCACACAAATATATTATATAAACCATAAAAAAAGCAATAGCAGTCGCTATTACTCCATCTTATCGATTACATCCTCAAATGTTTCTCCATCATTTACAAATACAACTCTTTTTTGATTGTTAGCAGTCATATTTTTCATTGAAGCTTCAATCTGAGCTAGTACTTCTTCTGCCGTCATTTGACTAGCATCATATGTTTCAATATCTGATTCTTTTGATCTTTCAATTACATTTTTTATATTGTCCATTGTAACTCCTTTTGTTAATTATATTATACAATGAATAACTGTTTATATCATGAAATATTATAAAAAAACTCTATCCGAAGATAGAGTTTCTACTACATGTAAATATGAGTATTTGATTGACGCTCATGGAATGTTTGTTCCCTTTTAATAACATATCTAAAAAATTGATATGGGACATATAATCCAAGTGTTGCGTATGTATAAATAAATTTATTCGTTTCTCTAATTGCAAAATCACGATTAGAAACACGACGTCCTCTACTGTTATACACTTTAATTCCCATTAACATTTTTCCTAATGGAAATTTGAAAAAGCGATAACACCCTACATTATACCCTACTGCAATAATTACAGATACAAATAAGAACATATAGAACTTAAAGATATCAATTACTAAGTTAGATCCTGTTAATACAAATAACGGTCCAATAAACATAAAGATAATTTGACTAAGCATTGAAATAATACTTAAATCTATTACATATGCTCCAATTCTACGCCAATAATAAATCATCTTACTCGTTTCCAAGTACAGCGTTAATTAATGGTTTGTATTCAGCAGCTTTAGCTCCGTAAATTGCTTGAATAGCATTTCCGTTAATTACTACACCACTTGCACCTAATGATTGCCAGTGAGCATTATCTTGTACTTTTGAGTTATCTTTAACAGTTACACGTAATCTTGTAATACAAGCGTCAACGTCAACGATATTTTCTTCTCCACCTAAAGCTTCGATAATATCTTTAACTAATTGATCGTTTCCACCGTTAGCTTTAGCTTCTTTATATTCAGCTTTAGACATCATTTTAACAGCAGCTCCACCACGACCTGGAGTCGCAATATCTTTCTTTAAAATGTACCATCTGAATAAGAAGAAGTAAATAAATGCATATACGATACCAACAATAATAATCCAGTACCAGTTGTTATCTGCTCCAGTAGTACCTGGTAAAATACCAAATAATGTGAAGTCAATTAAACCACCTGAGAATGTCATACCTACTTTAACATTTAAGATATCCATTAACATGAATGAAATACCAGCTAAAGGTACGTGAATTCCGTAGTATAAGAATGGTGCTAAGAATAAGAAAGTAAATTCGATTGGCTCAGTAATACCAGTTAACATTGCAGTGAATCCAACTGAGAATAATAAACCTGATACTTCTTTTTTATTTTCTTCATCAGCAACAGTGTACATAGCGTATGCAGCAGCTGGAAGACCGAAGATCATGAATGGGAATTTACCTGACATGAAGTTAGTTGCAGGGAATGCAGAGAAATCTCCTGCTCCTAAAGATGCAAAGAATGCATTTTGAGTTCCGTAGATAGTTTCACCAGCGATTTGGTAAGTTCCACCTACTGAAGTTTGCCATAATGGTAAATAGAATACGTGGTGTAATCCGAATGGAATTAATGAACGTTCAATTAATCCGAAGATTAATGATGCTACCCATCCGTAACCAGCTTCAACTAATGAACCTAAACCAGTACCAACAGCAGCTAAAGCACCACCGATGAATGGCCATACGAATACTAATGCCATACCATAGAATAATGCAGCGAATGATGCCACAATTGGCACTAAACGTGGACCTGCGAAGAATCCTAAGAAGTCTGGTAATTTAGCATCGATGAATTTGTTGTGTAAGAATGCTGTAATCCCCCCAGCAATAATACCACCAAATACACCCATACTTAAAGTGTTGTTAACACCTAACATGCTTGCAGTCATCCCACTGAATGTCATTCCGAAAATAGATAAATCTCCATTTTCTGCAACGATATCAAGAGCTCCCATTAATTGTGCAATTGACACGTTCATAATTAAATATGCCATTAATGCAGCTAATGCAGCAGCTCCTTTTTCCTTTTTAGCAAAACCAATTGCTAACGCGATCGCGAACATAACTGGTAAGTTAGCGAATACAATGTCACCCGCAGCTGACATTACTCCAAGGAACGTGTTTAAGAACGTACCGTCCCCTAAAATGCTTTCAAGTCCGTATGCTGAAATCATGCTCTCATTAGTGAAAGATCCACCAATACCTAACATGATACCCGCAGCAGGAAGTAAAGCGATAGGTAACATAAATGTTTGACCTAATTTACTAAAAAACGCTTTCATCGTTTCCTCCTAATATATATATTACGTTATCATTATAACACAAAATGGTTGCGTTTTCAAATTTGAGTTGTAACTTTTTAACACATGTAAAATTAGAGTGCTATAAAGTTTACAATTAAAAAAAGAAACTCAATAATTGAGCTTCTATTTTAAAAGATTATCCAATTGTAGCGTCACCTTTTTTCCAGTTTAATGGACATAATCCACCTGATTTTAAAGCTGTTAAAGTTCTTAATGCTTCATCTACATTACGTCCAACGTTTAAGTTGTTAATTGTAGAGTGCTCTAAAATTCCTTCTGGAGAAATCATGAATGTACCACGAAGTGCAATACCTTCTTCTTCAATTAAGATTCCAAATGCTTCTGATAAAGCATGAGAAGAATCTTGAACTAATGGGAAGTTTACTTTTCCAATTCCACCTTCGTTTGCTTCTAATTTTGTCCATGCTTGGTGTACGTGAGTTGTATCAGTAGATACACCGTAAATTACTGCATCCTCAGCTTCGAACTCAGCGTGTCTATCACTGAATCCAATAATTTCTGTAGGACATACAAAAGTAAAGTCTTTTGGCCAGAAGAATAAAATTGTCCACTTTCCTGCTTTCATGTTTTCTTCTAAACTAACTGTAGTAAATTCTTCAGTTCTTGGATCATAAGCTGGTGCTTCAAAGTTTTCTACTTTTCTACCTACTCTTACTTCTTGAATATATAAATCTCTTTCCATAATAAAATTACCTCCATTTTTTCTAATATAATTATAGCAAACTGGCATCTCTACTTCTAACATACGCTTAATTAATTGTATAGAATATAAATAAAGACCCTAAACAAGTTAAGGTCTTTAAACGAATGGTGACATAGCACTTAAAATAAGTAAGTGTAGTGGATAATAAATATAAATTAAATATTTTAGACGAGGAGCGTAATACCCACGTTTTCCATTATAAAGCATTATAATGATGAATGAATAGATACCAAACATCTGAATATCTGGCTCCATAAATACAATCATTAAGAAGTAATAAAATATCGCCATTACAATCTCACGTAAAACACGTACATTACTTGTAATTGTTCTTGAAACATCGATTGTTACAATTAACATTACTCCAAAAGCTCCATAATCAGCGCCAATCGCCGTTGTTAAATATAATAAGGCTAAGACACTTGCAATTTGTAAAATTATATTATTAAAATGCTTAATAAAGTAGATTGCTAATGCTCCTATTCCTAACGTATAAAAAATATTAGGAAAATAATCATAACCCATAAATAGCCGTGGAATATCAATTACAAATGCAAAACCAAACATTGTTGCAATGTAACGCTCTTTATTTTTAGTATGTAACATTCCTTCCGAAACAAGAAAAGCAAATAATACGAATGATAATCTACCAACTGTTCTTAATGGTTCATAATAAGGACTCCATGGAGCTACAAGTAAAAAACCGATATGATCGATTGTCATTGTAATTAATGCAATTAATTTTAACTGAAAATTTGTCATCTTATTTACCAGACTTTAAAATAATATCGATATGTGCAGATGCAGTTTGTTTATTAAAGAATTCTAATTGGTTGGAACGAATACCATGTTGTTGCATAAGGGAATTTAAGAAACTTTCTTGTTTACTTGTAATATTATCACTTTGTTCCATACCAATCATATCTAAAACTGTTGTTTGCTCTGTAATGTTAAGCATTTTTAATTGAGCAGCAAATACTTTAGCTGTAATTTCTGCATCGTAATCTGCACGGTGGTGAGCATTCGGATCATAATCTACATTGAACATTGGCGCTAATGCTGATAAACGATATGTTTCTTCATTTGGTTTTAACACTCTAGCAAATTTAATCGTATCAAAACATAAACGTGAATATGTTAACTTATGGAATTCAATAAAGTATCCGGCCATAAATGACATATCGAATTTAGCATTTTGAGCAACTAATACACTATCCCCAATGAAGTGTACAAACTCATTCATAACTTCGTGTACGTCTTCTCCTTGTAATTCAAGCATATTATCAGTAATTTGTGTTAATTCTTTGATTTTTGGTGATAATCTATCAACTTTATATAATTTAACGAATTTTGAAAAACGACTAATTACTAATCCTTCACTATTTACTTTTACTGCCCCAATTTCAATAATTTGGTCATTAACTGGACTGAATCCAGTAGTTTCTAAATCGAATACAACAAATGTTGTTTCTTTTGCGTTATTTGTAAACATCTTATACCTCTTTCATTATCTCTTGTTCGTATTGCTCCATAAGTGACTCAAGTTTCTGTTCTGCTTCAGCAATCATGTTTCTATTTTCTTCTGCTACCTCATAGTTTTCATAAACATCAGGCAACATACTTTTTTCAATAAGTTCATTTACTACTAACTCTTGCTTCTCGATTTGTTTTTCAAGTTTAGCAACATTCCGATTAATCTTCTTTTTAGTAGTAATTGTTTTTTGTTTCTTTTCTTTCTTAGCCTTTTCAATTGACTCGGTATACTCTACATAATTATCATATTTTCCTTCAAATATAGAATAACTGTTTGGCTGTAATAAAACATATTTGTCAATAATTTGGTTCATAAAGTATCTGTCGTGAGAGACACATAAGATTGTTCCTTTATAGGTCATTAGCGCTTCTCCAAGCACTTCTTTGCTCTTAAGGTCTAAGTGGTTGGTAGGCTCATCTAAGATAATTAAATCATACTCTTCTAAAGCGAATTGAGCAAGTACAACACGTACCTTTTCTCCACCTGATAAATCACCAATCTTCTTAAATACATCACGACCTTTAAATAAGAAACGTCCTAAGTATCTTCGAATGTAACTATCACTTTCTTCAGGCATATAAGGCCTAATTACATCGAAAATTGTTTTATTTGTATCTAAATCATTTTGCTGCTGATCAAAGTATCCAATTTTAATTTTGTGATGAAGTATAACTTGTCCGTCTTTAATTGGAACTTGTTTTAACATTGTTTTTAACAAAGTAGTTTTACCAATTCCATTAGGGCCAATGATTCCAATTTTTTCTCCACCATCAACTCTAAGGTTTAGATTCTTAATCAAGCTAGGATCATCCTCGTATCCGATTTCTCCATCAATAATTTCAACATAACTACTACGTTTTAAATGTAAACTTTCAAATTCAAAGTTGATTTTTTCAAATTGATTAAATGGTTTTTCAATTTTTTCCATTCGTTCAAGTTTACTTTTACGGTCATTAACTTGTCCAATCTTGCTTGGTTTATTACGGAACCGCTCAATAAAGTCATTTAATTCCTTAATTTCTTTTTGTTGACGCTCGTAACTAGCTAATGTATAATTATATCTAAGTTCTTTTTCAATTAGATAATTAGTATAATTTGTATTAAATTTAGAAACTGTATAATTTTCAATTTCGACAATCTTAGTTACTACTTTATCCAAAAAGTAACGATCATGGGAAATTATGATAACTGCTCCGTTATAACTTGTTAAATATGATTCTAACCATTCAATAGTTTGAATATCTAAGTGGTTTGTTGGCTCATCTAATAATAAGTAGTCTGGTTTCATCAGTAATAATTTAATTAATGCTAGTTTTGTACGTTGTCCACCACTAAAAGTTTCAATTGTACGGCTGATATCACCTTCCGTAAAACCAAACGCTGTAAGCATCTTATTAATCTCAACTTGTTTCTCATAGCCACCTAATTGTAAAAACTGGTTTTCTAGTTGGCCATATTTAGCAACTAGTTCCTCATTCATTGGATCTGTTTCCAATTTAGTTAATACAGCTTGCATTTCAGCTTCTGTATTAGACACACGTCTAAATACATGATTAAACTCATCTTCAACTGTGTTTGTAACATTTTCGATTACACGTTGTGATAAATAACCAATAGTACGCTTATCTTTACGCACTTCTCCATCAGTCGCTCGGTTGTCATCTAAGATAATTTTCAATAGTGTACTTTTTCCAACACCATTATCACCGATAATACCAATCTTATCATTCTCATGAATAGATAAATTGACATTTTCAAATAACACTTCACTTCCGTATAGTTTTGATATGTTTTGTAAAGTTATCATATAACTCCTACTTCCTTAAGATTTCAATTACTCTTATTATACCAATTGTTTGATACTTAAAGTTATAAAAAAACTAACTATAAATAGTTAGTTTAACTTTTTGTTATTTTATGTATAATTTGCGATTAACTGAATGATATTACCTTCAACATCAATTACCAGACTACTATATTGACCAGTCTCATCAACATGGGGTGTTGAATACACTTTATAGCCACCATTTCCAATCAGAGCAGTTAAATCATCTACAGCATTTTGACTATCTAATTTAAATGATAGATGGGCAAGTCCAAATCTTTTATCTTTGTGAAACTTATCAATATCTTGTTTATACATTAACTTTAATTTACAGTCTGATTTAGGAAAAGATAATATATATGATTGAAAACTGGTATCCTCACCCGTAAATAATTCACTTGATTCACCTAGCATATAGGTTTCATAGAAATCTCGCATTTCCTCAATATCTTTACACCAAATTGCAATATGATCTATTTTCATAAGATTAATCCCTCCAGTTTGTTTTATCCATTTCTGATATGCTCTCAACCTTTAATATATAATCTTTTTGAGCAAGTATTTGCACTAGTTCATTTGTTGAAATCTCACTTTGTTTATTACTAATTTCATAAGCAACGATAGCAATGTTTTGACCGCCTTCAGTTGTTAACTCTAATATTGAAGGCTTCTCATGTAAGGTTGCGTGTATATCCATGAACTTATTAACAGCTTCTAAATTAGTTTCAAAGTGTTCAATTTTAACAATTACACTTTTAGTTGAATACTTAGTTGTTGGATCTAGTTTATCACCAAATGTTAAATAAGCAAAGATTAGAGCAGTTGCAAAAATACCGATTATAAGCATCCCACTAGCAAAAGCGATTGCGATTACTGCTGTCACCCATAAACTAGCTGCTGTTGTTAGCCCGCGTACATTTAAACCACTTTTAATAATTGCTCCAGCTCCTAAGAACCCAATCCCACTAATTACTTGTGCGCTCAGTCTAAATGGATCAGCATTGATATCTGAATGATTCATATAGTAAATCTCGGGAACAATAAAAGCCATTCCGGCACCAACCGCGACAAATACATGAGTCTTCAATCCAGCAAACTGATTTTGCTTACCACGATTAGTTCCAATTAAAATACTTGAGACTAAAATACATAACATCTTAATAACAACTCCCCAGTCTAAGTAAATATTAAATCCTAAACTTTCCAGCATACTACCACCTCCTATTATATAGGATACCAAATGATAGTTAATGTATCTTAAATGGAATTGAACATAAAAAAAGACATAGTAAACTATGCCTTAATCTCTTGACTTAAAATTCCATCAATTTCTTTTGCAGCGCGATCAACTTGATCATTAACTACTACATATTTGTAGTGATCTTGTAAATCTAATTCTTCACGAGCTTTTGCTAAACGCTTTTGAAGTGTTTCTTCATCTTCAGTTCCACGTCCACGTAATCTTGATTCTAATTCATCAATACTAGGTGGTACGATAAAGATAGAAATAACATCTTCTACTTTTTCTAGCACTTGAAGTGCACCTTGACATTCAATTTCTAAGAAAACATTCTTTCCATTTTCAAGTTCTCTATTAACAAACTCTAAATCTGTACCATAACTGTTTCCTACGAATTCGGCATGCTCAAGCATCTTTCCTTCATCAATACGAGATTGGAAGAACTCACGAGTAACATAGTGATAGTGAATACCATCAGTTTCTCCTGGCCTAATATCTCTTGTTGTTAGTGAAATCGAGAATTTAAAATTATTAAATTCCATCGCTTCACGAATAGTTCCTTTTCCTACACCACTAGGTCCAGAAAATACTATTAATTTACCTCTCATAACACTCCTTACCCAAGTAATGGGTTATTTTTTTCTAAAGTTGTCGAAGTAGCAAATCCATGACCTGGATAAACTTTATAATCTTCTTTATTCATAATTTTTTGGTTTATTCCATCTTTAAGTAACTCGTAGTTACCATATGAAAAGTCACTTCTACCAATTGAGTCTTTAAATAACGTATCTCCACTGAAAATAATCTTTTCATCATTAAAGATGAACACAGCACTCTGAATTGAGTGACCTTCAATATACGCAACCTCTAAACCTAAACTTACAGTATCAAGTTCTTCTAAACTTTTAATTTGACCATCAAATTTAATATCAAGTCCATACTTTCCACCAAGATTACCTGCTTCACTATTATCTGTGAACATCTCAATTTCATTTGGACTCACATATACTTCCTTAATATATCCAGCAGCAACTAATTCATTAGCCCCTAAAATATGATCAAAGTGAGCATGTGTAATTAATACATAATCAAGTTTTAAATCATTTTGATCTAAATAGCTAGTAACACGATTTACACCAGCTGGTGCATCAATTAAAACCGTCTTTCCATTACAGTCTAATAAAAAGCTGTTAACACCCATATCACTTAGTACGAATCTCTTAATTATATTCATTATTTTCCTCATCAATACGTCTTTCTACTTTAACAACACCACTACATTCTCGAATTGATGCAATCAGTTGTTTTAACTCATCAGCTGATTTAACTTCAACTGATACACGACATAATCCCAGTCCACCAATTTCACCACGTGCATATACAGATGTAATGTTTAATTCATGCTTAGCAATTGCTCCGATGATTTCACCAATTCCACCTACGCGGTCTTTGAAATCAATTAATAAACGTACTTTATACGCACGTTGATATGCATTGTCAGTCCAGTGAGCCGCATTTACCTTGTATGGTTGATAACACTCTTCACGGTGGATTACATAACGGTTTGTATATTTATCATTAGCGCGAATCGCTTTAATTTCATCACCTGGTATTGGTGAACAACGTTTACAGAAAATAAATGTTTTAGGTTCAATTGCATCTTCAATAATTACTTCAGGTAATTTAGCAGCTAATGATTTATCATTTTGTTTTAAAACTGCTTTTTCAATCGCTGATAATTCTATTTCACCAATTCCGACTTCATATAAGAAGTCATCTCGACTTCCAATTGCAAACTTTTCAGCTAGTGGGTAAATACGATCAGAATCTAAGATTTCTTTCATATTCACATTTTCTATATCTAAGAAATAATCAAGTAGTAATCTACGTCCTTCATTTCTAATGATACGCTTTTGATCATTTTTAAAGTATTTCTTAAGTGCATCTTTTGCTCTTGTTGTTTTTACTTTTCGAATCCAATCAACTTCTGGCTTTGAGTTTTTAGTAGTAATAACACTAACTACATCCCCAATGCTTAGTTTGTAGAATAATGATACTACTTTATTATTTACTCTCGCACTAAGTGCTTGGAATCCAAGCTCACTATGGATGTAAAATGCAAAATCTAAAACTGTTGAGTTTTCCGGTAACTCAATCATATCACCTTGTGGAGTATATACAAATATACTCTTTGAGAAGTGATCGGCTTGCATACGATCCATAAATTCTAACGAATCTAAATCTTCATCTTCTAATGTCTTCGCATCAGTTAACCATGATAGTTTATTTTGCATTGATTTATGAACTTTTTCAGCATCACCTGAATTTTTGTAAAGCCAGTGAGCTGCAATTCCATACTCTGCAACTTCATCCATTTCAACAGTTCTAATTTGAACCTCGATAGGAATTGAATCCGAAGCGATTACAGTTGTATGAATTGATTGATACATATTGTGTTTAGGTGTTGGAATATAATCCTTAAAACGCATAGGAATTGGTTTATAGTTCTCATGTAAGATCCCTAGTACAGAATAACAATCAGCAATCGAATTAGTAATAATACGGAATGCAAATAAATCTGTTAACTCTTCAAAGATTTGACCTTTTTCAGTAATTTTACGATAAATACTATAAATGTGTTTACTACGACCGGTAATTGTTACCTCAACATTACTTTCATCAAATAATGATTGTAGTCTCTCAACTTCTTGATTAACAATCAAATCACGTTCTTCACGTTTCATTTGAAGTTTTTTTGCAATTCTTGAGTATTCTGTTGGATTTACAACTTTAAACGACATATCCTCAAGTTCCCATTTCATCTTATACATACCAAGACGGTGAGCAATTGGAGCATATACTTCTAAAGTTTCATTAGCAATGATTTTTTGTTTACTTTCATTCATGAATCCTAAGGTTTTAATATTATGCATTCTATCTGCAAGTTTTACTAAAAGTACACGAGTATCTTCAGCAGCAGATAAGATTAATTTACGATGGTTTTCAGCTTGACGTTCATCTAAACTATAACCTTTAATGTTACCAAGTTTAGTAACACCGTCAACAATCTTCGCAATATCATCACCGAATAACTCAGCAATTTCTTCTGAGGTGCATTCAGTATCTTCAACAACATCATGTAATAACGCAGCAGCAATAACGCGACTATCTAACTTACGTTCTGCTAAGATTGCTGCAACTGCAATTGGGTGGATAATATATGGGTCTCCACTTTTACGCATTTGACCCTCATGCGCGTTTTTAGCAAAAAGGTATACTGAATGTATAAATTCAATATCCTCTTGGCGCATATATAATTCTAATAAACTCTGTAGTTCACTATAAGATTCCATTAGTATTTAACTAGTGAGTAAACTGGATAATCTCCAATTAACTTACGTCCTTCTAATTCTTCAAGTTCAATAATGAACGCTAATCCTACAACGATTCCACCTAATTGTTCGATTAATTTAATAGTAGCACCCATTGTACCACCAGTTGCTAATAAGTCATCAACAATAAGCACTCTTTGACCAGGCTTAATTGCATCTTTATGCATACATAATGTATTGCTTCCGTATTCTAAGTCGTATGATTGCTCAATAACTTCTCTTGGTAATTTACCAGGTTTACGAACTGGAATAAATCCGATTTCCATATTAGTTGCTACAGGACATCCTGCTATAAATCCACGTGCTTCAGGTCCGGCGATTAATTCTACATCTGCACCTTTAGCAATAGTTGTAATTTGATCTACAACGTGTTTGTAAGCTTTCCCATCAGCCATTAACGATGTAATATCTTTAAAGTCAATCCCTGCTTTCGGGTAATCCTTTACGTCTGTAATATAATTTTTAATATCCATTTTGCTCCTAGTCTAATTTGCTTGCTACTGCTTCTTTTAAGATTTCAATCTCACTAGATCCAGTTCTAATTACTACACTTGTTTCGTTGATTGCTGTTATTGATCCAACAATCCCACCGAAAGTTCTAATACGGTCTCCCTTTTCTAAACTTTCTACTAAAGTTACTCTTGCAGACTCACGTTTATTTTGTGGTCTAATCAATAATAAATACATAACTCCAAACATAAATGCGAATGGAATTACTAGTCCAAATATTAACTGCATAATCGCCTCCTATTTCCATTTTATTTTACCATAAATTAACATTTAATTTTATAAAACGACTAAATTCTAAAAACTGCCTTTATTTTATATTTTTTTAATTATGACATATACTAAATTTACATACAATCTTTAAATGTAAAAACTTTTATTTACGAATAAATAATAGGCAATAGCGCTATAATATTTTTGTAGTAATAGAAAGTGTATTTGTTGGGAGAATATATGGAAACTCTATTTGTTAATAAGAAAACTACAGTATTATTAGTAACATCATTTGTGATTATTACAATCTTAATAGTAATATTATTTGTGTAAAAAAAAGACCAATTTGGGTCTCTTTTTTCTATTTACGTGCTCTTGCTTTTCGTAGTTTCTTTAGTTTTGGATAAACTTTATTAAATCCAATATAAATTGGATAATTAATTGGTTTATCAAATTCGCCGATATACTCAATTAAATCGCCACCAAATCCACTTTTGAAAGCATATAATCCATAGTCCGGATGCTCTTTATCAAAGATCCCACTTACACCATATAAATCATAATAACTTAAATTACTTTCAATACAGTAGTTTACCATCTCATTCATTAGTTTATATGCAGGCTTTAAAAACTTAAAATCATCTGATGAAGCTCCATATAAATACCAACAATTCTTACCATCTGTAATACTCAAGTTACCAGCGATAAATGATTCGTTTAAGCTCAATTGGGTATAAGATAACACTTCCTCAAGTCTACTTTGATTTGCTTCTAATTGTTTTTTTAAATCTGCGATATGTTTTATATTTAAGTTTTGTTTGTTCTGTTGCATAGTAATTTGTTTATTAAGTACTTCTGATACGTTATTTAATTCGCGTTCTAATTTATTTGTATCTAGCTTGACTAAACTTAAAACTATATTATCCCCTAAAGTTCCGATTAATGATTTAAAATAGTCATACTCACGAATACTAAACTTATCGCGTTTTGCAGTTATTTCAAGCAACTCATAAAATTGTGGTAATAGTTCAATTCCACCACTAATAACTTCTGTTGCATCATATTTATCTGCTAATTTTATATTACGTTTTGTATGGCTACTCATTCTTTCTAAAACTTGATTATAATCATTTTCGGTATTAATTCTAAATGTATGGCGTGGTTGCATACCTTCAAATTGATTATAAAAACCAAGATGTTTATAACCTAACTTCTTATAGTTTTTGATACACCCTAATTCACATTTAGTACTTGGTTTAGCAAAATTATATTGTTCAATCCGTTCTATTTGCTTATATGGATCAATTTTTAACACAAAACAATTTTTATTTTTCAAGTAAAAAGCTAATTTACGATTGAAAATTTGCTCATGTTCTGCATCGATTAGATTATAGCCACCACTACAGTACGCTAATTTATATTTCGAACCTGGAACCTTTTTATACAAGATTTGGGCAACTCCCAACAGTTCTCCACTACTATATAAACCAAGAAGTTCTTGTTTCCAATTATGGTTTGTTTTAAATGCTCCCCACTTACTCATTTGCGTAAAAGATGTATTACTTTCACTCTTTAAGAAAAAATCATATTCCTCTATTCCCACTTCAACTATATTCATTATGCCTCCTCAAACATTAAACAATAGTATACCATAAATATTTACATGATTTATACACATATTTGTATTTAAATTTCCACATTTATGTGCAAAAAAGAAAACAATTATGGATTTTCCATAACTGTTTTAATTTTACATATATTCAATTAATCGTTTAAATCAGCTAAAGTTGTTCCGATACAGCTTCTTTAATAAAATCAACATTATCACGTTTTCCAATATAATCAACAAATGATATTCCTCGTGATTGCATTCCATCAGTTACTGACGAACCTAAGAAAATAATCTTTTGCTCATCTAATGGACTATCTGTTATAACATCCACATTTTCTAAATCATATTTACTATCATTACCAGCTGCAAATATTCCCATAATATCTGTAACTTTATATGCAAATAACCCTCCTAGTATAACTAGTACTGCTACTACTGTCAACAAAATTTTCTTTACTATAAATCCCACTTTAATAAGCCTTAGTAGTATAAATTAGCAAAAATACCAACAAACAAATGCCCAGCCAAAACTGAGAGTTGTTTATTGGTTTAGCTCGTTATTTTCGATTACTATCCTTTTGTATAACAAAAGTATAACTTGCTTTGAAAATATTTGTAAAATTTATTTTTTGTATTAACTACAAACTGAACCCATGTTATATGCTGGTTCTGAAGTAATATAAGGACGGGGATTTACTGCTGTTCCATTAATTTGAACCTCAAAGTGTAAGTGTTCACCAGTTACGTTTCCAGTACTACCTTCATATCCGATAACTTGACCTTGTTGAACATATTGACCAACTTGTACTGGAGGTTGTTGGTTTTGGTGTCCATATAGAGTTTTAACACCATTACCATGATCAATAACAACATGATATCCATATCCGTAGTTACTCCAACCAGAAGTTACTACAATACCATCTTTAGCTGCATATTCTGGAGCTCCATAATAGTTTTGAATATCAATTCCTGTATGTCCAGAATACCCCATATATTCACATGTAACTGCTTGTGAAGCCGATGGCCAGATAAATCCACTAGATGTTACATTTAGTAGGCTAGAATCTACTCCACCAGATTCAACAGTTACACTATTTACCATTGTACCTTCACCCATAGTTACAACACGTTGAACTGGATTTTTAGTTACAACTTCTCCAACTTTTTCACTGCTAACTTCTTGACCATTAACAAGTTGGTTTTCGTAAGTTATCTCTTTTTCTCCATCTTCACCTTCTGTTGTTATTTCAAATTGGCCTTGTAACATACTATCATCAATTTCTTGAACTGTTTCAAATTCAACCTCTTCAGTTTCAACCGTCTCATAAGTTTGAACTACATTTAAAATTGGATCTAATTGATTAGTAATAATTTGTTGTCCGTTATAAGTTACAGCATTTTCTGCAATATTAGGATTATCTAACTTAAACGTTGTGTCTGATATATCATTATCTTTTTTAATTGAAGCAATTGAAGTATCATCACTAATAATTTCATATACCTTATTTTGATTTTTATGGAATAAGTCGAATAGTAATTCCTCTTTACTATCAATTAACTCACTACCCGGTTGTGAACCCTCTGTAATGGTAATCTTATTATCTAAACTAATACCCGTGAACTTCTTATCACCTTCTGTATATGCTTTAATCTCACCTGTTGCATCATAATAATCTACATATGATTTATCTGGAAAGTATGCTAATAATATTTGGTGTCCAACCCAATCGATTGTTTTTAAATCAGTAAAATAGTATTTATATTTATTATCAATTGTTAGTGTATAACCATCTTCTAATAAACGAGTATTTTGCTTAACATAATCAATCGTTTCTTCTTGCTCTTGCTCATTAACGTCAAATGTTACAAGTGATGGTGTAGGTATTACATTTGTTGATACATTACTATCTTTATTTGTACCAATAACCTTTTCGGCTTGTTCTGTACCAGTTTCAATTAGATCGTCAGCTTTATCCGCAGTGTTGACTCCTACTAAATCGGCACCATCATATAAAAATGCAACTTTGTTTAACTCATAATCATTATTATCATTTTCACTATATGAATATGTCCATAATAAACTAATGACAAAAATAAATAAAGCCACTTTAAATATAATAGCTTTTATTGTCAACTTTTTTTTCACAAAATCTCACCTCACTAAGAATTAAATTATAACATACTATACACCCTAAGTATAGACTAACTTACCCCATATTACTACAACAATCGGAGCACACATAGAAAAAAGACTCTAAGTTAAAAACTTAAAGTCTAATTTTATTATTTTACAACTAAGTTAGTTAATTTACCAGGTACAACAATTTCTTTAATAACTGTTTTACCTTCAATTAATTCACTTACTGCTTCTTTACTTAAAGCAAGTTGCTCATCTTTACTTGCACCAGTTGGTACATTAATTTTAGCTTTTACTTTCCCTAAAATTTGAACAACGATCTCAACTGACTCATCTACTAATTTAGATTCATCGAAAGTTGGCCATGCAGAGTAAGTTAAATCTTCGCTATTGTTTAATACACTTGCATTGATTTCTTCTGCCATGTGTGGAGTAATTGGAGCAATTAATTTAATAAATCCATTTGCTTGCTCAGTTGATAATTTACCTGATTTGTTTGCAGCGTTCACAAATGTCATCATTTGTGAAATAGCTGTGTTAAATCCTAATTTATCATAGTCTTCTGTTACCTTTTTAACAGTCTGGTTGTAGATTTTATCTAATTCTTCATTAGTTTCTACAACTTCTGCATTTTGGTATAGACGCCAAATACGATCTAAGAAACGACGAGCACCATCTACACCATCTTCACTCCATGCAATACTTGCATCTAATGGACCCATGAACATTTCATATAAACGTAATGTATCTGCACCATGTGAAGCTACGATATCATCTGGATTTACAACATTTCCTTTAGATTTAGACATCTTTTCGTTACCTTCACCTAAGATCATCCCTTGATTGTATAGTTTTTGGAATGGTTCTTTAGTTTTAACAATTCCTAAATCAAATAATACTTTATGCCAGAATCTTGCGTAAAGTAAGTGAAGAACAGCATGCTCAGCACCACCAATGTATAAATCAACTGGTAACCATTTTTCAGCTAATACTGGATCAATTAATGCATCATCATTACGTGGATCAATGTAACGAATGTAATACCAACAACTACCTGCCCATTGAGGCATTGTGTTAGTCTCACGACGTCCTTTAAGTCCTGTACGTGGAGAAACATAGTCTAACCACTCATCAGCGTTAGCAAGTGGAGATTCCCCTGTACCACTAATTGTGATTTTTTCCATTACCGGTAATTCAACTGGTAATTCAGTTTCATCTAATACTTCAATTGTTCCATCTTCCATGTGAGCAATTGGGAATGGTTCTCCCCAGTAACGTTGTCTTGAGAATAACCAGTCACGTAATTTATATTTAGTTTCAGCGCTACCAATTTGTTTTTCTTCTAAGAAGTTAATAACTGCTTGCTTAGCTTCTTCGTTTTCCATACCATTGATAATTTCAGAATTAATATGTACACCATTACCTGTGAATGCTGCTTCCGTAATGTCACCTTCAATTACTTGTTTAACTGGTAGATCATATTTCTTAGCGAATTCAAAGTCACGTTCATCGTGAGCTGGTACTGCCATTACACATCCACTACCGTAAGTTGCTAATACGTAATCTCCAATCCAGATTTCTACTTTTTCGCCGTTTACAGGGTTAATTGCATAACTACCTGTAAATACTCCAGATTTATCTTTGTTAAGCTCTGTACGCTCTAAATCAGTCTTATTTTTGATTTCATCAATATAAGCTTCAACCGCTTCTTTTTGCTCAGCCGTTGTGATCTCAGATACTAATTTATGCTCAGGAGCAATAACTGTATAAGTTACACCAAATACTGTATCAGGTCTTGTTGTATAAACATCAAATGTTTTATCCGTGTCTGCAATATTAAATGTAATAGTTGCACCTGTACTTTTACCAATCCAGTTACGTTGCATATCTTTGATTGATTCTTGCCAGTCTAACTCTTCTAAGTCTTCTAATAATCTTTCAGCATAATGCGTAATTTTCAGGTTCCACTGTAATAAGTTTTTCTTTTCAACATCGTGACCTGCACGCTCACATTTACCATCAATTACTTCTTCGTTTGCAAGTACAGTTCCACAACCAGGACAGAAGTTTACTGGTGTTTCTTTAAGTTCAGCTAAACCTTTGTTGTAAAGTTGAATAAAAATCCATTGTGTCCATTTGAAATACTTTGGATTAGTTGTACTAATTTCACGATCCCAATCATAACTAAAACCTAATGCTTTAATTTGACGACGGAAGTTATCTACATTTACTTTTGTAAATTCTGCAGGGTGGTTTCCTGTTTTTAAAGCGTATTGCTCAGCAGGTAATCCAAATGCATCCCATCCCATTGGGTGTAATACTTCGAATCCTTGCATCCTTTTATATCTACTCATAATATCTGTAGCTGTATAACCTTCAGGGTGACCAACGTGTAATCCTGCTCCTGATGGGTAAGGAAACATATCTAACGCGTAAAACGGTTCTTTATCCGAGTATACATCTGTTTTGAATGTTTTCTCTACTTCCCACTTATCTTGCCATTTCTTCTCTACTTCTAAATGATTATATTCTTTCATTATCTCTCCTTATTTACCTAAACAAAAACGACTGAATAGTTCGTTTAATAAATCGTTTTTCACTTCAATTCCTAGAATTTCACCTAAACTAAATAATGCATCTTTAAGGTCAATCTCAACTGTATCTACAGGCATACCAAACTCAATTTGTTCGCGAACCTCGTCCAATAGCATTTTAGTTTTCTCAAGTTTTTGAACATCTTGAATACGATTTATATATTTTGCATTTTGACTATCAAAATTATCTAAGTCTAAAACTTCTAATATTTTATGCTCTAAGTTTTCAATTCCACTTTGATTAAGAGCACTTAAACTAATAAAATTCTCAAAGTGTGTTGTATCTACTTGCAGTTCTAAATCAGTTTTATTTAAAATTACAATATGATTCTTGTTACTAACTAACTCGTATAGCTCTATTTCTTCTGGTGTTAACTGGCGAGAGCTATCAACTACAAATAAAACTAATTTAGCTAGTTCAATTTGTTCACGACTTTTCTCAACTCCAATTTTTTCAACAACATCTTCTGTTTCACGAATTCCTGCTGTATCTAATAAGTTTAAAGTTAAACCTTTCATATTAATTTCAGTTTCAACAACATCACGTGTAGTACCTGCAATATCTGTAACAATCGCTCTATTTTCACGAGACATATAATTTAACAATGAAGATTTACCAACATTTGGACTACCAACAATTGCTACATCAATTCCATTTTTAAACAATGCCCCACGTTTACTATCCTCAATAATTGCTGAAATTTCTGATTGAAATAAATCTATTTTTGGAAGTAACTTTTCATTTGTCATTTCCTCAATATCATCATATTCAGGGTAATCAATACTAACTTCAATAACACTAATGATATCCATAAGTTTACTACGCAAGCCTTCAACCAACTTATTTGTCGGATTACTAAACGTATTAATTGCTAAGTTAAGTGCAGTTTCATTTTTGGCTTCAATAAGCTCCATTGTTTGACTAACTTCACTTAAACTTTTTTTCCCGTTTAAGAATGCTCGTTTACTAAACTCACCCGGCTCAGCCACTTCCACATCAAGGGTTAGAACCAGTTTTAAAATACGCTCTGTAATTAACATTCCACCGTGACAGTTAATCTCGACTACATCTTCACCTGTAAAACTACGTGGATTATGCATAATTCCAACGAGTACTTCATCTATTACTTGATCGCCATCTACGATATGACCATAATTTAAAGTATTAGGTTTAACTGTAGTTAGGTCTTGTCCTTTAAAGATTTTATTAACTTCTGAAATTGAAGTTTCACCACTAATTCTGATAATAGAAATACCAGCAGCTGATAATCCAGTTGCTATTGCTGCAATATTATTCACTATTTCTCACTTTCTAAAACTAGTTGGTATATTTCATTTTTATTAACACCCATTTGTTTCGCAACGCTTTTAATCGCATCTTTCTTCGTATAGTTGTCAATTGATACAAGTTTAGTATATACGGCAATTGGATCAGTAATCTCTTCACATTTTAGCTCAGGGCTAACAATGATTACACATTCACCTTTAACACCATTTGCTTCATAATGATCTAATACTTCGTTTACACTACCAATTGTATACTCTTCAAACTTCTTAGTAATCTCACGAGCTACTAAAACTTTTGTATCACTATTCATATCAGCAATCATCTTTAAAGTTCTAGTTAACTTATGTGGTGATTCATATAAGACAGTCGGCTGATATGTTGATAATATAACCTCTAGTTCTTTTTCTTTTTTTGTTGTTTGTTTATTTAAGAATCCATAGTATGTGAATTGCTTAGATGCAAAGTTACTTCTTACCATTGCAACAATAAATGCACTAGCTCCAGGTAAGACAACTACATTGAAGTTCTCTTCATCAGCTAAACGGATAATGTCGTAACCAGGATCTGAAATACCAGGCATTCCTGCATCTGAAACTAATCCAACATCATGACCTTGCTTTAATAAATCAATAATCTTTTTTCCACCAACTTCTTGGTTATGTTCATGATATGTATTAGTCTTAATTGTAATCTCAAAATGGTTAAGCAATTTTTGAGTTACACGTGTATCTTCACAGAACAAATAGTCTAGCTGCTGCAAGACTTTTACACTTCTATATGTCATATCATCTAAATTTCCAATCGGTGTTGGAATAATATATAATGTCGGACCATTATCTATATAGCTCTTTTGAATTTGCATCTTTTCACCTCTCGTTATATTATAACAAATATATACTATTAGACATAAAAAAAAAGTAGGATTTTATCCTACTTTTGAGTTAATTCTGCACGACGTGAATTGAAAATTTTATCTCGTTTAAAGTATGCAGTTTGAGCAATTGTTACTAAGTTCCCTACTAACCAGTAAACACTTAACGCTCCTGGTAATGTAAGACCCATAACAAAGATCATAATTGGCATTACAGTTAACATACTCTTAGAGATGTCTCCTGCTGCTCCTTCTGGAGTTTCAGTTCCTGCCATACTCAACTTAGTTGAAAGCCAAGTAGTAGCACCTGCTAAAATAGCAAATAAGATAACTCTTGAACCTAAGTCAAATCCTAATAATGTTGAAGACATTTCTCCACCACCTAAGTTAATTAGACCTTGGTTTGCAGCTTGAACTGGATCCATGTAAGTACCATTAATTAATAGCCCTTGAATTGCATCATAGAATGCAAATAAAATAGGCATTTGAATTAATAACGGTAAACATCCAGCTAATGGATTTACACCATGACGTTGGTAAAGAGCAGACATTTCTTGTTGCTGACGCATTTGTGCTTCTTTATCATCTTTAGCTACATTTTTATATTTATCTTGAATTTTCTTCATTTCAGGTTGAACTTTGTTCATTGCCTCAGTTGAACGAATTTGTTTACGGTATAAAGGAATCATTGCAACACGTACAATTAAAGTCGCAAAGACTAATCCCCAACCGATATTTTCCCCAAAGATATGTCCTAGTTGAACAATCATTTGTGCTAACCAGTATACTACAGTATTCCAAATACCTGATGGATCAACATCAATTGGTGTTGGAGTACCACAACCAGTAAGAACTACTACTAGTGGTAACATAAGTAGTAAAAATCTATGTTGTTTTTTCATTATTTCACCCTTCCGAATAATTGACGTAAGCTTTTAAGTTGGTCTTGATAAGAAGTTTGACATGCACTTTTACGTGAAATTAACACATATTGTTTTGGCTTAATATCTGATTCAATCTCATCTATTATATGCCTTACAACACGCTTTTGTCTATTTCTAAAAGGTGCGTTTCCCGTTTTTTTCCCAACAGAGATACCTACTTGAAAGGTTTCTAACTCTGCATCATCTATATAAAATAGTGAATACTTAGAATTAGAAACCCTTTGACCATTATTTATCACATTATCAAATAAGTGATTATCTTTTAAAACGTTAGTCTTTTTCATTGATTATGCAGATAATTTAGCTCTACCTTTTTTTCTTCTACGGCTAATTACTCTACGTCCACCTGGAGTAGACATTCTTGAACGGAAACCGTGTACTTTAGAACGTTTACGTTTATTTGGTTGATAAGTTCTTTTCATAGTATCTCCTTTATAATTTACTTATTTTTTTAACACACTTATACATTATACATTAAATTTACTCAAAAAGCAAATTAATTTAATGTATCTTTAAACTAAGAATGAAGCACCGATAAGACCATTGTCATCACCTAATGCTGCTGCTTCAATATTAACTTTATCTACCATTGTTGGTAATACATAGTTATTGATTTTTTCACGTACTAGAGGTAATAAAACATCTCCAGACTTAATTGCTACTCCTCCACCAACAACAATTTTGTCAGCTTCGATTGTATGCATGATGTTAGCAACACCACGTGCAAATGTATCAGCAATATAGTTTACTTTTTCAGCTGTACGCTCGTCGCCTTTACGGTACGCTTCAAAGAATGAATATTCATCATCGAATCCTAATTCTGCAACGTATCGCTTAATAGCAAGACCAGCTGCTTCACCTTCTAAACTACCATAGTTTTGAATACTGTGTTTGTATGATGAGTTTGGCCAGATAATTAAGTTACCAATTTCACCTGTATTGAAGTTGTTTCCATCATGTAATTGACCGTTGATTACTAGTCCGCCACCGATACCAGTTGACCAAGTTAAGTAGTAAACTGTATCATGACCGAATCCAGCTCCTGCTTTCGCTTCTCCTAACGCAGCAACGTTTGCATCATTGTTTAATACACATTTAAGATCAGTTCCTTCTTCAACAATTTTAGCTAATGGGAAATTAGCCATTTGTACGTTTGTACATTGAATAACACTTTTAGTTGCGTTATCAACTTGTCCAGGAACACCAATTCCTACACCTCTAGTTTCTTCATCTTTAATTTCATTGATGAATCTAACCATTTTTTCCCCGATTTGCTCAGGACCTTTTTCTACTTCAGTAGCAACCTTAACTACTTTTAATATTTTTCCATCTCTACTAATTTTCGCAATTCTTAAATTAGTTCCTCCAAGATCGATTCCAATTGAATTCATTTTGCCTCCTATGTAAATGTTACCGTATATATAACCGTATATAATTATAACATATCCTAGCCTTGTATGATATAATTTTTACCAAGGAGGACAAATGAAAAAAGTTATAAATTGGATTTTAAATATCCTTATACTTATTGTTGTTTTAATTATCCTTTACTTACTTTGGCAAAATCATTTAATGAAAAAAGAGGAAGCCGACAATACAACTGCTGCGTTTGAGCAATATGAGGAGCTTACATGTACACAGGATACAGTAGTTGCTGATACATCTAATCCTCAACCTCTTAATGAAAATGTCGACCCAAACCAAATTATCGGGTATATTACTTTTCCGAGCGTTGGTGAATCGACTGCGTTATTACAAGGGGATATTAATGATGACCAAATTGAAGCAATGGATCGTGGGGTTTCACATGATCCACGAAGCACAATGCCTGGTGAGATAGGAAATACAGTTCTTGCTGGACATAGAGAATTATTCTTTAAGAACTTCCTAGAGCTTGAAAAAGGTGATGACGTAATCTTAAATGTAGGTGATAATATTTATATTTATGAGATAGAAAGTTTTGAAATCATTGATCCAGAACAAGTTGATACTGTATTCTTTGACAATGATGAAGACTTATTAGTAATGTATACATGTTATCCAATCGAAGCGTGGAAATATTACTCACAACGTATGGTAATTAAAGCTAAACCTATTGAAAAAACAACTGTTGAAAACTGTGAATCAGTAACTAAATACAAAAAATAACACCCAATTTAGGGTGTTTTTTTTATTGTTCTTTATACTCTAATAAAACAACTGGTTCAGTTTTTAAATCTTTAAAGTACGCAAAGTCTTCTCTAATAGAAAGGTCTTGAAAATCAATTAAATCTTGGTTGTTACGATTTATATTAATTGTAACTTTACTATATTCATTACCCGTAGCAATTCGCTTTATATCTTCTTCTGCTAACTTTGGCTCGTTCAGAAAGTAAGGATCTTCACTCCTCTCCTCTTCTAGCTGCGTTAACGTTACCTTCTTAATGTAAAACTGGACTTGGTTATCAATGTCCTCAATCTTTTCAACATTGTCTCTACTAAGTGTATAATAGATCCCATCAATTAAAATATAATGCACTAGATCATAATAATTTCCAACTAGTAATAAAAATCCTTTTTCCATAATTCCCTCCTCGTTATATGTATAAGATAGCATATATTTGGTGAAAATATGATTAAGCTTAAGTTAATATAAAAAAACATCCAGTTTGGATGTTTTCTTCATTTATTATAGACTAGTTGTAATGTTTACTCTATTGTTGTCAAAATCAATTTCTTCAATTTTAACGTCAAATTTATCTCCAACATTGTAGTTTTTGATTTCAGCTCCCATTTCAGTAGACATATTGTTTTTGTGTAATAATGTTTTAATATCACAATCTAACATTACCATGAATCCGTAAGGACGAATTTCAACGATTTCAGCTTCTAATACAGTTTCAGCATCGTATTTTTCGATGAAGTTGTTCCATGGTGATGGTTGTAATGATTTAATTGAACATAATAACTGAGTGTTTCCACGTTGTTTTTTAATATCAATTACTTGTACTTGAGTTTCAGCGTTTAAGTCTAAGTGGTTAGGAATATCATCAATTCCGTTTACATAGTTATTAGAAACTTCTGCTAGTGGTACGAATCCACGAATACCTTTGTAATCAAATTCAACTCCACCTTTGTTTGTAGTAAAGTTTGATGCAGTAATTTCTTCACCAATTGTAATTGAATCTACAACTTGTTGCTCCGCTAATTTGATTAACTTAACTCTTGATAATTCAAATTTGTATTTTTTAGAGTTTAATTTTTTAGTAATTGCAAAATCATATGTTTTTCCAACGTAATCTTGTGCGTTCTCTTCGTTTACAAATTTAGTATCGATGTTTCCTGCGTATACTTGACCATCAATTTTATCGTTAATTTTTACATCGAAGAAGTTTCTGTTAAATCCAACAACAGTTGCACTAACAACTTCATCTTTATCCATTGCCTCAGCAATTTTGTTAATCATTGCAATTGTATCTAGACGACGGTTACTTGCATAGTAAATCCCATCATATAGTCTGTAGATAACAACTTCTACTTTATCTCCAACACTTAATTCTCCATTAAATTCTGAAGTTGGCATTGTAGCTTCAACAAAAGTACCATCGATTGCAACAATGTACCCTTCTCTTGAGATTGCTAAAACTTCAGCGTTAGCAGTATCTCCGATTTGTACATCTTTAACTTCTACACCAAATAATTCTTCAAAACTTTGTTCTTCTTTAACTTCTTTTTTGAATACTTTTTTCTCTTTTGGTTTTTTCCACTCAACTTTAACTTCAGTGTCAGTAGCTTTTGTTACTGTATGATCTTCTCTTTTGTTTTCAAAATCTTCAGCTTTATTTTCACGTAAAGGTGTTTTATTAACTTTCTTGTACTTAACTGGTTTAGTTGTAGTAGTTTTAGCTTCCGCTTGTTTTTTACGTTCTTTACGTTCTTGACGCTTCGCTTCTTGCTCTGCTGCTGTTGCTTGTTTTACTGCTTCTTCATTGTCCTTGTTAAATAAATCTTTAAAAAATTTCATTTTATTATCCCTCCGTTAATTACCAAAGTCCCAAGCATGTTCACTTGAAATCGCTTCGTGTTCTTCTAATGTACTTGAAAAATATAATTCCCCTGTATCTTGATCAGCAAAGAAATATATATAATCATTTTCTTCTGGATTAGCCGCTGCATCAATTGAAGCAACTGATACAGTAGAAATTGGTCCAGGTGTTAATCCTTTATTTAAATACGTATTGTATGGTGATTCAAACTCTAAATCTTTATATAATACTTGTTCTTTATGCTCTTGTTTCGCATATAAAACTGTAATATCCGATTGTAATGGCATCCCTTGTTCAATACGGTTGTAGAATACTTCGGATGCTATTGGCTTATCTGCATCAGATAAAGTCTCACGCTCAACAACTGATGCAAGTGTTAAAATTTCGTGATAAGTAAAATCTGTATTGCTATAATCAACTTCTGATAAACGAGCTTCCATTGTGTCTAAGAATAACTTTGTGATATCTTCAATGCTTGCATCATCAGATAACTGGTATGTTGCTGGGAAGAAATAACCTTCTAATGGATATAAAATCTCATCATCTAATATTTCATCAGTTACAAAATCATAGTTATTAATAATTGTATCTAGAGTATCTTGATCTGCCCAAAAATCTAATATTTCTGATGCACTATCATCATATGTCGTAAACTCTGCTAAATCTTCCGCAATAGTATCAACCGTACTACCTTCAGTAATTAGGAATTCTCGTGATGTATCAATATTTGACGTTGGACTAGATATAATTTCTAATACTTCTTTATCAGACATCGCCTGTGATAATCCAAAGTCTCCAGCATAAAATGCAAGTTCATTTTTTCTAATATCTAACTTAGCGTAAAACATACTATCTAATAAGTTTTGGTTATATAAGTTATTTAATATCGTCTCTTTACCTTGACCTGATTCAATTGTGAATACTTCCTGAGTTTCACTTGTATAAAGACTCGCTCGATGCTTACCTTGATATACTAGGTAACCTAGTGCCCCAATCACTAGTAATAGCAATAAGATTAATACAATTAATACCTTACGCATTATCATCACCTATAATCTCAACAATTTGCTCTTTTGCCTCATCTAGCTTTTGTTGACATGTTTTATGTAATTCAACAGCTAACTTAAAGTTTTCAATAGACTCATCTAAGGTCTTATTTTCATCTTGTAAGTCGGCTATTGTTGCCTGTAATTTTGTGTATGCTTCTTCGAATGTATTATTCATTTAACTCCTTCTTTGTTACCTCTGCATAAGCTTTACCATCTGCATAATCAAGCTCAACAACATCACCTATATTAATTTGACTTACTGATTTAACAATATCATCATCGATTTTTGTAACACTATATCCTTTTGATAAGATCGTTAAAGGATTTAAACTGTCAATTAAATCTTTTTGATTTGCTAATTTTGTATTAAATATATTTAATGAGTTAAGTAATGCTTGTTCACGCATCTGTAGTTTCATGTCATTATCACTAATCTTCATCTCAAAATTAATTAATGGTTCTTGATAATATTGGTTATTAATTACCATATCTAACTTTAATTGATTAGTTGTTAATTTAGAATTTAAGGCTTTAGCTCCATTTTGCTTCAAGTTTTCTAGAGATTGTTTAATTTCAATGATACTTGGTGTTGCAATTTCAGCTGCTGCAGTTGGTGTTGGGGCACGATGATCCGCTACATAGTCACTTAAGGTTGTATCCGTTTCGTGTCCAACCGATGAAATAATTGGAATTTGACTATTCCAAATTGCTTCGACTACAATAGCTTCATTAAATGCCCATAAATCCTCAATACTTCCACCTCCACGTCCAACGATTAATACGTCACATGACTTTTCATCGTTTGCACGTTTGATATTTTTTACAATATCCTCTTTGGCTTTAGGTCCTTGAACTAAAGTTGAGTATACTAAAACTTTTGCTAGTGGATAGCGTCTGTTTAAAGTTGTTAAAATATCCTGTACTGCTGCACCCGTTTTTGCAGTAATTACTCCAACTGTTTGGGGATATTTAGGCAACTTCTTTTTGTGTTCCATATCGAAATAACCTTTAAGTTCAAACTCTTTTTTCAAGCGTTCAAACTCAACGAATAAGTCACCAACACCAGCTTTTTGCATTGATCTGACGTTAATGTTATATTGACCCATTTTTACATATAAGTAAAGTGATCCATCTATTTCGACTTGATCACCTTCCTGAAATTTTTGTTCTAATTTGGCTGCATATGATTTAAACATAATACAGTTAATTCCAGCGTTATCATCTTTAATACTAAAATACATATTTCCATTACTATGATATTTTAAGTTTGAGATTTCACCTTTAATCTTAAAGAAAGATAAGTATTTATCTTTTTCTAAAATTGTTTTTAGATAATTATTTACAGCTGAAGGCGTAAGAGCCGGATTACTCATCTCTTAAGTCCTTACTGATTTCTTTTAAAACATAGTTGATGAAACCTTTTGAATTCTCATCACTGTATTTTTTAGTAAGTTCAATTGCCTCATTTACAACAATTGGTGCAGGTGTCGTATCAAACTTCAACTCGTAAATTGCAACTTGCATAATTGCTAAGTTGATCGGGTTAAGTTCTTTAATAGACCACTTTTTTAAATATTTCTTAATTAATTCATTGAATTCATCTTCATTTTGAATTATATATGTAGCCCATTCTGATGCCATTGGGTCTTTAATACCACTACTTAAAGCAACTTCAGATTTCTTTTCAATTGCATTAGAATAGATCATTTTCATTGCATTTTCACGTGCATATGACTTTGCGTGTCTTTTCATTTTTCTCCTTAATACACAAAAATAGCCAGAAAGTCTGACTATTAATTATTATAAGATTGCTAAATCTAGTTGTTTGATATCAAAATGAACACGTTGTTTAAACATAGCAATAATATCATTACGCATCTCGTCTAATAACTCGATTTTATAATCTGTGCGTGCACGTAATGTAAGTTCCATTTGTGGATTATTAATTTTTACATCAATACATTCAAATTGAGAATAGTTATCCTTAATGTGGTTAACTGCAATTCTTTTGATTTCAAATGTATCAACCATAATTCTACCGCGTGAATTTTGTTCAACTACCATTGCTCTCCTTACGCTCTTGATACGTATTTTTTAGTTTCTGTATTTACGATTACTCGCTCACCCATTTCGATGAATAAAGGTACTCTGATTACTAATCCAGTTTGGATTGTAGCAGTTTTATCTCCACCTGATTTAGTATCACCTTTGATTCCAGGTTCACATTCGATTATTTCGAATTCCATTTTCTCAGGTAAGTTAACTCCAATAATTCTTCCTTCATTCATAACGATTTGAAGTTCAGTATTTTCGATTAATAAATCTAATGTACTTGCAATTATTTTTTCAGGAACTGCGATTTGCTCGTAAGTTTCCATGTCCATGAAGTTGTATAAGTCACCTTCTTTGTATAGGTATTGCATTTTTTTCTTTTCTACTAATGCTTTCTCAACTTTTTCATTTGAGTTGAAAGTGATATCTTGAATTGATCCACTATCTAAGTTTCTTAATTTTGTACGAACGAAAGCAGGTCCTTTACCTGGCTTAACGTGTTGGAATTCCATTACTTGATATAATGTTCCATTGTATTTAATTGTTAATCCGTTTTTTAAGTCATTTACACCTATCATATTTACTCCTAATAAATTTCATCTTAATTATTATACCATTTTTAAGCGAGTTATCGCATTAATTATCGTATTCGTCTAAAAAAGTCGATTTCTCACCATTATAGTTCCAACCTAAGATTGAAGATGTTGAGACATTTTTAGTTGATGCAAAAATTGATTTTTCAACATCAGGATTGATTGTTTTTAAATCTTTAATCAATTGCTTTACTTCTGCTCGCTTTGAAGATGTTTTGTTGGCAGCAACCACACATCCACAGTTCATTGCACGAATATTATTATATTTTGTATATTTAATAATATCATCTTCGTGTACGTATACCATTGGACGAATAAGTTCCATATTGTCGTAGTTCGTAGCTTGTAACTTAGGCATCATCGCTTTATAGCTTCCACCGTAAAGAACGTTAATTAATACTGTTTCATTGAAATCAGTAAAGTGATGTCCTAATGCAATTTTATTACAACCTTTGCTTTGAGCATAGTCATATAACGCTCCACGACGCATCTTTGCACACATGTAACATGGGTAATCTTTAGCAATTTTTTCAACAATTGCAAAAATATCAGTTTTGAATACATCAACTTCGATCCCTAAGTCTTTACATGATTGAACTAACATCTCATAGTTAGCATCATTGAATCCTGGGTTCATTGCAATAAACTCAAGTTCAAACTTAGTCGTTCCATGCTTTTGCATCTCCTGTAGCAATTTAGCTAATAACAAACTATCTTTACCACCTGAAATACATACGGCGATTTTATCACCATCTTGAATCATTTCAAATTCTTTTACACCTTTAATAAATGGTGTCCATAATTGTTTACGATATTTCTTAATAATACTACGTTCAATCTCAACGATATCATTAACTGGTCCATCGACAAGCACTGTATTACAAACTTGTAAACCACTAGTATCTGATAACTTTAATTCAGCCATTATATCACCTCGTATGGATTTGAATCGATTTCTGAAGAAAGAACAGTTTCATCACAAATTAATGCAACAAAATCACGCATAATGTCATTGAAAATAATCTCTAAATGATGACCGGCATCAATTAAACAAATATTGTTTTCAAGAGCATGTTGTGCCTGGTGATAACCAGTATCCCCAGTTACTAAAACATCAGCTCCTACAGCAATCGCATTGTCAATGTAGTCACTTCCGCTTCCGCCAATAATAGCCACTTTCGAAATAATAGTTTCTCTCGAACCAACGATTTTAACACCATCGATATCAAAGTTCTTCTTAATATCATTTGCAAGTGATTCTAATGTTCTTGGCTTAACACTTCCATAGCGTCCAATTCCATATTGTTTTTTCATATTTTCTGTACGTGTTGCTGTATAGAAAATTGTTGATTGTTTATGTTTTAAATTGTATTTTTTCATAAGACGTTTTAAAACAGGAATTTGCGTCTCAAGGACAAATGCGTTAATGATACACATGTTGTCATGAACCTTACGGTCCTTTTCGTATTCTTTAAATGATGTCGTTGGTGTTACTGTTACTTTTTGTAGTACATCTCCACGTTCACCACTTCCGATTTCACTAAGTAAATCAATAACATCATTAATTTGACTATTTAAAAGTTCAATTGAAATATGTAAATACTCTTCGAACTTCTCAAGTGCTAATGGTCTTGTATATTCAATTCCTAACACCTGTGATAACCAATCATTCATTCCATTGTTTGCAAGGTCAACATTTGTATGAGCTGCATACACTGCAATGTCATTTTTTATTAACGTAACAATCTTATTTGTATGTGAATTGTTGTACGCTAAGTTTTTAATACTTTTAAAAATAACAGGGTGATGACAAATGATTAAGTCAACATTCTTTTCAATCGCCTCATCGATTACATCCTCTGTAACTTCAAGAACTGTAAGAACTGTTTTTACGTCTTTATTAATATCTCCAATTTGTAAACCAACGTTATCCCAGTCACTAGCTAAGTGCTTCGGATAAAACAGTTCAAAATTCTTGATTATCTTAGATAATTTCATTAAACTCCTCTTTTAAAAGATTAATTTCATCTATTATTTTTTGATTATGTTTATTATTTTCGATAAGTTTATCATTAATTTGCATAAGATGATTATAATGTTCAATATGCTTACTAGTGAACACTGAATCCTTTTGAATTAAGTTAATCGGTCCAAAATATAATTCCTTTTCAGTTAATTCTGACTTACCTGGGACTGCTTTAATGATCTCATAATAGATATTGTTATCAGTAATCACCATCTCATTTGTGATTCTAAATCCAAGTGAAACAAGTGTGCGACGAAGCGCTACTTCCCCATTATTTGGTTGTAAATATAGCGTCTTATCAGTAACTTCATTTGCAGAATCAGTAAGAATTTTTGCAATTAAAGCTCCACCCATTCCACAAATACTAATACTATCATATTTAGTCAAAGCATCAGCATCGACTTTAGTTAAACCATCACTTAAAAAACATTCTACTTTATCTGATAAGCGATGATTTTTAACATTAGTTGTTACATTATCTAATGGGCCTTTTGTAATCTCAACTGCCATTGCAGATTTAATTTGACCACGTTTTAATAAGTCGATTATTAAATATCCGTGATCAGTCCCAATATCAACTAAATGTTTATTATCTACTAAATTACCAACTTGTTTTAATCTTTCTTTTAACATTAAATATATAAATCCAATCTTTCTTTTTCAGCATATGACTTAAGTTTACGACGTCCTTTACTCTCAATTTGACGAATACGTTCTCTTGTTACAGCGAATAATTCCCCAACTTCTTCAAGTGTTAAAGGCTTAATTGTACCATCAGTTAATACATTAATTTTGTGTAATACTTCAATCTCTTCTTCTAAGTTTTCAATAATTGAACGTAAGTAGTTTAAGTTATTTTCAATTACAGTTTCTTTTTGTTTTGTTAACTTTTCAACACGATCTTCCGCTTTTGGATCACCGTTTGCTACTAGGTTTAGATATTGGTTGTATTTATTAATATATTTCTCTGAATTTTGTTTAATACGTTTTTGATATTTAACTTTATGACGTTCAGATACGTGCTCTAAACGAATAATGTACTCTTCAATTTCAGGAACAATAATTGTTTCATTCTCAACACCGTGAACGATTTTTGCAAGTTCAATTACTTGTTGCTCTAAGTTTTGAGTATCTAATGTATATAAACCATAACGATACTTGATAACTTCCCCTTCACGATCAGGAATTTCATCAATAATTTCAAGAATTTTATTACGAAGTTCATTTTCTTCACTATACTCTTCTTGACGTTGGTTTTTATCATCTTCAATAAATGCTTCTAAGCTTGAATTATCATCACCTACAGGCATTTCTAAACTAATTGGGTCTCTTGCAATTTTAAAGATTTCTTCAATTTGACTTGGAGACATTTGTGGAGTTGTTGCAAGACCAATTTGTTCATATGTTGGTTCTTGTCCTAACTTTTGTACTAGCTCTCTTTGTACCTTTGTGACTTTATTAATTGTTTCAACCATGTGTACTGGAACACGGATTACACGTGACTTATCCGCAATTGCTCTAGTAATCCCTTGACGTACCCACCAAGTAGCATATGTCGAGAATTTAAAACCTGTTGTATAGTCATACTTATCAATTGCTCTAATTAATCCGATTGTTCCTTCGTGAATTAAATCGATTAAATCTAGACCACGATTCACATATTTTTTAGCAACAGACACAACTAAACGTTTATTTGATAACTGTAATTGTTCGCGTGCATATTGAGATTCGCGTAATTGTTGCTTAGTTGCGCTTGTTCCAAGTTCCTTAGTTTCAAGAATAATACGTCCGTATTCTAATTCTTTTTCTTTAGTTAATAAAGGATAGTCATTAATTGAAGATAAATATTGACGTACTAAGTCATTATGTTGTTTCTTTCCAACACCTAAAGTAATGTTATCTAGGCTGTATTCAATTGCAAGTTCTGTATCTTGCATTCTTACCTTTTGAATTTCATCAGCAAACTCATCTGAAGTATAATCAATTTCTACACTTTTCTTTAATAAGTTGTTTTCAACTAATAAGAATAATGATTTATCGTAATCGATACCGAATTCACTTGATAATTCTGCTTCAACAGTAATATCTTGAACGAAGTTTTTGTTCTTCTTACCAATCTCAGTTAATGTTGCAACAATTCTATCTACTTTTGCTTCATCGTTTCTTGAAATATAACTTACTTCTTTTTCAATTTCATCGTCAGCAAGTTCTTCTTCATCATCGATATCAGCTTCATTGAAATCAACTTCAGTTTCAGTTTTTTCTTCAACAACATCAGCATCTACACCTAAAGTTTCGCGGTCGTTGTTCTGAATTAATGCGATTAATTGATCTTTGTTATATTTTGAGAATCCTGTTAACCCTTTTTCACGCGCAATGTCCTTTAAGTCGACAATCTTCATTGATTTATAATCACGAGACTGTGTTACTACTGGTTTTTCTTTTTCATCCATATTATTTAACTCAGCTACTAAATCGTCTTTACGGTACGAGTTAATATTTTTCATCCCTCGTTCTTTGGCAATTTTTCGTAATTCTTTTATGTTTTGTTTACTATACATATCTTCCCCTATCTTCCAAAAATACCCCATGTCGCTTTATTTTTTATTTTCTCAAGCAACTGTTGATTTGTAATATTATTTTCGGTAATTTCCTTTTCATATAAATCATTAATTAATAAAGCGTACATCGGATTATCATTTGTAAAAGTTACGTAGTCAAACTTTGAATACTTTTGATAGTAATTATCAAGTTCTGTAAATAACTTTTCATATATTCCTAAATCTTTATTAAGTTGATTTTTGAATTTCTTAAGCTCAATGTATGCTGCTTTACTTGTCATTGCACGATATATAACAAGTTGTTGAGCACTCATAAAGCTTATATTACTGTTATTAACAAGTGGTTTTGCTACGCTTTGTTGTCCAGACTGTGGATAACTTTGCTGTGGTTGCTCGTAACTCGAATAGCTTTGCGCATATTGTTCATAACCATCATTAAAATCATTTTGCATTTCTGGAATTTCATAATTGTAATCTACTGGTTGTTGATTATAACTTACATCTGCTGTTTCAACATGTAATGAACTCATTTTATCTTGTAAATATTGTCTTGAAACCTCAAATGAGTTTTCAATCTTTGATAAAACTTGCTCTATTACTAAGTCGTTCTCGACTTGTAGATTTGTTAGTAATTTATTAATTGCTTGATCTTTTTCATCAAGTGATAATAAACTAACCGTTTCTAAAACCTGTTCAGTTTGAAAAACTTTGAAATTAACACTGTTCTTTTTTAAATTATTAAAATCATCATGTGTATGTGTTAAGAAATATTCATCTAGATCCTTAACATCTGGATACGAAATAACTTTAACCTTTAAGCCGTTCTTTAAAAGTAATTCTCCAATTTTAAGGGCGGCATCAATACCGGCTTTATCTGAATCAAGTCCAAGAAAAACGGTATCAATTTTATTTTGTTTCATTTGTTTAATATGATTAGCCGTAAAAGACGTCCCCATTAAGGCTACTGCATTTTTAACATTAAACTGATAAGCTTTAATCGCATCAAAGAAACCTTCAACAACAATTAAAGAACGATCAGGTGATAATCTCAAGGCTTCATCAAAGTTAAATAATATTTGTTTCTTCTGAAAGACTTTACTATCTTTTGAATTTAAATACTTAATATTATTGTTATCAAGAGCACGACCACCAAAACCACAAATTTGTGTTCTACTTTTAATTGGGATTGTCACTCTTGATGTGAATAAATCACGTTTGTTTGTAAAATGATTTATTGCATTAATATGTGAAACATTGTATTTACCTTCTGTTGCAATTTTCTTTTCTAGGTACTGATAAAGTTTATCACCTTGTTCGTAACCTAATCCGATATGAAAATGGTTTATAGTTTCCATATCAAAGCCTCTGTCTTCTAAGTATTTTAAGGCTTTAGCTCCACTCTCAGTTGAATGAAGAGCTGTTACATAGAATTTATTTATATCCGTAAGGAGTGCATGTTCAGGTGAAACCGGAACTTCTTGACGTTCTTTACTAATTCTAATTTTATACTTATCAGCTAATGCTTCAATTGCGGCTTGGTTAGAAATGTGATTGTACATTCGATAGAATTTAACAACATCTCCACCTTCTCCACAAACGAAACATTTATATATCTTCTTCTCACTACTTACTGTAAATGAGGGATTGTTATCTGAGTGGAAAGGACATAATCCTACATAATTTCGTCCTTTGGCTTCCAGATCAATTACACTACTAATTTCATCAACGATGTCAATGCTATCAACAAGTTTGTCTCGATTATTACTCAAAGTCACTATCCTCCGTAAATAAGTTTTTAACATCTATAATAGATTGAACTTGGTTTGTCTCTTCTGGTGCATCATAAACTGGTGCAACATAGCGGCTTCCTTTTTTACTACTCGCCTCTTTTTGTAATTTAATTAATTCGATTGCTGCCTTAACATCTGTAATATTATGTTTCTTTAAATTATTCAATAATATTTCAACAAATTCATAACTTAAATTATAGTAAGTGCTCGTACTAATCGCATAATCAATTGCAAAGTTAAAAAGTGCTAAGTCAAAATCATAAGTATTTATCATATCAAATACTTGATCGAAATCTTTTCTTGTTAAACGCTTATCATGCATCACAATTGTTTCAAATGGTGTGATTGCATACATTAAATCAAGAAAATCCTGTTCACTGTTAACTTCAGTGATCGGCAGCTTTCGATAAGTATAATTATCAAAACAAACTGTAATTAAGTTATGTTTAAATGATTTCTTATCAGAACTGCGTTCAGTAATTGACTTTAGTTTTGTATCATTTAATTGGAAACATAATTGTATTTGTTTATTTTTACTAATGTTAACTAATTTTGACGTAGATTTAGTATCGCCATTAATAATATTGATAACCAATGAATCATGTTCATTGGTTTCCTTTATGTTAAATACATTTTTTTTAACTAATTGTTTTAAAACTTCTGCAATTTGATGCGGGTCATTTGCTCCAAACACAGAATCAAATGAATTAACACCTTTGTTATTATGCATTGATAATAACGATATTAATCCATTTTCAGCAAGTGTAAGAGCTGGATTTATATTTAAAGATTGACATTCAACATTTACCTTCATTAACCCTCTCTTTGCACTATTGTTTTTATTAACCTTTGAGTATTAGGATAATCTCTAAAACCATCCATAATCTCATCTCCTAGTATTTGTATATACTGTTCTAACGCTTCTTTTCCGAACAGTTTAGTATATGTTACTTTATCTTCATCTGCACACGTTGCTTTCCCCATTTTAGTTGAATCACCGTATGTATCTAAATAATCATCTTGAATTTGATAGAACAGTCCAAGATTACGTGCTGCTTGTAAACAGTCTGAATCAATTGTTTCACAAATAATTTGTGCACATTTGATTGGTAGCTCCAACATCATCGCTGTTTTTTTGTCATGAATAATTTTTAATGTTTCTAATCCTAAATTTGGATCATTTTCATTTTTCACATCCATAACTTGACCACCAATCATTCCACTAATTCCAGCAGCTTCCGTTGTTGCTTTAATCAATTCAACAATAATGTTAGCTGGTGCATCCAATTTTGCAATAAGATCAAATGCTTGTGTAAGTAATCCATCTCCTGCTAAAATTGCAATATCTTCACCATATACTTTATGACAAGTTAACTTACCACGTCGGTAGTCATCATCATCCATTGCTGGTAAATCATCATGAACTAACGAATAAGTATGAATCATTTCAATTGCTAATGCAACATTATAATATTGATCATTAATTCCTAAGTCCTTTAGCATAGTCCAAAATAACATTGGTCTAAATAATTTTCCATTGCTATCAAAACTATACTTCAAAGCAGCTTCAAGTGTAGGCTCTGTTTGTAGAGACTCAATATAGTTATTGTAATACTCATAAAACTGTTTATTTTGCATTAGCTATTAGTTCTCCATTTCAAAGTTAGTTTCTTCAAAAGTTGCTAACATTTCTTCTACTAAAGCCCACTCTTCATCAGCTGTTTCAGAAATTTCAATTAAGTTACCAATTGAACCATCTTCTAATTCCTCGTATTTATATGCTAAAACATTGTACTCATCTTCTAAATCTTCAACTTCATCAAATTCAGTTGTTAATGTTAAAAGAACATAGTTTTCTCCATCGTTTTCAAATGTAAATACTACTTCTGCTAATACTTCTGTATCATCTTCACCAACTAATGTGATGTACTTATCTTCGTTTGTCATTCTACTCCTAATTATAATCTAAGTAATTTTGTAAGATAATTGCGGCTGCACGATCATCAATACGTTCATCTTTAGATTTTACTAATTTCATCGCTTCTTTTACTTTTTTTGAAGACTCGCGTTCATCTTCAAAAACAATTGGTATGCTTACATGTTCCTTCAAGCTGTCAACAAATTGATATACTCGCTCCGCTTGGAAGCCAACACTACCATTCATATTGAGAGGTAAGCCAACAATAATTTTGCTTACCGATTCCTTTTTTATAATTTTAAGTAATTCTTCAATTACCACTTGATCATTATCATCATGCTTAATGATTTCACGTGGGGATGCTAAAATTTGCATTGGATCACTTAAAGCAATTCCAACACGTTTCTCCCCATAGTCGATTCCTAATGCCCTCATTATTTAAGGAAACTCTCAATTAATTCAGAAAGAATTTCTTCTCTAGGAATTTGTCTAATGATATTTCTAGCATTTCCGTTTCTTGGAATGTAAGAAGGGTCTCCTGAGATTATATAACCAGAAATTTGTTCTTTGGCGTTATAACCTTTCTCCTCCATAGCATCAACAACTTGTTGTAATATTTCACGTGTTGAAAGCCCTGTATTGTTATGTACTTTAATTTCAATAGTTCCACTATCCATGTTTTCCTCCTATATTTAAAAAAGAGAAAACGATCTTTTAAGATAAGATCATTTTCTAGAATATTTATTACTCAGCAGCGTTTAATGCTTCGTTTAATTCTTCTAATTCAGCTACAACTTCTTCTTTTACTGCTTCAATGTTAGTTTCAAACTCACCAGCAGTTTCAGGCGTTACTTTTTCAGCTTTAGCTTTAAATTCTTCAACAGCTGCTTTAGCTTCTTCTTTTAATTCAGCAACTCTTGAGTTAATTGTACTTAACGCTTCATCTAAGTTAACTTTAGTTTCTGAAGCTTTCTCACTTGCCGCTTCGTAAGTTTCGTCAAATTTATTACGTCCTTCTTCATATAATGTTTCAGCTTCTTTTTTAATATCAGAACGTAAGTCAGCTCCGTTTTTAGGTGTAGTTAAAGCAACTGCAACTCCAGTTGCCACCCCTCCAATTAATGCTCCTAATGCAAAATCTCTAGCTCTCATGTAGCCTCCTGTATCATTTTATACTCATAATTTATTATAGCACGTAACAACAATTTTTTCAAAAGAAATATGCCAACTAAATTTAATTAGTCAGCATATTAATATTTTCTTATTTTATTAAATAGTTTTGTTTTCAAATTCTAAGATTTGGATTGTATCTCCAGCTGTGTTTGAGACCTTGAATTTAACCTCATCACCTGGCTGTGTTAAATACAATTCATTAGTAATATCTGTCTCGCACATATAGAAGCTCTCGTCACCTTTGAACTTAATATATGCGATACCATCAATAATATTAATTCGCTCAATTTCCGCTGTTTGCTCCTCAATATTAGTTGTATCTTCCTTAACTAATTTCCCTGTATCTTTTAGACTTGTATAGAAATCTTGTCTAGCACTTGAGACTGTATCTCCAATTCCGACAACATCATAGTTTTCAACTGAAACATATGCGTATTGCTTAACTAGCCCTTCTGCATCTTTAAGCGTCATAAAGTATGTAGGTTCTCCATATACATTTAAAAGAATTGGGAATGTTGCAGAATACTTATATTGTTGCACTTGACCCTCGGCACTTTTCATCGCTGCATTTTCAGTTGCTCCCGTTAATTTATAGAAGTAACTTTCTTTATCACGAAGCGATACAATCATCATCCCTACAGTACTTTGATCTGATTGGACTGAAGTAAGACCAGTGTATAAGTATGGCTCCCCATCAATAAATACATATGAGAATCCTGATGTCGGTGTTACCATTTCTTTTTGGGTAATGATACTGTTTAACCATCCATTTTTATAATATCCATAGTATTCAATTTGTTCCATAATAAATTTAGTTGGCCATACACGTTCGATCCACTTAGGCATATCATCATCAATACCATATTTAATTGTTTCTCCAGTTTGAGCATCAACTGTAATAACACCAGTCGCTTGACGCCCTGCAAAAACATTAAATGCTGGTGCATACGTTGTTACAACCCAATACGGATTCCCTTCATCATCAATTTCAAATGAAAAATCAGTAAGTCCAGTTGTCATATTTCCATTTAAATACACATGACGTTTAATATTTTTAAACCAGTATGAATCGTTTGTATACTTAAGTTTTAATTCTTGACCATTTAATTCCGTTACTAAACGAACATCACTTGGATTTGTCGCAGACACATATACATACCCTGGCGCTCCGTCACGGTTTTGGAACCATTTAAAGAAACTTAATGGTTCTAATGGCGCAACCCAAGCTAAATCATCTGCTGTTGTAATGAAGTAATATTCTCCTACTGTATATTGTGAACCTAGTCCTAATTGATCCCCAAGCATCTTATCACCTAATGTTTCAGCTAAAGCCTGATCAACAACTGGAATCTTACTATCATCAATTGCTGGCGGATTAGTCGCATAAGTTTCCTCTGTAACATCTCCTAATAAATTATAGTATTTAGAACTCCATAAGATTGGAGTTGAACTTATAAATAACATCACAAATACAAGTCCGTAAAGTGCAATTATATAATGCCCTTTTACTTTTTCAGCTGCTACTACAAAATAAATAACAGTAATGATAATTAAAAATAGCCAAATACTCTCTTTATAAATTGGATTAAAAATTGGCATATAAACAATTAACCCTAAAACAATTAATACAATTAATGGAATAATTGCTAAAACTTTATATTTAAGCGGAACTTTTACATTTGGGCGCTTAAAATTTGTTTTAAATTCCTTTGCATCTTCAAATTTAATATCTTCTTTATTTTCTTCCATGTTTACTCCTAAAATAAACTAACTTGATTATCTTCTTCTAAACCTTCAAATACATTAAATACTTCAAGTTGTTCAAAACATTTCTTTTTAACTTTTGTACGTTTCTTGAAATCTTCCTTAGTCATAAATGGACCTTCCTCACGCTCCTCAACAATCCTAATCGCTTCCTTTTCTCCAAGTCCGTCAATTGTTGAGAATGGCATAACTAAACCAGTCTTATCATCATTTACAACGAAGTTAAACGCTTCAGATTTTTCAATATTAAATGTATCGAATGTAAATCCACGTTCTACCATTTCTAATGACATTTTAAGTGAGTTTAAAATACTTTTACGCTTAACATCACTCATCTCATCATCAAAATTATTAATCATTTCAATTTTATTTTTCAAACTTTCACTACCACGAATCATACTCGGTGCATCAAAGTCATTAACCCTTGATGAAAAATATGCTGCATAGTACTCAAGCGGATGATAAACCTTATAATAAGCAATACGTAATGCCATTAATACATAGGCTGCGGCATGGGCTTTCGGGAACATATATTTAATCTTTTGACAAGATTCAATATACCAATCTGGTACTCCCTCTTTCTTCATGATTGCAATTTCCGCATCACTTACCCCTTTACCTTTACGTACTTTCTCCATAATTGTAAAGGCACTTGATGGTTCTACCCCTTGATACATTAAGTATACCATGATGTCATCACGACAACCGATTACTTCCTTAAGAACACAAGTTCCTTCATCAATTAAATCCTTAGCGTTACCTAACCATACATCAGTACCGTGTGATAATCCAGAAATTTGAACAAGTTCACTAAACGTACTTGGTTTTGTATCTTTAAGCATTTCCATAACGAATCCAGTACCAAACTCAGGTACCCCTTGCGTTCCTAAATCACTCATAATCGCATCCGGTTCGACGCCAATTGATCCCGTTCCTGAGAATAATTCAATTACTTTTGGATCTGTAATATTAACATATTTAGGATCGATTCCTGTTAAGTCATATAATCTTTTTAACATTGTCGGATCATCGTGACCCAGAATATCTAATTTTAATAAGTTATCGTGAATCGCGTGGAAGTCGAAGTGCGTCGTTTGCCATGGTTGCTTCATATCTTCAGCTGGATAGGCAATCGGCGTAAACTCATAAATCTCACGGTGTGTCGGAACTACGATGATTCCTCCCGGGTGTTGTCCAGTTGTACGCTTGACTCCATCTAAGTTTTTACTAACATATAAGATATCACTCTTACGTGTTGGCTTGTCTAATAATTCAAAGTAGTTTCGAACATAAGCAAATGCTGTCTTTTCCGCAATCGTACCAATTGTACCTGCTCTAAACGCATGAGCGTAGTCAAATAACTCCGGATCATTTAAACGCTCTCTACTTCTAACAAATTCAAAGGCTTGACCTTGGAACTCTCCAGAGAAGTTTAAATCGATATCGGGAACCTTATCCCCTTCGAATCCTAAGAACGTTTCGAAAGGAATATCCTGTCCATCACGAATCATATCAACATTACAAGTTGGACAATCTTTTGGTGGTAAGTCATACCCACTACCATAACTACCATCCATTATCCATTCACTCTCTTTACACTTTGGACAAACATAGTGAGGAGGAAGTGGATTTACTTCGGTAATGTCCATGAACGTTGCAACTAAACTTGATCCTACTGAACCACGTGATCCTACTAAATATCCATTATCTAATGAGTGTTTTACCAGTTTATGAGAAATATAGTAAATAACACTAAATCCATATTTGGTAATACTATTTACTTCTTTTTCTAAACGATCAACGATAATTTGCGGTAAATTCTCACCATAACGGTTATGAGCATAGTCATTTACCATGTTTACTAATTTATCGTCTACCCCTTCAATTTCTGGAGTAAATAAATCATCTGGGATAATCTTTAAAACGTCAACCATATCTTTGATGATATTCGTATTTGTAATAACTACTTCGTTTCGAGTTTCCTCATCTAAATAGCTAAACTCTTCAAGCATCTCCTCTGTTGATTTAAAAAACTGTCCTTGGTATTTTGCTTTTTTACTAGCAACAAGTTTTTTGAATTTAATTTTATCAACAAACTCTTCAATACCTTCTTTGTTCTTTTTCGTTTTTGTTGCTTTAAAGTCTTTGGCCATGATAATTTCTTTTGAAGTATATAGTTCCGGCTCTGTAAAGTGGGCATTACCACTTGCTACAACTTTAATACCTTTGCTATTTGCAATTTCGATAATTTTTTTATGCATTATCTCAACATCTTTAAAGTCTTTAAAAGTATCATTATCAATAAGTTCTGCATACTGACTCGGAGGCATAATTTCAATAAAGTCATAGAAATCAAACTTACGTTTAAATTCATCATCAGTTAAATTTAAGTACGCGTCAATAATTTCACCATTTTGACAACCACTACTTACAACAATTAAATTTTCACGTAAGCGGTTAATATCAGACTTTAACATACGTGGTTCCATATGGTAATCACGTACATTTGATAAACTTACTAACTCATACATATCACGTAACGCTTCTTGTGTCTTAACGTAAATAAGAGCATGGTTACCACGCGTTTTATTAACATCATTAGCTTCATTTAAGCCTGCTAGTGTTTCAATTCCTAAGTTTTCAACCTCGATTAACATCTTATCAAACATCTCAGCTGTTTTCTCTGCATCATAATCTGCACGGTGGTGATTCTTACTATCTAAAGCAACCCCATAGTGTTTACTTAAAATTTTAAGCGTATGATATGTACGATCTTTGTTTAAGAACCTTGAAAGTTCTAGAGTATCAATAACTGGATTATCAATCATATAGTTTAATTCACGTTTATAATTTGAATTCATAAACTGCATATCAAATTTCGCATTATGAGCAACTAAAACAGTTCCATCACAGAACTTTTTAAACTCTAAAAGTGCATCTTTAAGGTCTTGACCTGTTGCTAAATCATCATCAGTAATTCCAGTTAAACTAGTAGTGAAGTCACTAACTGGCTCATCAATTTTAATAAACGTTTGATAACTATCAATTACCATTCCGTCTTTAAGCTTAGTAGCACCAATCTCAATTAATTTATTCATATTTGCACTTAAACCAGTTGTCTCCGTATCGAATACAGTATATACTTGGTCTTTAAGTAAAGCATCAGTTGGATTAAAACATAAAATTGGATCATCAACGATTGTAGTTTCTACACCATATACAATTTTAAGTCCATACTTCTTCGCAATACTTTCTGCTTCAACGAAGGCTTGTACCCCATGGTGATCACTAACAGCAATTGCATCATGTCCAAAGTGTTTTGCAAGGCGCCCATACTCATCCATACTAGAAATACCATTATTCTTACTCATTTTAGAGTGAACGTGTAATTCTGTACGCTTAATTTCACTATTATCAGAACGTGTTGTAAATGGCTTAGAGTTTTCTAAAATCATAACACTGTTCATCTCAATAACTTCATCACGAACGAACTTATCATAAGTACGTTTACCAGAAATCTTAACAACCATTCCTTTTTTCAGTTGTTGTAAATGTTGAAGTGTTGGTGGTTTACCCATAAATCCTGTGAATGATTTACAAGTCATCGTTGTACCATCTTCATCCGCTACCATCATTGTAAGTAGTGCTGTTTTCGGGAATTCACGTAACTCAAGATCAAATATAACCCCTTCAAATACGGCATTATTAATCATATTATGTGGATCAACAACTTCTCTAAGTGGTAATGACTTACGAGAAGAAATATCATCTCCCCATGCCATTTTAGACTTAGCTTTCGGAGCTACTACAGGACGCTCAAGTTCTTTTTCACGTTTTGCAAAAATCTCTTCCATTTTGGCTTTAGCAACATCTTCATTTGTTTTTATAGTATTAAAGTTGACTTCTCGAATACCAATACGTCCAAACTCTTTTTTTAATAAAGGTAAACAACTGTTTAATAAGTTTTGTTCGAAACTATTCATAATTTCAAAGTTAATACCTTCGTCGCTTACATTGTAACGAATAGCAGAAAGAGAACTGTCAATACGACCGTTCTTTTTTCTAAAATAATTAATATAGTGTAATATCTTATCGTTATCAATATTATTAAAGTTATTATCTTTTAAAGTTAAAGTAATAATTACAGATTTCACTTTTTCTTTAAAGTAATCATTAAACTTCTTATCGATTTCCATAAAGTAATCTGATGTTATAAGGCGATCACCTGCTAAGTTGACAATCCAACTACCAGCATATAAATCAACATCAACATTTCTAATAAATAACGGTTGATTAGCATCAACCGTTATTCCAATATCTTCAAATAGTTTATCTACTTGTTTCATCTTTTCCTCTCAATTTGATTAAAGCAACTTCTGGTCTTGCTAGATAACGTAAATATGGAGCGTATTTGAAACGTCCAATACTACCACCTACACCACTTGTTACAAATAATCGATTCTCACCTACATGGTATAAACCATAAATATATTTTGCTACTAATGCATTTAACTGAATACCAAACACAAAATTCATTTGACCAGCATGATAGTGTCCTGATAACATAACATCAAAATCACCTTCCATATGGTCGACCTCATCTGGTTGGTGCGCTAAAACAACAGTTGTACCCAGTCTATCTTCAACACGGTTTAAAATAGTGTATTCTGGCTCATTTTTCCAACTATCAACTACACCTACTAATGTAAGATCTAATTCTTCAATGTTAATATAATCATTCTCTAAACATTTGATACCAATTGATTCAAATTCAATAACTAAGTTTTCATAGTTTACGTAATCATGGTTACCCATAACTGCATAAACTCCATACTTAAATTTAGATTGATCTATTGCCTTAAATTTATTAACCACTAAATCGATATTCTCTTTTTGGTTTAAAAAGTCACCACCTAGTAATAATAAATCGGCAGGATTATCATTTACCATTGCAATAACATTGTCAAATGCTTCATCAAAGATTGAACCCGGAATATCGAATTGGGTATCAGCAATATATAAAGCATCAATATCTTTTGTTCCTTTTGCACTTAATACTACATCATTTAAAAATAAATCCATGTACTCTCTTCGTCCTAAAATATATAAACTTAAGAAAATCATCGCTACGATTAACATAATGTTCGGATTAATAATCGAGCTGATGACATATACTCCGGCGAATCCAAAAATAGATATTGTTGCATATACTCTAAAGTATTGATTATACGGATTTATAACTTTAGATAAGAAAAAACATAAAAATATATTAATTGTCGCTATTATTATCATTTGTCTCCTCACTATTAATAGCTACTTGACGTGATAAATTATTAACTTTATCATTTAATTTAGCTATTCTAATTTCATGAACAATTGTAATAACAAATAAATATCCACAAACAATAAAGAAGATTAAGTTTTCTGTATTTTGGAACCCTAAGACTGTAGTAAGTAACCTTAATAACGGCGGATACATGATGACGAACATAGCAATTAACATCATATATGGCCACACTAATGTACGTAGTGAAACTTTTTGCTTTTTAATTTGTATTGTTAAAAATATTAAAGAAAATATCACAATACCAAAAGTTAATATATCCATCTTATCCTTTCAAAATAATCATGAATAGTTGTTCTAACATAAAGTGAATCGAGCTATACATATTAAAGTAGCTATCTCCACCTTCACGATCATTCATTTCTACTTGTATTTCACGCACTTTGAATTGGTTGACAATTTTCGGGTATAGTGATGGTTCAGGCTTATTTGATGCTAAACTTAAATAAAACTTAGCAAACTGACGGTTATTAATTAATAATAATCCACTCGTTGGATCGGCTATATATACACCTGTTTTAAATTTAATTGCTCTTGTTAAAATACGACTTCCTAACATACGCGCTGATTTTGGTTTTTTATTCTCTAGAAAGCGACTTCCAACTACATAGTCAGCATCTTCAAGTGTTAGTAACTTTCCTAAGTTATCAAGACGGTGCTGCCCATCAGCATCAAAATTTATAAAACGATTATAATTATGATCTAAACCATATTTTATTCCTGTTTTAAACGGCTCACCAATCCCTAAATTGATTGGATGTGATAAATAGTTAGCATCTAAGCGCTTTAAAATACTCTTTGTTTCATCAGTTGAGCCATCATCAATTACTAAGTAATCAAATTGTGTTGAACTAGCACAAAAAGATTTTAATTTGGTAACTGTTGATTCAATAACATCCTGCTCATTATAAGCAGGAACTATAATAAGAATTCTATCCATTAATAACTTCCTCTTTAAATTTTGACTGCATGTTGATATACTCTTCGGGACTTATTTCTTCGGCTCTAACACTAGGCTTATACCCAAGTCCTTCTAAGAATGCTGTAATCGTCGGTTTATCAACTCCATACGCTTTGTTAAGATTGTTAACTAACGTCTTACGTTTTTGTTTAAATGCATTTTGAACAAATTTTTCAATTGTTTTAATATCAATATCTAAATCTTTTCTCTTAAGTGAAATAATTGCACTATCAACATTCGGTGGCGGCATGAATACAGTACGTTTAACCGTAAATTCATAATTAACTTCACAAAGCAATTGACAATACACTGATAATGATCCATACTGTTTAGATTTAGGACTTGCACTGATACGTTCAGCAACTTCCTTTTGAACCATAATGTAAATTTCATCTACATAGTCCATTTCATTTAAGATCTTAGTAATAATCGCTGTTGTGATGTAATATGGTAAGTTAGCAACTACTTTAGTTGTACTTGCTCCATGAGTTTCAAATTGACTTGCATCAGTTTTTAAAAAGTCAATATGCTTAAGTTCAAAATTCTCATATGAACCAAAACTTTCAGTTAATACTGGAATTAACTCATCATCAATCTCTACTGCTGTAGTGAACTTACTCTGATCAATTAATAGTTCAGTAAGGGCACCAATTCCAGGTCCAATTTCAATAACATTTGTATCTTTATCAACATCTGCAGTTCTAACAATTTTCTCTACAATGTTTTTTTCAGTTAAGAAGTTTTGTCCTAAACTCTTTTTTAAACGCACTTTACTCGCTGCGATTTCTTGTTTGTTAGCCTTAGCTCTCATCTAATTCTCCTAATACTTTCATAACTAACTTTGGATTTATTCCAAAACTGTTAAGTTGTTTAATAACCTTTTTATTATTTCCAAAAGCAATTCCGATTTTATCACAGAATAATTCGCGCTTTTGCTTGTTTCCTGTAAGTCCAAATTCAATCATAAAATTGTGATCATAGATATCTACTGGCTGACTATTTTCGAAAGCACCTTCTAAAGCTTTTATAATCTCTTCAGTCTCTGCACTTTCTATACCTATTTTACCATTTGCAGCGCGAGATTTATCGCGAGAAACATAGGCATGCTTAAGTGTTGGCAAATGTGAGCTTAATGTTTGACGTATTTTTTCACCTGGATAATCAGGATCTGTAAAGCAAATCAGTTCAACACCATCAGCTTCCAAACGCTTTAATTCAGCTATTTTTTGATCATCTAAGCCCATCCCCGACGTTTGAAATGTAATAATATCTGGAAATATTTCTTTTAAACGTCTAGTGTCTGATTTACCTTCAACAATAACTATAGTTTTCACTTCTGCCTCCTTTAAATATTTGAAAAATGAAATGTAAAATTACATTTCATCTTTTTCATCACGGTTCTTAAATTGGAATTTCAGTTTAATCCCTTCAAGTCCAAACGCATGTTTAAAGTAGTTCTCTAAATAACGTTTGTATGAGAAGTGAAGGATTTCTTTATTATTAACAAAGAATAAGAAACGAGGTGGTTTAGTTGCAATTTGAGTTGCGTAGTAAATACGAATTGGTTTACCTTTATATGAAGGTGGAACCTTACTCATAATTGCATCATTTAACACGTTGTTAACTTGAGAAGTTGAGAATTCTCTAGTATATTTGTAATAAATATCATTGATTGCTGGATAGATATTTTTAATACCACGTTTAGTAACTGCAGAAACGAAAATAAAGTGCGAGTCAGCGATGAATGGCATTTTAGCCTTCATTTCTTGCTCATATAACTTTTGTGTATTTGTTTCTTTTTTAATAGTATCCCATTTGTTTACTAAAACAATAACAGGTTTTCTATCTTCTAAAGCGTGCCCTAAAACACGTTTATCTTGTTCAACGATACCACGTTCAGCATCAACAACCCATAATACAACATCACTGTTATCAATTGCTTTTAAAGCTCTTAAAACTGAATACTTTTCAACTTTTTCATAAACTTTACCACGTTTACGAATACCAGCAGTATCAATCATTTTATAATCAACACCTTCGTATGTAAACTCAGTATCGATTGCATCACGTGTTGTACCTTCAATATCAGATACAATACTACGTTCATCACCAATAATTGCATTGAATAATGATGATTTCCCAACGTTTGGACGTCCAATTAAACAGAAGTTAATTGTGCTATCTTCTTCTTCCTCTTCTTCAGGAATTGATGGATAAATGTAATCTAATACATCATAAACACCACTTCCGTGTTCTGCTGAAACAGGAATAATTGTTTCGAATCCTAATGCATAGTATTCATAAATGTTATTTGCAATTCCACTGTTATCAACTTTGTTACAAACAATAACAACATCTTTACCACTACGACGTAAAATTTGAGCTACTAACTCATCTTCTTGTGTAATTGCACTTCGTCCATCTACAACAAATAGAATCACTTGACTTTCGTCAATTGCAATTTCCGCTTGCATTTTAATATCACTATTAAAGTCAGCGTTTTCTAAAGTAATACCACCTGTATCAATTAGTCTAAATGACTTATCTTGGTATTCTACCTTTTCATATAGTCTATCTCTCGTTACCCCTGCAAAATCTTCAACGATTGCACGTTTCGATTGAGTGATACGATTAAATAATGTTGATTTCCCTACATTAGGGCGACCAATAATTGAAACTGTTAAACTCATTATTTACCCATCTCTTTCTTTAAGATTGCAATCGTTTGTTTTAAATTAATATTACTAGTATCAATTACAATTGCATCATCCGCGCATTTTAGAGGGCCGATTTCTCTATTTCTATCCATTTCATCACGATTTTCAATACTTGCTTTAATCGTTTCAAAACTTTCGTTAATACCTAGACGTTTATTTTGACTAACACGACGTTTTGCACGCACATCGCTTGATGCATCAATATAAAATTTATAATCAGCGTTAGGGAATACAACTGTTCCGATATCACGCCCATCTAAAATCATATCTTTACTTTGACCAATTAATCTTTGACTTTTAACAAGAATATCACGTACTGCTCCATTAGCAGCAACAACTGAAATATTTTGGTTAATATCTTCCGAACGAATTTGCTCACTTACATTTTCATTATTTAAAAATGTTTCTTTTCCATCTACATTTATAATTACATCTTTAATTGCATTTGCAACTGCTTCACTATCAGTAAGCTCAACATTATTTCTTAATAAGAATAATGTCATTGCACGATACATTGCTCCTGTATCTAAGTATTCAACTTGTAAGTCTTTCGCAAGTTCTTTTGCAATTGTACTTTTTCCACTACCAGCTGGTCCATCTAATGCTATTATCATCTAAAACACTCCATTAATCTTTGCTACTAAACCAATAAGAATACCGAAAATTACAATTAAGATTACGATTAATGCATAATCAAATGCAGCTAATCCTTTGTCATCTTCAAAGTCAGCATCAACTGTATTTTCTTTTACATCTTTCTTAACTTCTGTTTCCTTTTTAGGTTTTGGCTCTTTAACTTTTTTCTCTTTAGTCTTTTTTTCTTTTTTAGGCTTCTCTTTTTTCTCTTTAGCCTTCTTTTCCTTCTTAGGCTTTTCATGAGTTTCAATCTCACCGATTTCAATGTCACTACCAACAGTAGTTCCTTCAATATCTAATGTATCAGACTCTAACTCAACAATATCTTCAAAAACACCTAAATCCGTTGTTGCTTCAATTTCAAATAATTCATCAGTATCAGGTGAAATTTCAGGAACTTCAGAAACTGTTTGCTCAGGTTCAACTACTGCAATGTCATCTCCAATTTTCTCACCAGCCATTGGACGAATTAAAATATCATTTAAATCATCTGTATGGTTATCTAAATTATATGTATACTCTACTGTTTCTGCAATCGTACGATCAAGGTCATTATGAATGTAGTCATTATATTGTTGAACTAATAAATCACGTTCCCCCATTGAACCAACTTCAACATTTTCCTTTTTCAGAACACGAAGTTCCTCTTCAAGTTCTTCCATGTTTTCTGCTTCAATAGTATCGATTTTATCTACGTAACCTTCAAGAATGTTTGATAATTTTTCAGTTGATTCAGTTTCATCACTGTGCTCAACTTGAATTCTTGAAGCTTCTTCATATACGCTTTTCTTAAGTCCACTTTTTATATCTTCAATACGTTTTTTTTCATCCATTGTTATCTCCTTTGGTCTATCAGTATTATTATACCATATGAGGGCTTAAAAAAGGGTATTTCTTATAGAAGTTATACCTATAGTTAAGGAGGTAAAATGAACAACTACAAACTAACATTACTACAATTTGCAGCAAGTCGTTTCCTAATTACAAATTACAACAATAAGTCTAGTGCAATCATCGTTGCCGTTTGTGGAGCCGGAAAGACTGAGATGTGTTTCCCACTAATTTCTAAACAGCAAATAGAACCAATTGCATTCGCCATCCCCAGAATCGATATATGTAACGAAATATACACAAGACTAAATCAGGAGTTCGGGCAAGATGAAGTTGGAATTCACACAGGTAAACAAAAAGTAAATACAGACGCTCGCATCTTAGTACTTACTACTAACCAGTTATTAAAGTATACTAATCACTTTAATTTGATTATAATTGATGAAGTTGATGCTTTTCCGTTTGATAATAACCCAAAATTTTATAATGGTGTTGAACACTCTTCAAACAATGGAATCTTCTACCTTACTTCTACACCATCGAATCGCTTATTACAAACAAACTTACCGTTATTCACAATTTATAAACGATGGCATAACAAACCATTACCAGTCCCTAAGCTACTATATAACAAAAACTATTTAAAGCAAACTTTATTTATTAGTCTGATTATTCGCAATAGAAAAAGAAAATTACTGATCTTTATCGCAACAATATCTAAAGGAAAGTTATTCTCTAATAAATTAACTAATAAACGAATTGATCATCAGTTCATCTACTCCTCTCATCCAAATAGAAATTCAATCTTAGATAACTGGAAACAATCAACAAACGGAATTTTATTAACTACAACAATCCTTGAACGCGGAATGACATTTGATGATATTGATGTATTAATTATCGACAGCGATGATAGTTTTTACACAAAAGCCGCTTTAGTCCAAATCGCTGGTCGTGCAAGGCGAAAAAAAGACCTACAACAAGGGCAGGTTTACTTTTGTTATAGTAATTATACACAAACAATCAAAGATAGTATTACCTTCATTAACGAAAATAACTCTAAAATATAAAAAAGAAAGGTTAGACCTTTCCTTTAAATTATCTATTAGTGTAACGATCTTCGATTACTTTCCAGTCTAAAACAGTTACAACATCGTCTAAGTAAGCTGGACGTTTGTTTTGATGTTTTAAGTAGTAAGCATGTTCCCATACATCAATGGTGATTAATGGTGTATACCCTTCGTCTAATACTGTATCTTGGTTTAAAGTTTGAGTAATACTTAACTCGTCATCTTTAACAACTAACCAAGACCATCCACTACCGAAACGAGTAGCTCCTGCAGTTTTTAAAGCTGATAACATTTCTTCAACACTACCAAAAGTTGTAACGATTTTGTCTTTTAATTCACCGTCAGCAAGTTCACTTCCACCTGGAGTAAATTGCTCAAAGTATACGTTGTGGTTGTAAGCTCCACCACCATTGTTAATAATTGCTTGTTTTTTGTCAGCAGGTAATTTATCTAAGTTACCTAATACTTCTTCAATTGATAACGCTTCAAACTCAGTTCCTTCTACTAATCCGTTATAGTTTGCAACGTAAGTTGCGTGATGACGCCCGTGGTGAATTTCCATCGTTAAAGCGTCAATAACTGGCTCTAAGTCAGCGTATCCGTAATTTAATTTAATGTGTTCCATATATTCCTCCAAAATTTAATCTATATTTGTTATGAACTTATTATAGCATCATTTTCAATTACTACAAGCCTAACACTTATAAATATTTATATGCATAAAATAAGTTGTCTTGATTGTAATTAATATCTTCTGTTACAATCGTAAATTCTTCAACATGTTTCACTTCAAAGTTTTCTAAGTCATAAGTTGGCGACTTATTAATTACATAGTTCCCCAACTCAGGATTGTTCTTGTATAATTTTTTAAAAACTTCCCAGTGATATTCAATTAAGTCATATCTGATCTTTGTTAAATACATATCATCACGTACGTAAAACTCATAAATACGACTAGGTCTGACATAGTTAAAACTCATCATATTATCATTTTCAATTAATGAGTAGTTAACATTTTGACTATTGATATTAACCTTAGCAGCTTTACCAATAATATAGTTTGTAACTACTCCTTTAAAGATTTGGAAATCTTCTTCATTTAAATACATATTGCTTTTAAACTCGAATTCCTTTAATCCAATTGATTGCAGTCCAATCGTAGTATATGTACATCTATTATCATTTGTAACAATTTCAATATTAAATAGTTTACTTGGAAGCAACTTATTGTTTGCAAAGTAACTTAGTTCATGATAATTGATATATCGACGAATCGAAACATCATAAATCGCAATAATATCTGAGTCAAACTCATTTACTTCTTTCAAAAATTTACGATAACCAGTTAAATAGTTATCAAATTCAACTTCAACCCCATATAAGTTAGTTGACGTTAATAATTGTTTATATTCATTTTCATTTAATACATTTAATGTATCCTGATTGAACATAACTGCTAAATCAGCTATATCCATCTCTATAACTTTACAATTAGTTAATTGTAAATCACTTTTATTCGTAGCAATAATAAATCTACGCATAACACCTCATTTCTTAATGTATTATACATTAGATAAATAATATAAACTAAAATTTGCATAAAAAAATATGTAACAAAAGTTACATATCTTAATTATTATTTTTCTCTGTTTAAGTAAACGTATGAAGCACCGATTAAGATACCTCCACCAATCCAGTTACCGATAATAGCGACAACTAAACTAGGAATAACAGTTGCTAAGCTCATGTGTGCTGTACCAGTTACTGCAACTAATATGAAGAACACAGTATTTGCAACCGAGTGTTCAAAACCTAAACGCATGAATACGAAAATCGCACCAAAAATAGAAATGATTTTTCCGAAATCAGATTTAGCAAGCCCCATGTAAATTGGTAACATTCCTAAGTTAATAAAGAAGTTACACCAAATAGCACGGATTAATAGATCTAAATATCCACTAGGTCCTGCTTGTACATATGATAATTTTGTTTCAGCTGTATGCGCCATTAAAGTTTGCATATCTGGAGTAATAATTGTACTTCCTGCAATTAAAATAGCAACAAATAATCCACCTAAAAGATTCCCAACATATGTATATGTAAGAACTTTAGTAAATCCAGCCCATGACGTTTTGTTTTCTAGCTTTGCTAGAGTCATACCCATCATGTTAGATGTTAATAATTCACTCTTAGTATAGTAGATGAAGATTAAGGCAAATGCGAAAATCCAAGCACCGTAGAACATCCCTACATTTGCTAAGTTAGTTGTTTCATTTCCAACACCTTCAAATAATGCTTCGACTGAATAGAAAGTCATGTACATGAATGTTAATAACATCCCTGCCATCATTGCTCTCATAACAAACTTTGTAAAACTTTTATTTGCTAAATTTTCTTTAACTTCCGCTCCGTGTGAAACGTAGTCAACAAAATCTTGATCTAAATTCGTTTTGATTTGTTCCATAATTTCCCCTTATTTACACAAAAAAAAGAAACCTAATGTTTCTCTTTTTGAAAATTCTTATTTCTTTTTCTCTCTGTGAGTTGTAGACTTGTTACACTTTGGACAGAATTTTTTTAAATCCATACGATCTGGATGGTTTCTTTTGTTTTTCTTAGTAATGTAGTTTTCCATTTTACATTCTGTACATACCATAATGATATTTTCTTGCATAGTGGTTCCTCCTAAAGTTTTTTTATTTAACCGTAAATATTATACCAAAACTTTACATCTTGTGCAACTTTTTTCAATTTTTGTTACAGACTTTAAATCATTCATACACTACAAGTTCGATATTACTACCAATCGGTGTATATTCATTCGATATAGATTGACTTTTTATCATACCACTTTTTAAACCGGCTTCTTTGTCTTCGTCTGATAACCCAACTTTTGAAACTGTATAACTAAGACCTGCACTTGCCTTATTAAATTCATTTATCATTAATGCAAATTCTCCTTCTGATCCTCCAGTCATATCAGAAACGAAGGGCATACCAAGCGATATCGTGACATGCATTGTATCCTCTTCAGGGTAAAAAACTGTACCACTAATTAATGATTGATCTATTACATAATTGGAATCACTATTACTATACTCTTCTTCACTATCAATAGTTAAGTTATTGTCAGTTGCAAACTCTTCAGCTTGATCGAGTGGATAACCCACTAAATTAGGAACAAACTCTCCTGGGCCTTTGGAAACCTCAATGGTTATTGTATCTCCAAATCCAACCATTTCACCTGGTTCAACACTTTGACTTACAATATAACCTTGAGGATTTTCACTTGTTACTTCTTGTTCATCAACCATAACACCCGAATCACCAACCCAGTCATATATTAACTAACAAAATAATTGCCGCAATAAACAAAAACGGCACTAAAATGTTAATTATAAATAAACTCATACTAACGTTATTATTTTTACAAATATATTTAAAATTAAGAAGTTCTTTTCTCATTAGTATAAAGACAAAAATAAATGATGTAACAACAACAAGACATTGTATGAAAAACTTGTAATTAAACGAACTATAATCTTCACTTATTACATAGCTATAATCATTTTCCTCAAGTAATTTTAGAAGTTCTTTGTCATAATCAAGCACAACAGTTATTTGATCCTCTACCGTATCATCAGAATACATAATTATTTCATCGCTAAACGTCTGATGCATTGAAGAATATATACCTGAAATTTGATAACCCTGATAGTTGAACATAAGTAAATCTTGATAATCATTTATCTCTTCATTTCCAGTAATAATCTCTGTTGCAAATTCCTCACTAATTAAAATTTGACTATCAATTGGATATTGTCCAATTACAACGTGATCCAAATCTAATGTATTTAGCGGAATGTTTATTTTATATTCATTGAAAAGCTCACTATCATACATATATCCAACATTTTGCTTGATTGCTGTAGTTCCATTGTTTAGTTTGTTTTGAATATATGATTTCATCGAACTTGAGTTATCGTTAATAAACCCTATGTTATTTAAATCTAGTCCTCGGACATTCGATGTAACATCTTCAGCTTGATACATATTATAGTCGGCAATTTCCCTAGTAGCATGTTCTTTTTCAAAATCGGAGTAATAAGTTAATAATAAATTGTCTGGTAAATGATAGTCAACATAGTCAATAAAATTTTGTGTAATTAAATAACTAATTACAATGTTAATAAAACCCATTAGTAAAATAACAATTATCAAGCGCTTGATATTTTCAACTATAAATACTAGTGCTCGCAACTAAATCCCCTCTTTTCTATATAAACTGGTTTAAAATCAAACAGATTTAAATGATCAATAATTAGAACATTATTTTTACTCATTATTAATGCTTTAATATATTCAACTCTGTCCTTATCTAAATTATTAAACGGTTCATCAATTAAATATAGTTCATAGTTAGTACTCAAACTAATTAGTAAATATACTAGTTGCTTTTGTCCACCCGAAAGTGTTTTTATTTTTTATTTTTATCAATACCAAAAGATTCTAACTCTTTTAAAATTATATCTTTAAATTGTTTGTTAAAGAATTCAACATTGCTTTTTACGCTAACATTATTTAATAATAATGGTTCTTGTGATAAGTACAAGAAGTTCTTTGATATACGGACATCACCTGCTTGTGACTTAATATTATTAGTTATAATATTTAGGAAAGAAGTTTTTCCAACTCCGTTGTTCCCTACTAACTGATATTGCCCACTTGATAATTCAAGCGATGCATTCTCAAATAAGATCTTATCCTCTATTTCGTATAGTAAATTACTTATAGATAACATGTTTCTCCTCTAACTTACACTTGATAATTTTCTTTAACTTCCGCCTGCAATGCTTCTAACGAATTTTTGACCACATCATAATCAATATATTGCAGGTTTAAATCTTCCTCTGTCGGAAAGTTGTTTAAAAACTCATCTACTTTAAAGTACCCGTTATCACCATACCATGTTTGAATTTTCTCTAACTCTTCCTTATACTCTGTATAAGTTCCATTTTCCATTTCATAATCAGTTAGCACATATTGGTTTGTTGCTGGATCTAATACTTTTTCAGGTTGAAAGTAGACATGACTATCTAATGTCGATATATCACAGTTTATTTGGTCCCACCACCCTTTAGTATCAACCGTCTTTAAAGTTACAGGCATAGTATCTAAATGGCAAGCTAAATAAAGATCATCACTCATCTCCGAAAGCCCCACATATTCAGTTCCATTATTCATTGATGTATTTTCAAAATACCCAACTATTAATGCCGGGTCATCATAACCAGATAAATCCAATTGACTATAATCATCACCACCAACCGTTTGTGAGCAAAAATAGTCAAAAATTGTAGTTTCAGGACTTATTGTATAAGAAGCGCTACCTGTTTCGATTAGCTCTGGAATATACTCATTGCAACTTTCACCAGTTGCTTCATCGACTGTTAATGACTCCATTGTGGCATTATCTAGATCCAACATATCTTTATTGTTTTCGTCAACCATATTATCAACTTCACTGCCTGTTGATTGCTCGCTTGATACTGATCCTCCAGAACTAATCACTTCTTGTTCACTACTGGGCATAAACATTTTTATACAACTTCAATAATAACCATAAAATAGTAATAAATAACCCTAATAAAGCAATTGTCAATCCAATATTTCGTCTTATTACTTTATTTAAATATTTAAAATTAACAGATTGATTGTATAGATAATTATTTTCAACTTCAATAAATTGATCATATTCTAAAATATCCGCTGTTAATTTCTCAACGTCCTCAGGTGTTTTAGTCTCAATATATAAACTATCATAAGCTGGAGTTGGGACATCTTCCGGCGTAACAATGTTAGTATCCAACTGTGCAACTTCTATTTTTCATGTATTCTTCCATAAATTTCATCAACTGTTTGATATTGTGTGTAAGTACTTTGCACAAACCTATTTTCAATATCAAATCCAGGAACTATTGTAGAATTAACTATAGAGTTATCAATTGATTCAATTGGTTTAAAGACACCACTAATCACAAAATCTATTGTAAACTTTTTATTTGGATTATCACGCTCAAAAACGGGAACCGTAACTGTTTGTCCAACTAACTGGTTGTAATTGTCATATTCTACATTTTCAATTATGTAGTCTGCAGCATATGTGTCCACTATTACTTCATTACTATTATCTTTTGGAAATGTTCCCGTAACGAATGACTCAATAAACCCAGACCCTGTAATATAGGATTGGCTAGGCAAATTTTCGGCAACTTGTTTTGGGTATAAAGCACTACTAAAATTGTATTCAACCTCTTCAGTCGCAGGAATATCTAATATATATTTATTTTTATAGTCAACACCATTCATTCCATAACCATCACTTTTTACAGGAATCACTGATTCAACATAACTTAACGATTCAAGTCTTGCAATGTCATCATCACTAAAGTAAGTCGGTATCTTTTCTAACCATTTCTCAGTACCAAAAGTCAAAAAAGAATCATTTTCAATTGGCGCTTTGATTAATGTAGCAGTATCTCCAAAAATAAAGTTTGAACGATCAATCGTTGCAATACGGTAAACATGTAGTGTATTTGCAATTGCTAACATTAATATAATTACAACAACTACATTTACAATATATAGCGGTATGCGAATTTTCTTATTCGCGTTACGTAATCCTTTTAAAGCATCTCCACTTAATTGTTTAGGTGGATTAGTATTAATTGTCTCATGATAATTTTCTACTTTTGTATAAGTTATCTTTTTATTTTCAATTTTGTATTGAGTATAGTCTTCAAGTAAATCGATATGACTTGTAATAATGAAATATTTATCATCTGTTTTTAAATAATTATTTAAATTTCCTATCGTTTGCTTATCTAAGTTATTAAAGGGTTCATCAAAAAGAACAACCTTAACATTTTTTAAAAGTCCACATAGGATTTTTAATTTTTGCTTCTCTCCACCACTTAACTTTGCAACCTTAGGATTTCGCTTTATTACCTCTCTAAACATAAGAACATCACAAAGTTCTTCATATAAATCACGGTCGTATTCACCAACTATTAATTCTATCGCTTGACTGATACTTTGATTACTAAATAATATGTTTGATTGCGTAATATAAACTATATATGTATTACGATATTCACTTATATTCATCTCACTAATCAAAGTATCATCAAGTGTAATTTGTGGATTAAAATCAAGTTGCTCAAGATATAATAAATTTAAAATAGTTGTTTTCCCACTACCATTTTCACCAACTAAAGTAGTAATACCTTTGTCAAATTCAATTTCCGCTTTATTTAGAATAATTTGATTATCAAATATTATATCATCATATGTTATTTTTAACATTTCTCCCCTTTAAATAATCACTTGTAAATTGATATTATTAAATTTAAAAAGTTTAAACCTCTCCTTATATTTAAAAGAGAAAATTTAAACTTTTATTTCTATCATAATTGCTCATATTTTACATTTGCTAAAAACTTATTAGAACTAGATACTGACGATATTCCTGTTGCTGCATATGTTACACCTTGCTCGCCTTGATAATTATATGTATAAATAGAATCACCATTATACGATAAATTACCTGTATAGTACGATATTGTGGATCCCAACTCTTGTCCTCCACCTCCATACGTTACTTGAGCTGTTGAACTTCCTCCTGCAGAATTATCCTTCTGTGTTAAAGTTGACGTAATATATGAGCCAATTGTCGTGAATCGATTATATATTCCATGATTCGAATATATATAACAGTTTGATGAAGTCGAACACATATTGTAACTTCTACCTTCAGCAGCAGAAAAAGCTATCGATGGCATAATAGCCAATGCGAGTGTACATACTAATAGTATTTTTTTTATAATAACCCCTCTTTATTATTTATTGATCTATCGATAGAAGTTTATTCATAACAGCACCATTACACAAATACTTTAACACATAAGATGTTAAGTTACAGGTAAAAATCATCTTATATTCCATTTAAATACAAATTATAAATTAATTTCCAAACAAAACTTTCAATTTGGCATAATATGATTATTAAATTTACATTATAGGCACTGGATATAGCTGCTTTAATTAACCTAAATAACATATTTTGTTTTAATTTATAAAAACAATGTTGTATCTTTTAAGAATATTTTATATTAACTATAATTGACACATTTAACATAATTGTATAAAAACTAAGTCTAAGGCATAGCATTAATTATTATCATCTGTAAATTTAAAAAATTATATCAACTAGTAAAACACCAGAAATTAATGTGTAAATAAGGTATTAATTATTTCCTTAAATTAAAAAATACTAGGTAAGATACCTAGCATTAGATGTTATTTTCGATTGTAAATTAAAAACATAATTACACCAGCTACTGCTCCACCTAAGTGTCCTGCAATTGAAATACCTGGAGCTAATAACGTAAATAAGATATTAATTCCAAAAGTAGATAATACATTTCTAATTTGTTGTTGATTTGTTTCGTGTTTTAAAGTTAAACAAATGAAGAAAGCGAATAAACCATATAAGGCCCCACTCGCTCCTGCAGTTGGACTATTTGAGAATAGGACTACAAATGTACCTGATATGAATAAACTAACAAAATAAACTGTTAAATATTTAGTTTTACCAAGTACGCGTTCTAAAATTGGTCCTAAGCTCATTAAGAATGACATGTTGAAGAAAATATGTAAAAGCGATAGTTGCGTAAATCCAGCAAATAAGATTGAGATCCATGTCCAAATACTAAGTAGACTTCCACCCCAAATAAACTGTAATGGAATATAGCCAAAAATCAGATTAAAGATAAAGACTGCAACGTTTATCATAACTAAGATATTAGTCACGTTTCGGTACTGAGCTTTATAAGTCTTTTGGTACTCTTTAAAGTATTCTTTCGACTCAGCTGTTTCATAGTACTCTACTTTATTTACATGATCCCCAAAAATCTTTTCATAATCAAATGAGTCAACTAGGTTTTTAAGCTCTTCACTGCTATGAGTCGCACTAACTCCACTAATTTGTAATTCAGATAAAGTATCCATCTTTAAAATAGCAATTAAGTTTGCAACTTCATTAGTAAATAAATCATCATTAATATCACTTGCAATATCTAGTAAGTTATCACAAAACTGACTTTTACTAATACTACGCTTACCTTCTGCTGCAATTAACCATAAATGAGGTGTAACCCCATTTTGGTAATAGACAATATTACTTCCATCCTTTTGATCTGCATATAGTTTATACATTTATTCTCCTATACTTCAAACTGTTTTGTTATATCAATAATTTCTAACCCTCTTGATATAACTTTAATTTTATCACCGATTTCTTGTTCAGTTAATTTATTTAAATCAAGTTCAATTGGTTCCTCTAATTCTAAGTTAATGTGATACTTATCATTACTATCTCCTAATACACAAATTGCATCTTGAGGATGTGATTTCATATTTTCATATAACTTATTAAATTTACCATTTAACTCTAAGTTTCCTACATTTACTCTAAAGTAACTAGCACCGTCTGTAATAATAGTTGCATACTTCTCACTACCAACACTTCCGATTGCTAAGTTATTTTTATGTAATGGAGCAATACGACGTCCTACACGTTTTGGTGTATGTTCATCTAAGTCCACTACTGGTTCAATGTTGTATTCACCTTTATCTGTAATTGTAATTAAATCATCAGTTACGTTTAATGCTTCAACACTTACAATGAAATCATCTTTTTTAGTTTTAATTCCGACTGTCTTAACTTTTTCTTTTGTTAATTCATATTCATCGAATAAAACATTAGTGTAGTAACCAAGTGATGACATTGAAACAATTCGCTTACCAGTCGTTTCACTTGCTACAAACACATTGATAACTTCTGTACCATCGTTAATCTTCGCAATACTTGAGATATGTTTACCAATATCTTTCCATTTTCCATCATTAATATCATATACTGGCATGTTTAAGTATGTACCATCATTGAAATAGATGTATAGTGATTGTTTTGTAGTTGTCTTAATTGCACTAACTAACTTATCTTCTTCACCATACGCTGCATGTCCTTTAGTAGCACCATAACTACGTAATGTTGTACGTTTAATGTACCCACGTTTAGAAATTGTAACAATAACATCTTCTTCACGGATTAAGTCCATTTTGTTGATTTCTAATTTTTCAATTTCGTCTTCAACTTGTGTCTTACGCTTAATAGCTTTGTACTTTTCAAGTTCTGCATGTAATTCTTCGCTTACAGTTGCAATTAATACATCGAAGTCATTTAAGATTGCATCTAAACGACTAATTTCTGCATCTAAAGCATCTTTTTCATCACTAAGAACTGTAACATCAGTGTTAGTTAAACGGTAAAGTTGCATACTTACTACAGCTTCACTTTGAACTTGTGTTAAACCAAATTTAACTTCTAAGTTACTTTTTGCATCTTTTTTATCTTTACTACCACGGATAATCTTAACAACTTCATCTAAGTTTAAGATTGCAAGCATTAATCCATCTACAACATGCAATCTAGTTTGTGCTTTTTCAATTAAGAAATTACTACGACGTAAAATTACATCACGACGGTGTTCAACAAACGCATTAATAATTGATACTAATCCCATTTGCATTGGGCGACGATTATTAATTGCAATCATATTGAAGTTATAGTTTTTTTGTAAATCTGTATTTTTTAGTAAGTACTGCATAATTGCTGGTGCAACTGCATCTTTCTTAAGCTTAATCACAATTTCAATAAAGTCTCCAGCACTTTGATCAATAATCTCACTAATACCTTCTACTTTATTTTCGCGACGAATAATATCAATTCTTTGTAATAAAGTTGATTTATTAACTTCGTAAGGAATTTCTGTAACAACAATTTGATTTTTCTCAATTGTGTATTTACTTTTTACAACAATCTTTCCACGTCCTGTACTGTACGCTTGTTTTAATCCTTCTTTACCTTGAACGATAGCTCCTGTTGGAAAATCAGGACCTTTAACAATACGCATAAGTTCGCTTAATGTCGTATTTTCATTGTCATTTACTTTAATTGCTGCTTTAATTACTTCAACTGGATTATGTGGAGGAATATCTGTTGCATACCCCATACTAATCCCACTCGCCCCATTAATTAATAAATTTGGAACTCGTGAAGGTAATACAGTTGGTTCATGTTCCGTATCATCGAAGTTTGGAATCATATCAACAGTATTAAGTTCAATATCTTCAATAATACTAGCAGCATACTCAGATAGCTTCGCTTCTGTATAACGCATTGCTGCTGCGCTATCTCCATCGATACTACCATTGTTACCGTGCATGATAACTAATTGATTACGCATTTTCCAACTTTGAGACATACGTACCATTGCATCATATACCGAAGTATCACCGTGAGGGTGGTAGTTACCAATAACGTTACCAACAGTTTTAGCTGATTTACGATATTGTTTATGGAACGTATTTCCTTCTTTGTTCATTGAGTATAAAATACGTCTTTGTACTGGCTTTAATCCATCTCTTGCGTCTGGAAGAGCACGATCTTGAATAATATATTTAGAATAATTTGAAAATCTTTCAGCAAAGATATCTTCAATTGTCATATCTAAGAATTCACTTACCATTTCCTTTTGTGCATCAGTATCGAATAAATCTGTTTGTTTCATTATTTACCTCCAATCTCAAAGTCATCAACTTGCATAAAGTCAATATTAGTTTCAATCCACTCACGTCTTGCTGTTACTTCATCACCCATTAATGTAGTGATTTGTTTTTCCGCTTCAACAATATCATCAATATTTACACGAATTAATTGGCGATTATCTGGATTCATTGTTGTTTCCCACAATTGATCTGCATTCATCTCACCAAGACCTTTGTATCGTTGAATGTAGTATTTACGTTTATAATTTGCAAGAATGTCACTAAGTTCAGCGTCTGTCCATGCATATTTAACGTTTTTGTTATCTACTGTTGATACTTTATATAAAGGTGGTTGGGCAACATATACATGACCTGCTTCAATTAATGGACGCATGTAACGGTAGAAGAATGTTAGTAATAAGATTTGAATGTGAGCCCCATCTGTATCGGCATCGGTCATAATTATTACTTTTCCATACTGAATGTTTTCAATATCGAAATCTCCACCTACACTTGCACCAATTGTATTGATGATTGTAGCTAGCTCTTCATTTTTTAGAATTTCTTCAAGTTTTGCTTTTTCAGTATTAACTACCTTACCTCGAAGTGGTAAGATTGCTTGTGTTTTACGGTTACGACCTTGTTTCGCACTACCACCGGCAGAATCACCCTCGACTAAGAAAATTTCACGTTCTTCTACTTTCTTTGTTTGAGCAGGTGTTAATTTACCAGATAAGATCATATCCTTCTTATTAGACTTCTCTTTACGAGAATCTAAACGTGCTTTCTTTGCAGCTTCACGCGCATTTTTAGCCTTAATCGCTTTTTCAATAATCTTTACAATTTCTGTTTTGTTTAAATCAAAGTACGTTAATAAGTGAGTGTATACTGCATTTTCAACAATACCACGCGCTTCTGATGTACCTAACTTACCTTTTGTTTGTCCTTCGAATTGTAATAAATTCTCTGGTACACGTACAGAAATAATTGCAATTAGACCTTCACGGATATCAGTTCCTTCGAAGTTCTTTTCTTTTGCTTTTAATAAATTATTGTTACGAGCATACTCATTTAAGGCTTTTGTTAAAGCAGTTTTATACCCAGCTTCGTGAGTACCTCCATCTTTAGTACGTACGTTGTTTACAAATGAAACAATCTCTTCATTATAACTGTCGTTGTATTGCATTGCAATATCAACTTCGATATCCATGCTATCATTTTGAATTACAATCGGTTTACTAATTGCACGTTTGTTTAATGATAAATGATCGATGAATGCTAGTAATCCATTTTCATATTTAAATGATACCTCATTACCTTCAGAGCGCATATCAATACATACCATTTCTAAGTTATGAATTAAGAAAGCACTCTCTTGCATACGCTTAGTAATAGTTTTAAAGTTATATACTGTTTCACTAAAGATTGAATGATCTGGCCAGAACGTTACTTTTGTACCTGTTTTTCGACTGTTCTTTACACGAACAAGTTCACTTGTTTGGCTTCCACCATTTGAAAATGTTTGAGTCCATTCAGCTCCGTCACGATTAACAACTAATTCTACCTTAGTTGAAAGTGCATTTACTACTGAAGAACCTACACCGTGTAATCCCCCTGAAGACTTATATCCGTCTCCACCGAACTTACCACCAGCGTGAAGCGTCGTAAAGATAACTTCAGATGTTGGAACACCTGATTCGTGCATATCAACTGGTAATCCACGACCAAAATCCTCAACTGAAATTGAGTTGTCTGGATTTACAGTTACAATAATCTTATCACCATGTCCATTTAGCGCCTCATCAATCGCGTTATCGACAATCTCCCACACTAAGTGGTGAAGTCCACGCCCATCAGTTGAACCAATGTACATCCCAGGACGTTTTCTTACGGCTTCTAATCCTTCTAATATTTTAATACTACTTCCATCGTAATTTGCCACATTTACTCCCTACTTTACGTTTTTTATTACATTATGAGCTAATTCTGTATAATACTCATCTAAGTCTTGACCTATTGGAATTGATGCTAATATCGGCATTTCAAATTTATCGCTAATTGTTTTAGCCCCATCTTTTCCAAAGATATAATGCTTGTCATCACCAACTGGATAATAAGCCATATTTTCTACTAACCCTAATTCTTTAAAGTTAAGCTCACGCCCGACTTGAATAACACGCTCTGCAACATATGCTGCGTCATTACTTGGCGTTGTTACATATAGACCATTTACTTCATCAATTAAATTATTAATATTTAATAATACATCACCAGTTCCTGGAGGCATATCAATAACCATATAATCTAAGTTTTTACTCCATAGCACATCATAAACGAAATGCGTAAGTAAACTATTAAGTTTCATCCCACGCCAAATAATCGCTTTGTTTTCTGTATTCGGTAAGAAATGGTGAGCCGAAATAATCTCAATTCCTTGTGGATTTAAGACCGGCATAATTTTTCCATCAATAACCTTTGGTTCACTTACTGCATCAGCAATTGCTGGAATACTATATCCATAGATATCAGCATCCATAATTCCAACCTTAAGACCAAGTGTTGCCAAGCTTTGCGCTAACTTGACTGCTACATTACTTTTTCCAACACCACCTTTACCACTCATTACTGCAATTACCTTTGTACTGCTACTAATTTGTGATTCAGGTTCTTTTTTTTCTTCAGGTAAATAACTAATCTTTACCCCTTTAATACCTAATTCGATTTTACAGATTTTAATAACTTCGCGTTCCATTAGACGATTTTTATTTGCATCATCTCCTAGTTGTTTACACGTCATTACTACTTTATCTTCAGCTTCTTGATATGTGATTTCTTTAATATATTCATCAACATCAATCGGCTTGTCTGTATATAAATTTATAAGTTTTTTTACTCTTGTTATTATTTGTAATTCCATCTCACTCCTTTGCAAAATAGCACTCTTTATATATTACCATATATCTACTATTATTACACATCAAAAGCAAAAACAGTAATATATGATTACTGTTTTTTACTAAATTATCTAGTTCGCTCTAAAAACTTCATTGAGCCTAGACCCATTGCTATCATGAATAAATATGGTACCAAGTCTATTGCAACTATGCTAATTCCCATTCCAAACAAGATCGGCTCATAATAAAAAACTAGACTAAACCAATCACTAATCGCTTTTTCACGTTTTCTTCGTTTAAGTAGTTTAGTAAACAATATGATAATTGCGTATCCAGAAAAAAACAGTAAAGTTGCAACTAGCCAATTCCCATCATAATTTTCTACTAACGTTATTAAAGGGACAGCGCTTATACATATTCCAATTGTAAATAAAGCAATTTTTAATAATGTTATCTTATTAGAGGGATCATCTTTTTGAAGTTCAAGAACGATGTTATAATCACTAAATTTAACTTCTTTGCTTTCTAAATTACTAGTTATTGATTTTTCAGCAAATAATGTATGACGATATTCCATTGTATTAATAGCTAACTTTAAATAATTTTCGACTTGAGTTTGATCTAAGCACTCTTTTAGGGTATGGGTTTGTAAAATAGTTTGATCAATTGTTAAAAATTCTAACATCTGCTCATAACCTTGAACCTTATAAATATCATTTAAGTCGCTTTTAAATTTTTCATCTGATTTATATTTGCAATTAAGCACTTGGAAAAACTCAACTGGATCTTGCCTACAACTATTACCTTTAATTTGCAAAAGCGTGCGCTTTCCATCTAATTTTCCAGTCGGCAATATCATATAATTTCTAATTTGTTTACAACTGATTAAGTAATCGACTAATGTTTGATTAAATGGTTGTCCTATATTTCTTTCTAAAATAACTAATAGTTTCTTTTTGTACTGATTATCAGCATTCTTAAAGCTTTTAATAAATTGTTTAGAAACATGTGATGAATATTTAGTCGTTAGTTGCTTTATCAACTGTTTTAGTTTGCGATCATCAGCACTACTGAATGTTTGATCAAACTGCATATCTTTAACCAGCTTGTTAACTACTGCTTTACTAGAATATATCTCACAAATTTTAAAGTTCCGTTGATTCCCGCCATCAATTTTTGAATATTCCTCACTTATAAAATTTACGACACCAGATAAATTATCGATGTAATATATTGCTTCAAAATTGTACATCTTATCTATACTCCTTTATACATAAATAATAGCTACATAAACTTTTATAACTTCATTTAAACTAACTCACTTAAGTACTTAGCAACACTATCATCAAAGACTGTTCCAATTACTACATCTGCTGTTTCTTTGATCTCGTCACTACCGTTTTCAACAGCTACTCCTGTTGCTGCATATTCGATTAAAGCAATGTCGTTTCCACCATCACCAAAACCAAAAGTATGAGGGTGTTCAACCATTTCTAACTTTGCGATTTCTTTTAAAGCTGTTGATTTATTAATTCCCTTTTTAACAATCTCAACAAAGTATAACATTGAGTTAAATACTTCATATTGCGGTAAGTCATTTTTTATAATCTCAACATGTTTACCATTTTCTTCTGGATCAACTACAACCAATACCTTCGGAGATGCACAATATTCATCAACTGGTGTGATTGGTGTTCCGGTAAAACCACTTTCACGAATAGTCATGTGGTGCTCCGGTACATTAGTTTTTAAAGCATCTTCATCATAAATCATATATGAGTATTCTTTACCTTCTAAGTAGTTGCAAATTTCTGATACTTCGGTAACATCAAATCCATTATAAACAATAACCTTCTCTTTTTCTAAATCGTAAATCTCAACTCCATTATATCCTGCAACATACTTAAGCATGATACCTTCTTCTCTTAACTCAATTGCAACATCAATTAAATTTTGAGTTGGTCTTCCACTGCATAATACAAACTGATCCCCACGCTCTACAAGTTCGCGCACTGTGTCCTTAAATAAGTTGCTAAATTCCGTATTCCCTTCAGATAGTAATGTCTGATCAACATCACTTACAAATAGTCTTTTCATCTCACTCCTAATTTTGGTTATACTCCTATGATAACAAATATGATATGATAATGTGCATTTCTGTGCTAAAAAAAGACTATTTACGATTCTCATGTCTTACCAGTAAATAATTGCTATAATATTTGTGCAACCTGGGGGTGTAATGGTTTCGACAGGATTGCTACTTGCTATCTTTGCAGTCATCACGTAGATGTAAAAAGCACGTTAAAAGAATAAACGGAAACTTTAATTCTAACTTAGCAGCTGCCTAATTGCGCTGCTCATCTACTTTAGCTTTGTCTTCGCGCTTTAGATAGATGTCGATAGAGGACTTACATGTAAGTGGCGCCAGACGCTTATATGGAAATTTACTTGGATCGATTGTGAGCATTTTCGTATCATTTTTTAATCGCAATTTAAACTCTAAAATGAAACTAAACTGTAGACGAGATAGTGAGGGCTTTTTTGGACGCGGGTTCGACTCCCGTCACCTCCACCAATAAGAATACTTAAGTAAGCAAATGTTTATTTAAGTATTCTTTTTTTAATGCATATCATTCGAAAATTACTATAATTCATGATACTATATTTAAAAATATCTTAAGGAGAATCATATGAAAATATACTCATGGAATGTCAACGGAATTAGAGCCGTTAGTAATAAAGGAGAATTAGATAACTTCTTTGAACGCTTTGATCCAGAAATCTTATGTATTCAAGAAACGAAAGCTCAAACCGAGCAAATTGCAGATACATTACTAAAACGCGAAGGTTACCATAGCTACATTATGGATGCGGAGCGTAAAGGATATAGTGGAGTTTTAGTTTATACAAAACAAGAACCAATTAGTGTTCGTAATAGTGATAGTGAATTTGATTTAGAGGGGCGTTATATCGAACTTGAATACCCAGACTTTACTTTAATTAACTGCTACTTCCCAAACTCTCAAGACAAAGGAAAAAGAATTGATTACAAGATTGCCTTTAATGAAATGTTACGCAAACGTACAGATGAACTAACTGAGTCTGGTGTTAATGTTATTGTAACTGGTGATTACAATGTCGCTCACAACGAAATCGACTTAAAGAATCCAAAGACAAATACCAAAAATGCCGGGTTCTTACCTGAAGAACGTGAATGGATGTCTACTTTCTTAAATGGGGGAATGATTGATACATTCAGACACCTATATCCGGAAGAAGTTAAATATAGCTGGTGGTCATACCGTTTCCAAGCTCGTGAAAAGAATACTGGTTGGCGTATTGACTACTTCTGTATTAATGAACTATTAAAAGATAAACTAGTTGATGCCGAAATCCATAATGATGTATTCGGTTCAGATCACTGTCCGGTTAGCATTGAACTTAATATCTAATAACAAAAGAAAACCCGAAGCTAAGCTTCGAGTTTTTTTTATCCCATAATATATAGAACTAAACTTGTTAAGATTACAAAGATTGCTACTATGTTTAAAGCAAACAATAAGTTTAATAAATTATTGTACGTTGCATCAAATCCATAACACTCGTCATCACTTGTTTGTAACATTCCTTCATCAGAGCTGTTAATTACTAAATAATTATTGTAGTCTTGGTTGTTGTGCATCGGAATATCTTTTAGATAGTTGTTATATCTATCTGTTAAAGTTTGAATATAAATATTTAACTCATATTCATCCGCATACTTGTCGATATGTTTTCTTCTGTATAGTTTCTCTAAATCATTAATTAACATATATAAGTTAACTTCTAGAGTTTTTAAATTCCGAATAAACTCACCTAATTGTAAGTTATTAATATAATTTTGTAAGTAGATTGCACCAATTGCAAATGTTAAAGCAAAAACATGTAAAAAGGCATTTCCTAAACTAAGTGAAACTACTGCACTAATCATTACTAAGATAAATAAGATCATCATTCTAAATTCAATTTTCTCATTAGTAGTAATATATCTTTTTGCTTGGTGAACCTTTACTTGTTTAGTACGATTCCAATTTTCGATTTTCTTTAGAATTTGTTCTTCTACATCTTTTTCAGGAACATACTTCTTTGCTTCATATATTTTTGTTGCTTCTTCTATTTCATTAATAATATCCATTTTTCCCCCGTATAATACGATTTGACCATATATATTATACTACGTCTTGTGCTTCAGATGTGTTTTTTAGAGGTTTTACTGTGCTAAAATTATTTTATATAATTATTAACTTCAATGAATAGTTTCTTAATTCGATTAGCTTCAATTACATTTATATGTTTAAGGTATACAAATCCTTGATTTAATACAATTAACGCCTGCTTATACTCGTTTTGCATTATTAAGATTTGAGCTTTTAATAAATAAGATTTATGACTTTGTTCAAAATCTACATTTAATAATGACTGTAGTGCATTGTCATAATCATTAAGCTTATAATAACTTAGTGCTAAATTATGATGACAGTCGTAGCCATTTGAAATTAATTGTTGATAATACTCAATACTAACTAAATCTAAGTTAATACTCGAAAGTAAAACCGCTAGATTAAAGCCAGCTGCATTTTCATTAGTCTGGATATAGTATTTATTATAAGCATTAATACTATCAACAATTTGATTATTATCATTACAATACTTTGCATAATCTAACCATTCTAATTGGCCTATTTTAGAACCCTCAAAATAAATATCCCTTGGACTTGAAAGTAAATTAACTATCATCTCACTTGTATATACATTAAAGTTACTAATGTTTTGATCAAGAATTTCCTCGATATGCGAATTTGTCATTAGTAGATTTACAACACTGTCTAACTTCTCTGCTGTACTTACACGGTTTGTATAAATAAAGACCTGACTATCTTCACTATCTATTTTAATCTCTGCTTGCTGCTCCTCTGATAATCCACTGTTAATAATTAACATCAGAAAGTCAGAAATTGAAATTACACTTTTCTGTCCTTTGTAAGTATAGACATTTAAATAGCCTCTATTTAATAAATGCGCATTAACTTTAGTTTGAAAATAATCACAACTAGTTATAAACCCATTGCTAACTATTTCTGTATATTCAAAATAATTTGTCATTAGCTAACCGAAATCACTGCTGTTGTTGGCTCTGAACTATCAACTTCATAATATGAGTAGCTAGTTTCAAATTGATAGCTTTCTCCAGCCGCAAGTTCTACTTGTTCAGTAGGGGCAACAAAATCAATTGCTTCAAGTGGCTCTTCAGCCCCCAAAATACTTAGTGTTGTTGGTTTATCAACTGTAATTGTGATTGGATTACTATTCTTATAAGTTGGGTAGCCTTCAAGCACTTGATCACTGTATCCAAAATAATATGGTTCACTTAGATCGACATCAGCAGCGCTCAATACTTTGCTCGGTGCTTCTACTTGTAATAAATCATTATTAGCCGAACTTGGCTCAGCCTCAACACTACACCCACTTGCGATGATTGCAAATGCAATTAACATAAGTTTATTTTTCATTTTTTTCTCCCTCAACATCTGTTGTTATTCGTGATATAAAATTGTCCCAATGCTTATTGATTTTAATTTCTTCAATTATATTATCAATTATACGTAAATTGACATTCTCGAGTTTATTGACCTCAAGTTGCACTTCTTCCTTTAAATCACTATCTAACTTCTTGCTATCAATGTACTTGTTAATTTCTTGAATTGATAAATCCGGTACGTGAATAAATTTATTAATACGGTTGACAATTGGATTTGGTAACTTCTGTTCTATCTCTTCCATATTAGAGTAATTAGTTGTTGCAATAAAGATTCTATTTTTAATATTAACACTAACAAAATCACTACTAGCTACTGGTTCGTCGAAAATATCATAGAAAGCATTATATCCAAATGAATGTATTTTATCAAATTCATCTAATAATATTAAACTATTTGAGGATAATTTGATTTGACTATAAACATCTTTCGATGGAAACTTTTCACCAAGCAAGATTCCAATTGTATTAGTGTCTTGGAAATTAGATAGCTGAAATGATAATAACTCTTCATTCATCTCTTTTACAAGTTCTTTTAAAATATGCGTCTTCCCAAGACCACTCCCTCCATATAGTAAGATAACATATGGCTTCTGTGAGTCATTACTACTGAAATATAATAAAGTTTTTAATAACTCCATCTTCCACTTTGTAAACATTGAATTGTTGCTTATTACCTTTAATATATGTTCCTCTTCTAATCCCGTAATCGACTCTTCTATAATAGTTGTTATCTTTGGATAATGGAGCAACATTTCAGACTCAATGTAATTTTGTGGGTTATGAATAACAATCACACTATCTTTTGCTGAAACTTCTTCTAGAATTGATAATAGGTTATTGTTGGCGTTATTAGTAATTGCAAAGTAATCACTATCTTTAATAACTATTGTCTGATGGGTTGTTTTTGATGATTTCACAGCTTTACGCTCTTTATCCATTTTTATAATAATACTTGCAAAACTGTTTTTAATAACAATCTTGTTGTCATTTAAATACTTAGAGAATCCGCGGTTAGATCCTTTATAAATAATAATTTTTCTCATGTATACCTCTCCTAGGTATTATACCATAAAAAAGACAGGTTATAAACCTGGCTCTTTCTTATATAGTGAATATGAATAATAAGTTAAATATATAATTGATACAGCGATTACAATCAGAACTGCTACAACCATAACTGTATTCTTTGTATATGTTAAGACTAATACAAATGCTCCAATTAAGTACGATAAGCTACGTCCACGAATATGAACTTTATTCCAAATTTGTTCACTACTTAATGTCCATTTGTTTTTAAATCCAACTACTTGATTTAAAGTTATTTTTGGTAAAGTATAGCCTCCGTATAAAACGACAATTGTAAAAATTGTACCAATAATATATTTTTCAGTAAATGAATAAAATTGAGACATAATAATTAAGATGAATAAAAGTTGAAATGCAAAACAAAGCATAAACTTTAAGCGATCATAATATTTGATAAATGGCTTTACTTCATCTGCCTCTAGTGTTGCAATAATATCCATTGTAAATACAACTATAAATGGAACTAAACCAATTAAAATTAAATTACCTTTTGACATTGGAATATGATGCGCACTATCAATTGCATAGTTAGCTATAACTTGATCTGTAAAACGGAGAAAATACATTCCGATTAAAATACTTATAATATTGATTAATAAAATAATTGAACTTGATTTACGCATATCACACCTCCACTTAAAGTTGTACTTCTCGTTTGATGATGTTTCTAATTAATTTTTCTCTATTTTCTGTTATTGATAAATCATTATCTAAAATCTTACTATAGTTCTTCGGGAACGTCATTGCAAGAATTATGTTAGACATAATTGCAATTTCTTTATCGCGATTAATTTCTCCATAATCTTGCTTAAATAAACTATCAAGAATTACAAAGTTTGAGAGTACAACTGATCCGATTAAAGCATCAACCATATCAAATGTAATATCTTTCGATACACTTTGAAATAATTCATAAAGCTGATTTCCAAAAGCAAGCATCATATTTTCGAAACTGATTATTGACTTTGGATTAATTAATTGTTTCAATTTATACTTTAAGTACTCTTTGTATAAATTATTTTGATTATTAAATTGATAACTTATTATTGAAGGTGCAATATCTAAATTAGTAGCAATCTTTCTGAAACTAACTGGATACGTTTCTTCATAAATAATTCTGTCCATTTCTTTTAATATAAGTTCTTTTTTCATACTATCCTCTATTTACCTTTTTTCAATTATAGCATATAAATGACAAATTAAGGTGACATCGACATAAAAAAATCGTGTTAGAACACGATTTCCATAAGTGATTTAACTAACAAAAATATAATTAAACTTAAGATTGCAACCATAAATACAATTAATCCAATTGATATAAATCCAATTGAATATAAAATAATTGCTCCTACTGCATAAATTCCTAAGATCATTAAATAATAACCAACAATGTATAAAGATAACTTAAACTTATAAACTAAAGTAAATAGCGATATTTGCTTTTCATTTTCTAAGTCGATTTTCGCTTTAATTGGTGCTAAAGTGAACACTAAAAAACTAATACTTAAAATTAATAGACCCATTCCGAAATCAGTATAATTATTGTTTGATAACTGAAATGTAACTTCCGTTTCAAATGCTTCAGATACAATCTTTACAGTATATGTAATAAAGATTAATAATTGAATAATAATTAAACTAACTGAATTCATCTTAACTTGGTTAAGCCTACTAACTTTTTCATCAAATTGCTTCTGCTCCACTATTTCCTCCCTATTAACAAATTCCAGTAAGATTATTATACTACTTTTTTTTTTAGAATGGGATTATATCAGTCTTTTAGTAAGTAATAATGAGCATCCTGACATAATATAGTAACTAATCATAACAACAACGAATAATCCTGCTGCTCCAAATGTATTAAACGCTAAAATTCCGAATGGAACTACAATTAAAATAAGTTGTCCAAATCCTAATAATGTTGCTAAGAAAGGCTTACCTAAGATGTTGTAGAATGATGTAGCAATTGTAAAGATACTTTGCATTGGATAAGATAATGGGACAATTCTTAAGTATAATACAACAATCTCAATTACTGCTGGATCATCAGTAAAAATCTTAGCTAAATAAGGTGCTGTTACAAACACAACTAAGTATAAACAACTGAATAAAATTACTGAGTATCTATTTAAAATTGATAGTCCTTCTTTTACTCTTTCTTTATTTCCAGCTCCCATATTTTGACCAAGAACGGCCATCGCTGTATTCCCCATTGAGAAGGCAACAGCCATGATGAATGATTCAATCTTCGTCCCGACACCATATCCGGCAACGGCCATTTGACTTTGAGTTGCAAGTAATGCTGTAATTAATGTAACAATTAACGGATTAACTACTTTAGTTAAAGAGTTAGGTAACCCAATTATAAAGATACGTTTACTACAATCTACGATTCTAGTCATACTTAAATTTTTAAATCTAATTACTCCATATTTAGTGTGTAATAAGTAGAAATACATCATGAATGTAAAGAATCTAGAAATTACTGTTGCAAGAGATGCTCCAGCCATCCCTAATGGTGGGAACATAAATAATCCGAAAATCATGATTGGATCAAGAATTGTATTAATTACTGCTGCCATAATCATTAAGTTACCTGGTGTTTTAGTATCACCAAGCCCACGGAAAATTTGTCCTCCGACCATTGACATAAATAAGAATGTACAACCAACATACCATACTCGCATATACTCTTCGATTAACGGTAAAGTCGTGCTATCTGCTCCTAGCCATGTAAAGAATGGATCAATAGTTAATAATCCAATTACTGTAATTGCAAGTGATAATGCAAGTGACATTGCAAGTCCAGTCATAATAACGTGAATTTTATCTTCATCGTCGCTTGTACCTACTGCTTTTGAAACTAATGTCCCAATTCCAGCTCCTAGCCCAATTGTAATTAAGTTTACAATCATGACTACTGAAAACGTAAATGACATTGCAGCTAGTTCCATACTACCTATTAAAGATACAAAATAAGTATCAATAATATTGAAAATATTCATCCCAAGCATACCGAAGTATCCTGGAATTGTTAAGTCGATAATTGTCTTTTTTAAATTACCTTCTAAGATTTGATTTTTCATAATTCCCCTTTTTTGAACGAGTGTTATAACAGATAAATATTAACATAGATTTTGATGCATTACCAAATTTTATAACACTCGTTCAAATGTGTTATAATTTAGCAAAGGAGTTATATGAAAAAAGAAGTTTACTATCAGGCAATACTTGAGTTATCGAAAGAAAAAAGCTTATCTGCGATTAGTGTTCGAGATATAGCTAAGCATTTAGATATATCTACGGGTTCTTTATACTACCACTTTAAGTCAAAGGAAGATTTATTAAATCAAATGTTTGTTTTTTATAAAACTAATCAAGCAAATTTTATTGATGCAATTAATGATGAACCTAAAGTCTTATTGCAAAAGCATATTGAGTATAATCAAGAGCATAATACTGAATTTAGTTTTGTTTACTCAACTGAACTTGCAAACATATTAAATGATGAATCAGTAGCTCTTTCTTTAGATGCTCATCTTCGTTTTTTAGATAAGCTTGGTTTAGAATATGGCCGTGACTCACATATAACAACTATTATCTTTGGAACTATTAGATCATACTTAGTATCTCCAAACTACATGCTACGCTGTGATCTTAATAAACTTGTTGATGAATTAATTATTATTTTAGAAAACTATAAGCAATCACTTTAAAAGTAGTTGTTTTTTTTTCATAAAAAAAAGCCTAGAATTAATCTAGACTTAAAAAAGCTTCTTCAACTGAAGTTTCTAATTTTTTTCTATACATTACGATTGTAATCACTCCACCAACAGCAATAGCAATTTGGTAAGAAACGATTAAACCTGATACTCCAAAAGCAAATACTAAAATTGGATTAATAATAATAAAACAAATAAATTGTCTTAATGAAACAATTACTAACGAAATTGTAGTTTTATTAATTGATTGGTATAATGTTTGAACTAAGAATGAAATAGGCATAGCAAGTACCATAATTCCTAATACTCTTGTTCCTGTTGTTACATATTCATTTGCTTCTGCTGGAAGCGTAAAAATGTAAGTAAAGATTGCAGGGAATACAATTAAGATGATTCCAACAACAGTTGATGTGATAAGTAAATATCTTCTAAATATATTTCTAGCATCATCAAAACGAGCTTTATCTTTTGCACCATATGCAAATGAGAATACTGGCTGGATTCCACTAACAGCTGCTTGTACAAGCATTGTGAACATAGTAAAGAATTTAACTAATACTCCTAATGCAGCATTTAAGTTATCATTAGCATAGAATGAAGTTTCTACTGTTAATAATAAAGATGTTGCAGTAATATAGATGAAACCAATCGTTGCTGGGAATCCTAGACTAAACACAGTTTTTAAATCTTCTAAACCATATTTAATACTTCCTAAACGATATTGATATTGACTCTTTGTCGTAAATAAATATTTACCAACAATAATACATTGTAATGTTTGTGAAATAACAGTTGCGATACTTGCACCTGCAGTTCCCATATTAAGTGGGAAAATAAGTAGCCAGTTTAAGATGAAGTTTGCAACAGTTTGGATAATGATAGCACTAAATACTAACATTGCTTTCCCCTCACTACGAGCAAACATAACAACTACGAATGTTAATACAATTGATGGAGAACCAACGATTGCCCAGAATGCATATTGATGTGATAAACCTATACTCGCATCAGTTGCACCAAGCATATATAAAATTGGATCTAAGAAAACTAGTAATAATACAATTAAGATAATATTAAAAATTAATGCATATCTCATTGTACCAGTAAATATATCTCTTGCTTTATCTTTATTATTTTGACCAAGTGTCTGAGCTCCATAAATTGAACCACCAATTGCAAATAAGTTTGCAAATGACATAATGATTAAAATAATTGGGAATGCGATACCAGTAGCAGCAACACTTGCTACGGCTACATCTGCATCAGCGATTCTTGATAAGAAAAATGAGTCGACAATCATATTAAGCTGTGCTACTGCACTACCTAATATAGCAGGAATAACTAATAATGCAATTGTCTTACTCATCTTCTCTTTCGAGATAAGATAATTATCTGATTGCTGTTCCATAATAACTCCTATTTAATATCTAAGATTTTTAACGTTACATGTCCGTCAGGAATGTTAACTAACACTTCTTCACCTACTGCTTTACCAGATAACCCTCTGGCAATTGGTGTAGAAGATGAAATAGATGGTGTTTTTTCATCTAATGGGTTTGCACCGATACCTACGATACGGTATTGTGACTTTTCGTTTGTTTCAACATTTTGGTAAGTTACTGTTGTACCTAAAGCAACAACATCACTTTCAATATTTTCATCGATTAATTGAGCGCTAGAAATTTGAGCTTCTAATTCTTTAATTTTAGCCTCAACGAATGCTTGCTCTTCACGTGCAGAATCGTACTCAGAGTTCTCAGATAAATCCCCGTATGATTTTGCTTCCTTAATTCTTTCTACAACTTCAGGACGTTTCGTGTGAATGTAATATTGTAATTCTTCAGATAGTTTATCTAATTGTTCTTGTGTAATAAAAATTTGATTTTTCATTTTATACCCCTTATATAATTTTATTTAAATGATTCGAAATTAAATCAATTGCTTTTCTTATATCTTTGTTTGCGGGAACAATGATATGTGCATGACGCTTACTTGGTTCAATAAATTGAATAAGCATTGGTTTAACAGTTTCACGGTATTGAGTTAATACTGATTCGAGGTCTCTTCCACGCTCTTGTGTATCACGTGATATACGACGAATTAGACACTCATCAGCATCTGTATCAACGTATATTCTTAGGTCAAATAAGCGACGTAACTCTTTATTTTCAAGTGTTAATATACCTTCTACTATTATAACATCATTATTTTTGATTGTTTCAGTTTTTTCACTACGTGTATGATTCGCATAATCATATGTTGGCATTGTAATTGTTCCGCCATTACGAAGTGTTTCTAAATGCTCAATTAATAAATCTGTATCAAACGCATGCGGATGATCGTAGTTAGTTTTAACTCGCTCTTCCATTGATAGATGCGATTGATCGCGATAATAATTATCATGGCCAATAACAGTAATGTTATTTCCATGTTCTTGAACTTTCTTTACAATCTCATTTGAAACTGTTGTTTTTCCACCAGCACTAGGGCCAGCTATTCCGATTACAAAACTCATTTTATCCCTTTCTCACAAGCCAGTGTTTAGCTACTGGCTGATCCACTTTTACGCTTACTTTCATAAGTGGTTTATTAGCTCTTTGAATTGAATTACCTTCTTCATCAATGATTTCTGTAATCACTTGCCTAAAGACTTGACTATGTGGTCCGAAGAATTCTAACTCATCACCTACATTAAAGTGATTACGTTCTTCAAATAACGCATAACCAGTTTCTGGATTGTAATCCAATACATATCCAGCATATTCAACTTTCTTTGGTTTATATTGATCATCAAAGATTTGACCTTTGCTTGATAAATCACCAACTAATGCACCTTCGTATGTCTCACGAGATTCTGCTTTTTTAAGTTCTTCAGTCCATTCAGGCTTTACAACATAAGCTTCTGGATTTTCTAAATAACTATCAATTGCAGTTCGATATACATTTACTACAGTTGCTAAATAGTGGAATGACTTCATACGTCCTTCAATCTTAAATGAATCAACACCTAAGCTACACATTTCAGGAATAAAGTGAAGCATACTCATATCTTTAGCACTCATCGTAAAGTTATAATCATTATTTAATTCTAACTTTTGGAGCTCTCCATCTTTTTTAGTAGATAGTTCATAATCCCATCTACAACTTTGACAACAACCACCACGATTTGAATCTCTAAGTGTCATGTGGTTTGATAACGTACAACGTCCAGAATATGATGAACAAACTGCACCGTGAATAAATACTTCTACTTCTGTATTACAGTTATCAGTTACATCTTTAATTTCTTCAAATGTAAGTTCACGAGCAAGTACAACACGGTCAACACCTTGTTTTTCATAGTAGTTAACAGCATACTTATTCGTTATTGATTGTTGTGTTGAAATATGAATTTCTAACTTTGGAGCGAATTCCTTAGCAATTTCAATGTAAGCCGGATCTGAAACAATAATTCCACGTACTCCTGCTTTTTCCAATGCAATAACATAGTCTTTGAAACCAACTAAGTTTTCACTATGAGCATAAATGTTAGTTGTTACATAAACATCAACATTATATTCTTTAGCAAATTCTACACCTTCGACAATTTCTTCAATTGTAAAGTTATCAGAATTTGAACGTAACCCATAACTCTGTCCACCTAAAAAGACTGCGTCTGCACCATAGATACATGCGACTTTAAGTTTTTCTAGATTACCAGCGGGGGCAAGTAATTCTGGTCTTTTCATCCTTCTCCTTAAAACATTGTTTTCTTATAAAAGAAACCAGTTCCGTATTTTTGTTCAGGCTTAATTATTTTAAGCTCTTTTAAATAACTACGTGCTTTAGCAATATACTCTTCTTTATTAGCATCTAAATCAGTTAATGCTTTAATATACAATTCAACTATTTGATTATATTCAGTTGGTGTATATAAAAGCGGATCGATACGTAACGAATCAATATTCTCTAAATCTAATTCATTTAACTTATGAATCATTGCTAAGTTATTACTAGATAACATATGCGTACCTTGTTCATTTTGAATTAAAGGATATGCACGTTTACGTTCTGAATCATAAAGATACATCGCATCATCACTATTCATGTTCTTATCTTGGAACTGACTGAAGTTGTCAACCATATTACGAATTGATTGATACATATATAAGTGTCCATGAATTTGAACCATAACTTGTGAAGACTTTTCAGCAGCTAATTCATTAACTTCTTCTAATGTAATTTCCTTTGCAGTTTCAACACCTGTAATGTCATTAACATTTGCAAAATGAGTAAAACTACTATTAGTAATTGTTGTTTCAGTTGAATAGATTGATTCAAGAGCAATAGATTCTATTTCCAAAATTTGCGGCACTGCTAAATCCGAAAAGATAACACCATCTACATTAACTGCTTTAAGTGCTTTTAAGTATTCAGTTAATGGTTCTAAATCACGATTATGCATAATCTTATTAACCGCAACGTAGCACTTAATTTCAAATTTATGAGCGAATGCTGCTACTACTTCAATATCATCGATACTAAAGTCAGTTACTTGACGTAATCCAAACTGGTTACTTCCAACAATAATCTTATCCATCATTTGACTGTGGTTAGCAATAATACTTTTAGCATGAATTGGGCTAAATGCATGTAAAGATAATTTACTGTTCATTATATTCTCCCTTACGGTATAAGATTCCAATACCATCACCTTCTTCAATAAGTTCAAAATGATATTGTTCACTATTTTTCATTGTATTAATGAAAGTTTCTAACTTTCTTACTAGTTGTTTTAAGTTTCTAGATTTTTCTTGAACACTCTCCGAAAAGACATATCCGTGAAAAAGCAGGTTGTCAAAAATGACAACACCGCCTGGTTTTAAATGTGAAATGTATTTTTCTAAAAACTTTAAATATTGACTCTTAGCACCATCGATATATAAACAATCAAACATTCCTAAACTTGAGTCATCAAATAAAAGAGCATCATCATGAATTAACTTAACGTGCTCTTCCAATTCTAACTTAGCAACATTTGCTACTGCTTGCTCATACATATTAGTATCACGTTCGATACTAGTTACATCACAACCAGCAATAACATGAAACTGTGAAGCTGAGTAACCGATAGCTGTCCCTACTTCAAATACAGTTTTAACGTTGTTCTTTTGTAACTGTGCAGTTACAATATCAAGCCCATCACGTTCGATTATTGGTACATCATTAGCTCGCGCATAAGTTTCCATTTCGCATAAATAATTATAATTCTTCATTTAAAAGCCTTTCAAATGTATTATATACCGAATCTAAATCATTTTTATCTTCACTACTGTAGACAACAAACGTATCGCTACTTTCTAAGTTTAACTTAGCTTTAATCATCTTCGTTTGTTTCCCACGTTTAGATGGTGAAATTTTATCTTTCTTTGTACATAATACTAAAGTCGGAATTTCATGAAACTTTAAAAAATCATACATTAATAAATCATCTTCTGTAGGTCCAACTTTATAATCTACTAATAATGTAGCAAAGTGTAAGTTGTCACGATGAGTTAAGTATTCTTCAATCATCATTCCGAAACGTTCACGATCCTTTTTACTAGTTCTTGCATAACCATATCCTGGTACATCAACAAAACATAAATCATCATTAATTTCATAGAAGTTTAATGTTTGTGTCTTACCTGGTTTTGATGAAGTATATGCTAACTTCTTTCTGTTACAAAACTTATTAATGAATGTTGATTTCCCAACATTAGAACGACCTAAAAGAACAACTTCTTTTAGGTCATGCTCAGGATAAGTTTCTTTTGATACCGATATTACTTTTAAATTACTTTTAGTTACGTCCATCATTATATATCCTTTTTGGTTTTTCTAATCCTTGAATTACTTTCTTAGAAATTTCAATTTTCTCTAAGTTTTCATCCATTGGTGCTTCATACATAATTTCCATCATTGTCTTTTCAATAATAGAATTTAATCCACGAGCTCCAGTATGTTTTGAAATTGCAATGTTTGCAATCTCCTTAACAGCAGAACGATCAAACTTAAGTTCAATCCCATCCATGTCAAGTAATTTCTTATATTGTTTAATTAAGGCATTTTGTGGTTTAGTTAGAATTTCAACTAAGTCTTCAACGCGAAGTGGATCTAAAGGTGCAATATTACTTACACGTCCAACAAATTCAGGAATTAGCCCGAATTCAGTAATATCATCATGTGAGATATTACGTAATACTAAATCTTCTTCCATTTCTTTTGTTAAACTTGCAATATCAAATCCAACCTTTTGATTTTTATAACGCTTTTCAATAATCTTTTCGATTCCTGGGAATGAGCCCCCTAAAATAAATAAGATATTAGAAGTATCAACTTTAATCATCTCTTGATTTGGATTCTTACGACCTAAACTTGCAGGAACTGCAGCTTCAGTACCTTCCATAATCTTAAGTAATGCTTGTTGAACACCTTCACCACTAACATCACGCGTTACACTCATACCACTTGATTTTTTAGCGATTTTGTCAATTTCATCAATATAAATAATTCCTTTTTCTGCTAATTTAACGTTTCCACCAGCATCATCGATTAAACGTGTGATAATAGTTTCTACATCGTCACCTACATAACCAGCTTCCGTTAAACTAGTTGCATCAGCAATAGCGAAAGGTAAATTTAATGTTTTTGCTAGTGTTTTTGCTAGCAATGTTTTTCCAGTTCCTGTCGAACCAATTAAAAGCACATTATTTTTATAAAGTTCAATACCATCAGCTTCTTCTAGCTGATGGTTTAAACGTTTATAGTGATTATAAACAGAAACGGCTAACACTCGTTTAGCCCTTTCTTGTCCTATAACATGCTTATCTAATTCCTTTTTAAGTTCATTTGGTTTTAAAAGGCTGAAGTCAGCAATTAATTCATTATCGATTTGTTTAGCTTCAAAGCTTACAGCTTCATTAGCATTACCTAAACAAATGTCACAGATGTAGACTTCAGGACCTGCAACCAGGTGATTTACATCAGTCTGATCACGACCACAGAATGAACAAGTTTTAGATTTTTGTTCTTGCATGTTGTCTCCTATCTATTATTATCCTAAGATAGCTAAGTATGCTTTTTCGTATTGTACGTCAGCTTTTAAACGATCTTTACCACCGATCATTTGCTCAATTTGAGCAGCTTCCATGTTGTACATTTCAGCAAGTTCAGCTAATTTAGCATCTACTTCTTCGTCAGATACTTCGAAGTTTTCTCTTTCGTTTACAGCAGTGATTACTAACATTTCTTCGATTTTACGTTTAGAATCAGTATCGATATCTTTACGTAAGTCAGCTTCAGTAACACCTAACATTTGTTGATACATTTCAAAGTCAATACCTTGAGATGCGATTTGTTGTTTGAATTGAGCTAAAGTTTGCTCAGTTTCTTGATCAATCATAGATTGAGGAACGATAAAGTCAGCGTCTTCGATTACTTTAGTGAATACTTCAGTTCTGTATGCTTTTTCATTTTCTTCTACTTTTTGAGTTTTAATTTGAGCTTTAACTTCTTCTTCTAAAGCGGCAACAGTTTCAACTTCAAATCCTTCTAATTCAGCAACAACTGCGTCAGTAAGTTCTGGAGTTTTCATTTCTTTGATTTCGTGAACTGTACAAGTAAATACAGCTTCTTTACCAGCTAAATCAGTTGCGTGGTAATCTTCAGGGAAAGTAACAGTTACGTCTTTAGTTTCTTCAGCAGCCATTCCTACCATTTGAGCTTCAAATCCAGGGATGAATGAGTTAGATCCGATTACTAATTCATAGTTCTCAGCGCTTCCACCTTCGAATAATTCACCATCAACTTTACCAGCAAAGTCAAAGATTACAGTGTCACCATCAACAACAGTACCCTCTTCTTTTAAGTCGAAAGTTGCTTTTGATTGTAATAAAGATTCGATTCTCTCTTCGATTTCTTTTTTAGTTACACGTGCTTGTTTCTTTTTGATGTCTTTTCTTAATTCTTCTAAGTCACCAACAGTAACTTCAGGCATTAAGTCTACAGTACCTTCGATAGAAAGTCCTTCTTCTTCACCAACAGTTGCTCCAGCCCAGTCAAATTCTGGTGCTGCGATAACTTTTAATTCGTTTTCTTCAACTAATGTTGGGTAAACAGCGTTTAAAGCTGCATCAATAGCAGTTGGGTATAATGCTCCAACACCATATTTTTTTAAGAAAGTAGCTTTAGGCATTTTCCCTTTTCTAAATCCTGGTGCTTCAACATTTTTCACTTCTTCTGCAAAAGCCATTTCAATGTAAGTTGCAAATTCTTTTGCATCCATACTTACAGCGATTTGTGCTTGCGAGTTCTCAATTTTTTTAACTTCTAAGTTCATTTTGTCCTCCATTAAATTAATAATAATACTTCAATCATTTGCATTTCAGTTCGCACTGATTCTTGATTGAGTTTATACACATCCTCTATTATAGCATTAAATTGGCTATTGTAGTTATTATTACTTATCACATATAAAAAACTTGCAATAAACGTATCTACATCCATATTTATCGGATTAATAACCGGATATGTATAGCTAATCATCCTTTGAAAATGGGCGATTAATTGCTCTGTATAATCTTCGTGTACTTCACCACTTGTAAATAACTTTTCAAGAGCTTCTCCATAAGTTTCAATCGTATTATTAAAGTTCTTATTTAAGTCTGCGATTGACTCTTTATAGATTTCTCCACCAATCATCATTTCAACATTGATGCGTCCTACTAATTTATTAGTATACATTTCATCTAATTGATATCCTAAGAAACTTCTAACACGAGCATCAAAGCCTTCATCAATTAACATTTCTTTAATTAATCCAGTTTTATGCATATTTAAAAACATTAGAAATTCAGTGTTCGAATATGACGCTAAGATTGTTTTACTAAGAATTGCATATAGTGGTGTTTTGGCATCATCACTACTATGCTTTAAAGTCTTATACGTATCTTCAATAAAGTGTAATTTAGCAACAATCATTTTCATGTTTGCAACCATACTTGAATCTTCATCAATTTCACTGTTTTGATAGTATTTTATAAAGTCATTTTCTTCTTCAATACTACGACTAAAAATATTAATAAAATCAGCTAGTTTGCTGTCACTCGGTTTCACTGTTTCTAAGAAATCGACAACTTCTTGAATTGAAACTTTATCAACCTTTTTCTTACGGCGATCACTAAACTCTTTTTGTTTTAAAAGTTGAGCGTGAACATCATTTACAATCATTTGTAATTCTTGAGTTTGTAAACCTCTCGATAGCATACGTTCACTAAGTTTAACCGCTTCATCGACACGTCCTGAATTTGAGTAAATGATAACTTTTGCATAATCTACCATATCTTGTTCAACAGGATAATCATTCGCTTCTACGAATTCAATTAGTTTACCAGCAGTTTCATAATTCATTTTTTCTAAGTTTAAAAATGCATTGTTATAAGCATCAGCAAGCATTTTTCTAGACACTACTATCTTTTCCATAGTCACCTCCTATAATTTTCATAATATCTTTACAGATAAGTTCTGTATTGTGACGAATATGATTACCTTCCGATATAATCACATAATCATTAGCGATGATATTTACATTTTTACTAACTTTCGACTCATCTAATAGTACTAAACTCGAGTTTTCTCGTAAATAGTTTTGGTATATATTAAACGGTACATTGTAATTGTTGTTCACAAGCATATAATCAATTCCGGTATGTAAGTGTTTCTCAATTGCATTAACATGATCCGATACATTATAACCTTCAGTTTCACCAACCTCAGTCATCAAGTTACATACATAAATCGTTTTTGCCTTTAAACTTGGGTATAGTTCTAAAATATTATCATAAACAATGTTCGATAAGATTGAACTATACAATGAACCACAAGATAAAATAATGTAGTCAGCAACAAGCAATTCATCAACTACTTGCTGTAACGCTTTAACATTACGCTTATAGTATACATATTCAATTTGTTGGTCACTATTAACCATTTGTGTTTCACCAACTATTTGACTACCATCTTTCATAATCGCATTAATCTCTAGTGATTCATTAGTAACCGGATAAATCTTGGCTTGAACATCAAGTAAGATTTTGTACTTCTCGACAGCTGTCGCGAAATCATCACTCATCTCATTGAATGCAGTTAGTATCAAGTTACCAATCGTGTGGTTATCTAATCTGTCATCAAATCGATAGTTAATTAACTCTTCAATATCCGGAAGCGTACTTAATGCAACGACTGCACGACGTAAATCACCAGGAGCTGGCATCTTATACATTTCACGAATCTTTCCTGTCGAACCACCATTATCTGATGTCGTTACAACTACTGTTAAATCTAAATCTTCGTTTTTTAAACTTCGAAGAATTGAGGTAAGTCCTGTACCTCCACCAAATAATACAACTTTTTTCATTATATAAGCTCCATCAGCTGTTTAGCAACTCCATTATCATCAACACTAGGAATTACCTTATGAGCATGTTTTTTTAAATTGTCACTACCATTTTCTACTACATATTTATGTCCTACTTCAAGTTCAAACATTGCTAAGTCATTGTCACCATCACCACATACTGCTACGTGCTCAAGATCAATTGCTAATAACTCCGATAAAGTTACAACTGGTAATGCTTTGTTTACACCAGGTTTTGTAATTTCAATAAAGAATGGTTTTGATTTATTAATTTGTAAGTTCGGATAGTGTCCTTTTAATAATTCAATTTTAGCTTCAGTTTGTTCGGGAATACTAAATCCTAAGATTTTATTAGAAGCAATAGAATCACTATGTGCTTTTACATTCATTCCATTTAACTCAGCCTCATAGATTGCATATTCATTGTCAATATTGTTCGTAACAACAAATTCACCTTCATATAAACCATAATCGATTTCAGTTTCATTTAAAACACTAACAATTTGGTCAATCTCATCATTTGTAAATCCATTACTCTTAATTACTTGATCTGTATTTAAATCAATAATTTCACTACCATTGAATCCTGAAATATAATTAATTGTTGCTCCATGATCATTAAACTCCGTTGCTAAGCGTCTTAAGTTAACAGTTGGACGTCCACTACATAAAACAAATTCAATACCATTGTTATTAGCATGCATTACTGCATCTTTAAGTTCGTCACTTAATTTCTTTCTTAATAATGTATCATCTACATCACTTACTACCATTTTTAACATCTTTATTTCCTACTTTCTTCAATTAGTGTTTTCGCATGAGCAATCGCTTCATCACTAGTTACACTTCCTGAAATCATCTTTGCTAGTGCATTCGGTTTTTGCTCTTCATTAAGAAGAGTTGCACTACTTGTTGTAACTGCTCCAGTTGTTTGTTTAGCAATCACAAAATGATTTTGACTAATTGCAGCTACTTGCGCTAAGTGAGTAACTACTAATAGTTTATGATTGTTGCTTATTGCTTTCATCATTGCAGCCATTTCAGTTGCAACATGACCACTAACTCCTGTATCGATTTCATCAAAAATAATAAAGCTACTTGCGCTATTTAAACTACAAACATATTCAACTGCTAATAAGAATCTTGCAATTTCTCCACCTGAAGCTGTTTTATGAATTAATGTATAGTTCCCACCTTCATTCATACGCACTTCAAAGTTACAAGTATCGATTCCAGTTGAACTTAGTTCACTAGTTTCTAACGAAACTCTAAAATCACTCTCAACTAGAGATAATTGCTTTAGGCTACTATTTACTTGTTCGACAAAGTTTGGAATAACACTTGCACGTTTTTTACTTATTTTAGTTGCAACCTTAATTGTCGCTTGTCTTTGTCTTTCAAGTTTATTAGCGCAGTTGACAATATCACTGTCGATACTATCTAAGGTTTGATACTCTGCTTCTAACTCCTCTTTAAACTGTGATAACTTATCAAGTTCAACATTATACTTACGAGCTAAACGTCTTGCCATTGAGATATAGTCTGTTATGTAGTTTAGACGATTTTCATCAATTGGCTCACTTGCTTTTGCTATTTCAAAGCTAACTTCATCAACATTGATAAGCGCATTATTTAACAGTTCTAAATGGCTGTCTAGTTCTATTGTACTTATTAATTGGTTAAGGGCATTAGATGCAATTTCGAACTGACTACTCGCTTCTTGATTAACACGCATATTACTAGCTTGATTATCAAGTTCTTTTTTCTCAATTAAAAGTTGATCAATATCAACTTCACTATCAACATCACGCATATCTTTTAAACGCATTTCCAATAACTCTTGACGTTCATCTTTTAATAAAGATTGTTTTTGTAACTGTTCGTGCTCACGTTTTAAACTTAAGTAGTCAGTGTATAACTGATTATACTCAGTAAATAAATTGTCTTCGTCTAGTTGGCTATCAATAATTTGTAAATAGCTATTTTCATTTTTAAACTTAGCAACACTATATTGAGAATAAATAGTTATTAAATCTTCAAAAATAGTTTGTAATGTTGATAAGTTTACTAACTCACCATTAATTCTTATTTTATTCTTCCCACTAGGTGAAATTGAACGCATAACTTCAACTTCATCATCGAAATCAATTTGTTCACGTTCTAGACGTTTAGCAAGTTCTGGAGTAAGCTCAACATTTAGAGTTACTGTAATACTTTTAGTCTTATCTAAGAACATATCGCTATTTGCTCTTGTTCCTAAACCAAATCTAATACTATTAATAATAACTGATTTACCACTACCAGTATCACCGGTTAAAACATTAATCTGCTCATCAAACTCAATTACTTGACTCTCTACTAAAACAAAGTTCTCAATTTTAATACGCTTGATCATTTTGCCTCCTATTTTAACTTATCAACTACAGTTTCAATTAAGTTATCTTCAATTGATGTTCCACCTTTAGAAACACTTACTAGGAATTCAATGTTTCCTTTTCCACCTTTGATTGGACTCACTGTTAGTTCATTAATATATAAACCATGTGATTCAAATTCACTTTTCATATCATGTAATAATGGACGGTAAACTTCAAAATCAGTAATAACTCCTTTGTTATTTCTAACAACATCTTTACCAACTTCGAATTGGGGTTTAATTAAACAAATGAATTTCCCATCTTCTTTTAATAACTTAGCAACATTTGCTAATAATAACTTAATCGAGATAAATGATACATCCATCGTAATAAAGTCGAATAAATGTGGAAAATCACTAGTTTCAACTGTTCTAAAGTTTGTTTGTTCCATAACAGTTACACGTTCATCAACACGTAATTTGTAAACTAACTGATTTGTCCCTACATCTAAAGCTACAACGTGGTCCATTCCATGTTGTAATGCACAGTCAGTAAATCCTCCTGTTGAGCTACCAACATCTAACATTTGTTTACCTTGAACATCTAAGTTCCAAATCTTAATTGCTTTTTCTAGTTTTAAACCTGCACGAGAAACGTAAGGACATTCCTTACCTTTCACTACGATATTTGCTAATTGTTCTTCTGTGAACTTTTCACTTGCTTTATTAACACGTTCGCTTCCAATATAAACAATTCCTGCCATTACACTTCGCTTTGCTTTTTCTCGTGAGTCTACAAGCCCACTATCTGCTAAATATTGATCTACTCTAATTTTTGCCATTTATATCCTTTTCTACTATATTACATATATCTTTAATTAAAACCATTTTATCAATATCATTATGAACTTCATGGTATGAGTTTGGGTAAACAATAACCTGTGCTTTAGGTGCCCATTTAGTTATATATCTATAGTTCAACCCATTGTTTGTAAAAGTATCAGTCATCCCTGAAACTAATAACAAATCATATTTACGTAATTTTTTGTAAACTTCTTTACTATTTGCATTAATAGTCATTTCTAATAATGCGTTTAGTGCTCTGTTGGTGAACTTTTGATTATTTAACTTACTAGACTTAAATAACTCTACTACTTCACTTTGGCTCGATAACCATGCTTTATCAGTAAGTCCGATATCAGCTGCTTTCTTGTCAAATGTTAAATAGTTCATCTTATCTGATACTTTATCTTTAGATAATACCGTAAGAGCAGCAAGTCCTCCATATGCTGAAACTCGATCAGCATATGATAATACTGGGGCTCCGCTTAAAATAAGTTTTGTTTCATGCTTAATGTAAACTAATAAATTTCTTACTACAATTGAACCCATTGAATGAGCAAAGATAGTTACATCATCATATTTTCCTTGAGCATACATAAGCACTTCTTTTGTTGTATCTAAGATTTGATTATAATCAAAATCAACATCTTTACCAGTTTCATGTCCCGGATGATTATATGTAATTACATTGTACTTATCGTTTAATGCATTTACTAACGTTGAATACCTAAGTGCTCCCTCACTTGCACCGTGAACAAAAACAATAACCTTATCACTGTCTGTTTCATATTCATTAAATTCCACTTCATTAATAACCCTTTTATTCACGACTATCTTTCTCTTCCACTTTCTTGTTTTTCTCTTTAAGTTGCATTGTAAATTCAGGAAGAGAATTAAATGGTGCCCATTTAATAATTCCTCGTGGTTTATGCTTTAATTGATCGCTACGATTCATACCCTTCCTTTCGTATATATTTTACCACAATTTCAGTATCATTTAGCCCAAGGTTTATAAATAAGAAAAAACTACCTTACCATCAATTGATAAAGTAGCCTTATATTTTGTTATTCTTTTCTTTCTTCTAAAATTTGTGGATTATACTCTGCATCATTTGTATTAAATAAAATATCCATATCAACTTCTTCAGTTTTCCCTTTAATTACTGCATTCTCATCTAAGATAATATTTGTTGGAGTTGCAAGAACTCCTCCAAAATCAGTGGCAATAACATTTCCTTCATCCCAGAATGTTGGGAATACATAATCCTTTTCCCCAACATAGTTCTGAGCTTGTTCTTTATTAGTAGTACGGACTCCATCAGATGATGAGTAATCTACAAATACAACTGCTGCCCCATAATTATCTGGTAAATCCTTATAATACTCGTTTAGTTTTTCATCTTGACGTTCACAGTCTGGACACCAGTCAACTGCTAAACTAAGAATAAACTTGTCTTTTCCTTTTAACATCTCATATAAATATTCAGTTTCTCCATCAAATGTTTTTAGTTCTAAATTAGGAACTTGGTTTCCTACATTAAACCCTTGAACACGCTTATCACTAATTGTACATCCTTCTCCAAGTCCACATACTGCTGCATCTTCATCACTTAGTGGTACAGCTGGTGTTGGTTTTAATACAAAGTAACCACCAGCTAGCACTAAAACTGCCACTATAATAATTGCTATAATTGTTTTTTTCATCTTCCCCTTACTTTCCGTATCTTGAAGGATCAAACGTTAATCCTAATTCGAATTGTTGATTTATATTTTCCATAAGTGTGAATACATCTGAACCAACTTCGTATTCAGCTAATTTTCCATCTTCTACATAAGCCATCGTTGGCGTTCCTGTAACTTGAATATTTTTTGCATCTGTCACATCAACATTTTGTGGATCATACGTTGGGTCTGAAGTCCACGCATTAGCGTTTGCTGATGACTTCATATCAACTAGCACTAAATTAACTTTATCACTAGCTTCTGTAGCAAAATATAAATCTGTTACTTGATCTTTAATCGAGTTACAGAAGTGACATGTATCTTGATAGTAATAATAGATTGTTGGTGTTGTTGGATCATCTAGCACCTCATCATAATTTACATGCGGTGTATCCGTATAAATATTAAACTTTCCGGCTGTCGCAAATACTAATCCTCCGATTAGTATTACTAATATCGCCATTAACGATATTACAATTTTCTTCATTTTCTTCTCCTCTATGCACTTGTTGTAAATACACTTTTTTGTATACTGTAATAGTATATACAATTTTATGTATCTTTGCAACAAAATATTCAAAAAAAAGAATATAAAAAAAGCAAGCTATTCTTCTAGCTTACTTTTGGCAACTGCATTATGTCCACCAATTAACTGGTTTCGTTCATATCCGGTAGCATTTTTAAACTTACTATTAGCAGTCATAACACTACTCTTACCATACTTACTTCTAATTTTAAGTAATGCTTCATCTAAGTTTGCTCGCTTTGGTGCATTTTTATTAAACAAGTCCATTTGCTCATACTGATTATCGCTAAGTCCAGTTAGTGAAATACTTATTTTTCGAACTCCAATTCCACGTGGATAGATCTCATTGAAGACATTTGTAAATTCATCTTTAATATAATTATAATCACTTGTTGGGGCTCCAAGTTTTAAACTCTTATGGACTCCACCTTTATAGAATTTCTTATTAAAACCAAGTGACAACGCAATCCCACTACATTTATATTCATAGTTACGCAGCTTTAAAACCGTATCGAAAATCATTTCAATAATAATATTTAATAACTCATCATCAAAACGATCATCTTGTAAAGTTTGTCCAACTCCTAGACTTTTATGCCCTTCAAGCTGATGTCCATCTTGAACCCGACTTAAATCAATACCATTAGCATGTAATACCAACTCTTCACCGATTACACCCATCTTTTTATTAATAACTTCAAGAGGGAACTTTGCAAGTTCACCCATACTTGTAATTCCCATTTTACGTAATGTACGTGCGCGCCCTTGTCCAATTCCCCATACTTTTGTAAAGTCAGTAATCGGCCATAGTTTTTCCGTAAAATTTTCATAAGTCCAAATTGCAATCTGATTTGGCGTATGTTTACTTTCTATATCTAAAGCAAATTTAGATAAGACCATATTCGGTCCATACCCAATTGTTACATGTAATCCTAGTTCACGGAATATCTTACGTTTAATTGCAAGTGCCATCTTTTCAGGAGTTGTATTATATAACGTCAGGTAATTAGTAATATCAATGAATGTTTCATCAATCGAATATACATACATATCCTCATCATCAAATAGAGTACGGTATATACTATTTATCTTTAAACTATAATCAACATACTTTTGCATACTTGGCTTAACAATAATAAGTTCTTTACGCAATTTAGGATCAATTTCATATAAACGTCCACGTGAACTTAGTCCTGCTTTTTTAGCCGGTGGAGTTGCTGCTAAAGTAACACTACCTTCACCACGTTCAACATCAGCAACAACTAACATTACTTTCTTGGCATCTAAACCACGTTCGACACATTCAACAGAGGCATAAAATGACATTAAATCAATACAAATTATGTGTCGATGCTCACGTAAATCTTCAAACATTTCATTCATTATGCCTCCTTTTTATTAGGTATATATTTTATCACAAATCAGATTTAGTCAATATAAAATAGAAAAAAGAGCAAAGTATTTCTACTTTACTCCCCACTTAATTTCATCAGGTAAATCAATGTTTAAATATTTTAAATTTCTAAACACCATATCATCTACTACTTGTTCTAAACTTTCACGTTTATTATAAAAACTTGGAACTTGGAACACTAAAAATGTACTCTGATTATTTAAAATAGATAAGTTACGCAAATGAATATCATTTAATGGTGATTCACGAAGACATAGAACTAAGTCTTTCTTCTCTTTTAAAAATACATCTGCAGCTCTTATTAATAAATTATTAGAAGTTCCATTCGCAATATTTCCTACCGTTCCCATTGAACATGGAACAATAATCATCTTATCGTAGTCACTACTTCCACTTGCAACACTACTGAACATGTTATCTATTTTCTCAACTTTAACATTATCAAAGTTTGAGATGAAGTCTTCAAAGTTAATTTCTAACTCATATTTGAAAACTTGACGTCCAGTATCTGTTGCAATTACTAAAACTTGATGATCGAGCTTAGTTAGAATCTCAATTGTTCTTTTAAACAAAATACTTCCACTCGCTCCTGTTAAACCTACTACAACTTTCATTTATCTCCTATAAGTAAATATCTAAGATTCCAAAGAAGCAGATCGTTAGACTTATTACTTGATTTAATTTATAACTAGCTAATTTCATAATCAAATGATTTTTAGTATCAACTACATTATGCTCAATAACGAACACAACACTTGCAATCAATAGCCCAATTATATAAATAATTCCTAAACTAGGACTAAATAAAGCTAGGCTTAACATTAATAACATCATAGTTAAGTGCAATAACTTAGCAATTAATAATGCTCCCTTAACTCCAAATCCGACAGCCATTGATTTAATGTTATGAGCAACATCATGTTCGTAATCCTGAGTTCCGTAAATCGTATCAAATCCTGCATTCCATAATAAGATTGCACTAAATAAGATTACTGGAATCAATTCAAAAGTAAACGTTCCAGCTGCTAAATCAAAACTAAAGAATAAGCCGTTTGCTGCTATCCATGCTCCAAGAATCGCCATTGCACATGAGAACCCTAAGAATACATGACAGAAAATCGTAAATCTTTTTGTATATGGATAAATTGTAAAGAAAACAATCGGTATCGGTGATAATACAAAACAAATAAAACTTATTTGACTTGCAGCAACAATATAAATAATGTAGCATACAAACGTAATAATCCACGCTTCTTTTAAACTTACTTTTTTAGTTTGTAAATGACGATCAGCTGTTCTCGCATTTGCTAAATCAATATGATAATCAGCAATCCGATTCCAAGCATTCGCACCATTTCTAGCTCCAAATAACGCAACGATAGCCCATAATAAGACCTTAATATCAATTGCTCCATCTGTTGCTAATAAATATGCAAAGATTGCAAATGGTAATGAAAAGATAGTATGCGAAAACATAACTAACTCTCCATAATGTTTAATCTTAGAAAACATCTTTATCACCAAATTTTTCAGTAACCATTTTAACAATCTCTTCATCCATAATAATATCGTCTGGCCATTCACGTCCACCGTTTTCAATCGGTAACTTACGTGTTGCATCAATAATTAATTGTTTTCCATTAACTGTAAAGTCTCGATTTGCATCAATATTATTAAATAGACGCCAAGCGATGTATCCATAACTATCTACATCCGTGTATTGATCAACTACCACTACTAATTTAATTTGAGATAACTTGCTATCAGCTATAATAGTTTCTCTAATTACTTTAATCTCTTCAGGAGTATGCTTTTCAATTTGAATTGCAATTGCACAAACTTTATTATCGATCTCAATTGTTTTGAACTTATTAGCAATATCAATAGTTTCACTACTATCTAAACCAAATAATTTATCTTCAGATTTTAAAGTACTATCAAAACCAACTCTTGCACCATGATATTTATTTATAGATGAGTGATCTAAAGCATCAAGTGGTCCTTCTGTGATCATTATATCCTCGCTAAAGTCAGTATTACGGATGAATGTTTCGAAAGCTAATTTGTAATCTCTTAAGTCAATCTTTTGATCATATACTACCATTAATTTTTGATACATCATTTGACCCATACCCCACATTGCATTTACAATTTTACTCGCATGCTTAGGATAAGCAGTTTCAGCTCTAAGTAATGCTCCATTGTGGAATACTGCTTCAAATGGTAAGTGCATTTCTTTAATCTCAGGAATAGTTAAAGATAATAATGGTAAGAAAATACGCTCAGTTGCTAAACTTAAATAGCAATCTTCCATCGGCGGCATTCCAACGATAGTTGCATCGAAGATTGGATTCTTCTTATGAGTAATCTTCTCAACATGGAATACTGGGTACATATCAGCTAGTGAGTAATAACCTGTATGGTCACCAAATGGACCTTCTAAGCGATAATCCTCATCAATATCTACATATCCTTCAAATACGAATTCACTGTTTGCTGGAATGTAAATATCATTAGTAACACTCTTAACAAGTTGTAGTGGACGCTTACGTAAGTATGAACTTAACATTGTCTCATCAATCATTTTTGGTAAAGGTGCAGTTGCACTATAAATAGTTGCAGGGTCACTACCAACAACAACACTTACAGGCATCTTCTTGATTCCAAGTTTACGATACTTTTCATAAATCTCTTTACCATCTTTATGTAAATGCCAGTGCATTCCAGTAGTTTTCTTATCGAATACTTGCATACGGTACATCCCAACATTTTGAGTTCCAGTTTCGGGATCTTTAGTAAATACTAACGGCATTGTGAAGAAACGCCCTCCATCTTGTGGCCAACACTTTAAAATTGGAATTCGATCTAAATCTACTTCCTCATCAATTACTTGTTGACATGGTGGAGTACCTACACTTAGTTTAGATGGGAAACTAAAGTATAATCTTGCAAGTTTCGGCAAGGCCATAACTTGATTGAAAATCCCTTTATAGTTTTGAAGTTCCATGAAGTCGCGGATTCCATCTCCAATATCGTTTAAACTATCTACTTCTAAAGCCATACACATACGTTTATCGCTTCCGAAAATATTAATACATAACGGGTAGTCACACTCTTCTACGTTTCTAAAAATGATCGCTTTGTTCTTTTCACGAGCTTTCATTACACGATCACTAATTTCAGTAATTTCTAAATCACGGCTAACTAGTTCATCAATATAAATTAATTCATCTTCTGCTTCTAATTTCTTTAAGAAATGCTGTAAATCTTTATATGCCATTTCTCTCCTTTTTCTAGTTAATCCATTTACATTTTTTGTAAAGAATTATATCCATTATTATAACAATAATATAACCAATCATGCTTAAAACTACAATCCCACTGTACATTTCAATATAATTGACTCCATTATTACTTGCAATATAATACCCAAGCCCTACATTCGATCCAATATTTTCACTAATGTAAAGTACAGCAATTGCAATTGCAATAGTTACCTTTATTGTTGATAATAAACTTGGTAAAATCGCTTTTAAAATAACTTTTCTTAATGTCTCAAACTTACTGTAACCAAGTGTTTTAGCAATAATAAAATATTCACTTGGAATCAGTCTTGTCGCATCTTTAATTGATACAATCATTGGGAAAATAATTATGAATACAACAATCATTACACGAGCGAAATCATTCATCCCGAAAATGATTAAGAATACAGGTGTTAGAGCTGATTTCGGAATTGGATTTAATACATAGATAAGTGGTGATAATAATCCATCAATACGTTCATTAAGTCCCATTGCAATCCCGATACTAACTCCAATTAATAGTGCGAAGCTAAATCCCCATGCTAATCGCATTAAAGTTGCTATTAAATGCGGTAGTATTTGATCAAAGTTAGTAAACATGAAAAAGAACACTTGATGCGGGTATGGAACAAACCTTGTACTAATAGTAATTGATAGTAAATACCAAACAGCAATTACAAAGACATTCCCAATAATATGTTTTTTAAGCATAGAACTCCCTTTTAATATCTAAGTACATACGGTTAAAGTCTTCACTTAAATAACTATCTGATTTTCCGAAGTAAGGCGAAACAAACTCTTTTTTCACATTTCCATCTTCCATCATAATAATTCGTTCACTCATAACTAAAGCTTCTTTAATATCGTGAGTTACGATTACATATCCAAAATCACTACTAGCTAATAGTTCAGACACTTGTTTTTGAAACTCTTCCTTTGCAAATTCATCTAAACTACTTGTTGGCTCATCTAACAAAATTAGTTTTTTACCAGCAAGTAGGCTACGGGCAATATTAGCTCTTTGTAACTGTCCCCCACTTAGCGCTTTCGGATACTTAGAAAGTAAAGATTCAATTCCTAGTCGCTCACACATTGCAAATACATCACTTTTACTAACTTTAGTTTGAAGTAAGTTCTCTTCAATTGTCATAAACTCAAATAAACCATTATGTTGAAATACAACTCCTATATCACTTCTAACATCTGTTATTGATTCTCCAAATACTTGTGCAGTCCCACTATAATCTGTGTTAACTCCCAGTATCAATTTTAATAAAGTACTCTTACCACAACCACTTTTTCCAATGATACTAACTTTTTGATTGTCCTTAATATGAAGAGAAAGGTCCCTAAGGACCTTTTTTTCATCATAACTAAAATTTATATTATTTAGTGTTATCAATGTTTCTCCTAACCTTTATAAACGATTTGATCGTAGTCTACTAAGTTTTCGATCATACCTTTATCTAAAGCCCAAGCTTCTACTTCATCCCAAGTTTCAGCCGTTGGAGCCTCAGCATGAGTAAATTCTAAATCAGCTGTAATTGCGTCAAAGTATTCTTCTTCAACTAAACCATAGCTAATAGCGTATTCTTTATAACTTTCAGGTCCTTCAGCATTTACAATGTCAACTGCTTCGTTTGAAACTTCTAAGAAAGTATCAATAGTATCCGTGTCAACATCACCTTTCCAGTTTAAACCAGCTAAGTCAGTAACACCTTCTTCAGTTGATTGCCAAATTAATTCTGCACCTTGTTCAACTGCCATTGTTGGGAATGGATCAGGTAAAATAGCTAAATCAATTTCGTTAGTTAATAAAGCAGAGTTTCTATCTGGAATTGAAGGAATAGCAACTTTTTCAAATTCAATACCTTCAGTTTCAGCTAAATAATCCACGTAAAATTCAATAACAGTATTTTCACTAAGACCAACACTCATACCGTCAAGAGATGCAAAGTCACCATCGAAAGTTTCACTTACTTTTGGAGATGCAACTAATTTATAAGCACCACGTGGAGCACCAGTAATTTTAATGTCATCACCTAAACTACCTAATAAAGCACCTGCAGTTAAGTCAGCAGTTTCCATATCGAATTCTCCACTGTCCCATCCAGCATTACGATCTTTTGCTGAATCGAAGAATTGAATTTGAACATCAAGTCCTGCTTCTTCATACATTCCTTCTTCTGCTGCATATAAGAATGGAGCGTAAGAAACATCTTTCATAGTTGCAACATTAATTGTCGTTAATTCATCTGTTCCTGCACCGGATGAACAACCAGCTAAAACGATTAATAGCATCGCTGTAATTGATAATAATCTTTTCATTTTTCCCCTAATTTAAATTATTTAATACCTTAGTCATTGCTTCTTTAAACTGCTGTAAATTGGCTTCACTAATAACTAAAGGCGGTTCTAACAGCATCACTTCACGTGATACACCACTTTTTCCAACGATAATCTGCTCCTCTTTTAAGGCTTCAATTATCTTTTCATTTAATTCCATGTTAAATTCTATTCCACGAATTAATCCAACACCACGAATTGATGAAATGCAATCAAACTCAGATTGTAATTCATCTAAAATTTGGTCAAAGACTGGAATTAACTTTTGAACATGTGAAAGTACATCATGTTCTTTGTAATACTTTAATACTCCAATTGCCCCTGCACAACTAGCCATGTTTCCACCTGTAGTTGATGCTGTTGGAACTGTATAACTAGCTGCAATTTGATCAGTTGTAGTACAACTACTAATTGGCATTCCATTTCCTAGTGACTTACAAGTCATTAAAATATCAGGAACCACATCAAAATATTGGTGGGCATACGTATAACCAGTACGACCAAGTCCTGTTTGAGCTCCATCCATAATTAATAATACATTATACTTCTCAAGAATAGCTTTTAAACGCTTAAAATAATCGCGATGTGGGTATCTAACTCCACCATTACCTTGAATTGGTTCGATAATCATACAACCAATGTTGTCATTAGCTTGTAGTTTAGCTTCAACATCTGCTAAACTTAATTCCATCTGCTCAGCAAAGCTGACATTATCTTCTGGATAATATGATGTTACAAGCAGCTGTTCATCATTCATATTAGATTCCGGGTGCCACATTTGCATATTAGTAACTTCTAAAGTTAATCTAGTACGCCCATGAAGTGACTTCTCCATATATAAGATATCTGTTTTTCCAGTATGTTTCTTTGCTAAACTAATTGCCATTTCATTTGCTTCACTACCACTGTTTAAAAAGAAAGATTTACTTAAACTAGAATCTAAGTTTTCATGTAATAATTCAGCTAAATCTACAATTGGTTCATTTAAGAAAATTTGCGTACTGTGAATAACTTTATTAATTTGGTTGCTAATCTCAGTTGTAATATACTTGTTAGCATGACCAAAAGCAATTACACTAAATCCACCTAACATATCTAAATATTGATTATCATTCTCATCATATAAGTATTGCATATCTCCACGAGTGATAATAAAACTATCCTTATATAATAAATTTTTCGTACCAATTAAATTATTACTACGACGTGTTTGTAACTCATTACTTAACGATGACATATTTTGCTCCTTTTGCAGTATGATTTAGTGCTCCTAAGAAATACTTATCATTTCTAGTTTCAGTAAGATCATTTGTAATTTCTTGACCTGCTATTAACTGTTGTAATGTAGTAACCGCTAGTTTGAACTCATCATTTGAAATACATCTCGCATCAATTACTAAGTTATTCCCTTTAATTTTTTCAAATAACGGAATGTAATTTAAAACTGTCGCAGTCTGAATATGGTTTTTTGCATAGTTATCTTTGAACACAGGATTTTCTTGACCGCTTGCATTCTTTAAAACTAATACATCATTATCAAAGTTTGCATTGTCTTCTTTTCCAATAATATTTTTAACATCTAAATTTTGATAGAAATCTAAGTCACTATACATTGTTGTTAAACGTCCAAATGTAAAGATATCGCAATTAAATTCCTCAATTGATTTAAGAGAGTCTAGTTCTGAGGGCTTAGCCTCAATACTTGGCATAAATGAGTTTGCTCCAAAGCGATATAAAAGTTCTGCTGACTGTCTATTCATTATATTAAAAGTAAAACTTGTTTTAATGTCATAATTATCTTTGTATTTTTGTAATTGACCATAGTCTGTTACTTCAACACCATCTAAGTTAGTTAATCCTGACATATACTCATCTTCTATAATTTTACTTGATGGAGATTGCATAATCGGCATTGATAAATAAATCTTCGTATCACCTTTATTATCAATAATATGTTGCATGTCATCGATACTCATAATGCTACCAAATGCTTCAATTGATAAATATAAATTCTCTACTTTACTTTCTAAAGCATACTGTGCATCTAGTACATTGTCTACTTTAACTGAAATTGTAGTATCACCACTACCATTAGCGAGTAGTTGACTTGCATTTGAAACTTTACGTTCTGTTACTGATAATTCTTTACCTTTAGTACTGAAGATACGTAATGCATCTGGATTTCCTTCATTTTTAGAATTTATATAATCAAGACCTGGATTAGCAAATGCAAATGCACTTGAAGTACTACGTGGATACATATGATCCATGATTCCCTCAAATTGACTTCCATCATAACTATCAGTTTTATATTTAGAAACTGCATCTCCATACGCATTAATTAAATCAAGTGTATCTTCAATCTTTTTACGTCGACCTTCAATTTTCAAACTATTTACACCAGCATCAATTAACTTATCAACATGACTTAACATGTCCATATCTTTAGCTGCTAAATAGTATCCACTCTCATATACATTTCCACCATGCTTTAAGTCATAATTCCATCTACACATTTTGAAACATTGACCTTTATTTGCACTCTTATTGAACATGATTGCACTTGCATAACAAATACCACCATTAACACTACACATATCCCCTGATACAAAGTATTCAATTTCTGAGTCAATACTAGAACTAATGTCTTTAACAATATCTAAAGGCATTTCACGCGATAATACGAATCTCGTAATTCCTAAATCACGTTCTAAAGCTATAGCTTCTTCTTTATTATGTACATTCATCATTACTGATGCATGTACTTCTAAGTCAAGACCTAACTTGTGAATAAGATTAATTACCCCTAAATCTTGAACGATAATTGCATCCACGTTAATACTATCTAAAAAGATTAAGTACTCCTCTAACATTTGAGTTTCTAAGTCAGTAAACCAAACATTAACTGTAACGTAAACTTGTTTTCCTAATTTGTGGGCTTTTTCAACTGTCATTGCAATTTGCTCATTAGTTAAATTCAATAACTTTGAGTGCATACGCATGTTGAATTCGATTCCACCTAAATATATTGCATCACAATCTGAAGCCAATACTTGGTCTACGATTGCGTAACTACCTACTGGTGCTAAAACTTCTATTTTCATAAATCACCTTTCATCCCCTATATTATACAATAACTTGTATACTTGATAAATTTTTTCTCCTAAAAACTTGTATTTAAAAATATATTTTCCAAAAACAAAATAAAAACCGAACAAAAAGTTCAGTTTTTTACAAATTATTGTTCTCTAAAACAAATGTCAATGGTCCATTATTAATACTACTAATCTTCATATCAGCACCGAACACACCCGGTTTAACTTTAAATCCAGCTTCTTCTAACTTCTGATTAAAGATTTCATATAATAGCTCTGCTTCACTTGGTGCCTTAGCATCAGTAAAGCTTGGCCTATTTCCTTTTTCAGTATTTGCATATAACGTAAATTGCGAAATTGAAAGTACTTCACGATCATCATCAAGTCCATTTAAATTAATCTTACCTGCCCCATCTGGACAAATTCTTAATTTACTGATTTTTTCACCATAATACGTACATCTTCAATTTTATCATTACAATTAAATCCAACATACATTAAGTATCCGTGTTCTACACTATTAAATACTTTTTCATCTATTTCTACACTTGCTTCATCTACGACTTGTATTATTACTTTCATAATTCACCTCAAGCACTATTATACCAAAAATTTGTATAAAACAACAATTTTATAGCACATAAATGTTAAAAAATGTAGACCGAAGCCTACACTTTATTAATGACAGTTATAACCACTCTCGTTATCCATCATATCATCATATGAGTAATCATTCATCATATTATTTGAATAACCATTCATCATACTACTTGAATTATTTCTATTTGAATAATCGTTCATCATACTACTTGAATTATTTCTATTTGAAGTAAAACCACTCATCATACTGCTTGAGTCAGAATTACCCATCATATTAAAATCACTGTTCCCCATATGTCCAAATAAACCGCTCATTGGGAATAATCCAGCAAACATTACAGCTGCACTTAACATTAATGTGTTCATTTCTCCTCCTTACACTTTTTTGTATATAGATTATATAACATAATGTATATAAAAGCAAGGTTATATACATTTTTCAGAATATTCATTAACCTTAGAGAAATTAACACATACTTTGTTTGGTTTTACTAACACTTTCACTGCTACCATTGTACTCAACAAGATACACTCCGTCATCTTCATATGACCATAACTTTATTCTAGTTATAGTAACTTCAACAACTTCTTCTTCTGGCAATGTTCCATAACTATTATATGAACTTAAATGAACTGCTTTATACAGTTCACAAAGCTCTGCATTCTGTTCCCAACTCCCAACAGATCTAGCAACTCCTTCAATTTGATAGAAGCCCTTAGTTAATGCAACATTACAATTATTACTAAGTTGTTTATACTTCTCCATTGTATTTGCTGTTTGAAAATATATCTTATTGTTACTTACAATTGTTGATACAGTTCTTGCACTAACTATATCATTACAACTAGTTGCTAAAACCATATCCTTAAACTTACTTATATCTTTAATTAATTCAACCATACTTACTCCTAACTTACTTAATACATATACCTATTATACCCCAGAATAACAGTTGTAAAACATTAAAAATCTTTGATATTTGTAAATGGCTTATATGTAGTATAATCACCATATCAACACAAACATTAAATAATGTATGAGTTATATGAATCACATAATTATGGAGTATCTATTTTAGGGCTGTAACTGGACAAAAACTTGAGAAATCTACCAAAGTAGTTATCCTCATTTCTTACGTTCTAAGAACACTTAGGCTTTTTAAATAGCCGGTTAAGTCACAAATATTGCTCTCCTAGACATAAAAGAAGGGAACCTGCTCAATCAGGTTCCCTTTTTCGTAATGTCACAAATATTACAATCTAATTATAGCATATCAATAACTACAAATAATAAAACATTTGTATCTAAATAAGATACAAGTTACTAGATAGTACTAAGTTCATCAATACCAATTATAGTTGCATATCTATCTTTCCAAATAAATTGATTATAATAGTTTACTGCTACTTCTCGATTTATATACTCATTATCTTCAGTTGAGTTACATCCTTCAACTACATACATATTGTAACCAAGTTCAAAACCACTTTTAACATTTGCATCAATACACAGATCGGTTTGTAATCCACATATAGCAATATCTTTAATACCCTTGGACTTTAGATATGAATCTAATTCAGTTGCTTTAAATGCACTATTATACTCTTAAACAAACAACTTGTCATCTTTAAGCGGCTTAAAGTCTTCATATACGTCAAACCCTTCAGTTCCTGGTGTTAATACACTACCTTCACCATCGTTATACCAACTTAAATATACAAATTTAATAATACGTTAATACCTAAAGAACTCTTAATAGTTCTAGCAAGATAACAAAGAATATAACTCTTAAAAAGTTCATTCGATACTTTCGTATAACGTTCTTTTCTAGTAATGATGAATTTTCATTAATTAAAGCTATTGTTTTATCATCTTTAGAGGATCTACTATTAGCATTATATTCGTCTAGTATAGTATTAAAAACTTTTGAACACTTACGATAACTACCACGAGTAATAAGAATCGTTTTGTTTGTATTTAGTTCAGTTGCAATTAATACATAATTATATATTGTTAGTGGGTTATCAGCTCCCACTGAATATTTAGACATATGTTTATTTTTGTACTCGGTATAAGGTAGAACTTGGAAACTTAAAAATCTGTCTACATTAACAACATCATAACCTTTTTTTACACGTTTGTAATTAAGTGTAACTGACTTAGACCAATCTTCTTTTATTTGGTTTACATATCCAAACCAATATTTAACAATGAATCCATACATTAATAAAATTAATACATAACCCAATACAGAAAATACTAGATTATCACTACTACCAGAAGTAATTCTCAGCGTATAGATTATTAATATGTATACTAAGATAAATATTGACATTGGAAAAAATACATAGTTATATGTAATTATATTATCTATCTTTAAGAATTTATTATTTAGACTAATATTAACTTTCATAGTAGTCACCTCCCTTTAGTAACAAGACACGTTTAGTATTTTTATATTTTATTATATTAAAATGAACTAACATCTGTCAGTTCACTTTCGTATGATATAGCTATTTCTTAAAAATCAAACTTGATTACTGAGCTATTCATAACAAATCTAGTAAATACTAATAACTTTTCTTAAAATTACTTGATAGCAAATTATTCTTTTCGAAACCTTCTATAGCATCAATAGATTTTGCCAACAAATCATGGTGATATGTTGCAAAAATAATATTATCACCCTTAAATAAAAGTTGTATATGAGTTCCACAGTCAGTAAGCTGCCATGGAATCTCCATATTTACTAGATAGATATCTTCAGTAAAGTTGCAATCAAAATTTCTCCCATAATATTGAACTTCACTAATATATTCTAAGGCCGTCTCTTTATTAATGTTTCTTGTTTCATCATAAAGTTTATCATAAGAATCTTTATCTATCCAACTAGGAAAATCAGAATCATTACTTGATAATGCCATCTCTGATATTTTTAGTGCTATTTCAGCAATTAATAGTTCATTCTTATCAATGCTTTGACTTATAACACTTACAATTTCTTCTTTATTTTCATCACTCCAAATACTATGTTCTATATTTATTAAATCACTTAACTTTCTCATAACTTCTCCTTTATTTGCTTGCAGTAAGTATCTTAAATGATACAATGCTGCTTCATGTTTATAGACTACATAAATCAACTAAACAAATTACTTCCTTTGAGAAACTTAAAATCAATCCAAAAAATATTATTTTAGCTATTTAATGTCAAAATCTGTAATTCCATTTTTGTATATACGCATCTATTGTAATATATTTATTCTGAATACTATTCATATATATTTCTAGCTATTTAATAGAATTGTAGTACAACTTAATCTCATCATTACGTCCTCTCATTTTCTTTTCAAAATTCTCTATTAAGTGTTCATCTTTTTAAAGTGTTTATTAACTATTTGATCATATCAAAACCTAATATATACATTTCAAACAGAAATTAGTTTTTAAATGTTATTTGTTCAATAGTTTTTTCTTCATTTGATACCCTAATAAATTTAATTCTATCTCTTACTTCTCTTTTGAATTTGACTATTTCACCATGAATTTTGTAAATGAATTGCCCCTCTGTTTCCTCTTCTTCACAAAAGATTCCAATTACTACCTCACCCAATTTGTTTGATACTAGCAAGTTTTCGATATTTTGAATTAGATGATTATCTGATGTCGCTAGTGAGTTTCCAAGTACTACAAGGTCTCCATTTTGATTTTTAAAGTTTTCAAAACATTTTTTAGTGTAATTATTAGCTTCTATTTTGTCCAATTTTGCTGCTGCAGTTCCATCAAGTATTACATACGGAGATTCACAATTCGTTTTCCATTTGTTTATCGACCCATATACGTTTTCACCAGTAGTAATAAAACCACCATGAATATGGTACAAAATAGTATTTGTTGCATCTGAATTATTTCTTCTTAAATAATTTAAATAGCTTTTCCATTCTGCATCTGTATAATCAATATATTTTCCATTTAATCCAGATGCATACTCATAATCTTTTATCAAGTAAGAAATATAGTTAGTATGATTACACATGTTGCAGTAGTTTTGAAATTCAAATAAATAATTTGTTGAATATATTTTGTTTATATTGTCATTAATAACTCTGTTACTATTTTTTAATCCCGAATTTGCAATTTCACTTATAAATTCACTTAAGATGTATTTGTAAAGTGCATCTAACTCAGATATCTCATCTTCATCACGTTCACATAACTCAAAACATGCTTTAAGTTTCATTAATTCATAAATAAATTCTTCAATATTACTATATTCAGTTGTTTGTATATTCATTAAATAATTCTTTATGATATCTAACTCTGTTTTATCAACTTTTCCCTGGATTTTTTTAACGATATTTTTTGAAGTTTCTGAGTAATCAAATGTTGCCTCCATCGCTTTACTAAATCCATTTCCAATTAATAAATTAACATTATCTTTTTTAGATATATAAGCAAAATCTACTATAAATTTTGTTTTAAATTTTTCCATTTTATACTCCTATTTCCTCTTATCTCTAAGTTCCTTCTTTTGTGTTGTTAGCTTCAATTAATTGATTAAAAGTATTTGTATATGAATTTATTTAATACAAGTAAAGAGAGGCATTTAACTATCTATAAATTAATTTCAAAATAATATACTCTAATCTTTTTGACACTCTGAGCTAGAATTGCTAGATAACACTTTAAATATCATCATACAAAAAACAATTTGTTTGACATCCGTAATCAAGCCTTGTACGTAACCTTCAGAAGTAAAGAAACCACCATGCATATATTTATTACGAGGTCCATCTTCTTGGTATATTGACCTGATCCTCTCAGTTAGCTCTTCCGTATGAATAATATTTGATGATAAAATTGAATTTAAGGTTTTATATCTATTATTTTCATATACTTCGATACTCCATCGATTAGTTTCAGCTAAATATTCTCTACATAGCCTCTCAAGTAGAGGATAGAAATAATATAGACATTCTTCTTTTTCTGATTCAAAAAATTTATAGTCAACTTTTCCAACTTTAGTATTTAGCAAATTGTAAGACTCAACAATTACTTTCACTTCTTCTAACATTAGTGTTCTTTCCTCTCTATTGCTGTTGCAATCATGATGAATATTTTAAATAATATATAACAATAATTCGATTCATCCGTATCAAACCTAAAATTACCATGGCATAGATTATTTCTTAAATTTAAACCATTTTCATCATATAAAACATACATAATATAAAACAACTCATTTTTAGTAATATAGTCTTTTTCATGCAAATCTTTAATCATTTCAAAACTAGTTTCTCTTGAACTAAAACGCTTGTCGTGTGTATTTTTTAAAACAACTTCTATTATACTCGCAAGAAAAGTAGCACCTGCCATCGAAAAGATAAAGTCTTCCGAGAAATTATATGAAAATATATTCTGAATTTCAATGGTTAAGCTCTTTTTGAATTTACTAAAATCTGCATATTTTGAAGCACCGTATACAAACATTTCCGTTCCCATTTGAATTAAGTTTCCATACAGTTGTAAACTACTCATTGAAACCTCACTTGTATGGTTATTAATATATTTAATAAATTCAGTATTAGTGACCTCATTTTTTACGAATCCTGTATTTGAATCAAATACATTATAATTAACTAAAGATGCAATATTCGGTTTAGACATAGAAAAAAAATCTGGAGTATGCAAGAATAGTGTAAACTGTCGAAAATCATCATCAATAATTTTCATTAACTCAAAATACTCATTAGGAATTTCAATAGGTGATTCTATGGTTTCAAGCCTCTCTTTATATGCATCACTTTGTACCGTCTTAGCTCGTTCATCAATTAATTTCTTAATTGCATTATCAATGTATATTTTTACATCATGATTTGTTTCAATTTCTTTTATACATTTTAAACCACATATTACATTATTAAATTTTGTAACATACAAAACATCTACTCTATCCGATTTGATAACTTGATCTATTCTTCTTATTTTTTCTTCCTTTGTTATATACCTCTCAATATATTTATATTTCGGAAATTCATTAGTTTTTAACCAAATATAAGTAGAAAAAAATTCTTCACAATATAGGTTGATATGTGCTCCTATATTCGCATCATATTTAATGTAATTTAAGATCCTATTTTCAGAGTAAATTAAGTATAAAATGTATTTATTAATTAAATTGTTATCCATTGTTTCATTGTATAACAAAAATAATAATTTATCATTGATTATTACCTCATTTTGAACGATGAATTCAAATAGGTTGCGACAATGCTGTTTCCATTCTCGAATTCTTCTCATTTCAAATGCCTTTAATTTCCTTATTGATTTCTTTTCATCATCAGAAACATCACGAGTCCTTATTATATATGAGCAAAAGAAATTAAAGCTACTATTTTTTAAAGTCTCCACAGACAAGGTATCTTTATAAATTTCACAAAATTCAATTACTTTTGATGAAACTGAAAAGACATTATACGAAAAATAGTCATCAATGTATCTTAAACATTGAAATTCATCAAGCTCATTTTCGTCAGTTGCAATTATTGATTTCTTTTTCAACATTTTACTCCCTCCTCTTATCCTCAAGTTCCTTCTTGACTATATTATAGCAAAATGAACTAGTCTCTTTTAGTTCACTATCTGTTGTTATAAATATTTTGTTAGAGATTAAATATTTATTTGATCGGATTTATTAATATTTAATAACTAAATATTTTATATAATTAATAGTTTTTTTAAATCTTTTAACCTAAGTACTTCCGTATTAAACGCTTGATCGAGTTTTAACTCTTTTACAACGTTACACATTTTCTTATCTGTAAAATAATAATCACAATAAGGTAAATAGTAACTTAAATATTCAATATCTCTATAGTCGCCGCTTGCAATTTTTCCAGTAAAAAACAAATATCCAAATACTCTTGCAAATATAAATTTATGTGGCGGTGTATAAACCAAGTAATACGCATAAAATTCTGCCAAACATCTTAAGTATTCTTCATATGATTTAGGATTAGCAAATGATAATATATAATATTTAGCCTTTTTTAAAATGGTTCTTGTAAATTCATCAGATATATTCGACAAAACTTTGTCATCCGTGAAATCGGGAATAAACTCATATTTACTTATTTCATTCTTTACTTTAATGCGTTCGGCACTTAGTTCCGTAATCATAAACTTTTCAAAAGTTCCTTCTTTTTTTGCTATATTTTCAAGCTTTACAAAAAGTTCCTTCTTTTCTTCTTTAGGATTACTATTCATCATTTGGTTCCACAAACTATCTTCCATAATTTTCTTTACATCTCTAGATAACACATATTTTGAATCTATTAGGAAAGTTTTATCTATCAAATTCGAAATTTTCGTATCAACAATATCATTAATATTAGTTTGGGTTTCAAACTGAGTAAATATTTCTTTAGCATAAATAGATAACTCTATCTTTTCAACAATGTCTTTATTTATACAGTAACCTGACGTTAATTTGAAAAATATTTTCAATGGTAAAAAATCTTTATTTATATCACCCCTAATAAATTCCAATTCTTGGTTGCATGCAAAAATTATTATTTCCTCATTATCAACTTTAGTTTGTAATTGATTATATAATTCAAAATTTTCTTCTTTTGCTAAATTTATAAAAATAGATGTATCTAAAAAAACAATTGGTATTTCATTAGGTATAACTGTAAAACTCATATTAGCATAATTATTGTTTTGTATTGATATTTTTCGCATAACAAACACGCCTCTCTCAAAGTTCTTAATTAGTTTCTTTTGACATTTTTTGTTCTAAGTTACTCTTTATCCTAAGTTATTCCTTTTATTTCCATCCGGTTTTGATACTGGTATTTTTTTACCATTAATATTTCTTACATAGAAGTTCTCGTGTTTCCCTGCTTTTATTTCTTTACAAAACTGTGCTCTTGTTAATTCTTTTCCATTAACATTGAACTTTTCATTTCTACCCGATTTCGATTGCTGTGTCACTGTTACACTCATTTTCTCTCCACTTCTTCAAATTCATCTCTACTGATTTTACAAAATAATCACAGATTACATCATCAATTGAATTATTTAAATTAATGTTAGTTCCTAAAGCATTACTTGCATCATATGTGAATTTTGCCAATAATTCTACTCTGTCACATACATCTCTATTTGATGTATTAAATTTTGGAGCTATTAAATAAAATAATTTTTCATTATAAGAGTGCTCACCTTTGATCTTTGGTGTATGTTCAGAAAATACATCCAATGCACAAAGACTAGGAAGCATTTCATCATCTATACTTTTATTATTAAATTCATTATAAAACTTTTTTATGCGCTGTTTTATAATCATGTTAACTTCTTTTTTTACATTCTCATCTATCCCAAAACGAGAATTCACATAATCAGATATTTTCTTTAACCCAAAGCCATCCCAATGGTGCTCATTCTCAATAATTGTGTAACCGCCTTTTTTTTTGTTTTGTAATAAATCCGCAAGTTTTTCAAAATCTGATTGTTCTACAATTCGTTTTTCTAATTGCTCAGGTAGTTTTTCTATATTTTTTAAGTATTCAAGTTTATCGTTTGCCAAGTGTATAAAAGAATCAATTTTATATAACATTGCGTTTTTTACATCTTTATAGCACAAATACATATTGATTTCAATATACTCTTCATCTTCATTAGTAAGCCTCTCTACATTAGATTTTTTTATTGATTTACTTTTCTTATCAGCCCATATTTGAATCATATAATCATACTTGCTTTGTATAAAGTCAAATTGTAGACCGTGATCATCTTTACTAAAAATACGTCCTAATTGCATGTCTTTATAATCATTAAAATCTCCAGAAAGCAACCTATTCACTTGCTCTCCAGAATGGACTATTAATGTTCTTAAATCGTTTAGTAGTTCATCTTCTTCAGTTTTTATTTTTGATAAGTCTAACTTCCATATTTCACAAAGATATTCTATAGTATTAACAACTCTATAATAGTTATTAACAAAATAATCTGCTTTTATATCTGGTATGCCACTAGCATTTCCTTCACCTAGAAATTGTTTGTCTAATTCATAAAAATATTCCAATCCGCCTCTGAGAACCCACGATAGAGCTGCTTCAGTATTTGCAAATTGAGGACTTCCTGATTTCACTACTCCATAGGTTGTCCTTTTGCTCATAATTTCATTTAGTTCTTCACGTATTATCTCTTGACTTCTAGCTGTATATTCAACATTAGGAAAGTATTTTTTCTCCATGGCTATCTCCCGTTTAATATCCATATCAAAACTAATAATTATTAATAAATTTTCTTCTCTCTTAATTATATTATATAATTTATGCTTAACGTTTACAAGGATAGTTTGTTATAAAAATAAACCCACAAGTTAATGTGAGTTGTTTATTCTTATTTAGTATTGTTAATATCGAATATATACTTCTCTAAGTTAACGTAGAATATTCTAGTTACTACTGCCTCTTCATCATATTCGATTTCGAATTCTGAATCGTATGGGGCATTAAAGATAGTTACTACATGAGGCATTAATTCAAATATACTGTCAATTGTTGCAACTGTCCAGTTCTCTGCTTGCTCTAGGTATTCTTTACTATCATTAAGACCAAAGATATTCCATCCATTTAATTCTTGGATCGGTGACTCTTCTCTAAACCAGAAAGCTCCAATATCTTCTTTTTCTAAGACTGACTTTGTGATTAGGAATCCACCATAGTTATTTACATCTAATTTCTTGTTTTCCATATACTTCCTTTACAACTTTATTCAACCTATTGATTATACCTTGAATCTTTATCTAAGTGTAGTATATTACTTTAACAATGTTGGTAATTACAATACTAATTTACACAAGCAATCGATTATTTTATTACTATTAAAATTCAACATCGAATATTTCATTTAAATCTGTACCATAGCTTTCTTGTAATTGATTGTTTATATTATCAAATCTAGCATCTTGACGTTGATAATAACGATATTCATCATACATAGCCACTAATTGATATATTATACCGATTAGAATCATAATAATTACAGAAATTTGAACTACTTTACGTTTTTTGTTTCGTATATTTAGTTCAGCTTCTGATTCAAGTACAATGCTATTTGTGAACATGTAACTTCCATCACTTGTTTCTGTACCTAAACTTGCAAAATATTCAATTAGTGACTTTTTCAAAATAAAGTCTCCACTACTGGCTCTCCATATAATAGAACTTTCATCCGAGCGTAACTCATATTCTGTATCATATATTCCATATCTACTTGATATGAAATTATAAGTACTTCTATTTTCAATTAGCATACGTTGTGGTTTACGTTTAAATATGAAATTATGTGATTCAAATACAATTTCTAATTTTCCATCAATAATATCTATTTTTAATACCCCCTTTTGGGGAAAGCAATGTGTAAATTAAAGTCATCGTTATTGTAATTGCGATTCCCATAATTAATAGATCAGTAAGTTTTGTATACCTCATCCCACCTACTAAAACACCACCAAATACTACAATAGTGCAAACCACACTTATCCCTGCATAGGTCAATATTGTTTGTTTATTGACTAAATTTATATTACGCTTCATACAACACTCCCAAATTTTTCCCTTTATCTTATAATACCTTTAATTTTGATTCTTTACTTTATTATTTGGACAACCTCAAACACTTCTGTTAGCACTTGATGATTATCATTGAATTGCATATTTTTATGTTTTAATTCATTTGTAAAGAATAGTTTGTGATCTTCTATCCATTTTTCTAATGTTCCTTCACCTTCTAATTCTGCTATCTCTGGTGTTAGCTCCTTTGTATAAATCATCTTGCATATTTGCTTGTTTATAATTATTCCATATATGTGTTAGTTTTATGATTGTACTTTAATGTGAAAAAGACCAGATATCATTCTGGTCTCTAGCATTATTATCCGTTTAAACTTGTAATAAAGTCTGTAACGATTGTTTTATCTTCTGTTGATAAGTTAGATAATTCTAATAAGTCACTAACTGTAATTAAGCTTGTGTAGTTTGTTCCTTCTGCTGCTAAGCTTTCAGTTGACTTGTTTAATCCGTAAGAGAAGATTGATACTACTCCAATTACTTCAAGTCCTGCAGCTTTTGCATCTTGAACTGCTTTTACTACACTTTTACCTGTAGAGATTAAGTCTTCAACAATTACAATCTTTGTTCCTGGTGTAAAGTGACCTTCGATTGTACTGTTAGTTCCGTGTCCTTTTGGTTTACTTCTGAAGTAAATCATGTCTAAATCTAAGATATCAGCAACACTAGTTCCGTGAGGAATACCTGCTGTTGCACATGCCCCAATTAATTGTACATCACTGTACTGCGTTTTAATTAGTTCTGTTAAGTTACTAGCAATTGCTTTTCTTAATTTAACATTACCAATTGTTAATCTGTTGTCACAGTAAATTGGTGACTTGATTCCACTTGTCCATGTGAATTGATCTTGTGGTTGTAATTTTACTGCTCCTAAGTCTAATAATCCGTCTACAATTAATTTTTTATCCATTATTTTTCTCCAATCAGTTTTTGTACTTGCGTATATGTTTCATGTGGGTTTTGACTGTTAGTAATACTTCTTCCAACTACTAATAAGTTTGCTCCATTTTCAATTGCTTCATCTGGAGTCATAATACGTTTTTGATCATCTGCACTATCTCCAGCAAGTCTAATTCCTGGTGTTACAAAGTTTAAGTTATTAGCTTCTACTTCAATTGTTGGAATATCTAATGCACTACATACAATTCCATAAAGTCCCGCTTGATTTGCTTTTGTTGCTAAGTCATCAATGATTGTTTTTAAATCATAATCAGTCTTAGGTAGTTCTGAAACATCTTGACTTGTTAATACGGTTACACCTAATAAGTTTAAGTCATACTGTTTAGCAGCAGTGTTTGCTTTTTCTAGCATTTCACTTCCACCACTTGTATGTACTGTCAGCATATCTACACCTAGGCTCCCTAAACTATGAATTGCTTTTGCTACTGTATTAGGAATATCATAAAGTTTAAGATCTAAAAAGATATTGTGTCCCATTGCTTTAATTTCGCTTACAATACTTGGTCCTTCTTTATAAAATAATTCCATCCCGATTTTTACAAATAACTTCTCTTCACCAAATTGGTTTAAGAATTGTAATGTTTCTTCTTTACTACTGAAATCTAATGCGATTATTATCTTTGAATTATACATGTGCTCTCCCTTTAAACTCATCAATATGGTCAATTCCCATTTCATCCATTATTGCTAGTAAATCGACTAATACATCGATACAAATTGTTGGATTGTTGAAGTTTGCAGTCCCGATTGCAATTGCATCACTACCTACTGATAGGAATTCAATTATATCTGTTGCACTTTCAATTCCACCCATTCCAATAATCGGTTTATTAGTTACTTGACGAACTTCATAAATTTGTTTTAGAGCTACTGGTTTAATTGCAGGTCCACTGTATCCAGCAATCTTATTTGCAATTATTGGTTTACCTGTACGGTAATCAATTGCCATTCCAACTAAAGTATTAATCATCGTAATTCCATACGCATCAGTTTCATCAACGGCCATTGCCATTTCTTTAATACTAGTTACATTTGGAGATAATTTTACGAACACTGGAATTGTTGTTACTTTTGTGATTTCGTTTACTAAGTTTTTTAGAGTTTGAGGATCTGAACCAAACTGGATTCCTCCATGTTTTACGTTCGGACAACTTACATTAAGCTCAATTGCTGTTACTTTATCTTTAGCGCGTGCTTCTAGTTCTCTTGCTACATTTACATAACTCTCAGTATCACTTCCTGCTAAGTTTACAATTGTATTAGCACCAATACTATCGAGCCACGTAATGTGTTCATCGATTACTACGTCGACACCTGGATTTTGTAATCCAATTGAGTTTAACATTCCATTTGAAGTTTCATAAATTCGGTGATTTGGATTACCATCACGAGCTACATCTGTAGTTGACTTAATCATAATTGCACCTAATTTATTAATAGGATAAAAGTTATTTAATTCATGGCCAAATGCACAACAACCACTTGCCGGCATTACTGGGTTAGGTAATTCAATATCACCTAATTTAACATTTAAACGATGAAGGTTCTCTTCAATTAATTGTAATTTTTCGTTCATTAACATTCGAATTCCTCCTTCGCAAACACAGGACCATCTTGACATACTTTTTTCATACCTGATTTTAATTTAATTACACATCCAGCACAGATTCCAAATCCACAAGCCATGTATTCCTCAGTTGATAACCATCCTTTATTTGGATACTTGTTAGCAACTGCATTTAACATTGGGTGTGGTCCACAACTGTAAATTGTACTATTACTATTAATTTCTTGTGGCAGACAGTAACCCTTAGTTCCTGCTGTTCCATCTTCAGTGTAGATAGTAACTGTTCCATACTTTTTAAGTTCTTCAGCTAAGAATACTTCTTCTGCTGTTCTATATCCTAAGTGGACATCAACTGTTGTTCCATTCTCATGTAAACTCTTAGCTAATGCAGCCATTGGGGCAATCCCAACTCCACCAGCAATTAAAGTAGCATGCTTAGTTTCTAAATTAAAGCTAGTTCCTAGTGGTAACATTACTTCAATATCAAGTGGATTTGATTCACTTAATAGTTTAGTTCCTTGTCCTAATACTTTATAAATGAATGTAACTGTATCTTCCGTGTAATTTGAGATTGATAGTGGTCTCTTTAAGAATTTACCTTCAACCTTAACCATCGCAAACTGCCCAGGCTGTGGGCAAATATGCGTTGGTTTTTGTAAAACTAGTTCGTATGTCTTTGCTGCTATTTTCTCGTGTTTTATAACTTTTAAACTTGTAAGCTCCATTTTACTCCTTTTTTATTAGATTGCGTTGATCATGCTTCCTTGACTAATTAATACTTTTAATAATGCACTAATTGTGTCGATTGAACTGAAGGCTGGGATGTTTTGACTAATTGCAATGTTTCTAATTGTAACTTCATCTGCAAGTACTCTTGAATCATTACTAATTACGTTTAATACGTAGTTTAGTTTTCCTTCATCAAATAAGTTTTTAATTGTGTAGTCAGCATCATCAGAGATTCTTGCTACTACTGTTGTATCAATTCCACGTTCTCTTAAGAATTTCGCTGTTGATTTAGTTGCGTATAAATCAAATCCTAACTTAGCGAATGACTGAGCGATTGGAACAATACTTTCTTTCTTGTTATCACTTGCTGTAAGTAATACTCCACCTTTGTGTGAGATTTTATTGTTCGATGCAATAAATGCTTTGTATAATGCTTTTTCAAATGTAATATCAGTTCCCATTACCTCACCTGTTGATTTCATTTCAGGTCCTAGTAAGTTATCAATCATATGAATTTTGTTGAACGAGAACACTGGTGCTTTAACACTAATTAATTCTTGGCTTGGTGCTAATTTACAATCAATTCCAAGTTCTGCTAATGTTTTCCCTAAGATTACGTTTGTAGCAAGTTTTACAATGTTGTGTTTAGTTGTTTTTACTAAGAATGGTACAGTTCTTGATGCACGTGGGTTTACTTCGATTACGTAAATTTTTCCATGATCGATAATAAACTGAATGTTCATAAGTCCTAATACTTTAAATTCTTTTGCAATCTTTTCGGTAATTTGTACAATCTCTTCAGCTTGTTCTGGAGTAATACGTTGTGGTGGGTATACTGCCATACTATCCCCAGAGTGAACACCTGCACTTTCGATGTGTTCGATTAATCCTGGGATAAATACTGTTTCTCCATCGCACACTGCATCAACTTCAAGTTCCATTCCCATTACATATTTATCAACTAAGATTGGTTTGTCAAAGTAACGAGGATCTAAAGTTTCGAAGTACTCTACTAAGTTTTCTTCGTTACTAATGATTTTCATTGCTTCTCCACCTAATACGAATGATGGTCTTACTAATACTGGGTATTCTAAGCTATTAGCTGCTTCTGTTGCTTCCGCTACATCGTGCACTAATTTACCTTGAGGTTGCAATACTTCGATTGAACGTAATCCCGCTTCAAATCCTTCACGGTCTTCAACACGGTCAATATCATCGTTTTGAGTTCCTAAGATTTTAATTCCGCTATCAGTTAAGTCTTGACATAAGTTGATTGCTGTTTGTCCACCGAACTGTACAATTACTCCAACTGGCTTTTCGTGTTCAATAATGTCTAATACGTCTTCTTTAACCATTGGTGCAATGTATAACTTATCTGCTAAAGCGAAGTCTGTTGATACTGTTTCAGGGTTGTTATTAATAACTACTGCTTCGTATCCGTTTGCTTGTACTTCTTTAATACAGTGTACTGTTGCGTAATCAAACTCAATACCTTGTCCGATACGGATTGGTCCTGAACCTAATACTACGATTTTTTCTTTTTTACTCTCTGGGTTACTTTCATTTTCGTTTGCATATGCTGAGTAGAAGTATGATGTTTCACTTTTAAACTCTGCTGCACAAGTATCGATCATTTTGTAAACTGGTTTTAAACCTTCGTTTTTTCTAAACTCACGTACTTTGTCTTCTTCTGTTTCCCAGAAGTCTGCGATATCACTATCAGCAAATCCGTATTTCTTAGCGTTCTTTAGAACTTTGTAATCAAACTTGTTTGCTTTTAATTCATTTTCAATGTCAATGATGTGTTTGTAGATGTATACGAAGAATTTGTTTACTTGTGTCATCTCAGCTAACTTTAAGACATCGAATCCTTGTCTTAACATTGCAAACATTTGGAAGATTTGTTCATCAGTTGAATCAGTAACAATTTTACTTAATTCGTGGATACTCATCTTTTCATATTTTGGCATTGCGAAGTATTTAGTTTTTACTTCTAAGCTTCGAATTGATTTTAAGAAAGCAGCTTCTAAGTTTGTATCGATTGCTAAAATTTCTCCTGTTGCTTGCATTTGCGTTGATAATCTACTATCGTTTGTTTTTAACTTATCAAATGGTAATCTTGCGAACTTAAGTGCTACGTAGTCTAATGCTGGTTCTACTGCCGCACTACTATCTTTAGTAATTGGGTTTTTAATCTCATCTAAGTTATATCCGATTGCAATTAATGTTGAGATTTTAGCGATTGGGTAACCTGTTGCTTTTGAAGCTAAGGCACTTGATCTACTTACACGTGGGTTTACTTCGATAATGTAGAATTGGTCACTATTTGGATCTTGTGCAAGTTGAACGTTACATCCTCCAGCGATTCCTAATGCTTTAATGATGTCAAGTGATACTGTTCTTAATCTGTGGTACTCTCTATCAGTTAATGTTTGTGATGGAGCTACTACGATACTATCTCCAGTGTGAACACCAACTGGGTCGATGTTTTCCATATTACATACTACGATTGCTTGCGCTTTGTTATCACAAATTACTTCGTACTCAATCTCTTTGTATCCTTTAATACTTTGCTCGATTAATACTTGTGTTACTGGTGATAAATCAAGTCCACGTGTTACGATTCTTTTTAATTCTTCTTGGTTGTTGGCGATTCCTCCACCGCTTCCACCTAGCGTGAATGCTGGACGGATAATTACTGGGTAACCAATTTCATTTGCGAATCGTTCAGATTCTTCATATGTGTTTGCAATTGTACTTGCTGGGATTGGTAATTCAAGTTCATTCATTAAGTTTTTGAATAATTCTCTATCTTCTGCTTTGTTGATTGCATCTGTGTTTACACCGATTAAGTTTACATTATTCTCAGCTAAGATTCCTGCACTATCTAACTCTAATGCTAAGTTAAGTCCTGTTTGTCCACCTAATGTTGGTAGTAAACTATCTGGCTTTTCTAAACGAATTACACGCTCTAAGAATTCGATTGTAAGTGGTTCAATATATACTTTATCTGCTACATCAGTATCTGTCATAATTGTTGCTGGGTTTGAGTTTACTAATACTACTTCAATTCCCTCTTCTTTAAGTGCTAAACATGCTTGTACTCCGGCGTAGTCGAACTCCGCTGCTTGACCAATTACAATCGGTCCTGATCCAATAACTAATACTTTTTTAATTGATTTATTCTTAGGCATTTTTCTCCTCATTCATATTCTTAATAAATTTTTCAAATAACATATCGTGGCTAGGTCCTTGGTTACCTTCTGGGTGGAACTGAACTGTGAATGTTTTTCCACATAAACTTTCGATTCCTTCAACACTTCCATCATTTAAACTAAAGTGTGTTAAACGTAATCCATTTTTCTCAAGATCTAATTCATCAACTGCGTATCCGTGGTTTTGAGTTGTTGTTAAGATTGTATCTAAGTCAACATCTTTAACTGGGTGGTTTGATGAGTGGTGTCCGAACTTCATTTTAGAAGTGTTTGCACCCATACTTAATCCGAAGATTTGGTGTCCTAAACAAATTCCGAAGATTGGTAGTTTACCGTGTAAGTCTTTAAATAATTGGATTGTTTCTGGTACATCTTTCGGGTCACCAGGTCCGTTTGAGAACATTACTCCATCAACATCTAACTTTTCAATTTGAGTTGCCGTTGAGTTGTAAGGCATAACGATGATTTCACAACCGAACTTGTTTAACTTTTGTACAATGTGTTTCTTACATCCACAGTCAATTAATGCAACGCGGTTTCTTGGTCCAGGACATACATAGCTATCTTTAGTACTAACATCTGCTACGTGTGAGTTGTAAGACCATGTTTTTAATTCTTCTTCGACTTGTGAGTACTCAGTGTCTACTGGGACAATGATTGCACGTAAACTACCTGCTTCACGGATTACATTTGTAAGTTCTCTTGTATCTAAATCACATAAACCTGGCACTTTGTGTTCTTTTAAATATGCTGCTAAGCTTTGGTTAGCGTGAGCATGTGAATAGTTTTCTGTATATTCGTTTACTACTAGTGCTGATAAGTAAGGTTTTGAAGCCTCAAAGTCAGTTGCGTTTAATCCGTAGTTCCCAACGATTGGATAAGTCATTACGACCATTTGCTTGTAGTAAGATGGATCTGTAATTACTTCTTGATATCCACTCATACTTGTTGTAAAGATGATTTCACTTACTTCACCTTTTGTAATTTCATGTCCAAAATTACTTGCTGTAAACGACATTCCGTTTTCTAATACTAATTTTACTTTATTCATATGCTATTTCTCCCTTTATAATTGTTGTATCTATCTTTGAATGAACTTGATATCCATTAAATGGTGTATTTCGTCCTAGTGTTTTAAACTCGTTTACATCAATTGTACGCTCTACATCTAAGTCGATTATTGTGATATTTGCAAGTTCTCCTACTTCAAGGCGTCCACCTTCTACTCCAAAGATTCGTGCTGGATTAACCGTTAAGCTATCAACGATTGTTTTTAAACTTACTTTGCCTGTTAATACTAAGTTACTGTACAGCAAGTCAAATGCAGTTTCCAAACCAACGATTCCGAATGCTCCGCCGATGAATGAGTTTCCTTTATCAGAAACGCTGTGTGGTGCATGGTCAGTTGCGATGATTTCAATTGTTCCATCGTTTAACCCCTCAATTAATGCTTCACGGTCACTTCGACTTCTAAGTGGTGGATTCATTTTGTAGTTTGGATCATCACTTGGAATATCTTCATCACAAAGTACTAGGTGGTGAGGACTAACTTCTCCACTTACTTTACTTCCGTAACCTTTATGTGTTCTTAACGTATCAACACTCATCTTACTTGACATGTGACATACGTGATATTTACAATCAAGTTCTGTTGCAAGCATTATTTCTTTAGCGACTGCTATTGACTCTACGCTTCCTAAGATCCCTGGTAAATTTAGTTCTTTCGATTTTGCACCTTCATGCATAACTCCGTTATATAAGATGTCATCGACTTCACTGTGTGATACATACAACATGTCGTGTTCTACACACTTCTTCATCATTTGATAGATGCTATCTGTTTGTTGTACTCCACGTCCATCATTACTTAAAGCAACTGCTCCCGCTTTTTTCATTGCAGCGTAATCTCCTGCTTCTTCGCTTACTAAGTTTTTACTTAAAGCTCCGTATTGATAGTATTTAACTTTCCCTGTATTTAGCATTTCTAATACTTCAGTTAATTTGTTTTCATCATCGATAACTGGACTCGTATTAGGCATGGCCATAAGTGTACTGTATCCACCTGCTAATGCTGACTCAGTTATTGATTCAATCGATTCTTTGTAACTTTGACCTGGGTTTCTAGTATGAGTATGTACATCTATAAACGCTGGTGTTACTAATTTTCCTTTAGCATCAATCGTAGTTTCTGCTTCTAAGTTCGTTCCAATTTCAACAATTCGTTCATTTTCTATTTTGATATCAGCTTCATATAGTCTTCCACTATTATCAATTAATTTTCCATTTTTGATTACTAGCATTATTCTCCTAACACATAATTTAAAATCGCTACTCTTGCAAATAGTCCATTTTTTACTTGTTCGTAAATCTTATTACGTTCATCATCTAAGACACTGCTTGCAATCTCTACATCACGATTGAATGGTCCAGGATGCATGATAATTGATTCTTTAGCAAGTAACTCTTTTCTCGCTTCTGTTAAACCGTATAGTTCTAAGTAAGTTTCTTGAATGTTTGCTGTTGTTGCTTCATGTCTTTCAAGTTGGTTTCTTAGTAACATTACAACGTTTACTGTCTTTAATGTTTGTTCTAAGTCTGTTATGTAGTTGAAGTCTTCATCTGTTTTGAAAATGTCAGGTGCATATACATATACAGTCATTCCTAAGCGTTCCATAGCTTCGATATTACTACGAGCAACACGGCTATGTTTAATATCTCCCATGATTAAGATGCTTAGTCCTTCAAACTTACCAAATCGTTCATAAATAGTTACTAAGTCTAGTAGTGATTGTGATGGGTGTTCATGAGTTCCATCTCCTGCATTTATTAGCTTAATGTTTGTCGTATCAATACCCTCATAGAAATACTCAGTTGTTGTTCTAACTACAGCCGCTCTAACATCTAGCATTGCTAATGTATCAAGTGTATCTTGGAATGTTTCACCTTTAGTTAATGCTGAAGATTTTTCTTCCATGTTTACTACATGGTTACCCGTTCTTTTAGCAGCTAGTTCAAATGACGTTTTAGTTCTTGTACTCGCTTCTAAGAAAATGTTAGCAACCGTTCCATTTAGATCCGGCAATTGCTTGTTACCTTGCTTATAGTCAAGCGCTTCAGTAATTAATTTCATAATTTGTTCGTTTGTTAAATCGTTTAATGTCAGAAAATTGTTCATAATTCCTCCTAATTGTACAAAAAAAAATCAATAGAGAAAATATCTCTATTGATTTATAAAATGAGGAAAAGAATAATCGTAAATAACGAAATCTGAATTTTTTAAATTGTTCATTTGTGATTTATTAGTTGCGTTCATAACTTTTACCTCCTGATTGATTTTAAATATTATACATCTTTGTAAACTTGTTGTCAAGTATTTTTTACAAAAAATATACAAAGCATTTTTTTATACATGTATACAGGTATTTTTTCGGTTTAATCTCACTTTAATATTTACTATGTAGCACACAATTGCTTAGTTTTAGATATGTTACTATATATACATAGGAGGAAAAATGAGCATTTTAAATATAGAATTTAAAAAACGTGATTTAACTACTGCAACATTAAAGGATTTTGATGCTAAGTATTATTTAATCGTTAATACAGCATCTAAGTGTGGACTTACTCCACAGTTTGAAGGGTTAGAAGCTGTCCATCAAAAGTATAAGGATAATGGTCTTGTAACTATTGGATTCCCATGTGGTCAATTTTTAGATCAAGAACTTGCGACTGCTGATGATGCTAATCAGTTTTGTAAACTAAATTATGGAGTTACTTTTGACCTTATGGATAAAGTTGAAGTTAATGGTGATAATACTACTCCTTTATTCGCTGCATTAAAAGCTGCTACAAGCGATGAAGATGCTGATGAAGGTAATGAAGCTTTCGCAAAGTATTTCGAACCAAAACATGAAAGTGATATTAAATGGAACTTCACTAAATTTTTAGTAGATAAAGAAGGAAATGTCATTAAACGCTTTGGACCTAATGGAACTCCAGACAAAATCTCTAAATACTTAGAAACATTAATATAAAAAAGATAACCGTAAGGCATTTGCCTTGCGGTTATTTTTATAATTGACTTACAACAAATACAAATATAATCGATCCAATATTGTTTATCATATGTAACGCAAGCGGATATATAATATTCTTTTCTCTAATATAGACATAGTTATAAATAACTGACATTGGTAAGTACATTAAGATTAAGTGTAGTGCTGTAATTGGTGATAGTAATAATTGACTAAGTCCAATATGAATAAAAGTAAAGATTAAAGAACCAATTATAATTTGTACATATGGATTAAACTTATTTAATAAATGATTAATAAGTCCATACCTAAATATAAACTCTTCAATTATTGGTGCTAATATAATTACTGTCAGCAAGATATAAACATTTGGATTGTTTAATAATACAGTATTAATCATACTTTGATTATCACCTACTGCCGTAATATCAGTTCCGGTAAGAAATAAAATGATATAAACAAAGATTATTAATCCAATCATTACTGTTACATATGATCCTATTTTTAGGATATGACTTTTGAAGTTGGTTTTAAACTGTTTAACTTTGTTACTTAATTTCTTTCGGAAAATTATTGCAATCATTACTGCTTCAAATAAATAAACCGCAAACATCATTTTATAAATTAAAGAGTAATACATTACATTTATAATTTGTGTTTGTTGATTATCAATTAGTAAACTAATTATATCTTCGATTGTAAGTACATTAATATAAATATTTACTGATAACGTAATTAAATAGGTTATAATAAATGAATTTATGAAAAACAAACTAACATAAATTAGGCCTAGTCCATATCTTGTTTTTGATTTACTCATAAGATGTTACCATTTGATTATTTGGATAATCAAAATTTGGCTCAAGCTTACTTATGTAGTTACCTAAAACCTCGATATCAAGTCCAGCATTATATTTGATTAATTCACCACTTCTTAAGTGTGGGAATAATTCATGCTCATATAAGTAATCTACAGTAACAAATTTATAAATACGGTCATCTTCGATTGGTGTTGATTCATCAAGGTAGTAGAATTTGTATTCTTCTACTGTTTTATTAAGTTTTAAGTTTGTTGTTTGGATTTCGACAGTGCGCAAACTTAAAGCTGCCTTTAAGTTACTACCACTTATTGAGCTAACAATTAACTTTTTACCAAATGGTAATACATTATATAAATCACGTTTCGTAATCTTTCCTTTAGTAACACTCTGTCTAATACCTCGTGAGTTAATGAAGGCGAAATCTACATCGTAACCAAGTTCATTAACATGAGTTAAATAACTATCACAAACAAGTGACCCTAAATTAGTTGATTGCTTAGTTGTCATTTCACGACGCCCATCTAAATCAGATATAGTAGTTCCATATAGCTTAGTTCCTAATTCAAGTACATCAGATAGTCTTGAATCAATAAGTGCCTGTAGTTGTTCATCAACTTGTGAATAATTGTTTAAGTTTACTAACTTATAATCAATTACACTCATCTTTCCATCTGTATAATCAATTGTTAAGTGTCCTAAGTTTTTGGCAAAACACCCTGTTTGTACTATTAAGCTTTGTCCTACATAGTGTGGTCCTTCTAATTCTGTATGACTATGAGCACCGATGATAATATCAACACCGATATTCATTTCAGCAAGCTTAACATCACGTTCAAACCCTTGGTGGTTTAAAGCAACAATAATGTCTGCACCTGCTTCTTTAAGTTTATTAACTATCTCACTATAATGATCTGGTTTAACAAAATCAAAACCAGGAGCTCCTTCTAGTATTTGCTCGATATAAGGTAGGATTAAACTAAAGAATCCAATTTTAACACCGTCACGTTCGATGATATAAGTGTCCTTATAATCACTAAGTTGGTTTTGATTATCAATCATATTCGATAGTACATATTGACTATTAACACGATTCATATGTGATTTAAGGAATTCGTATCCTAAGTCAAAGTCATGATTACCAACTGTAACTACATCATAGTTTAAATAGTTAGCAATTTCACTTTCGATACTTCCTTTAAGATATTCAAATTGAAACTCTCCTGTAATCATATCTCCTGCATCTACTAATAAAGTATTTTGGTTAGCAGTTCTAATTTGATTAATATAATTACTTGCTTTAGGAAGATTTTCAACATTAGAATGAATATCATTTGTATGTAATATATCTATTCTCATAATTTTCCTTTCAGTTTATTATACCACTAATTTGCTATCTTTTACTATAAGTAGATTAAAAACTAGTCCGAAGACTAGTCTTTATAATATATTCCATTTTCATCTATACATAAATCAGTATATAAACTTATGTAATCACTATCATCGATATGACCTAAATTTAAATTATATAATACTGGAATATCAAGAGGTACTAAGTACGTTTCAAATAATGTTTGTAATTCAATATCAGTAGCACAATTTTTAAAGTTTCCTAATAGGATTCCTTGCACTTGATTCAGTACACCGGTATCACGGAGTTGAGCAAACATTCGATCTAATTTATCAATCGGTTCATCTACTTCTTCTAGCAATAGTAACTTGTTATTAAAATCTGGTTCATAAAATGTTCCTAGTGAATCGGTTACTAACATCATATTACCACCAACTACTTGTCCACTTAAGTTTCCTTTAACTAGCCAAGTTGCTGGTTTATCAAATATTACATTTGTATTAGATAATGCATTAGCAAACTTTGCTATTCTAGATTCTGATGTTAACTCAAACGCCATTGGACCATGTATCGTTTTAATATTAGATACTGTAGGTAACCAATTAATTAGTGCTGTTAAATCCGAGTACCCGACAAAGGTTTTAGGACTACTACTAATTTCAATAGCTTTAAGAGCTGCCATTAATCGAGTTAAACCGCTTCCACCTCGCATTGCAACAATTACTTCACTATCATTATTTAAACTTGTTTTAATGTTAGAAACTTTATCATCATCTGTTGACTTAGCTTGGTAACAAAGAGCTGAAACATTAAAAGTATGTTCTTCTAATTTGGTTTCTAATAACTGGTTATTAAAATCTTGACTATTATTACTTGTAACAATAATATCTATATTCATCTTATCTCCCGTATTGCATACAATTCTCAATTTGAATTAATGCTCCGACTAATAGCGCTTCTTCATCAAAGTCAAAAGTACTACTATGAGCATTTCGGTAATCGCCTTTTAACTTTGAACCAACATTATAAAATGCACCAGGTACTTGCTCTACATAATAGGCAAAATCTTCCAGTCCTAAACTCGGTTTTACTTCGCGTGCAGTATATCCTAGTTTTGCAGCGTTTTGTAATACATAATCAACACAAGCACTATTGTTTACGAGCGGCGGATAACTAGGCATATAATCAACTTTAACCTCGCAATTCATCGCCTCACCAATTAACTCAGCTTGTTTAATAAACTGGGCTACTGATGTTTGTCTAACTTCTGGATTTAAATTACGAATCGTTCCACGCATTACTGTTTGACCACAAATCGTATTTGGTGTTCCAGGGCCACTTATTGATCCAATTGTAATTACTGTTGAATCTAAAGGATCTACTGTTCTTGAAACAATTGATTGAGCCGCTTGAATAATGTTCGCACTACACACAATACTATCAATACCCATATGTGGATAAGCACCATGAGCTTGTTTACCAGTTACAGTAACATCGACTTCATCTCCACCGGCATTCATTTGTCCGTAAATATACCCAATTTCACCAACTTCTAAATCATTTTCTAAATGTAATCCATAAATAGCTGTAATTCCATCTAAGTAACCAGCTTTGCAAATTTCTTCTGCTCCACCATCATTTTCTTCATCGCATTGGAATATAAAACGAATATTAACTTTTAACTTTTCGATGTTCTCTGATAAGTACTTCATAACCCCTAATTGAATTGCTGTGTGTCCATCATGTCCACAAGCATGCATAAGGCCTTCATTTACACTTGCATATTCACACTCATTTTCTTCTTGAAGTGCTAGTGCATCAATATCTGCACGTAATGCTATTGTTTCAAAACTTGCATCAATAATTAGATCGCAAATTGTTGAAGTATTGATTGTTTGGTATTCAAATCCACATTTAACAATATTATTAATTATATACTTTTGAGTATTGTACTCATTATGTCCAATTTCTGGATTCATATGTAAATATCGACGATGAGCTATCATCTCTTTTAATAATTCTGATCTGTTCATTATTCTCCTTGGTAAGTTATGTATTCGTGTGAGATAGAGTTAAAACTATCAAACGGCATTGTGTAACCATCTGTAATTACATATGGTGAGTTAAGTTGGAAGAATGGAATTGCTACTCCATCGTCTACAATCATTTTCTCAAGCTGTGCAAACTCTTCAAACCTCGTATCTGTATCAGTTTCTACAACTGCTTTGTTATATAATTCGTCATATTCTGGATTGTTATAACCTGCATAATTTTGAGAACCGATTTGACTTGACTGCCATAAACTTAAATAAGTTGATGGGTCTGCATAATCTGGACCCCAAGATTGTAAGTACATATCAAATGCTCCAGATTTTTTAGATGCTAAGAATTGTTCGAATGGTTGAACAGTTAGCTCAATGTTAATACCGAAGTTTTGTAAGTAACTACTTTGCACTACTTCAGCAAATTTAGAGTTACCTGTTGCATCTGCACTTGCTAATAATTCAATTGAAATATCTGAACGGTCACTAATCCCTGCTTCTTCCATATATTTATCAAAATATTCATTTGCTTTATCTGGGTCATATGTAATTAAACTATCGCTAGAATAATCGTGATAATCAACACCACCATAACTTGAAGTTGTTAAATCTGCGGGAATAATATATTCAATTGGTTTATTAATGTCTCCGTATACACCTTCGGTAATTGTTTGACGATCAAATCCATACGCTAAAGCCATTCTTAAATCTTTATTACTTGTAACTGCACTGTCTGCTGCATTTAAAACAGCATAATAGCTATAAGATGTCATTTTATCATTAACTTGACCTTCTTCAATTCCTAATGCGTAATCTTCAGGTGTTGTAATTTCCCCGTAGTCTGCTTCTCCATTTAAGAACGCGTTATATCTTGAAGAACTATCTTCATTTAAACGGAAATCGATTTTTTCTAATTGAACATTATCGCTATTAATGTATAATGGATTTTTCTCTAAAGTAATAATATACTCTGGATCATATTCACTTACATAATAAGCCCCGTTATACCAAGTTGTTTCTGCAGTTAGCCCGTAGTCTTCACCATACTCGCTAATTGCTTCTGTTGGTTGTGGAACGAATGAACCGAATGCTAACATACTTTCAAAGTATGGTGCTACGTAATCTAATGTAATTGTAAAAGTATAATCATCTACTAAATCAACTGCTAATGTATCTGGCGTTGCATCCCCACTAATAATTTCATTTGCTCCATCAATTACTTCAAAAATATATGAGAATATTGATGCTTCTGTTGGGTCAACCATTCTTTTATAACCATTAACGTAATCTTGTGCTGTTACTGGAGCCATTTGCTCTCCGTTGTTATTTACCCAATATACATCATCGCGTAGATGAATTGTATATGTTAACTGGTCATCACTAACATCGATGCTCTCAGCGTTCCCAAGTACTAAATCACCATCTTGATTGATTTGATTTGGTCCCAAATAAATATCTGCGAATAATTGGAACGTTTGACTATATGATGCATCAACTGGATCCATTGTTTCTACTGCCTGATTTACTAAATAAGTAAAACTTGATGCCTCACTAGAACATCCTGATAAAATTAATACTAAACTAAAAATTGCTATAAAAATCCTTTTCATACTCTCTCCTCTGTTTAAATATTAAATATAAATAAAGACACCTAAAGTTGCGTATACAACTAGGTGCCTTTCTAATTAAAGAAATAGCACCTCCAGCTAGAAGGTGCTATTAACAAATGAATGTTAATAAATAGCACCTCCATAAAACTGGGAGTATGATAGATATTATCTAACACACCAATAAATTACTTACCACATAACTTATTTCGGCTTCGTACCCTTTCAAATTAAATCATCGTCTTGGTAGACTCATTAATTTTACTGTTGTTTGAAGCAACCTCTATTTATATTTGATAAGAGTATAGCACTTAATACTACTGTTGTCAATTAATTACTTTACATTTTTTTTTACACAAAAGAAAAGACATAGGATTTACCTATGCCTTAAATTATTATAGTTCTTGTCCATTTGTTGCGATTACATTTTTATACCAATAGAAACTATCTTTAGGATAACGTTTTAAACTTCCGTTTCCTAAATCATCCATATCAACATAAATGAATCCATAACGTTTTTTCATTTCACCTGTTCCTGCACTTACTAAGTCAATGCATCCCCACATTGTATATCCAATTAGGTCTACACCATCTTCATTAATTGCTATATCCATTTGTTCAATATGTTTACGTAAATAATCAATACGATAATCATCATGAACAGTTTCATCTTCAAATACATCATTGAATCCTAAACCATTTTCAACAATCATTAATGGAATTTGATATCTACCATAAATATCATTCATATAGTAACGTAAACCTTGAGGATCAATTTGCCATCCCCATTCATTAGCTTCTAAGTGTGGATTCTTAAGTCCCATTGCTAAGTTTCCACCAGTAGTTGCAAATTCTGGATTTTCGCTCTTACAACTTGTTGAGTAGTAACTAAATGAATAGAAATCAACTGTTCCTGCTTTTAGTAATTCTAAATCTCCATCTTCAATACTAAATTCGATACCTGCACGTTCAAAGTACTTTTTAGCAAAACTTGGGTACTCTCCACGTACATGGACATCACCACATAAGTAAGTCATCATCTTCTTAGCTTGTTGCGTTAAGATTACATCATCTGGATGACAAGTACGAGGATAAGATACCATTCCTGCTAACATACAACCAATTTTATTTTCTGGATTAATCTCATGCCCTAAGATAACCGCTTTACTACTAGCAATAAACATATGGTGTAATGCTTGATAGTTAAGACTCATGTCATGGTCTTTAGCTCCACCGAATTTCATTTCATAATCACGTGGTTTTCCAGCGTGCATGTTATAACCAAATGGCATTGTCATGAAGTTGATTTCATTGAATGTTAACCAATAAGTTACTAAATCTTTATATTCAGTAAATAGAACTTCACAATAACGGATAAAATGATCAATCATTTCACGACTATCCCAGCTACCAATTGTTTCATATAAGTTATACGGATTTTCGAAGTGGTTAATTGTTACTAATGGCTCAATGTTATGTTTTTTACATTCTTCAAATACGCTTCGGTAATATTCAACACCTTCTTTATTTGGTTCTAACTCATCTCCATTTGGAAATAAACGTGACCAAGAAATACTCATGCGATAAACACAAAATCCCATTTCTGCGAACATTGCAATATCTTCTTTATAATGGGTATACATATCAATTGCTTGATGACTTGGATAATAATTATCGTCCGTTAACTCTGTAGTAAATCTTCTTGGAACTGTATGTGATCCATTTGTTACGTGGTCTGAATTAGATGGACCACGTCCACCTTGATCCCATCCACCTTCTGCTTGGTTGGCTGCTGTTGCACCACCCCATAAGAACTCTTTTGGAAATGCCATAATTTACACCATCACTTTCAATAATTGTTGTTGTTCAGATATTTTTCCTTCTGCTACTGGAACAACATCTAAATAATCTTTTGTATTTGTTACAATAACTGGAGTTACTACACTATAACCTTCTGACTCAATTCCCTTGATGTCAAATGTTATTAGTTTATCTCCTTTGCTTACTTTACTACCTTGTTCTACAAAACTTTCAAAGTACTTACCATCTAGCTTAATTGTATCCATACCTACGTGGATTAAAATCTCACATCCACTCTCTGATACTAATCCAATTGCATGTTTAGTTGGGAATAATGTTACTACAGTTGCATCAAATGGCGCATATACTACACCTTCTGTTGGATGAATTGCTACACCTTGACCAAGTAATCCTTCAGCAAAAGCTACATCATCAATTGTATTTAAAGAACGTACTTCTCCGGCAATTGGAGTAAGAATATCTTCAGTTGTTTTAATTAAAGCTTCACTTGGTTCATCAACTACTTGCTCTTCATCTTTATACATAATTAAACCAATAATAGCTGCACCTACTGTTGCACCTGCTGTTGCGACAAGCATCCAAATTAATGAACTCATATCTCCAGTTTGTGGAACGTTACCTGGGAATGAGAAAATACCCATACCTGCCATTTGATAGACTTGTACACCCATAAGACCAATAAACATTGATGCAATACCTGAAACTATACAAGTAATAATGAAGTATTTTTGTCTAGGTAAAGTTACCCCGTAGATTGCTGGCTCAGTTACTCCAAAGATACCTGAAATGAATGCTGGGAATGCAATTGCTTTTAATTTCGTATCTTTAGTTTTTAACCAAATTGCAAATACCATACCAGTTTGAGCAAAACTTGCTGTCCCCATTAAAGGTAAAATGTAGTCTGGAGTTCCACTAGTTAGGTTGATGATTGATGGGATTATGATTACCATGTGTACACCAAACATTACAAAGATTTGCCAGAAGAAACCTAAGAATAATCCGGCAAGCGCTGGACTGAAGCTATAAATTGAATTCGTAATTAAAGCTAATAAAGCAGAAATTACATTTGCAATTGGTCCAATTATAATATATCCAATAGGGATCATAATTGATAACACAAGTACCGGCACCATAAATGTTTTGATAACATCTGGAACTACTTTATTTAATCTCTTTTCTAGAGGCGCTGCTGCTGCCACAATGAAAATAATAGGTAATACTGATGAAGTATATGTTGGCATAATTGTTTGACCAAAGAATGTCATCTCTACTCCATTAATAGTTGGGTAACATAAAATTGCCCCAAGCATAATTCCTAAGTAAGGGTTCATATTAAATTTTTTAGCTGCGTTGAATCCTAACACGACTGGGAAGAAATAAAACATTGAATCCCCAATTGCATAGAATAACGTATACCAAGAACTGTCCATTGATAATAAACCAAAAGCAGTAAACATTGCTATAAATCCTTTAATAATCCCTGCTGCACATAGGATACCAATTGATGGCATCATAATACCTGAAAGAATATCAATTGCACGATCTTTTAGTGGCATTTTTTTAGTTGACACTGGCGCATCTTCCAAATTGATATTTGCTTGTTTAATCACTTCAGCGTAAACATCTGGAACATGATTACCTATTACAACTTGATATTGTCCTGCAGTTTTCATAACAGTTACAACACCATCCATATTTTTTAGTACATCATCTTGTGCAATACTCTCATCTTTTAAATTAAATCTTAATCTTGTTACACAGTGAGTAACCGATATAATATTATCGCTCCCACCAATATTTTTTAGTATGTCATTTACTAACTCTGTATATTTCGCCATGAGTCCTCCTATTTTATGTGAATAGAAGGTTTAGCCAACTTAATGTTACTATCCTAAAGATTCATACTTATTTTATTTTTTTGATTTGTAGATCACATTCTCAATGTGAATTGTAAGGTAGATTTTTTCTTCCTTAGATAATGAATATGAATAGTCATTAAGTAAGTGCTGTTCAATTTTCTCGACGCAGCCAAATGAATTTACATAACTTTTTTGAATCATGTCATAAAGTGCAGTATCATCGTCGTTTGTTAACATATAGTCATTGAATAATCTGTTTGCGAAAAACTTTAGGTGAGTGATAAATCGATAATAGTAAATAGACTCTGTATCAAAATTAACATTAAAGTAATATTTAACAATATTACTAATACCCTTAATTAGTTTAGTTGTCTTATAAACTTGCTCAATATTAGACTGTTCAAGTTCACTATCAATTATATGGGTTGCAATAAAACCTGCTTCATCTTCACTAAGTTTAATCTCTAGTTCTTCTTCAATAAGTTTTAAACCATACATTCCAACTTCAAACTCAGCTGTATAAAACTTTTTAAGTTCCCACAACATGTAGTTTGGTATTGGTGTACCATTTTTCATTCTAGTAACTGAACTATTTAAATGATCAGCAATTGCTAAACAAATGCTCTCATTAATTGTTTTCCCAGTTTTAAACTTTGCATATTCAACAATATTAATGGCAATTTGAAAATACTCAACATCAATAACTTCTAAGTATTTCTTAATTCCATCTAATCCTTTCGAGTCAGGTATTACAAACGTTTTATTGATTGCATTACTATCTAATTGATCCCCACTTCGTTTTCCAAATGCTATTCCTTTTCCACCAACGATTTGTTCTCGGCCATCTTCACTTTTAATAATGACAAAATTATTATTTAACACTTTATGTATTTTCACTCAGCCCCCTCTTATGAAAAAAAACCAACAAATAACATCTAGACATTACTCTAGTTTTTTGTTATTCATTGGTTTAGCTCACTTTTGTGATTACTATCCATATCATTACACACAAATTGTAGCATAAAAAACATAAATATGCAAATGTTTACAATTGCATTTGAAGAAAACATCTCATTAACTATAAGTTTACCCTTTTTTTACATTTTTACTAGTATATTTAGTATCATATGTTAAATGAGAAATGAGGAATAATGAGAATTGATAATATACAAATTAAGCAATTAATAGAAAAACATGGAAGTCCAATATATTTATATGACAAAAATCAGATAATTGAAAATATTGATACCATAAAAAATATTAGTAACAATCCGAATTTGGCAATTAATTATGCAGTTAAGGCTAATAGTAATCTAAATATCTTAAAGTTAATAAAAGAGCACGGTATGAAAGTTGATAGCACGGGATACGGAGAATACATTATCAACCGTAATGCTGGATTTAGTGATGAGGACATTTATGTTGTTTGTAACAACTTAACTAAACAAGAACTACTTCTTCTTGCTAACCAGAATATTAGAATTTCTGCTGATTGTATTGATCAATTAAAAACTTTAAATGAAGTTGCACCAGGATATCAAAACGTGATGCTTCGTGTAAACCCAACTTTTGGTGCTGGTGAAAATGAAAGCATTATTACTGGTGGTGATAAACATAAGTTCGGTATTGACATTGATGATTTAATGCCTTGTATCAATTATATCAAAGAGAATAATATGAAGCTAGTTGGAATCAACCAGCATATTGGCTCATTAAATTTAGACTATAAAACAATAGTGTTAGCAGTTACTTCACTTATTGATTTAATTAATGCTAATAACATTATTGTTGACTTCATTAACTTTGGTGGTGGTTTTGGAATTAATTATAATCATGATACTAATAACCAATTGGACTTTACTAGTTTAAGGGCCGAACTTGATGTTATATTTACAGACTTCTTAAATACGTACCCAAACAAGGAGGTTACCCTTGAGTTTGAACCAGGACGTTATATCGTTGCAAATGCATCAATTTTAATTGGTACTGTCACTTCTATTAAGCGTCGTGGCAACGATATCTATATCGGAACTGATTTAGGCTTCTCTCAGCTTGCGAGACCAACTATGTATAACTCACATCATCATATTTCATTTATTACTGATAATGAATTAAGACGCGAATGTCATGTTGTTGGGAACATGTGCGAAAATGGCGACTACTTATGCAAAAATAGAAAACTTGTTATTCCAGATATTGGTGATTTAGTAATTGTTCACGATACAGGGGCTTACGGATATAGTATGGCTTCTAACTTTAATAATCGCTTACGACCAATCGAAATTATGATTGATGATCAGCAACACGAAGTTATTCGTCGTCGAGAAACAATTGAGGATTTATTAAATAGCTATAAATAAAATTAAGGAACTAGCAATTGCCAGTTCCCTTTTTTCTGTATTATTAAATTAAAAATGACTAGCTATTGCTAGTCATCTTCTTTGTTATTTAGTCCACTCTGCTAATTCTTCATCACTACAGAATACTCGGTGAGTTTCTGATATTTGGTGGTCTTTAGGAGTTCTAAAGTCATCACCTTCTACATAATTATGAATTGAACCATCATATGTAATTCTAGATCTTGATTTTTCAAAAACTGGATCAGTATGTGGAATTGCGCTTAACAATGATTTTGTATATGGGTGCACTGGATTTGCATAAATCTCATCTGCACTTGCAAGTTCTAACATTTTACCTTTGTACATTACACCAATTGTATCCGAGATATATTTTACCATTGATAAATCGTGGGCAATGAACAAGAATGTTAAATCAAAATCTTTTTGTAATTGCTTCATTAAGTTTACTACTTGGGCTTGAATCGAAACATCTAATGCTGAGATTGATTCATCGGCAATAATAAACTTAGGCTTTACTGCTAAACTTCTTGCGATTCCTACACGTTGTAATTGTCCACCACTGAACTCATGAGGATATCTTGAGATGTGGTAATCATTAAGTCCTACTTGACGTAATAATTCAATTACTTTTTCTTTAATTTCTTCTTTAGATTTTTCTGGTTGGTGAATTTTAATACCTTCACCGATAATTTGTTCAATTGTAAGACGAGGGTTAACACTAGCAAATGGGTCCTGGAAAATCATTTGCATATCGTTAGTTAACTTCATTTTACCTTTGTGATCTAAATCTGTAATATCACGTCCATCGAATGTAATCTTTCCACCAGTTGGATCATATAATTTGATAATACTACGACCAATCGTACTCTTACCACTACCACTCTCTCCTACTAATCCGAAAGTTTCACCACGACGAACGTTGAACGAAACACCATCAACTGCTTTTAAATCTGTTTTAGCTCCAAACATTTTTTCTTTTAAAGTTTTTTTCTCGTTGCTAGGAATCTTGAAATATTGTTTTAAATCCTCAACTACTAAAATATTATCTTTACTCATTGATTCCTCCTCTTTCTTTATAGAATTTGATTTTTTCTGCTACTGATTCAGGCATCTCAACTTTTGGTGCACTTGGATGTAATAACCAAGTCGCAGCATAGTGAGTGTCTGTAACCTTGAACATTGGCGGTTGCTCTTCAAAGTCAATTTTTAACGCAAATTTATTTCTTGCTGCAAATGCATCACCTTTAGGTGGATTTAATAAGTTTGGTGGAGTACCATCAATTGTAAATAATGCTTGCTTTCCATCTAACTCTAAATCTGGCATTGAAGCTAATAATCCCCAAGTATATGGGTGTGCTGGTTCATAGAATAATTCTTTACTGCTTGCACTTTCAACAATTTTACCAGCATACATAACTGATACATAATCGGCAATATTTGCAACTACTCCTAAATCGTGAGTAATGAATAATACTGCGAAGTTTAATTTTTCTTGAAGTGATTTAATAAGTTCTAAGATTTGTGCTTGAATCGTAACATCTAATGCTGTTGTTGGCTCATCACAAATTAATAACTTAGGCTCACAAGCTAAGGCAATCGCAATTACAATACGTTGTCTCATCCCACCTGATAATTGGTGTGGGTATTGTTTAGCCATCGCTTCTGGATTTTTAATACCTACTAAGTCTAAACATTCAATTACACGTTTATCTCCATAAGCTTTAGGAACGATATCTTGTAATTTTCTTTTTGTATTACGGTTTTCACGTAAGAAAGCAATTTTACGTTTAACGTTACGAGCAAATAACTCTTTACGTTCACTTCCACTTTCAATATCACGGCGAATTCTTTCTTGTTCTTGTAAGAAGTCTTCTTCAAAGTCAACTTGTGCTTTTTTATAAGCTTTATACTCAACTAAGTATGCCCCTTTATCGAAACCTTCAATTTTACCGTAACGCTCTTCATGTTCATCTAATTGTTCTTTACTTGGTAAGTGGTGTAATTCCATTGCTTCACGAATTTGTGAACCAACAGTAAACACTGGGTTTAAAGAGGTCATTGGATCCTGGAAGATCATTGCAGCAAGGTGACCACGAATTAATTCATAATCATCCTTCTCGATTTGAAGAACATCAATTTCATCAATAATAATACGTCCATCTAAGAACCTTGTATTTGATTCAGGTAAAAGTCCCATGATTGATTTACAAAGTACACTTTTACCACTACCACTTTCACCTACTAGACATGTGATTTCACCAGCCTTAATTTTTAAATCAACACCACGAATTGCTTGTACTTGTCCTGCGTGTGTAGAGAAGTTAATTTTTAAATCTTTTACTTTTAATATTGTTTTATTACTCATCGTCTCCTCCTCTCATTTTAGGGTCGAATGCATCTCGAAGTCCATCCGCGATTAAGTTGAATGATAACATGATTGCAGAAAGCACAACACTTGGTGCAAATAAGATATATGGTTGTGTTCTTAAGAAGTCTTTACCATTACTAGCTAATGTACCTAAACTTGGTACTGGAGCTGTAATTCCTAATCCTAAGAATGACATGAATGATTCAAAGAAGATTGCACTTGGAATTGAGAACATAAGCCAAATGATAATAACACCCATACAGTTTGGTAAGATGTGTTTGAAGATAATCCCCATATCAGTTTGTCCCAGTGTTCTTGCACTAAGTACATATTCTTGTTCTTTAATTCTCATAACTTGAGCTCTTACCATACGATACATTGGAATCCATCCAGAGATTACTAATGCCATGATAAGTGGTAATAATCCTGCTCCTACGAATACAATGATCATCATAACCCAAATTAAGTTTGGTACACTTCCTAAGATTTCAACTAAACGTTGTAAGAACATATCCATCTTTCCACCGTGGTAACCTGAAATTGCTCCAAGTGTAACCCCGATAAATAAGTCGATTACAGCGGCAATAAGACCAAATCCAATTGATACTAATGCTCCTACCATTGTTCTAACGTATAAGTCACGTCCTTTATCATCTGTACCGAAGATAAACATTTTTGATTTTGTCTCTGTTTGACCGTCTACTTCATAGTTAAACTCTTGACTTGTAAATGGCGTAATAAACTTGTTTTCTACATCTTGATATTGCCCAATGTAGTTTGGATCTAATTGTCCATCAAAAGTCGTTACTGTATTGTGATAAGCTCCAAGCCATGGTGCTGTAACAGCTAATACTAAGATTGCTAATAGAACAAATGAAGATATAACAGCTGCTCTATTTTTCTTAAATCGCATTTTCGCATCTTGCCAAAATGTAAGTGAAGTTCCTTGTAATACTTCGTTATCCGCATTTGTATCAGTGGCAAATTCGAATAATTCAACTGGAATATCTTTTAAATCTTCTTTATTCATTTTTACCTCCCGCTAATTTAATTCTTGGATCTACAAATACGTATAAGATATCAACGATTAAGTACATTACTAAAATTTGTAATGAAATAACTATTGTTGTTCCTAATACTAAATATACATCATTTGATAATACTGCTGGTACTAAGTTTTTCCCGATTCCAGGAATTGCAAAGATTGATTCGATTACTAAACTACCTGTTGTTAAAGCTACTGTAATTGGTCCTAGGATAGTAATAACTGCTACTAAGATATTTCTAAATGCATGTTTGAATACAACTTTCTTATTACTTACACCTTTTGCTTTTGCAAGTGTAATATAGTTTGATCCTAAAACATCGATCATTTCAGTTCTTGTAACACGAGCTACCTGTGAAATCGCGAATACTGATAATGATACTACTGGTAAGATAATTGACAGAAGGTCACCTTTTGAATACATTGTAGGCATAATACCTAATGTTACTGAGAAGATATATTGGTTATAAGATGCTAAAACAAACGAAGGGAAACTAACACCTAATACTGCAATGAATGTTGCGAAATAATCCCAGAAACTATTCTTTTTAATAGAAGCTACAAGTCCTAATGCAACCCCCATAATTGTCCCGAAAATTACACTTGTTAAACCAAGTTGTAACGAGATTGGATAAGCTTTAGCAATTGTTTTGCTAACATCTCCTGTGTTTGAGAATGAGTATCCCATTTCAAATCCGAAGATAGAATCAGCGTCTCCTTCTTTTTCTGTTGTAATTAAACCACTAAGTCCTGTAATGTTTGTCATGTAATCAGCATACTGAACAATGTATGGACGATCGAATCCATAAGTGTGGTCTAACTCCTCAATTTTTGTAAGTGGTAATCGGTCCGCATTTGGATACGGGTTACCAGGCATAAAGTACATTGCCGTAAATGTTATTGTAATAATGAACCACAGTGTAAATACCATCAGTCCAACTCTTTTTAAAATGTATTGTAACATCTATTTTCTCCTTTCTACAAAGATAAATGAATGCTTACGCACTCATTTATCAACTTTAATAAAATTAAGCTACAGTGATATACTCGTGAGAGATTTGGAAGAATAAGTGTAATGGTACATCGTATCCTTCTGTAAGAACGTAAGGTGCATTCTTTTGGTAGAATGGAATTAATACTCCATCATCTACTAACATTTGCTCAAGTTCTCCAAACATCTCAAAACGTTTTTCAACATCTTGTTCAACGTTAGCTTTTGCAAATAACTCATCGTATTCTTTACTAGAGTAGTTTGCTGTATTTTGAGACCCAATTTGACTTGTAGTCCATAAAGCTAAGTATGTAGATGGATCTGCGTAGTCTGGACCCCATCCTGTAACTAACATATCAAATCCACCTGCACGACGAGTTTCAACGAATTGTTCAAATGGTTGGATAGTTAAGTTTACTGTAATACCGTATTCTTGTAAGAAGAATGCTTGTACTACTTCTGCTAATTTATTGTTTCCTGAAGAGTCAGCACTTGCTAAGAAGTTAATAACTATTTCACTTCTGTCAGAGTATCCCATGTCATCCATGTATGCATCAAAGTACTTGTCTGCTTCTTCTTTGTTGTAAGTTGTTAAAGAGTCACCGGCATAATCACGGTATTCAACTCCATCGTATGCTGCACCAGTCATGTCACTTGGTACAATGTACTCGATTGGTTGGTTAATTTCACCATAAGCTGATTCTACTAATGTTTCTCTATCAAATCCAGCTTCTAATGCTTTTCTTAAGTTTTCGTTACTTGTTGCAGCTGTTTCATCGTGGTTTAATACTGCATAGAAACTGTAACCAGTTAATTGATCAGTAATTGTCCCTTGAGCTTTAGCATCTGCATAATCTTCTGTAGAAGTTAATTCTGCGTAATCGATTTCTCCATTTAAGAATGCGTTGTATCTTGAAGAAGAATCTTCATTTAATCGGTAATCGATTGATGATACTTCAACACTATCAGCGTTAACGTAAGATTGGTTTTTCTCAAGTGAGATAACGTAGTCTGGATCAAAATCAGTTACATAGTATGCACCGTTGTACCAAGTTGTTTCTGCACTTGTTCCGTATTCGTCACCGAACTGTTCAACTGCTGCAGTTGGAACTGGTACGAATGAACCGAATGCTAACATACTTTCGAAGTATGGAGCTACGTATCCTAAGTTGATTTCTAATGTGTAATCATCTACTGCTTTTACACCTAAATCTGTAACTTCTTTTTCTCCTGCTGCGATTGCGCTAGCATTTACGATTGGATCAAAGATGTAAGAGTAAATAGATGCTTCTTTAGGATCTACCATTCTTTGGTAAGCTGTTACGTAATCCCCTGCTGTTACGTTTCCTTGTTCAGCTCCTGTGTTGTCTACCCAAACAACATCATCACGTAAACTAATAGTATAAGTTAATCCGTCTTCAGATACTTCTACACCTGTAGAACCACCATCAGATAAATTACCTGTCCCATCAATTTTCTTAGCTCCCATAAATACATCTGCAAATAAACTAAATGTTTGCGAATAAGATGCATCAACTGGGTCTAGAGTTTCAACTGGTGAACTAACTGTGAAAGTAAATGACTCACTTCCTGAGCTACAACCTGCTAAAACTAATACGAATGCAAATAATGCGGTAATTAATTTTTTCATGTTATCTCCTTCTGTTTGTTTTATTGCTAAAATTGTAGCATAACAAACCATCAGTTTGCATCTTTTTGTATAGTTTTTTTTACATTCAGTTAAGAACATCGATAAATAAAGGCTTTTTTCACTTTATTTTAACCAACCACTAGTTTGCAAAACATACCACAATGATGAGAAAACGTGCCACTTTTAGTGACGTGGGGCTTGCGATGTCAATTATGTAATCATTTTCCTTGGCGTAGAATTCTAAATAATATCCTATATACTTATATATTTAGGATAGAAATGGTCATAAGATAACTCTCTAATTAAAATGAGTACTCACTAAAAAACTAGAACAGATCGTTCTAGTTTTACTTTTGCTTATACTTTCTCTTCCTACTGATGTGAGATTGTAAATAATATTGGGATGAGAAAAAAAGATACAGATTACTCTGCATCTTGATTTTTCTTCATTGCTTCTTGTCTAGCTAATAAAATAATTTGTCTCGCACGTTCTGCTTCTTCTTTCTCAGCAGCTCTTACTCCTTTAAGTGGGTAGTCGTAGTTCAAGTTTTCATATTTCACTAAAGCCATTGTATGGTATGGTAAGACTTCAATACCAATTACATTTTTAAGTTCACCAATAAATAAACCTAATCTGAATAATAATTTATCATCCATAGTAATTCCAGGCACTAAAACATGTCTAATCCACATCTCTTGCCCAATACTATCTAAGAATTTTGCAAATGATAATACACGTTCATTACCGATTCCTACTAAGTTTTTGTGTCCTTCTGAATCAATATGTTTAATGTCTAACATTACTAAATCAATGTATTTAAATAATTCACGCATTCTTGCATCTTGTCTTACGTTTTGAGGATTATATACCCCTCCTGATGTATCAATACACATATGAATTCCTCTTGCTTTTGCTTCTTTAGCAAAGTCAATTAAGAAGTCAAGTTGTAGTAAAGGCTCTCCACCTGTAATTGTAATACCACCTGTGATGAATTCCTTAATTTTCTCATATTCATTAAGAATTTCTTCTACACTCATTTCTTTAGCACCGTCTAGTTTCCAAGTATCTGGGTTGTGACAAAATTTACATCTTAAGTTACAACCTTTTAAGAATACAACAAAACGTGTTCCCGGTCCATCAACAGTACCAAAAGATTCAAGTGAATGTACGTATGCGTTTTTCATATTAGTTCCCCATTTCATAGATTTCTCTAATTGCTTTCTCATCTAATCCGTAGTAGTTACCTAATGGGTAACTTACCTTAGACTTTTCAATCATCTCTAATAATTGCTTCTCTTCTATTATAACATTAATATCTGAATATCGCTCTGCAGCATTTAATGATTTTAACCAACCGCGTAACTCTTCTGTTGCAAGTTTGGCTGCTAAAGTATCATCTTCTTCTTTAATATCAAATACTAAACGTCCAAAGTATGCGATTTTAGCTGGTTTATAATTAGCCACATATTCCATCCAGTTTGGTGTTAAAATAGCTAATCCAGCTCCATGTGTGGAATTAAAGACACTTGCAAGACCATAGTCTAATCCGTGACAAGCAAAATCTCCACCCACAATGTTTCGAATATCACAGTTGTAGGCAACATATGATAAATACATGTGACTATCTCTAAGTTCGATATTTTTTAAATCATTTAAAAGTTTTGGACCTAAGTCAATTACTTCACGCATATATAAAGCAAGTTGTTTATCAATTGTACTATTGTTTACGTTATTAAAGAATTGTTCTAAAAGGTGTGAGAAACAATCAACTATTCCATATCTAGTTGTATATTCATTTACGGATAAAGTTAGGTTTGGATCCATAATTGCAACTTTTGGATAAGCATGAATATTTTTTATACTTCGCTTTAAGTTTATTTCATCATTTACGATTACAGATACATCATTAGTTTCGCTACCAGTTGCAACATTAGTTACTACTGATAATAAGTCGATACTACTATCAATCTTATGACCTTGCGTATAGATATCCCAAATATCTGTGTCTGATTTAGCACCAATTGCAATTGCTTTAGCAGCATCAATTACACTTCCACCACCAACAGCGATAATTTGATCTACATTATTTAATTTACACTCTTTAATAGCTTCACGTATAAGACTCAGTTTAGGGTTACTACCGATTCCACCAAACTCTATATAATCTTTATCTTCTAAACTATTAATTACTTGGTCATATACTCCATTATGTTTAATACTTCCTGACCCATATACAAACATAATTTTACTACCATATATATAATCAGCTAATTGTTCAATACTATTTTGACCATATACTGTATGTGGTCTAAAAGGTTGTTCAAAGTTTAACATTATTCTCCTTAATCTTAAAAAAAGGAAGCCTCGTAAAAGGCTCCCTATAATTTATGTAATTACATTGCTTCGTGGAAAGTTCTTGAAATTACATCATTTTGTTGTTCTTCAGTTAATTTAGTAAAGTTAACTGCGTATCCTGAAACACGGATAGTTAATTGTGGGTACTTTTCTGGGTGTTTTTGAGCATCTAATAAAGTTTCACGATTAAATACGTTAACGTTTAAGTGGTGCCCCCCTTTTTCTACGTAACCATCTAGCATATTTGCTAAGTTTTTTTCTTGTTGAGTTGCCATATATATCACTCCTATTTAATATTATTTATTACATTTTAATTATACAACTTATGCCAGTTTGATTCAACTAAAACACATAAGTCTATACAAATGCATAAAAAAAAGCCTGATCAAATGATCAGACTTAACTATATGAATAAATATTATTCGTTATCTAACTCAATGTTAGGAATTGCACATGCTTTTCCATCGCAATCATCTTGAGCTAAAGCTCTTACTTCGTCTAAGTTTAAACCTAAGTCTTCAGCAGAAACTTCGATAGTCATGTCACCAGCTACTAAAGTATCATCTTTACCTAAAGCACCTGGAACGATACTGAATGTATTTGAGATACCATCTGCAGCGTGGTTAAATGGTAATTTAGCTACAGAAGCTAATGATGCAGTTGCACCGTTTTTATCTCTACCGTGCATTGGGTTTGCACCTGGAGCGAATGGTTGACCAGCACGACGTCCATCAGGAGTGTTACCAGTTTTCTTACCGTATACTACGTTAGAAGTGATTGTTAAGATAGACATTGTAGGTTCAGAATTTCTGTAAGTTTCGTGTTTACGTACTTTATTCATGAATCTTTCAACTAAATCTTCAGCAATAGCATCTACTCTATCATCGTTGTTACCGAAACATGGGAATTCACCTTCTGTTTCATAATCAACAACAACGCCATCTTCATCACGAATTGGTTTAACTTTAGCGTATTTAATAGCAGATAAACTATCAGCAGTTACACTTAATCCAGCAATACCAGTTGCGAAGAAACGGTGTACATGATCATCATGTAAAGCCATTTGAGATCTTTCATAAGAGTATTTATCGTGAGAATAGTGAATCATGTTTAATGCTGTTACATAGTTATCAGCTAACCATTCAAGCATTGTATCGAATCTTTCCATTACTTCATCGTACTCTAAAACATCACTTTCGATTTTAGCAAATTTTGGAGATACTTGAATTTTTAATTTTTCATCCATACCACCGTTGATTGCGTAGTTAAGTGCTTTCGCCATGTTACAACGTGCACCGAAGAATTGCATTTGTTTACCAACTTTCATTGGAGAAACACAACAAGCGATTGCATAGTCATCACCATGAGTTTGTCTCATTAAGTCATCGTTTTCATATTGAATTGATGAAGTTAAGATTGACATCTTAGCACAGTAATTTTTGAAGTTTTCTGGTAATTGAGTTGACCATAAAACTGTCATGTTAGGTTCTGGAGCAGGACCTAAGTTAGATAATGTCCATAAGTATCTGAATGAGTTTTTAGTTACTAATGGTCTACCATCTAAAGCAACCCCAGCTAAACTTTCAGTAACCCAAGTAGGATCTCCTGAGAATAAGTCGTTGTATTCTGGAGTACGAGCGAATTTTACTAAACGTAACTTCATAATGAAGTGGTCAATAATTTCTTGCGCTTCTTCTTCAGTGATAACACCGTTAGCTAAATCTCTTTCGAAGTAGATATCTAAGAATGTAGAAGTTCTACCTAATGACATTGCAGCACCATTTTGTTCTTTAACAGCAGCTAAGTACCCGAAGTATAATGCTTGAGTTGCTTCTTTAGCAGTTGTAGCTGGTTTAGAAATGTCACATCCGTATGTTTGTGCCATAGCAGCGATTTCTTGTAAAGCTCTTACTTGTTCAGAAATTTCTTCACGTAAACGCATTGTTGATTCAGTTACACCAGTTACGTTTTGGTTTAAGAATTTTTTCTTTTCTTCGATTAATCTATCGATACCGTATAATGCGACACGACGGTAATCACCGATGATACGTCCACGTCCGTAAGCATCTGGTAAACCAGTAATGATTCCTGTTTTACGTGCTAAACGAATAGCTGGAGTATACATATCAAATACACCTTGGTTGTGAGTTTTTCTATATTTAGTGAAAATTTCAGTAACCTCAGGATCGATTTCATATCCGTAAGCTTTTAATGAGTTTTCAGCCATACGAATACCACCATATGGTTGTAATGAACGTTTGAATGGTTCATCAGTTTGTAACCCAACGATTTGCTCAGTTTCTTTATTTAAGTAACCAGCACCGTGAGAAGTAATTGTAGATACTAAGCTTGTATCCATATCGTATACTCCACCACGTTCTTTTTCTAACTTATATAGTTCCATACATTGGTCCCATAAGTTAGTTGTTGCTTCAGTTGGACCAGCTAAGAATTCGTCGTTACCTTCATATAAGCTAAAGTTGCTTAAAATGAAGTCGTGTACGTCGATGTCTTTTTGCCATTTCGTCCCTTTAAATCCTTCATAATATTCCATAAGATTTTGCTCCTTCTTTATCTATCAAAATTTGTTACAAATATATTATACTACTTTGAGGTAAATTTACAATAAATTAAAGTAAAAAAAAATAAGAATTTGACTATTTTGCCAAACTCTTATCACATGTAAACTTTTACGTCAAGGTGAAATCTATTTTTTTATTAATTCAAGTGCTTCTTGATCGATGCTATTTACAATTGCTTCTACTAGTCTTACCGCATTATCATAATCATCACGATGAATGATTGATGTATGTGAGTGAATATATCTCGTCGCTAAACTGATAACAATAGTTGGGCAACCACTTCCATTTTGACTAATTGCTGCACCATCTTGACTTCCTCCACCTAAAAATTCTAATTGGAATGGAATGTTATTTTCTTTCGCAATTCGTTTTGCATACTTCATAAATCCGCGGTGTGAAATTAATCCACCATCTTTTACAAATAATAATGGTCCGTCTCCAATTTTATTGTTTGCTTCATCTGCAGTAATTCCTGGTGTACAACCTGCAATCCCGGTGTCAATACTAATTGCAATATCTGGGTTAATTAGACCACTACTAGTTTTAGCTCCACGTAAACCAACTTCTTCTTGAACTGTACCAACAGCATATAATGTATTATCTCCTGTGTGAGTTCTTAATACTTCACTTACAATAGCACAACCAACACGATTATCCCATGCTTTTCCTAATAAGTATTTTTCGTTGTTTAAAGCCTTAGCTTTAATTGCCGGCGTAATCATATCTCCAACTTGAACTCCTAAGTCTAATATTTCTTGTTTAGAACTTACTCCTAAATCTAAGAACATCTTGTCAATTTCAACTGGCTTCTTTCGATCTTCTGGACTTAAAATATGTGGTGGTTTACTACCACTAATAGCCGTTAATTCACGTCCCTCTTCAGTTGTAATTGTATATTCATGAGCTAGCATTACATTATAGAACCATCCTCCAACTGTTGAGAAATAAACGAATCCATTATCATCAATACGTTTAACGATGAATCCCACTTCATCCATATGTCCTGCAATCATAACTTTTGGTCCACTGTTACCTTTTTTCGCAATGTATGATCCAATTCCATCGTGCATTACTTCATCTGCATAGTCATCATTTAACTCATGCATAATTTCGCGCATCTGCTCTTCATTCCCCGGTACGGCATTTGCGTCACTTAATCTAAATAGTTCTTCATTTGTAAACATAATACTCCTTATATCTATATTATTTATTGAAGTTATTGTAACACAACCAACTGGTGGTTTGTAAATATTTGTTTACTTTTATAAATACTTACTACCTTCACGAATTGCTAAGTTACTCATCTTAAGTTCATAATCATCAATGAATTTTGAAACTTCCTTAGGGTTAACTTTTGAATAATCGCGTAGTGCCCATCCAATTGCCTTTTGTATAAAGAATTCATCGTACTTTAAGTTATAACGAATTGCTCGTTTCATCACAGTAAAGTCAGTTATATCTTTCATTCCAAGTTGAGCAATGATTGCTAAGCGTCTCATCCATAAATTTTCATCTTTATAAAACTCTAAAACAAATGGTTTAATATAATCTGGATTATCTCTAAACCACTTCTTAAGAAAGCTCTGGAACCCATCAGTATTTTCCCACCATTGATTACTTCTTGTAATTACTGCTAATGCAAGGATATCATTATAATTAAATTGTTTATAATTAGCCTGCATTACCATTTGTGAGGTGTACAAATACTCTCTATAACCTAAGTTTGACAATTCAAACACGAGTTCGATAACTTTCTGTTTAGGTAATAATTTACTATCTTTTACAAACTCTTTTTCAAGTTTTGCTCTAATTGGTTTAGCAATTCCTAAAAATTTAAATTGATTTTTAAGGTATGCTTCTTGTTTTACCGCATTTTCAGCATTTGCATTTGTTTCAAATACTTCGATTAATTGTTTTGTTGTCATTTTGCTCCTTACTTAAATTATACTATAAAAAAATAACTACTCATTAGTAGTTCACAATTTAATTATTGTTGTTCTAGTGCAGTTAAAGGATCAATTACTTAACCATCAGCGCTGATTTCAAAATGTAAATGTACACCCATTCCATTTCCAGTATCACCTTCGTATCCAATAACATCTCTTTGATTTACTTCATCACTTGCTGCAACTTGTAAGTCTTCCGTCATATGAGCATATCTAGTTTGTTTACCATTTTGGTGGTCAATAACAACATAGTAACCGTCACCTAATTTATCAAAACCGGCTTCAGTAACTGTACCAGATGCTGATGCTAATATATCTGTACCTAGGCTATTTGAATTATCGATACCTGTATGCCTCTCATAAGCACCAATATCTGCAGTTAATTCACCATTAACCTCTGGCCAAATAAATTCAGCACTTGTTTCTTCCGTTGCACTATCTGCTGATAGTTTAGCAGCAGATTCACTTACTGTTTCACTATTAGTTTCTGTTACTGTCTCCACATTAGAGCTTGCGCATCCTGCTAAAATAACGCTTAATCCAAGTAATACTGTTGTAATTTTTTCATAAATTTCCTTCAATACGACTATTGATAACATATATGTATTTCTAATGCAAACATCATATAAGAAATGAGTTTCTGCACAGGAATTATCACATAAAAAAAGAAGCTATTTCTAGCCCCCTTATAATATGTCAATGTGATTTATAATAACTTATTTATTAAACTTCTCTTTTAACTTACCTATTAACAATTTCGGCACTAAGTTTTCATACTTATAGCATTTACATAAAATTTGTGTTTTGGCAGTCTCATGCGTGATTTTATCTAACGCAAACTCCATATCCGATAAATAGAAACCTTGTTTTACATCTAGAGGTTCATTATGGGCATAAACATAGAATGTATAGTAATTATCTCCTTTCGGTGCCATAGGGCCCGCATAGTTATGAACCAGTCTTGGATTAGTCATTGACGCTGGCTTGGCAACAAATGAGTTTGTTCCTCCAACATACGTTCTTCCACTGTCGACCAATTTCTCAGGAATAGCAAGTCCTTGTTCGGTTTGATAGTTTGCCACAAGCCAGTGAATCCAAACCGTTCCCCCTTCTTTTGTATAATTATAATCTATAAAATTCCATGATAAATATTTATACTCCTGCTGTAACTCTTCAATTTCAAATGGAAAGTTAACATATGGCACGACAATAATACGATCCGCATCACTAGCTCCATTTGAATATTTAGGAGCTAAGAACTCCCCGTCCATTGCTTTTTCTACATTAATTTTCATTTTTCTCCTAAAAAGAAGCTAATTAGGAGTTAATTCCATTTAGCTTCTTTATGATTATTTAGCACATACTTTTAGTAATAATTCTTTCGCTTCATCACGAGTGTAATATTTAGGTACTGGGTATGTACCATGTGCTTCTGCAAATGCTCCATCAATAATTGCTTCAATTCCACTTTCTGGGAATGCTTCTAAGCGCTTAGGAATATCTAACTTCTCATTTAAATCAAATAAGTATCTTACAAATGCCTCTGCTTTTTCCGTTGCTGATGCTGTCTTATCAGCTAACTCTAGGAAATCACTAAGCTGAGCAAAGCGTTCCTTCGCTTCTACTTTTGCATCTTCCATTACATATGGTAATAATACTGCATTACCTAATCCATGAGGAACACCATACTTTCCACCAATATTGTGTGAGAAGGCATGTACATATCCAACATAAGTTCTAGTGAACGCTTGACCTGCAAACATCGATCCCACTAATAAGTTTTCACGAGCAGCAATGTTTGTAGGCTCTTGATATGAGATCTCAATATTTTCAGTAATTAATTTAATTGCTTTAAGCGCCATCTTGTCAGTCATACTATTAGCAAATCCACTAACATATGCTTCTACTGCGTGCGTTAAAGCATCAAGACCCGTTGTAGTTGTAATATGTCCTGGTAATCCTGTTGTAATTGCTGGATCTAAAATTGTATCTGTAGCAATTAATTTTGGGTCAACAATTGTTGTTTTACGATGTGATACTGGATCTGATACAACCGCAACAATTGTAACCTCACTACCTGTCCCGGCAGTTGTTGGGATAGCGATGAATGGTAATGGTTTTTTACGTACTTTCATCATCCCTTCTAATTTAACAGGGTCAACAAAACCATTAGCTGCACTTGCCGCAACTGTTTTTGAAGTATCTAAAGTACTCCCACCACCAAACGCAATTACTGCATCGCAATTATTTGTCTTACATATTTCCATTGCTTCTTTAACAATAGTGAATGTTGGATCCGGTTTAACCCCTTTATAAATTGCATATTCAATTCCTGCTTCTTCTAATGACGTAATCATCTTATCTAATAGCCCTAAGCTAAATAATACTTCATCAGTAACGATTAAAGGTTTCTTAATCCCTTTATTTAATAATAGTTCACCAACTTTAGCTGTTGTTCCTTCACCTTTAATCAAGTTTGTTTCCGGCATCATTTTTTTACCAACAAGTCCGAATGCTGGTTTCATAGCCGCTAGTTTTACTTTTTGTAATGTATACATAAATCCCCTTAAGTTTTATTTCTTTTAGATTAATAAAGCAAGATGCTATTTCCACCTTGACTTTACTTATAAATTATTCAAATGATAATTCAGTTCTAGCAATTAAGTCTAGCTGTAGTGGTTTACTAAGTTCTACGAAGTAAGCACTATATCCCGCTACACGTACTAACATATCACGGTAGTTTTCAGGATTATTGAATGCATCTTTCATTGTCTCACTACTCATAATATTGTATTGTGAGTGCATTCCACCTTGGTTAAAGTATATGTCTTGTAGTGTAATTAAGTTCTCAGTTCCAGTTTTTCCCGATACACTTGTTGGATTGAATTTCCAGTTAAGTAATGTACCATTTCCAGCTCTTGCATGGTCCATTTTTGTAGCAGAATTTGCAATTGCAGTAGGTCCTTCTAAATCGTGACTTCCTCCACTTGTATGAACTGCTCCCATATTGTCTGATAATGCTTCTGCACATTTACGTCCATCTAATGTCGGACCTGTTAATATCCCAAAGATTACATTTGATGATACTCCATAAACACCTGGTTTATATGTTCCCATACGAGGATTTGTATGTTTTTCAATAACATCACAATAAGTATCAAATACAAATTTTGCAAATTCATCTGCATAATCATCATCATTCCCATAGTGAGGAATTTTACTACTATTCACTAATGCTAATAGCTTCTCATTACCTTCCCAGTTGTTTTGAAGCGCTTCTTGCAATTCAGCTCCAGTATATTTCTTCTCTTTAAACACTAATGTATCAATTGCAATTAAGCTATCCGCAACTGTTCCAATCGCACTTCCTTGAGGTCCAGTATGGTTGTATTTACACCCTCCAGCTGTCATATCAGTTGCCGTTTCAATACAGTTATCAAACCAAATTGAGTTAAATGGAGTTGGAGCTAATTTAGCATGAGTTTCATCCATGATATTAATTCCATCAACCATTAATCCACTAATGTATTCTAACTGCTTAATATAAGCTTCTTTAACTTCTTCAATTGAATTAAAGTCTGCTAAGTTTCCTGTAGCGATACCAACACGTTCTCCAGGCTTTACCATACTTTGCTCGATTGGGAATAAATCACGTCCATCGTTTAAAGCTAACTCTAATACTTTAGCATTGTTAAAGTAAGCAGCATCATGCCAACCAAACTCTTGACCAGGATTCGAAATTTCTACACAACCAACTACAGCATAGTCACGAGCTTCTTCAATACTTCTTCCGTGTCTTAATTGAGATTCAATTGATGATTGGTCATTGAATACCTTAGGGTGACCACAACCAGCTTTGATTACTGAGAATGTTTTTACTTTTAATTCATGTGGAGTATTTTCATGGAAACGCACACATGTCCAAGGTACCATCATACGTGTATGAGCAGTTGCATCAATACACATCATAGTTAGGTCATTAGTTGCATCAGTTCCGTCACGGTGAACACCACCAAGAGTTAAACTTTCACCACCAAATCCACGACCAGTGTTTGCAAATGCAGTTAATGCATCACGAAGTTTTGTTGGAACACCCATTTTTATGTAGTGAGCCTCAATTAATTCTTGAATAAATTCTTTAGTATATCTTCCTTCTTTTAAATCTTGTTCATAGAAAGCATTTAGATATTGATCGTAACGACCATATGAAATAGAGTGTCCATTTGAATCAATTAGTAAAATGAATGTTGATAAGTGCACAAGTTGCATAGCTTCCCAAATATTTTGTGGAGTACGCGTAGTGATTGCACGCATATTGCTAGCAATTGTTTCAAATTGAACTTTCTTATCTCCAGTTTCTTCTTTAGCCATCTCTTCATACTTTTCAGCATAACGACGAGCGTAAGTAATTGCTCCATTAATTGTAATTAACATTGCTTCAATTGTTTGATATTCTGAACTTCCAGCTGTTAAAGTTGCAAGTTTTTCTTCAAGACGTTTAACTGTTCCTGGATAACCTTCAGCTAATAAACGTTCATAGTTTATAACATAGTGCCCTACTCCCCCGAACATGTATAAGTTTAGGAAATACGTTCCGTTACCTAAGTTTGATGCTTTTTGATGGTCAAAATCTAATCTTGATACCATTTCATCTTTTAAAGTGTTACCTTCCCAATAACTAGCAATACTTCTTAAGTCTTCTTTAGTTTTTTCATCAATAAGCATGTTATCAAATTCACGTTCTTCAAATGGCGCATGTTCCATTTCAGTTATTATCCAGTCATATGAGAATTCTGGGTAAATTGCGGCATGTTTGTTTGCTGCCCCGTGGTTACCAACAATTAACTCATCTTCATATGTATGAACTGTTAAATTCTCTAATAAGTAATTTAAGACTTTTGCTCTTTTTATAATAATTGGTTCTTGATCGAACTTTTTATAAGCATCAGTTACTAATAATGCACGTTCCGAGTCAATTCTAAATTCACCATCTAAGAACTCATTTCTTAGTTTATTTGTACGAGTAATCGGTGAGTGTCCATCCTCACGTCCTTTTGTGTATCCTGTTGGGAATGCGTAATCGAATGGTAAGATTCCTTCTGGTTTTTTATTCATTTTTCCTCCAAATTTTCATATAATTTATATTTTACATCTCTATTTTTTGTGTTGCTCCTGCATATGCATTAATACCTTTATTTCTTAATAACTCTGCATATCCTTTAATCTCTTGTTCAAAATCACTACGTTCTTTTGTTATTTCCATAACATAAGGCATATTTAATGCTTCATATTTTTCTTGACCTAATGGTCTAAATCTTAATAGCTGCATTTGTACGACGCTATCTCCTAGCTCTTCAACGATAAAATCACCAATTTCACTTATAACTTTTTTATCATCATTAAAGCCAGGAATAATTGGAATACGAACAATCATTGGGATTCCACTAGCTGCTACTTTCTTCATATTTTCGAGTAACTTCTCGTTACCAACTCCAACGTGTTGTTTATGTATTTCACTATCATAATGTTTAATGTCAGTTATTAACATATCCGTAACTGGAAGCACTTGATCCAATACACGTTCATTTACATGAAGCGCAGTCTCAACACACGTATGAATTTGTTCCTCGCGACATTGCGTAAAAACCTCTGTAATAAAGTCAGGATGCAATAATGCTTCACCACCTGAGATTGTTACACCACCATTATTTTCTTCATAGAATTTCTTATCACGACGAATGATCTCCATCGCTTCTTCTACTGTCGTTTCTTGACCCCATAGCTTCATAGCATCAGATGGACAAGCATCATAACATTTTGTACAATTTGTACATTTATCACGATCGATCCCAATGATCTTGCTGTCAGTGATAACAAACATTTCTTCATCGCCTTCCGGACATGCCTGAACACAGTCACCACAAATTTCTAAACCTAAGCATTTATTGCTGAAAATTCCAACCTGTGGTTTTTTTATATAACTCTCTGGATTTCCACACCACTTACATCGTAATGTACATCCTTTTAAGAAGAACTCCGTTCTAATTCCTGGACCATCATGAACTGTAAATCTTTGTACATTAAAAACTGTTGCTGTCGCATTTTGCATTTTCCTCCTCACTGGAAATTTTTTCTTATAAATTGATTATAACAAACGATCTCAATTGAGCATAAAAAAATCCGCCACAAGTTGGACTACTTGGAAAATTTTGTCCTCTTGTGCGGATTTTATTAGTTATCATCACTAATTTCTTTTATATAGTTGTCATAGAATTCAATTAATATTTGGCGAGTTAGCTCAGCATCTTTTTCTAATGCTTCACTAAAGCCGAAATATTCACGAAATTCATTTTCGTAATTAGATGCATTTTGAAAAAGGTTACCTAGACCTCTTTTAGCAACACCATGCATTTCGATCTTTTTAATTAATATAATTTCTTCTTTTTTTAGTTTATTACGTTTACTTCCATTGTAAGTCTTTGTACTAATTCCTTGAAAGTAGACTTCTTTAACTAAAGATAATCCATATAGTTCAATTAAGTATTTGACTATGTTTGGATTAAGCTCAATAGTAGCTCTAATATTGTCGTTTCTAAATTTAGGTGATTCATTTATTGTTTTAAAAAATACTGATTGATTAAGTTTATCTACCATCATACTCCTTAGATATAGTATCTCATAGATATGACTAAATTTGCTATAAATTTGATGATCCTATGTTGAAATATCAAGTCGAACGGATAGCCCTTTTCTATATCAATTCGATTTTGACATAAAAAAAGGCTCACAATTGATATCCTATTAGTGACTAAACTAAGAATGAGGATTATCTAATTATGAACCAAACTAATTATAACATAGAAACTAAAATAACTTATACACATTTAACTTTAGCGGAACGATGTATTATTGAAAAAGTTTATAGCTCTGGATTATCACTATCAAAAATTGCTACAAAACTCGGTCGTAGTAAATCTACTATTCATTACGAGATAACTTCACGTTATCGCTTATTATATTAATTACAAAAAAAGTCATAAACAACTTAGGGTTTACAACTTCTAAATTATAGAAAGTATACAGCAATTAATCCACTTGAAATAAGCATCAAGTACACTGATAAAAATTTTATAAACTTTGTTTCTTCAGTTTGTTTTAAAAAATGAAATCCCATAATTGCAATGAATACGAAGTTGATTACCAACATAGCAAACGTAGCCAGATTTGAAACCAATACCGTCAGATCATATAATGTTGGTGATATCACTACAATAAAAATAGTCAAAATAGCAAATAGCATGATATTATGTCTAGCTTTACGATTCTTATAAACACCTTTCATATCCGCATCAGCGATATATTCATTCTTTCGTATATATATACTACTTCTTTCATATAAAGCATCTTTTACTAAAGTTAACAATAAAAGAGCTAGCATGCTATTTAAAAATTGATATCCAGCAACTACTGTTGTAACATCATAATCAAATGCATTTAAAATATGAGCTTGATTCAAATTTTGGAAAAATTTCACTACATAACCTTCATCATTAACTACCGGAATTTCAAGCGTTGATCCAGATACTGCTATTACCGTTAATGCAAAAATAAATATCATCCACCATAATGCTGGATATAACATTGCACTTATTTTATCTTCTTCAACCTTTTTGTTACGAGCAAATAAAAGAATACTTAATAATGGGAAAATCTTAATAATCGTATTCATGGTCATATCTAATTGACCTAGTGTTACCCCAGCTAATAATCCACCATAACTTGAGGTAATAATGTATATCAATACTAATGGGATTAATATAATGTCAAAAAATGCTAATACATACGCACTGTTACGAATTAATTTCTGTCTATTACCTAAATTGTGAACCGCTATATATATTAACATTGATACAATCCAAAACCCACTATTTGATATATTATTAACCACCGCAGGATTACCTGAAATTAGCCATGAAATACTATCAACTAAAAGTGAGATTTGAGCAACTATCATTATTAATAAACCTAAATCTATTAAATCGTAAACTAGTTTAGGAATTTTATTATCAACTATTCGTGTGTTAGTTGTAAAGACATGTTTGATCAATCTCACTAAAGGGATTAACAATACGATAATATACATTATGATTCCAGGTAAATTTTCAATATTGAAATATAGTATTGAATCAATACTTACCATTAATGTTACAAGTATTAAAAAATAACTTACTTTTGATAATTGTAGTCTCATGTAACTATCACTCCCTTTCGATCGTTTATTAAATCTTCTAACACTTCTTGATGTTGGACATTTATCATCTCTAAATCATTACTCAATTCACACTTAACTATCTCAAGTGTTTCTTCAGGCATTGCCCTTAGATGTACATCTGGCTCTATTTGATATTTAAAGAATAAAGAATGTGGACGAACAATATCACCGTTTGGATATCGCATTGTATGTTTAGAATAAATAGCATAAAGAGCTAAATTTGAACTCTCTACATCTAGATCAATTTCTTCCTTTGCTTCACGTATTGTTCCTTCTATAACCGATTCTGTCGGTTCAATAAATCCACCAACAAAAGCTAATTTACCATTGTGTTTACGTTGAAAATAATAATTATTATCTTTATCACTAATTATTATGTTACCTGCTACTAAAATTAAACACTCATGTCCAACCTTTGTACGCATCTGTTTTATATAGTCCATAACCACTCCTCACCATTATATGTTGTCTAAAATTGTTGCTTCTAAGCGGTACCACATTCTTATTCCAAAATAATTTAAAAAGATTATAATCAACCATATATAAATATTATATAAGTTATGTTCAAAGAAAAATGTTTCATAAAGCATTGTCTCACGATATCCTTCAAGAAAGTAATATAACGGATTAAAAATTTGCTCTATTAGATTGATATTATTTTGAGCTACCCATACTACTGGTGTAAGCCAGAATAATCCTTGCATAGTTGCCGATATGAATAATCTAGTATCCTTTATGATAAATGATATCGCGGAAATAAAATATGCACACCCTGTTGAGAAAAAGAACAATGTAATAAAATAATAAATAAAGTTGATGTAGTAGATATCTGGGAAGTACTCACGTCCACCTCTAATCATGAAAAATAACCCAACAAATAACATTGTTAATATGTGAACAATAAATTTACCAAGCACTTCAGATATTGGGAATAATACTAATGGAATATTAAAGTTTCGAATAATCGATGCATTTGTAAATACAATACGAGTTGTATTAGTTATAACATCTGTCAAGTAAAACCAAGGCATAACTCCAGCAAATAGAAATAATAAATACTCGTGCTCACCAATTGGGTTTGAACGTCTAATTCCAACTAGGAAAAACATCCAGAAAATAAATATATAAATTAATGGTTTTAAAATTGACCAACCAATTCCAAGAATCATTCCTTCATATACTTTCGCTAAGGTCTCTTTTGCTAAAAATATAATTAAGTGAGTATTATTCTTTATAGTTTTAATGTATTCCATAATACCCCACCTCAAGTCCATATTTTATCTCAGCAAGTGTTTTTTCTTTACGCAAATACATTTCATATAGACTAGCTATTTTAGCCGGATTTCCAACACACATCACTTCACCTTCTGCTAACCATAGTGCTCTGTCACAAGTATTTTTGATTGAGTGATGAGAATAAGATGCATAGATAATCGTCATCCCAGCTCGTTTTTGTTCATAGAATGCATCATTACACTTGGTACGGAAACTTCCATCACCAACAGCATATGATTCATCTAAAAGCACAATATCTGCCTTAATATTTATTGCTATTGCAAATCCTAATTTTGAACGCATTGAGGTTGAATAACCACCATAACGTTCATAAATTTGATCTCCAAGTTCAGAAAATTCAACGATTTTACCAACAATTTGATCTATTTCAAGTGGAGTTAGCCCGTGCAATCCGCATTTATAATAGATATTATCATACCCACTTTTGTGCTCTTGCATCCCTGTCATATAAGAATGACGAAATATTCTAGCATCTGTATCAACTGATCCTTCAGTTGGTAACAATTGATTTCCTAATACTTTTAAAAGAACTGTTTTACCACTGGAATTATCACCTAAAATTCCAAAAGTTTCTCCTTTGTATACTTTAAAATTCACATCTTTTAACATTGGTTTATGCGCTGCTCGATTGGTCTTTAAAAGTAAGTCCGAAACTAAATCAAACCTACTATTATACTTAATAAATGATTTTGTTAAGTTGTTTACAGTAAGTACTAACATTGTCCTAACCTCATTTGATATGATTTATTCCGATTTAGAATTATTTCATTAACGACATTCATATTCTGAACGACTATTGATTCTTCAACAATGTTGCTCTCTAGCATAAAATTAAGAAGAGTCAATACATATTCTAAATTATATATATCAGATTCAAAATCTATTTGTGTAAATTCAATTTGATTTTCTAAAAGGCTAAAGTAATCCAGTTGCTCTTTTTGATAAAAACTAATCATTTCTCCAACAAAGTCAGACGTATATGCAATGTCTAACATATAATTTTGTGGTAAATAGTCAAACGATTCGCAATTAGCTGTGAAAATATTATACACAATAAGCGAAGGTACTCTTTTTAAAACATTTGTATTTAAATCGATTTTCGATTGGTAATATAATTCTTCACTAAATTCCATTAATCTCGTTAAAACTTTATTCTCAATAAATTTGGCAGTATTAACAACTACAAAATCATCGCTTAGAAATGTTTTATTGTTTAATTTATGCGTGTTAATAAAATTATTACTTACAAAATCATCATTAAACGGAATAGCAATTGGAGGGGCAACAAAAGTTCTAGATAAATTATATTTTTCAATTTCAAATTCTCTTGTCACATGAATTCGATCTGAAATATATATAATACTATCATACCCTTTTAAATATTCAACTGCAAATAAACATGCCGGGTGATGAGAATCATCAACAAACTTAGAAAATGACTTTAAGTCAAGTTCACTAGCAAATTCTTGAATTTCTATCAATTTAACATTATTAAAATTAATTTTCAATTCTTTAATTATTGAAGAAAAATTTTCATCATAAAAGATGTAATGATCAACATCATTATATTTCTGCGATGACAAAATTGTTAGTAATGATTTTCTAACATCATTATTTACAACAGTATAAATAGCATATTTCATATTACCCCCTTTTTCTTTTAAATAAATCTGCTGGTTCCACTTTTATTTGATAGTTAGTCACTGATAATTTCCAAAAATGATCAAAAGTTTCCTCACTAGATGATTTATTGCTAAAACGAAGAAACGAAATATAATCTTCGACAACCTTAATATCAAAAATTGTTCGATCAATATTTTTCACTTGAGCTGGTGTTAAAATTGCATTTCCATAATACGAAATTACACTATTGTTAATCTTAGCATTATAATATATAGCATCATACTTACTATCAAATTCAACAAATGTTAGTAACTTAATATCTATTTGTTCCTTACTTGATTTAGTAAACTTTGTATATTTTGAAAGATTTTGTACAAAATGTAAATTGTTACATTGGTCGATAAAATTAAATCCAATTTCATTAAATTCCATTATTCTCCTTCCACAATGTTAAAATCAAATAAACACATATTTGCTCTTTTTCGTTCATCATATTCAATTGAGCGTAATACTTTTGATGTATGGAATAATCGATTTAGTAATTCCATATTTTCTGTATCAATATTACCATAACCACTTGCACAAACATAAACATGTTCAAATATTCGTCCATGATCATCAAGTTCAATTTTTACAGTATTTATAGTTGCATCATTGGCTTTAAATATTGCCATACGACTAAATTCGCGTTCAGTGAATTTTTTAATATTAATTAGGTATCTATTTGCAACTCTAAACATATCATCAGGCTCATCATCAGTTAGTTTTATTAATGAATATACTGATGAGTATTTGTTATTATAAATTAGATATAAATTGTTAAAATCAATCTCACTACTTCCATCAATTACAAATGCAAAAGTATTTGAGTCTTTATATTGCGCGTGAATGTTTGCAAGTCCTGATTCAAGTTCATTATCATTTCCAGCTATTTCAATAATAGTTGCATCTTTATCAATGCGAAGTAATTGATTACGCAGGTACGTATTTGAATTTTTTACTACAAATATTTTTTTAGATGTTTTAGTGCTCTCCTCATTGAAAAATTGATACTTAATTGGTACTAAATCTAAATCTAACTTGTATACATAATCCAGAACTTGTTGAAAATTTGTAAGTAGGTAGTTATATTGTTCTTGATAAAAGTAGCCATTTTCAATATAAACGTTATTAATAACTTTAATTTCATTTTCAATTTGTGGTTTTACTGCATTGTAATACAAGATAAATTGATCTAAATAATTAATATTCTTAGCCGCAATTTGCTCTTTATAGAGGGAAGCAAAAATTTTAATATTGACAATAAAATGACCTATAACATTTTGCTTATTAATTCCTAAAAATAAATCATAATATTTTGAATCTAAATATTCACTTGAAACTTTAAATTCTTCTGTCAGTTTTAAAAATTTCCTAATCTTATTATATTCTTTATTAATGATAAGATTATGCATCATCTTATATAATAATTGTCCTTTATTAAAGAATTCAATATCATTGATACGATAATTAGTTGCATACTTCTCAAACAACAAGTCAACAATTGATTCCAACTCTTCATCTTTAATTTCATCATAAATCATAAATCTTTTCATTGTATATGTATATTGAGGAAAGAAACTATCAACAAGTGGTGTTCTTTTCATATTCGCATTTACAAAATCAACAAATAACTTGTATCCCTTTCGACCTGATGAAACAGACTCGTGTCCAATATGGTATACATATCCAATCTCTGGAATATGACGAACTGTAGGCTTACAGTAATATACATCTGTTAAAAAAGCACTATCTTGAACTAATTGATTTTCTAAGTAATATAAACTATTTTCACGTAAAAAACTAGTCTTAAAGAACTTGTTCCAGTGAGTTACATTAGCTTGTAACATTTTAAATTCTTTTTTCGATTTCTCATATGGGAACGAGTCTGTAAATTCATTAAATGAATAATATCGACCTTGAATATATTCTCCACGAGTTACATCATAATTATAATGTCCGAATGAAATAACATCCTCATCTAGTAAATCACGATTTAAAATACTATATATGTTATTTAAGACTTTATCGTCTCCATCTACGATATGCACGTATTTACCACGAGCAATTCGAATACCACTATTCGCTCCAAACCCTGGATATCGCATATTGCGAGGATTAACTCTTACAGTATTGTTAATATGTGGATGTTCTGTAAAAAATTTATTAATCATACCGATTGTATCATCTTTAGAGCAATCATCAAATATTAGAATTTCAAAATCACGAGGAGCCAATGATATGTTATAAACAATATACTTTAACGTGTCGTAAATTGCATCTTCATTTCCATATGTTGTAATAATTATTGATAACTTCATTTGACGTTTACCAATATTTAATAAGTTATTATTACGCATGATTAACTTATTTACTGACACAGGATAATAATTTCGATTTGAATTTCCTTCTAACTTTGAAATTATTTCTGCATTAATAAATAATCCCTTGTTTGTCAAAGTTTCAAAGACCTGACTATTATTACAATCCCACGGACTGAATTCATGGATAAAATCAATTACCACAGCAGATGGATTTGTTTGTTCAACTGTCATTACTTGTGATTTAACACCAATTGCCGGACTTACAGATTGTTGCGTAAAAAATCGTTTATAGTCAGTTATATGCATTGTTACGTAGTTAATTTTATTAGGTATATAAACTTGTAATTCATTTGAAATCACTGTTCTAATGTTAAGTATATTTGAATCAATCTCTAACATTAAACTATTTTCAGTATGAATAGATCCATTTGCAATATATGAAAATGACTTATAACCTAAAGATTCCAAGTATAGTGGGTATAAACCTACGTACTCATCATAGCTCATATTATCTTTGTCAAAAGTATCCTTAATAAACTGTATATACATCGAATTTTGAGTATTTTGATAATTTAGAATATGAATAACAGCATTAGGGTATTTATCTTTTATTTTCTGTAAGTGAACAGATGTATAGTCTATGTTATTAACAACTGTATAAATAACCATATTATTTAAATCATAATTCGGTTTAACTGTTGTATCACTGATTAGACTATATTTATTTGAGGTGTACTCAATGTTGTTGTCAATAACTGCTATTTGGATTTCGATTGGGCCGGATACATTTAATACTTCACTGAAAAAAGTTGCATGTAGACCAATTCTGTTTGTTTTTGAATTTATTGCTTCATAGAGTGAAACTTCATCATTTAACTTAATGAATATATTCTTTCCAACAAATTGATCTGGAATTATTATTTCATATAGGTCATTTTCTTTATCATACTCAATATTTGATATGAACATTAACTGATTAAGGTAACTAACCTTCGACATTTTAATATTAGTAAAATTATAAATTGCATCTTTATGACGAATACTATTTTTGATACTAAGTCCACTCGTGACATAAATATCATTCGGTGTATTATCAACGCTATCATCAAGTAAATAAATAATATTTTCTGAACTAATTCCTATTTGATTTGCATATTGGCTTGCAAAAACTTCAATTTGTTCAAAACTAAATAATTTATTGATTGCAATTTCATAGCTATTTGTACGATCAATAACATTTATAAAACCACGATCATTAGGATCGTAAATAATAATTAAACGTGTTGATTCATCGATTGAATCAGTTCTTTTTTGACGTTTAATATTTGTCTTGAATCCCGGGTTTCCAATAATATAGTTACGTAGTAATATTTGTGCTTGTGAAGTAGTATCTTTTAGTGCTATATCCCCACTTTCCATAACAATTTCATTTAACTTACCTGCTTCAAGTTTAAACTTTTTACCATTAATCGATTTAATTTCTTCGGGATTTCTAACCCCACTAATCTGTAAATATGCTTTCTTAACAAATGATAAATAGTTAACCCTAAAATCATGTTGTAAAGTTGGTGAGATTTCTAGGTTATCAAAGTCTATTACTAAATTTGAAACAACATTATATTTATTGAAACGATCAGAAATAGTAAATTCTACAATATTGCTATCTACAGGTTCCAACCCACTAATATCAATTGCTTCATTAACTCCGATATTAGTATATAATTCAAAACACTCGATTTCACTTGATATATAAATTAAGCTATTATTTTGTAATTTCAGTTTTAAAAACGCATACGTCTCATAGTAAAATAATTTATTTACTTGTAATGAATAACCTAGTTTATCCTCACTAATAAATAGATTTCGATGATTAACTTTTATTTGTGATTCTTTAGTAAATGAATTAATTACAAGCGCAGGTAATGAACTTTCTATTTGCTTATCAGACATTTCTTTAAGTAAATAAATTATCTTATTCTCTAATTTATTTAATACTAGTTTTTGTAATTGTTCTTCATTTGTACAAATAATAATTTCATATTGATCATCCAACTGATCTAATTCTTCATATTTTGTCAAATAGACATAAGGGTGAATTGGTGTATCAATCTCAACGTCCCCCCTTTTAATAATAACCCAGTCGTTCAGATTAAATAGTAAAGGGTTATCAGTATAAGTAACATTATTACTTATTCGATCATTTCGATTTTCATCATAAATTCTAATCATCACTTTCTCCCTTTATAACCATTTTATAAATATTGTCTTCTGTTATGACTACTAATTGCTTGTCCTTATTTAAATTCAAAATATCAGTTTCTCTTATTTTATATTGACCACCTAAAGCATATACATTAACTTTTTGAAAAAAATTATCAAACTCGATATATGCAAACAATGGCTTAGAGTCAATATTTTTAGGTAATTTATAATCACCTTCTATAAAGTTAAAATAATTTGCTTCAAGTGTTATTACATTTTTATAGTTATTATTAATTTGAGCAAAAAACAAGGCTAACTGCATTGTTTCAACAAATGAATATTTATCTGTATTCACAAATAAATTTGACTCATTTTTTTGTTTATGTTTTAAGTTGTCAATACTAAATGATGTAAATTCATATCCTGTAGCAAATGATAAACCATTTAAATTTAATTCATATTGCTCAAGTTCTGATGTAAACACATCATATTCTGTATTAAAAGTCACTAGTTTGTAGTTTGGAAATAAATTTGCATATAGAGCAGCAGGTTTTGCTCCTGTCCTACTTCCAATAATAGTAATTTTATCACTATCAAAGTCTTGGCTCTTTTCCGCAATAAAAGATTTCATCGAGTCAATTAATAGTTGCCCATTATTTCTAAATAAATAATTACTTCCATATTGCATATAGTCATCACGTAAAACTATTAATTTTGTGTTAGGTTTAATATTATTTATTGCAATGTCTTGAAATTGGTCCAAATAATCTTCGTTTTCGGTAAATAAATAAATCAAATTATCTGGAATCCCTTGAGTATATTCAGCAAATGTAATATCTTTATATTTTTTAAACCCAAGCTGTTCATACATCTCAGTTTTAGCCGATGTCAGTTTTCGTAAATTTGAAATAGAAACAAACTTAGCAAACTGTTTAGGAAAGGAAACATACGAGTATTTATATATCGGGATATTTATATAATCCCTTTCATTTTCCAAATTTAAGTTATATTGAACATTATCTAAAAAAACACTAAATGTTTTAAGTGGATACTCGTTATTGATATGCATAAAATTTTCTTTTGTATATATTGTTTTCATCTTTCCTCTTATCCTATTAAATCTTCTTTAAGCATCGACATTTTCATATCGTCAAGATAGACATTATAACTATCTGTTACTTCACTATCTGAGTATACACTGATTAATAATTGGTTAAATTGTTCATATCCCAAATCTATATTATCAATTGTATATACTACTTTATCATTTAATTTAACTTGAATTAAATCCGGTTCTCCGAGTTTATCATCAATTGAAAAATCAATTTCAATTGTCGATCTATTTGTTAGATCACTATTAGCTACAGTAAAACTTTGATCATTTATATTATCAATGATAACCAATTTCCCATCACCCGTAGTAGCTAACTCAACCGACATAGTACTACTTTTGTTTGAAATAATCGGTAATTTAATAACATCCGTTTCAGAACTTTTATTACCAGCATCAATTTGTACTGAATATTTCAAGTAGTATTGATGGTATTCAGGTACGTTCAATCTCAAATCAACCCCATTATTAATGCCATCTGTTGGCTCTACATTTATAAGTAAATTTTGACTACCAATACTACTAGCAATAGAAGCATTAGTTTCTAATTCGTCGCTTATACCCAGTGGTTCTTGACTAAAATCAATCCCATTTAATTGTAAAGTATCTGTGGTAATTTTCTGATTATTGACAAAGTTTTCAAAGTCGAAATGCCTATATCCACTACTAACCTTAATCTCAAATGTACGGGTACTAGTATTTCCAGCTACATCAGTCGCTTCAACATAGATATATTGATTTCCGGGAACATTTAAATTGATATCATCTGTGTATATTGTCATATGCTTATCATCTAACAGTCCTTCTTTTCGGTCATATAAATAAAAGTATTCTGACCAATCATCTACTTCTTGTCCAAGATTGAAATCCAAACTCATATTTTTTTCTAGCATAATTCTAGGACCAAACATATCAGCCTTAATTACATAAAATATAATACTTGCAATAAACATTGCAAATAGCACCTTCATTACTAATTTCATAATTCTCTCTTCTAACTTTTATTTAGTTAATTTTGTACAAATAAATATTGTCTATATATACATAGCTATCGTTACTTGCTGCCCATTTTGAAGTTGAACCACCATAAAACATCGATAAGTAGAATGTATCTATTTTATCGTCATTTGTAACTAATCGAATATTAGAAATATCTAGAACTGGGATTCCATCAACTTCAACTTTAATTTGGCCATCAGCAACTTGAGGATCTGTATTTAATCGAATATATTCTGAAATTGTGTATTTTTTCCCTTTTTCAAACTCAAATCGATTTCCATACTCATCCGTAAAATAGTAGTCATCACAGAATTCTGACACTTGATCTAAATGGCAAAGATAAACTTCTCCTTCTCCATTCCGACGCCACATGAATCGTGCAGCAAATCCATCAGTACCATCACATGCTCCACTGCAACGGGCCCCAGATGTTAATCCAGGTAATTTCCCACCACGATACTCACTACCAAAACTGAAATTTTCATCAAACATTAAATCATATTGCATATAATATTCTTTTCCCGGATCAATCTGTATTTCAGTTTGTAATCCACTTTTCTTTGGCCCATAACTTCCTTCCGGGCTAAATATTGACAAGTACTTATTCCCATTTGGTTCTGCCTTGATACTCCCATTGGTTGATAAATTATTATCCCAATTTGAAGTGTTAATTCCATTTTCTCTAAACATCTGTCGTGTTAGAGGTTGATTACTACTCAACTCAAATTGTTCGAAATCAATAACTATTCTAGATGTTTCATTCGCCTTAACATTGATTAAAAAAATTAATAAAAATATTATAATCAATATACTTATAACTGATAATTTTTTCATCAATTCTCACTTTCGCCTTAATATCTTCTAAATTGTATATTAAACTATAACTTATAAGTCATAATTAATTATTATAGCTTTATATTACAAAAAAATTAGTATTTCTACTAATTCAAAAATATTATATTAATACTGATTATAAACATCAACTGTATACACTTTTTTATTTCCTGCAATTTGATCTTCACGTCTATTAGCTACGATAACATCAGAATCGTTTTCAAACTTTTTAAAAGATTCAATTACTTCTAAACCTTCAACAGTTCCATCAGCAAATGGTTCATATACAACAACATTAAATCCACGTTCTTTTAAATCTAATGCTATATCAACAACTGCAGATGATCTAAAATTGTTGATTCCTTTTTTAGCAACTACACGATAAATACCAATTGTACGTGTAATATCATTATCTACTTGTGCAGCAATCTGATCAGCGATGAATGATTTTCTCACTTGATTAGATGTAATAATATTACTAATCATTGCTTCTGGAACTTCATTAGTTTTATATTCATTTTTTAATTGTTTAGTATCTTTAGGTAAGCAATATCCTCCATACCCGAATGATGGATTCCAATAATCTCTACCAATACGGTGGTCATACCCAATCGCATCTAATACATTTGCAGTTTCTAAATCCACTGTTTGACAAAACGTATCTAATTCATTTACAAATGCAACCCTCATTGCTAAATATGTATTTGCAAATAACTTTACAACTTCAGCTTCACGATTTGAAGTGTAGATTACTGGGATTTCAGTTTTTTTAACTGTATTTTCTTCCAGTAGTGTTGCAATAAAAGTTGCTTCTTTTTGGAATGACTCACCTTTTCCACCAACAACAATACGATCCGGATTCAAGTTGTCATATAGAGCAAAACCTTCTCTTAAAAATTCTGGTGAAAAGAATAATTTAAACTGCGGATATTTTTCTTGCATTTTATCAGTGAATCCAATTGGAATTGTTGATTTAATAACAATTACTGTTCCTTCTTTTGCATATGTAGCAATATCTTCTAATGCTCCTTCAACACTTTTTAGGTTGAACTTGTTAGTTTGATCATCATAGTTAGTATCTGTTGCTACAAATACATAGTTTGCATCACTATATGCTTCGCGTTTATCCGTTGTATAATTAACATTTACTCGTGAAATATAACGATTAATATAATCATCATTGATTGGACTAATCCCACTTTTTAATAATTCAATTTTCTCTTCATTAATATCGATTAAAGTAACACTTCTACTAATTCCCATCACAAAGCTATTAGCTAGTCCAACATAACCAGCTCCTACAACTGTAATATTCTCCATTATTTATTCTCCTTAATATAGCCATTGATTGAACGCGCAAATTCCAGTTCAATATTAGGTTTTTCATTATATCTAACCCACTGATTATTTTCCAATTTATAGTATCGTTCTCCATTTAACAGAGACACTATTCCAAGTTGAATTGCTGACCATTCAATAAGCGCACAATCATTATTAGTCTCTACAATATCTAAAATAACAAAGGGACTATCAATATGTGAAAATACTTCTTTCGCATAATTTAAAACAAATGACGGAATATCACAACTAAAGTCATTTTCACTTCCTTTACCACTCGCGTACTTACTATCTCCTACTAATTTACGTTTATGGCCCCAATATTTGTCTCCCATAATATGAACTCTCCAATCAAAGTCAGGTAATTCAATGTACTCTTGAATAATAAATTGACGGTGATTCGAGTTTTCACCCGGATACAAATGCAAATTAGTTGGTGTTAACTGATTATAAGCTTCAACAATTGGCTTGTATAATTTATCAATTGCTTCTCTTCCTTCTTCAAACGTCTCACAAATAGTTACATTTACTGAAGATGATCCATTAATTCCTTTAACTACAAATGGTAGTTTCAACTTATCTTGTTCAATCAATAATTCAAATTCTGACTTGTCCCCTAATAAATACGCGGGAATATTTGTTTTTATTCCATGCTTACGGTTATATAATTCTTGAAAGAACTTATTTTCGTGTGATTTTAAAACTTCATATGATGGAATCATTAAGTTGTCATTTTGAAAATACATCGTATCTTCAATGTACTGTTTATACTGTTCCACTTGCGAAGACGTATACACTATTACGTCATCACTGCTACTGTCACTATTTAGTAAATTAAAAAAGTTAGTTACTTCCACTTCGCCTTCAAGATATTCGACAAGTTTTTCAACATCTAAACTATCAAAACGGTGCTGCTTTTGTAAATACCTATTTTTATAATCTAAAACTAATTTCATTCTGCTCCTTTATATAAACTTTAAATTATTAAGTATATTTATATATCATACTAAAACTATTTTTCATTTAAGAATTCTGCAAACTCTTCTCTTAAATCTTCTCTTTGTAATGCAAAATCTACTGTTGCTTTTAAAAATCCAACTTTATCACCAATATCATAACGCTTACCTGCGAATGTACATGCATATACATCTTCTTCAGCCATCATCCTCTTAACGGCATCTGTTAATTGAATTTCATTTCCTGCTCCACGCTCTTGATCTTGCAAGTATTTGAAAATTGTACTTGTAACTATATAACGTCCTAAAACCGCTTTATTACTCGGTGCTAGTTCATATGTTGGTTTCTCAACGAAGTCAGTCATAATTTCTATATCAGCAGCTCCAGCACACGCAACTATTCCATACTTATCAACTTGTGAGTTCTCAACTTCTTGAACTCCCATTTGTGAGCATCCTGTTTTATTATAGGCCTCAATTAATTGTGCTATTGCCGGCTCTTCACTGACTACAATATCATCTCCTAACAAAATTGCAAATGGTTCATCACCCATAAATGTCTTTGCACATAAAATAGCATCTCCTAGTCCCTTTGCCTCTTTTTGCCTAATATAGTGAATATTGGCTAAGTTAGAAATTTGTTGTACTGTTTTAAGCTCTTCTATTTTACCCTTTTCAGCAAGCATATGCTCAAGTGATTTAGATACATCAAAGTGATCTTCAATCGCTCGTTTATTTGAATGCGATGCTGTTACAATTAATATATCAGTAATTCCAGACACAACCGCTTCCTCAATAATATATTGAATTGTTGGTTTATCAATAATTGGTAGCATTTCTTTTGGCATCGCTTTTGTAAATGGTAGAAATCTAGTTCCAAATCCAGCGACTGGTATTACAGCTTTTGTTACTTTTTTCATAATTCTCCTTTTGTTCTATATCCCTCATTAATTCTACATATTATATCATTTTTCACCACAACAATTGACAAAAACGGTTCTTAGCACATACAACGGACACGAAGAACACTTAAATGGCGCATAAAGAAAAGTTACCAAACTAATGGTAACTTTTTCGGTTTATATTTGTTTCTTCTGGGTAAAAATCCCTCTCAAAATCAGAAAACTTGTTCCGAATATAATATATAGGATCAATAATAGTATATTTAAGTCTACTAATGGAAGTAACACTGTTAAGATAGCTAAGATTATGATTCCAAATACCCTATTCACTGATGATACAATAGAAATCATGCTACTTATAGATTTTTCGTCAACCACTTTATATAGCGTTGTATATAAATCGATTACATATAAGTTTGCAATAAATAAAGTAATTGGATATATAACACAGAATAATATACTATCGGCAACAAATAAACTTACGAGTGTTGATAAGACAAATATTGGAATGACTACATAATCTTTGATCTTATCAACTTTAGAATAAAGTTTATTACTAGTAATCACTGTTAATGAAAAAGTAATATAGATGATACCAAAAAACGTTGGATCAATACCTTTACTTTGATATAACACTTGCCAATACTGATAGAATCCAACATAGTACAATTCTATAATACAAACCATAATTAGTAATAACTTAATCTGTTTCGTAAAATCTAAGTCACGAATACTTAATTTATCAATCGTTCCCTTGCTATGTTCAATCTTAATTCCAAATAGTGCAATTAATATTGCAATTGTATATAAGATTAAACTAAATAGGTAAATGTTGACACTAATAATTGGATATAATAAACTCCCAATTAATGCTCCACCAATACCTGCAATTAGTGACATGTTTGTCTTTTTAACGTTAAATGGCTTTATTTGCCCCTCTAAGTCATTTTCTTTAAGTTTATTAACTATGTAACCATCAACATTACCACTCGTTAGAGCACCAGCGATACCGTAGATAAACCATGCAATTGATAAGGTGATTATTGATGATGAACTGTAGATTAAACCATAAGCAGTTAGCATACAAACGAATGACCCAATATATCCACTCTTACGATATCCAAGATCAGCTAAATATCCACTAGGTATTTCAAATAATAGCACCCCTAAATAAAAGAAGATTTGAACGAAAGTTATTTGAGAAAGGGTTAAATGCTTTTGTTCTATTAATAAAATTATTAATATCGGATGGGGAATTGTCCTTGCTAGTTCTGATATAAAAGTTGTTAAATAATAGCGATTAATAAGTTTATCCATAAACCTCCTTTATAAAAAAAAGTAACCATAAAGGTTACTTAATAAATTATGCTTGACCGTTAGATCCAAATTCTTGGATTTTTTCTTTTACAGATGCAACGATTGCTTCTTTACCTGGCCCGATAATTTTACGTGGGTCATAAACACTGTCGTTAGTAGCGATTACTTCTCTAACTGCAGCTGTCCAAGCTAATTGACATTCAGTGTTAACGTTAATTTTAGCGTGTCCTAATTCAATTGCTTTTTTAATTTGGTGAGTTGGGATTCCTGATCCACCGTGTAACACGATTGGAGCTCCTGTTAACTCAGAAATTTCTTTCATTTCGTCGAATCCTAAAACTGGTTCACCATCGTAAGGTCCGTGTACTGATCCTAAAGCAGCAGCTAAAGCGTCAATCTTACCTTCTTTTACCATACGTAAACATTCTTGAGCGTCAGCGTATTGGATTCCTCCGATGATACCGTCTTCTTCTCCACCTACAGTTCCTACTTCAGCTTCTACTGAAGCTCCTTTAGTTTCTGCATATGCTACTACTTCTTGAGCCATAGCGATGTTTTCGTCGATTGAATAGTGAGAACCATCGATCATTACTGAAGTAAATCCAGCGTCGATTGCGTTTTTACAAGATTCAAAGCTTGTTCCGTGGTCTAAGTGTAATGCAACAGGAACAGTAATTCCCATAGCTTCTACTAAGCTTGAAACCATAGCGCTAACTACAGTATAACCACCCATGTATTTTGCAGCCCCTTCAGATACACCTAAGATTACTGGTGATTGTTCTTCTTGTGCAGCTGTTAAAATAGCTTGAGTCCACTCTAAGTTGTTGATGTTGAATTGACCAACAGCGTATTTACCTTCTTGTGCTTTTTTAAGCATTTCTTTCATTGATACTAATGTCATAATTTAGCCCCTTTCAAATTTACAAATTTATTATACCAAAAATTATCTTAATGTATATAATAATATATAAGAAATTATGAAATATTTTCTTTTTATGTCCTTTTTCTAGAAAATATTTTGGTTTTAAGTTGTTTTTAGATACTTTTTATTAAATAAAGAGAAAACATAAATACCTACTAGCATATAAATAATTACAAACCCGAATGCTGCTGAGTAACTTAAATACATAATACATAGTGAAGTAATAATTGGACCTAGTGCTCGATTTAATTGACCAAGTAATCTTATCGCAGTTAGTGCTTGATCATATTCATGACCTTTAAATATTTTAAGTAAGTATGAATCTAAGTTAGTAATAAATAATAATTCACCAATTGCAAAACAAATTGTTGCAATTACTAATACTGGTAAGGCAACTATATTGTATAAAAGTAAACCTACTATCATCAAGATTGCACCAGCTTTTAAAGTTATGTATTCACTTATTCCAAACCTAATAAAGACTTTAACAGAAATTGGTGATGCTATTACACACATTAGTGTATTAATAACTATCGCTAGTGAATAGATATGAAGTGAATAATAATGTTCTATTGTTTTCGGGATTAAAAAACTAATTTGGAAGAAGCCAAAATAAATAGCCGATGTTGCGAATAATAATCTTAGATCGACATTTAACTTACGACATGCTGTTCTAGAAGGCTTAGCTTGAACTACATTAGCAGCTTCTCCAACTCCACTTGCTAACACAAAGTAGGAAATTATCATCGTTACACAGTTAACAAGAAATATATATTGCATATTATCAACACTTATATTAAAAACAAATGGTGAGACTATTCCCGCAAAGATACCACCTAAGTTTGCTACAGCGAAACTATAATTATATGCCTTACGTCTTGACTTGTCACTAATTGCTATTGATATTATTTTCTTATTAAGACCACGTGTTAATGAGAATACCATATAGGCGATAAGCGTGAACAATAATACTAACCAAAATTGATCATAAAATACTGAAGCTAAAAAGAAACAAAATGCTCCAGTAATTACTGAGTATTTATAAATTGCTATTGGTGAATACTTATTAATTACTTTGGGATATAATACTGTTCCCATAAATATTGCGATTGATACCAAACTCATAATTATTCCGGTTTGTAGTTCATTGGTTCCAAACTGAGCTGGAATAAAAAATAAAAAAACAACATTTACAAATGAACCTAAACTCCAAATTAAATTTGAGGCACATATTGATACTAATTTTCGATTGTCTTCCATAATTTTCCTTAAAGTAAATTTATTATCATATCATAACATCTATGCCACTTATTGTAAATTTAATGTAAAAAGAACTATCTTCCGATAGCTCTTACTTTAAATATTCTACTAGTAATTTATATGTATTTTCAACACCACGTTCATGTGCGCGTTCCATCCCATGTGAAGCGGCGATACCAGGACCAATTAAAGTTGCCTTAATATCATTACCACCACGAAGAGCAGCACTTGCATCTGATCCATAATAAGGATAAATGTCTAAGGCATAGTCTAATTTGAATACTTCACAAATTGCTAACATATCTGTAATTGTAGCATAGTCATATGGACCCGAGCTATCCTTAGCACAAATACTTACTTTCATTTCACTTCCATCTAAATCATCACCAACGCATCCCATATCCATTGCTATTACGTGTTTAATATTTGCTGGTACATAACCAAGTCCGTGTCCCACTTCTTCAAACATCGTAAATGCAAATGATACTGATTGTTTAAAACTCACTGTTCCATTTACAAATTGTTCAAGTAATTCTAAACTAATCGCCGCACATAACTTATCATCTAAAAAGCGACTGTTAATAAACCCTTCTTCATATCTGAATTTAGGATCATAACAAATATAATCTCCATTACGGATTCCTGATTCAATTACTTGCTCTTTACTCGTCACATCTAAATCAAGACGAATACGTAAATCTTTAAATTCAACTTGCTTGTTACTATCAGCGTAAACATGAGCTGCACTACTATCTAAAATAATAGTTCCACTATAAATTTGATTATCACGTGTATAAATCTTAGCATACTCACCATTTAATGTTGAGGCAATTGGTCCTCCGATTGGTGTTACATTTAATGTTCCATCATCATTAATTGATTTTACCATTAGACCTAATGTATCAACGTGAGTAGCAACCATAATTTGCGGTACTTGTTCGTCAATGATTGCATTGATTACAACATTTCCTTTACTAGTAATAAAGTACTCAAGACCATTACTGATCGCAAACTCTACTAAATACTTTTGAATTTCTCTAATATATCCACTCGGTGAATCAATACTAATTAATTTATGACATTTCTCTACTATACTCATCTTAACTCCAGTCTTCTAATTTATACTATTATAACAAGATATTATTGAAAAATAATTAATTGTTTGCTTCAAGCCACTCTAACTTTTGTAAATATAAATCATAACTTGGTGATAACTCTCGGATTAATGGAACTAAAGTTCTGTAAAAGTTGATTGCTTCAAGCTCACCTTTAACTGGATTCACGACTTCTTGTACTTGTTCTAAAAGTTCATCTGATGGCTTAGGAATTGATTGTAATGTTGCTACAGTTTTATAACTGGTATCTTCTATTAAAGTCGAGACCTCAGTTTGTGGATATTTGAGCAATGCTTGATTAACACCATCCCAGTCATTACTCTCTATGTATCCTATCATTTGCTTAAATGTTTGCTCATTACCTTGATACGTAACAATATCTTTTTCAAAATAATATTTGTAATGTGAATAAAGATAATCACCAAACGGCCCTTTTATATTTTCTTTAATATATTCTATTGCTTTAATTGGTTCTATCAAATCAGTACCTAAGGTCTCAATTTGTAAATTATTAATACTGGTTAATTCTGCACGTAATTGTTCCTTTCTACTAATCATGTAATTTTCAAGTATCTCCTGATTATTTGTTACTTGATATTGCTTGATTATCTGAACTGGTATTTTTGCTAAACGCAGTCGATATATAACTTTTAACTTTTCAACTTGAGTATTATCAAATACTCGATAATTATTCGCTTCCCTAGTTGATGATATTAGACCTTCTTTTTCATAATACAGAATTGCTTTTCTCGAAATTCCTAGTTGTGCGGTTATTTGATTTATCTTCATTTCTCCTCCATATTACAATTATACACCTTACCCTTAGGAATAGGTCAAGCAAAAAAGACTATCAATTAAGATAGTCTAATCATCGCATTTATATTGATTCGATTATTCTTCAATAATTTTAAAATATTCATTACGCTTAGTCGTTAAACGCTTGAAAATATTATAGTCTGGATGGGCAATTGCAACAAGTGTAATCGGTTGTAATCCATCATAATAAAATTCATATGGCTGTGATTTCCAAATTACATTTTTAGCTACAACTTGGTAAGTACCTGCTGAAAATCCTTCTAGCTTTTTAAATTTTCTATAGCCCAATGATTTACTCTTTACTTTTTTTCCATCTTGAAATAAAGTCATTACTGTATCTTTATCATTTACTGTTGTTTTTAAATTAATCATTTTTACTCCCTATAATAACGTAACAACCTATGTTTACGCTATTAATATTTTAACACATCTGGTAATTTATTTTCCTTGAATTATTTGTTCAACTATAAAAAAAACTACCAATTAAGGTAGTCTTGATATTATTATAATTATTTGTTTAGTAAGTCGTAAATTGCTAAAGCATAGATTTCTAATGCCATAGGAATGAATCTTAATTCTAAACATTCATTTGGTTGGTGCATGTTGTCGATCATATCATAAGATCCAAATACACAACCGAATGCTACTGTACCTTTAGCAGCACGAGCATACGTTCCTCCACCTGTTGTAAGTGGTGCAGTTTCGTTATCTCCTGTAACTTCACGGTATACACTAAGTAATGTAGAAACTAATGGTCCATCAACTGGCTCATATAATGCTTCTGTTGTTTTGAAAGGAACAAATTCGAATCCATAGCTTTCAATTGTTTTCTTGTATGTTTCAATAATTTGGTTGTAATCAACTAATACTGGAATACGAGAGTCAAATCCTAAGCTTTCTTCTGTTTCAGTAATTTTAGCCCATCCGATGTTTAAAGTTAATAAACCAGAAACGTCATCTTTAACTTCACCACAGATTTTTTCACCATTGAAAGTACCAGCCATTTTTTCTGCAATAAAGTCAATTGCTTTACTACGCTCACCTACGTTGTACATTGCAGTTGCTAAAATATAAATTGCATTCACACCTAAGTGAGTTGCCATTGCGTGAGCACTTTTTCCTTTTACAATAACTGCTGAATCAGTTGCTTCAAAAGTTGCTTCTAATTTTTCTAACTCCGCAGTAACTTCTGCAATTTTAGATCCTGTATATATTGCTTTATCATTAACAGAGTTGTAAGCACCATCAGCAATTAATGTGAAGTTGTTATTAACATCTGTCTTTTTACCGTCGAAACGAACAATTGTTTTCTCAGCGTGAATTACTGGGAAGTTTGCATCTGGAGTATAACCAGTTGCTGGCATCTCTTCAAGTTCAGAGTATGCGTTCATACATTCCCAAGTAGTTTCTTCGGCACAACCAACGATAAATCTAACACGTTTGTTAAATTCAACACCACATTCGATTAATGCTTTAACTGCCATTAAGTTCATAACCATAGGCCCTTTATCATCTAAAGTTCCACGTCCAATAATTGCATCATCTACAATCTCAGCACTGAATGGTTCTGCTTTAGTCCACTGTGCAAGTTCACCAACTGGAACTACATCAACGTGTCCTAAGATACCAATCATTTCAGTTCCTTCTGGTCCGATTTCAGCATAACCATAACGTCCTTCAGGATCTGCAAATGTACGCATTCCTAAGTCTGCAGCCATCTCTAAGAATAAATCTAAAGATTGACGAATACCAGGTCCAAATGGCGCTCCAGGTGCTGCATTATCTACGTCACGAACACTATCAATTTTTACGATTTCCTGAATTTTAGAAATTGTTTCATTAACTTGTTCATGCGCTTTTAATTTAATATTCTTTCTCATAGTTCCTCCTATTTACATTACATATTATATCAATAATATTATGAAACTATTATTTTTTTATTAGTAAATTTGTGATTGTATTAATAAATTGTTCACTATCTTCTAATGCTAAACCTTCTTTTAATAGTTGTTGATTGTAGATAACATGCGTAATCTCACTTAATTCACTTTCAGTAGCAGCTTTTAATTTATTAAATAACTGGTGATTTGGATTTAATTCTAAAATCTTTTCATTTGCTCCAAGCCCACCATCTGGATTTTTCGCAAGTACTTTTTCCATCTCTAAGCTTATTTGTCCACCCGCTTTAATACGACATGGTTCATCCTCTAAATTAGGATTAATTTCAACTGACTTTAAGTTTGTGATACTGCTAGCCATATTAATTAACATTTGTTCATTGTCTTTAGTTAATTCATTAGCTTGTTCTTTTTCTTCATCTGTTGCTAAATCTATTTCTTCATAACTCGCAAATAAGATATCGTTGTAAGAATCCATAATCTTAATTGCAAACTCATCAATGTCATTTGTTAGGAATAAAATTTCATAGCCTTGAGTAGTTGCTTTTTTAATAATCGGATTACTATTGATTACTTCACTACTTTCACCTGTTGCATAGTAGATTTTCTCAGCACCTTCATTGTTTGCTAAGTATTCTTTTAAACTTGTCATCTCACCTGTTTTATTAGATTCGAATTGAACAAGGTCTTTGAATAAATCTTTATCTGCACCATAGTTATTATAAATACCAAATGTTAGAGCATTACCATAAATTTCATAAAATTTATTATACTCATCACGATCTTTTTTCATTTTACGTTCTAATTCTTTTTTAATACGATTATTTAAGGCTTTAGTTAATTTACTTACTACATCATCACGTTGTAGCATTTCACGAGAAATATTTAAGTTTAAATCACTGCTATCAACTAGTCCCTTTATAAAGTTAAATGCTGGATTAATTAAATAGTCTACTTCCTTATCAATCAATACCCCTTTACAATATAAATCAAGACCCTTGCTTGACTCAATTGTTTCAAAAATATTATTATTTTGACTTGGAACGAACCCTAAAAATTCAAAGTTTTGTGTTCCTTCAACCTGAACATGGAAAGTGAACCTAGGATCTAAATAGTCGTAATAGTTAGACTTATAGAATTCATTATATTCCTCATCTTCAATTTCACTTTTACTGCGTTTCCATAATGCTTTTTGGCTATTGATTACAGTTTCTTCAACTACTTCGATTGAAGCTTCATCATCCTCACCATTTTTTGTTGTAACCATATCGATCACAATTGGATACTTAATATAGTTAGAATATTTCTTAACTAAGCTGATAATTACATTTTGGTCTAAGAATTGATCAAACTCTTCACCACTTCTAATATGTAACGTTAAAGTTGAACCTATCTCGGTTCTAGTTCCTTCAGTAATTGAATATGAGTCTACACCATCACTTTCCCAAATGAAACTATCTGAGTTTGCTTTTTTAGTTTCTACTGTAACTTTATCGCTTACAATAAACGCTGAATAGAAACCAACACCAAACTGACCAATAGTTTCAATGTCAGCATTGTCCTTGCTCATTTTTTCCATGAACTGTTTTGTTCCACTAGATGCAATAGTACCTAAATTATTTTCTAAGTCGTCATTATCCATCCCGATTCCGTTATCAATAATTTGAATTGTACGATTTTCTTCATTTACTACTAGTTTAATTTTTAATTCTTTATACTCATTAGCATTGTCTGTAAGAGAAATAAAGTGTCTCTTATCTAATGCATCTGAACTATTTGAGATTAACTCTCTTAAGAAAATATCTTTACTTGAATAAATTGAGTGAATCATTAACTCTAATAATTGTTTTGATTCCGCTTTAAATTGTTTATTTACCATTTTACCTCCAATATTTGTACTCTTATAGTATACAAAAAAATCCTCCCACTTGCAAGCATGTGCGGAGAATTTATTAAATTATTTTATTGGTATTTGTTCTTCGCTATCTAAATCAAGATCAACAGCATTATCGCCAAGGACGCAAATATCCTCATAATATAAATCACAACCTGAAAACTTGTAAATATTATAACCGATTCTTATTACAGCAATTAGCCCTAAAACTAAGACTATAGAAACAATAATCTTTTTAGTACGACTCTTATCTTTTGCAATTTGCTCATTTGCAACATTACTATCTGCTTGATAACTGTCAGCACTTGCAGTAAGTTCAAATTGACCGAACCCTTTTTTATCAACTTCAAGTATATTTACTGAAAAGTAATTACTTAAAAACTCAATTGTTTCCCTAGCTCCGTATGGATTTAGTTCACTACAAACAAAGAAGATTGTTCTATCACCTTGCGTAAATGTTACTACTTGCGTCGCTTTTGAAACATAATGCTCACTCATTCGCTTAAATCGTCGACCTCTTATTGTTCTAACTTCAATTTTCTGTGTTGGGTCTATTATTAACTCACTCTCAAGTTTTTTAAAAACTAAGTTTAATGGTTTAACAATAATTTTCAGTTCTTGATTTTGACTATCAATAATTAATGCTTGTTTCCTACTCATAAAGAATGATAAAGTCATGATTACTGCTGGCATTAAAACTGCCATAACCATCATTAGTTCTAGTGACCTCCAATAATAGCCAGATCCAATATCCTGAATTGTAAGTGCAAACCCAAATACTAACATAAATATCATAAGTATTAGATAATACTTAATCACTGGTTTTATAGCAACCGAATTATAATAATTTTTCATTTCAAACTCCCCTTATATATAATATATTATCATAAAAAAAGACTAGGCATAACGCCTAGTTCTAAGTTGTATATATATTAGTTATTTTTTTAATTATCATTATTATCGTTTTATTTTGTTATTAGTTAGTAAATTTTGATATTTCTATATTATTCTGTTCTATAAAAGTTTTAAATTCTTTACTAATTATTGCTTCATATTCTTTCATTCTCGCTGTATTATAGCTAGAAATAGTTTTTAATTCTTCATCAACAAATGCTGGATGCATCATTACTTCTAAGTAATCTGCTTCAACTTCCAATAAATTAGTCATAGTTGTCATTAATAAATCGGGATTTACATTCTCACCATAAAAGTCTCCAGTACAATGAGCTGTATATTTATTATTGGTATTATGTCTTATTACTAAGTTGTATTCCTCACCAAGTCGTTTAACAGCGATGTTAGCATCTGAATTCACGACATGAGCATGGTGATGAGAATCGATATGAGTTGGTTTGAATCCGGCTACCTGAATAAATTTTTCAATTTGGGATTTCCATTCACGGTAGATAACATCACTATCAAGTGATCTATTTAAGCTGTGTGTTTTAGCCTTGTGAAAAAGATTGTTTTCATCACATAAGCTAGGGTGAAAAAGTTCGGCGTTAAATAAATCAATTGTTAGGTGGATTCCGACATCCAAATCATAGTCAACGGTTTTTTTTATATCCTCCGCAAAGTACGGACTATTCACAAGGGCAGTTGTTGACTTCACTAACCCTTGCTTGCTAAGTTCTAAAACGGCGTCATTTACACCTTTTGTCAATCCAAAATCATCAACATTTAATATTATCTTTTTCATTCTTATACCTCAAAATTTGGTAAATATTGTTTGTGAGCTTCTAACATTTCATCTAAAATAATTCTAGCGTCCTGATCAGAGTGAATTAACGGGTTCATGTTCATCGCCATTAATGCAGTATGGTAATCACCTGTAATTGCCGCTTTACTCGCTTCAATTTCAAATGCTTTAATACTACTGATTAAACCTAATACTTTGTTATCATATTCACGAATACGATCAACCGGGGTAGCTCCCTCCTTTCCGATTGTAGCACTAATTTCAATTGCCCAATCAGCAGGAATGTTTGTTACATGTCCATTATTTGGAATATTTACGTATTGTTCACTATTTAAATCATTATAAATTGCATTAATCACTTCACATGCAGCATCTGAATAGTGTGCACCTCCACGTTCATCTAATTGTGGTGGTTTAATTTTTAAATCTTCATCTTTATATAATTCAAATAATTCAGCTTCAACACGCTTTACAACTTCTGCACGTGTCTCACCTTTATAGAATTCTCCTAGTTCAATTGCAGTCATTTCTTTTTCTTTGTAGTAATAACGGTGATATGGACATGGAATCATATTTAATGATTTAATAAATTCTGTTTCAAACCCTAAGTTGACAATATTTTTAACAGTTTGACTATCGTTATCATCACTAGTTACACGACGAATAAGTTCATCAAATTTTGATTCTCCATTTACAAAGAAATCTTTCATGTAAACCATGTGATTTAAACCAAATAGATCCATTTCACAATCTGCAACATCTGCATCTAGTGCTTTCGCCGCTTCCATTTTCATACTAATTGGTACATTACATACACCAATGAAGCGTTTAAAATCAGTAAATCTATTCACAGCTTCTGTAACCATTCCCGCTGGGTTTGCAAAGTTAATTAGCCATGCATCTGGTGATAGTTCATTAATATCATTAATAATATCAAAGATTACTGGAATCGTACGTAATCCTTTAAACAACCCACCAGCTCCATTTGTCTCTTGTCCGATTAATCCATGTGATAATGGAATACGTTCATCTAATACACGTGCATCTAATTGTCCTACGCGTAATTGTGTTGTAACAAAGTCTGCATCTTTAATTGCTGCGCGTCGATCTAATGTTTGGTGTAATTCAATTGGAACCCCTGCATTCTCAATCATACGCTTTGCTAACTTATAAACAATATCTTGTTTTTCTTTTCCAGCTTCTACGTCAACTAACCAAATTTCTCGTACTGGTAATTGCTCGTAACGCTTAATAAACCCTTCAATTAATTCTGCTGTATAACTACTTCCCCCACCAATTGTTGCTATTTTAATTCCCTGCTTGTTCATCTTGCCTCCTAATATACCTATATACTAACAAACGTTTACAAAAGATAAAGTACAAAAAAAAAGGGCATTTGCCCATTTAGTTTAAATCATAAAATATTTTTTCAATTAACATTATTGTTGCTAGTTGACTTTCCTTTTGATTATAGTTATCACTATTGAATTTATCATTATGACAAATAGCAAAGTCAACTATGTCTGCAAGTTTGCTACCATCTTTAGTAAGAGCGAAAGTTGGAATCTGGTTTGCCTTTGTACTTATAGCTTTATCAATAATATTATTAGTTTGTCCACTATGTGAAATGAATACAACTGCATCGGCATGGTCCATTAATCCTTCTCGATCAGATAATCTGTAAGCTGATGCATCTATCTTAAATCTATTTAGTTGCCTAATAAAGTATTGTGCAGATACATAAGATCCTCCCACTCCATAGACATATACTCTTTTATTCTCATAATTCAATAAATTATCTTTAAATTCTGTAATATCTAAACTTTGGATGTAACTTGCCATCTCAATCATTTGTAATTGAAATGTCGAGTTTGAAAACTTAGTCATTTTTTTACCACTAACTATTTCAGCTTTAAATTGCTTGTAACCATTACAATCAAACTTTGCAACAAAACGATGTATAGCTGCTGTTGAACAGTGGCAACTCTCAGCGATTTTACTAACACTTATAACCTCAATATTATTTATATTTTGAAATACATATTCAAATATTGTTTCCTCAGTTGAAGTTAAATTTAATTTATTTATATCTATACGCTCGCTAATTCTTAAATAAATATTCATTATTTCTCCATATTAATCTGTTTTTTCAAATCAATAGTATTTTCAATATATGTTGCCTCTTGTTTGAAATTAACTATTGTAGTAAATATACCATTTACTGCTTGAACATCAAAGTGATACCCACTTAACATACTAATTCGTTTGCAAATGTATAATCCTAATCCTTGACCCTCAATAGATTTATCTGTATTCGCACGCACATAAGGTTTAAATAATTGCTCTCGATTAAAATTTAACTTTGGATGATGTACATTTGATACACGTATAGTCTCATCCTTAACGACGATTCGAATTGGATTAGTACCAATATTATACTTTATTGCATTGTTTAATACATTTTTCAGTAGTCTTCCAAGATATATTGGTGATGCTTCAATGAATACATCATCTTGAAAATCTATTAGAAATACCGAGTTACCATAGTCACTATCAATTAGTTCTTGAATAAAACTATTCACATGAATAGCATGTTTATCTTCGACCGTTTTATAGTTTAAGATATCATCGACTAATAAAGTTATCTCATCTACTTTTTTTAGGTTACGTTCTAAGTATCTTTTCTTCTTTTCATTTTCTTCACTCTGGATCATTAATTCCGTTTGCATTTTTAAAACTGTAAGCGGAGTATTTAATTCATGTGAAAGAATTGCAATTTGTTGCTTTTGTTCTTCTAATGCTAATTTATTCTGTAAATAAGAGTCATCTTCTAAGTGAGTAATTACTTGCTTCATCTTCTCTTGCACTTCATCTAAATCTACACTTAACATTCCAAATTCATCGTTACTCTGCCATGAATAATCATTATCAAAATCTAAACTTGTAATTGCATGTGCTTTCTCCGAAATCGTTCTGATTGGCCTGATTGTAATTCGTGAGATAATGTATGATATAATGATAGCTTGAAGCAGAATTACAGCAACAAGAACCGGATACATTAACATGAATGGGCGAATTAAATCTTGCTTTGCTGATATCTCGGAAGCTGTTACTAGTAGATGTTGATTTCCATTATAAGTAATACTGTTTTCTTCAAAGATATAATCACTTGTAATATTTGCATACTTAACTGATATCTTATTTTCAGTTGTTTCTAATACTTCTATCTTATCGAGTTCAAAATCACTAATCTGTGATGATTTTGCTATAGGATTATGATTTAAATCCATTATTATAATTACAATATTATAAGTTTGCTCAGTCCACTGAATCAGCTTATTTAAATCTTCTACATTATCGACATAAGTTAAATTATGGATGAACTCACGTGTTGCGTATGCGTTGTTCGCTTCATTTGCTTTATTATATGCTGTTGGAAATGCTAAAAGAATAAATCCATATAAAATAAGACTACTGAAAAATAAAACTAGTGTTGAAGCTATGAAAATTTTGTATGATAAGCTATTGTGCCTTTTCATACATATATCCAATTCCTTTTACAGTCCTAATGTTATCATTATTGATTTTGCGTCTAATATTTTTGATGTGAGTATCAATATTTCTAGCATCACCAAAATAGTTTTCTCCCCAAATATGGTCTATAAGTTCTTTGCGAGATAATACTTTACCACTATTTTGAATTAACTCCACTAATAATGAGAACTCTTTTCGTGTTAAACTAATTTCAACCTTGTCAACATATACACGATATCCTTCTAGATCAATACGAATATTACGGTCAATAATTTCTGTTATTGGCTCTTCTTCACTATTAATTGGATATAATTGATTCTCAATACGTTTTAATAATACATCAATTGAAAATGGTTTAGAAACATAATCATTTACACCTACATCAAATCCTTCTAATTCATTTTCAGCCGCTTTTAATGCTGTTAGCATAATTATAGGCGTAGTTTTATCGGCAATCCTAACCAACTTAACAAACTGATATCCATCGATATTAGGCATCATCGCATCAGTAATAATTAAGTCTATCTGATTATTACTATATTTTTCAAATCCTTCTTGCCCATCATGAGCTTCTATTACATTGTAATCATTTGATTCTAAAGCAAATGATAATAATCCTATAATATCTTGATCATCCTCAATAATTAAAATATTTTTCATTTAATACACCTTTTTAATACTACCACTCATTAGTGATAGTAAATACCCTTCTACTTTCTTACTTGTTATTGATTGAATATAATTCACATAAGTCATTACTTGTGACTCATATTCTACTTTTTCTATATTGTTTAACTTGTAATCAATAATAATAAACTTATCCTCTGTTTCAACTAATAGGTCAATTATTCCATTTAATTCACCATCTTCAATTATCTTAAATTGAAACTCCGGATAGTAATTTATCATTCCATCAAGTAAACTACTATTTTTTATACTACTCAAGGCAACTCGAAGTTCCCCATCTCTCTCATCTATTAATTTATCTAAATCGAATAAATTAATAAACTCAAGTTGTTCGTGAACCTGATTACCAAGTTCGATATTAGATGCAACTTTACTTGAAATAAGTTCAGTAATTGTCATACTTGCTTTACGTTTTTCAAATTTAGGGGCATCTACTTCTAACTGTTTATAATCTATAACCTTTAAATTATCGTTAGTTGTATTTGTTACCGTTGCAAAACGATTATATTTGCATGTGTCAATCTCATCTTGCGTTAACTCATGATTATCTACAATATATTTCTTTAAACTATCCCAACCTGCAAACAATAAGTCATTAGTACTGTTAGCTGAGTGAATTGGTTTAATCTTTTCATCATCTATTTGTTTTGTATCAACAATTAAGATATTTTTATCTTTTGCACGTGTTATTGCTACGTAAAGCAACCTAATTTTCTCACTTATTAAATCAATTTTACCTTGATTATTATAAATACTCTTTTCAATGGTTGCTGTTAAATTACCATTATTCATCTTACTTGGAAAAATAAACTGAAAATAGTTATTATATCCAATTTTATTATTTAGATCCATTGCATTGAACTTCTTGAATAAAAATGGGAAATAACATATATTATATTCTAATCCCTTTGATTTATGGATAGTGATGACTGTTACACTCTCTGTTTCAAGCTCAGATTTAGTATTAAAATCAATATCTAAATCATCATTCTTTTCAATTTCATTTAAAATTTCACATACCTGTGCAAGTGTATAGTTACGTGCATCATAATCAGCAATTAACTCTGCTAGTTTGGTAATTCTCATTTGTCTGATTAACGGATTAGATAAACGATATAAATTATTAACAATATTTAATTCGTTAATTATCTGTTCTAAGATGTACTGATTTGACTTCAAGTCAATATTAGTCGTTAAGTTTGTTAATAACGATCCCAGACTAGCTAAAGGACCTGTTGTTAATACATATAACTTAGCTGCTATCTTATCTGCTGATACACGGTTAACAGCTTGAATTGCTTCATCTATTTGTTGATCAGTATAATCAAACAGATATGAACGAGCTAATTGTAAAATACTGAAAATAAGTTTTTGATCTTCATCACTATTATTTTTTATAATATTCACAATATTAAATGTGCTTTGAATTACAGCAATCTCACTACTTGAAGAGAACTGTTCTTGAATATCAGCATTAACACTTATATTAAAGTATTCACCAATTTTAGTAATACGTTCAAACTTCTCTCTTGTTGCACAAATGATTGCAAAGTCTGATAACGTTGCTCTGCGAACTTCATTACCTTCTACTACTTGATAGTTTGTATCCAACTTATTTCTAATATCTTTAAAGATTTGAATAATTTCATAATCACTTTTATCATTCTCAATATCGTCTGAGTTATAAGTTATTATTTCATTCGTGTTAGTATCAGCTAGTTTATCATAAGTTCGATTTCCATAATTCATCTTTTGGTTATGATCATATTCAATTCCACCATACTCTTCACTCATAGTTAGATTAAAGAAATCATTAACTTGATCTAAAACTGAACTACGAGAGCGGAAATTATTTGTAAGTGTTATTAACTTACCACCATTACCATTTTTATAGTCATTAAACTTTTTTCCAAATAACTTAGGATTGGCATTTCTGAAACCATAAATACTTTGTTTGATATCTCCAACCATGTACACATTATTATTCGCAATTAAGCTAACAAATTGTTCCTGAATATCATTAGTATCTTGATATTCATCAATCATAATTTCATATACTGACTGTTTTAGACCGTTTCGTATCTCTTCATTTTCACGCAACAGTTTAATTGCTAATAAATTGATATCGATGAATTCAAATAAACCATTTTCAACTTTATACTTGTCAAACTCTAATTTGAATTGTCCTAATAGTTGGTTTATTAATTCTTTATATGAACTATTGTTTTCTAATAAACTAATTTGAATATATTGAGGTTTAGAAGCATATGTTCTTAATTTTTTCAATAGTTCTTTAAGTTCATTGTTTAAGGCCTTGACATGCTCTTTATCTGGAAACTCTTTACGAGGAACTTGCCAGAAACGAGATTCAAAAATTAGTTCAATACTTTGATGGATTTCACCGTATGAGTTTGATGCCAATAATATTGAAGTTCGCTCTTCTATTTTCTCTGGTAAATTAGTATCTGCTGCATACTTATTAATTTCACCAATTAAATACTTAATTCGATTATGCTGCTCCAGAACAAACTGTTCATAAATAGCAAAAATATCATGACTCGACTTTATCTCAAAGTCGTTCATGTTTTGAATTGAACTGTTATACCATGATAATAAGATACTAATTATCTCATCAATTGATGTAGCAGAATATGTATTTATAAAATCGATGACTGCACTGTTTTCGTTTATAACCTCAGTTTCAAGTAATTGCTTCATCAAATTATACTTTTCACGGCTTGCTGTAATATTATCAATAATTGAAATTTGCTGACTTACATTTAGTATATAATTATACTTCTTTACTAAATATAAACAATAACTATCAAATGTAGATATGAAACTACGATCAATCTTGTTAGCACTTTCAAGCACTAATGGATTACCTGCTCCATCTTTTAATAGTTTTTTACGAATACGCTCTTTCATTTCCGCTGCGGCTGCATTAGTAAAAGTAAGTACAATCAAATCAGTTACATCTACGCCCTCACGCACTAATTCTAAAACTCGCTCAGATAATACAGCAGTTTTACCACTACCAGCTCCTGCTGATACAAGAACATTGCTATTACGTGTTGTAATTGCATCCCATTGCTCATCAGTCCACATAGAATCTACTGGTTTAGTTTTCATTTAGTTCTCCTCCCCTAATATTAAATCCAAATATCATTTTCTCCTGCTTTATATTCAACACCAATATCTTCAGCCTTAAAATCATGACCAACAGTATGATAGTGCTCATATACTTTGTATGCTACTCTTCTTAATTTATAAATAGCAAAGATATTAATTGCTAATAACGACACACTTGCCACTTCAACAATTGCTGTTATTGCAGATTTTTGTAATTGGATAAAAGGTGTTAGTATAATTAAGATGAATACTGCGATTAAGTATAAATTAATTACAATTTTATATGAACGATAACTGTGGTTCAACATTAATTGCTTAATTACTTGTAATCCGTATGTTATAGATGTAATTAAAGTCGTAAATGTAAATACTAATATAAATAATACTAGTAATACATTCCCTCCTTTATATAAGCTATCAAATGATTCCATTGCCATGTTACTTGGCACGACTAACTCTGCAAATAAAGAACCAGAATCAATTGCAAGAATCAAAACAAAAGCAGTTAAACTACAGATTACAACATCAATAAAGATTGTAATCATATTTACAAATCCTTGTTGTGCTGGGTGTGATCCATTGGCAAGACCTGCTGCAAGAGTTGAGGTTCCTAGTCCCGCTTCATTTGATAATGTTGATAAAGCAGATGCAACAACAATCATTGTTAAAACACCACCACCTAGAACACCACCCGGTGTAAAAGCATTACCAATGATTAACATAAAGAATTTAGGAATAAATTCAAGGTGAGCAAGAGCAATAAGCAGTACTAAAACTATATATGAAATCATCATCACTGGTACAACATATGCAGCTACTCGTGCAACTTTCTTAGTACCACCATATAAAATATATGCAGCAATAAGCATAATAATTAGTACTAAAAATGATTCTAATTGAATATCCGAAGTCACTCCGGCAAAGGCAAGCACTGAACTAATAATTGTTTTAGTGTGAATCACAATATACATAAATCCTACTGTAAATGCGAGTAAGATTCCATATGCGTATCCTAGGTATTTATATTTACCACCGATTCCACGTTCAATGTAAACCATTGGTCCACTTAGATACTCACCGTCTTCATCGTACTCTTTGTATACTTGAGCAAGTGTTGTTTCTACAAATGATAATGCCATCCCGAAAAATGCTGCAACCCATAGCCAAAACATAACCCCATAACCACAAAGATATATTGCTAAGGCTACCCCAGCAATATTTCCTGTTCCTATGCGTCCACCAATCGCAAGCGATGCAGCAGAAAATGATGAAAGACCATTTTTAGATTGATTATGGCGAAACATTTTTATCCAACCACGATTAAATTCACGGACTTGTATGAACCTCATTTTATAGGTTAAATACAAACCGACTAATAACACAAATAAAATTGTGATTGTTACAGTAAAAAAATTAAACATTACTCTCCTAATTCACATCTATTATAACATTTATAATTGATGTTTTGCCACATTTTCACTACTTGAGCACAATACCATTATCTACAATTGTTTCATATACTAATGTCGGTAGTAATTTCGGATTTAAATTATTACGCAATTCTGTTGAAGAGACATCAGTCGTCTCAATATCAAGTTGGATATAATCAATTTGTGCAAGTACATCTCGATCTAAAATTACTCCAGGACGATCAACAATTACAAATGTAACTCGTGACTTTAAGTTTTCAAAGTAATCCCAAGTCGGTAGTGTATTAACGCTATCCCCTCCAATTGTAAGGTATACTTGATCACTATCTTTAAAGTTTAAGTAATCAAGTGATTCCACTGTATAAGCAAATTCATTTTCAACTTCATGATAGCTAACATCGACATCACATTCTTTAGCAAACGCTGCAACTAACATCATTCGCTCAGTATTAGTAATATTAATTTTTTTATGATTAGGATTTCCAGTCGGAATAATAACTACCTGGTCAAACCCCAATTCCTTTAATCCTTCTACAATCTGCTTATGAGCAATATGCGGTGGATTAAAACTACTTCCAAATAAACAAATCTTCATTTACTTCTCCTTATTTATATATGTAAAGTCCTCATTACTACGATTACAAATACTTATATACTGACAATAATTACATGAAACATTTTTACCCTCGATTATTTTCGGGTTAATAGTGAACTGACTTGCTGTGATATCTACTGCTGCTTCTGTTACTTTTTTACTAACAGCTTCAGTTAACTGTTCAACTTCTTGTTCACTAACAACTTTCTCAGTTCGCTTAAAGATATTCTCATTTTTTTGCTTACTAAATCCTTTAATTTTCATTAAGTCTAAAATCTCATCTTCGTCATACATCAGTTTCTGCTTAATTTGATGTTGATAAGTTCCTAATAATACTTCATCACCATCTTCATTTCGGTATTCATTTTTAATTAATAAATAGTAAATCATATTTTGCATATCTAAACCATACTCAATACCTTTTACGTCGATTGTTAAACTTCCTGTTTTATAGTCATAAATTTCAACATATAAATTATCTTCATTAATCTTTGACATGATTTTATCAATCTTACCAATTAGCTTAACACCAGGAATAACTTCCATTTCATATTCTGATTCTCGTTCGATTTTAGTAAAGTCAGTGTTAGCTTCTTCCTGCTTCATATAATGACAAACAGCCTCTAAGAATACACTAAACTTTTCAAAGTACAAGTGATCTGTTGCAGATAATGGTATTTGCTGTGATTCGACATAGTCAGTGATTATTTTATAAATAGTTGCACTATCGATAGTTGTATAAAAATCTAAATTCTCAAGTACATTGTGGACAATATTACCAACTACAACTTTACGACTATCAAACTTACCGTTTTTTACACGTAAGATGTGGTTTAAATAATATTTGTATGAGCACTTGTAGAAATCATTAATTGAAGTATAAGATAATTGTAAATCATCATAATTACGATTAATTCCTGTGAACTTATTGTCTTTTAGTTCTTGCTTATAAAATTGTTTTAAATAATCATAACCCGGAACTGTCATATTAAAAGTATCTTTGATATAGCTTGCACGGGCAAAGTTTAAGATATCATTTTGCTTAGAGAACTGACTGTTTGTTAATGGAGCTTTAGCAATTAATTTGGAACTACTTAAGTTGTTACTAATTTCAACACTAGATGAAACTAACTTCTTAGCATATGATAATTGAATATTACTAGCATTAGTAATTAAGTGGTAAAGTAGATTATTTTCATTAGTATTGTAATCGTCACAAGTTAGTAACTTACTGCGATATTGGTCACTAATAATATTGGTGTCTAATTTATACGTAATTAATCCATCTTGATAGTTTCCTAACAGAAAGAAATGATCACTTGCAAGTGTCTGGTTAGTAAACAAGCTATCAATTGATGATTTAATTTCTAGTCCACCATCCGTATTTAATGTAACAGTTGTGTTTTTTAAATCGTCAATTATAAGTGGCTTAACTTCTTCAATATTATCTTTAGCATATTTATTAAATACTTGACTAACTGCTTCTACAAGTAATGGATCTACTGTCTCTAAATCAATAGGCTGATTATTTAATAAGTCCGATAATACTTGCTGACCACTTTTATGACTTAGTAGTGGTAATTTATTTTCAGTTTTAATTGGAATTCTATAAACACTTGCTACAGACTTAATTAGCTGATGATAACTACTCGGTGCATATATGTGAATATTCTCAATTTGAGTTCCTGCATGTAATAACTTACTTACTTCTTCAAGGGAATATTCAATTTCATCTAAAAAGTAATTAAATTCAAATACATCAGAAATAACTGGATCTACTGCCTTTATATCAGGTAGTGATACAAATTGAAATAGATCATCAACACGTGGGATATGAGTAATTAGTTTATAACCAGTTGGAATATTGGCACTAATCTTGAAGTATCCTTCACCTATAGCATGCTGTAAGTATCCATATAAGGGATGTTCTTCAATATCTAATAGACAAATAAGTACAAGCGCTTTAGACACTTGTTTTGCGATTTCAATATTCAACGGTTCTGGTGACCACGGATTGTTATTTGCTACAAACATTATATCTAGACTTGAAGGCGCTGATATAAATGTTGTTGTAAATTCAGATTCAGTCATAATCTTTAACTTATCAATGATTTTATGTTCATTTCTAATTTTTAATATTTCACTTTTTACATCACTTGTAGTTACTAACAAAATATTTTGAGCACTACTTTCGACTCCTATTAATTGCTTTAAATAATCCATATAACTCCTTTGTTATATTATATCACACAATAACGTATCTACAGCACTGTCAAAATTTAAATTTTTAGAAAAAAGGTTTGACAAGTCTGTGCCAGTGTTGTATAATACTAACGTAATGATGTCCTGGTAGCTCAGCTGGATAGAGCAATGGCCTTCTAAGCCATCGGTCAGGGGTTCGAATCCCTTCCAGGACGCCATTAAAATTTACTTACTTAAGCAAATGTTTAAGTAAGTTTTTTTTTATGTCAAATCAAATTAAAAAACACTTTAGTAATCAAACTAAAGTGTTTCTTTTATTATATTAGTAAACTGAATTAAACCATTCTCAATTAGACCTTGTTCATAATAAACATTATCAAACCCTAGTTCTTGTAACAAGTCAATATTGTACTCTTCACTAAACTTAGCAACTGACCCACCTGTAACAATAATATTATATTCGCTACTTGGTCGAATTTGTCTTATCATATTTTGTAGTGCGCCAATAAAACCATAAATACTAGCATGATAAATTTGACTTTGAGTTGAAATGATTGTTTCTTCTTTAACCCCTTTAGGTAATTGTTCAATCATCTCATTAAGTAAATTTTCTAGCATAACAAAACCAGGATAGATAAGTCCAGATTGATATTCATTTTGATTACAAACATCTATTGTTACACACGTTCCAATGTCAACAACTACAACCTTAGGTCCGTATTTTTGAACTGCACTATAGGCAGCCACTATTCGATCGGCTCCCTTGCTATCAAGAACTCCACCTTGATTATTAAACATCAGTTGATAATCATTACCTGTGATTAAACGTACATTGGGAAACATGCTCGTAATCTGCTGATTATATCTTGGAACGACACTACATAGCAAAACTTCTTCCGTTACTGATTGCAAGTATTCAATAATTTCAGTTGTTGCTATTTTAGTAGTATTACCATCTTTGAAAATCTTAGCGTTTGTATTCCCTAAATCAATTAGAATCATAGTTATTTACATACTCAACAATCGTTTCAATTGTTGCTAATGCTCCCTTTCCATACTCATTACATGCAAGTAAACTCTCACGTGGTTCAATAAACTGAGCACCTTTTTCTTTTAGGTATTCCATATTCTCTGTAGTTATTGGATTTTGATACATACGAGTGTTCATTGCTGGAGCAATTACAAGCTTACTCGGTCCACCAACTACTGCAATTGTTGATAATAGATCATCACAAATACCAGCACGCATCTTTGCAATAATATTTGCAGTTGCAGGTGCAATTAGAATGATGTCGGCTTCTGCTGCTAAATCAATATGTGAGACATTAGCTTCATCCGCATCGAAAGTTGTAACAAATACTTTGTTTTGGGATAATGTTTGTAAAGTCATTGGAGTTATGAACTCAGTTGCTGACTCAGTCATTACTACATTAATAGTATGCTCTCCTTTCAAACGATTAATAATATCTGCTGCTTTGTATGCTGCGATAGAGCCACTTACACCTAGTAAAATTTTCATTATTCCTCCATTAAGTCTATTATTGTATTTGCAATTTCCTGCTTAGATAATACTTGTTGCTGATAATCATTCCCAACAATAATTGCTCGATGACTTTCAGTTTTAACCTGCTCTTTAATATTGGCGACAACATAATCACAGTTGGCCCTATTTAAGATTCCTGTTGCTACACTTACTAGTTCTTCATCACTTACATTAGAAAGTAACTTAAAACCGATTAACTTACAATTTGAATTAATCTTCTTTATTTGATCAATAACCTTAATTGCTCGTTCCATTACAACCAACTGATCATTACTACTCGATAGTTTATCTGTCAACTTCACATTAGCGTTAATTAATTTGACTATATCATCCCTTGTTTCTATCTGATCAAGATTAGAATAGATGACATCAGCTACACGTTCAATTGGATTTGTTCCTTTTATATTGAAATCACTAATTGCCATTGCATGTACAATAACACTATCATCTGTAATTTCACTCTCTAACGCAGATAACAGCTGTTTATGGCCATCAACCTCAATTGTCTTCACTCTATTTGGAACTAGTGCACCCGACGTATGAATGTACACTATATCGCTATAACCACGTTTTAGTAACTGCTCTGCGAATACAGTTCCAAGTTTACCACTAGAACTATTTTTTATTTTTCTAACACTATCAATTTGTGATTCCATTGGACCACTTGTTATTATATATTTCATATTATCCACCTAATTTATATTTTACCACTAAACGTAATATTCAAAAAAAAAGATGCTCAAGAGCACCTTATTTTATGTCACTATTTTCAATTTCTTTTTTAAGTTTAAAGATAAAGATGAAACTTAATGCAATCATAGTAGAATGTAAAAAGTAGATATTTTGTAAACTACCTGTTAAATCAAAGAAGATTGTTGTAATTAAACCAATTAAAACTCCACCCATACGAATCATGATTTGGTATAGACTTAAGAAGATATTTTTTGTCTCTTCACCAATAAAGCGATTAATAATTAAAATCGCACTCGGAACATAGAAACCTATAAATACTCCCATTAGTACACTACCAATATTAATAATTACAGGTGATGTATACATTGTGAATCTTGTAATATAAATGATTAATAATGTTACAACTCCAATGTTAATTGTATTGATTAATCCAAATTTGTTTAATAACTTTTTATGAATCATCATAAAGCTTCCTTCACTAACGATAGAAATGAATCCAATAATTCCCATCACTGTTGCTGAAATACCAACAATATCTGTATTATAAATTACTTGATATGCATCATCAGCACTTAATGTACCATAAGTTAGGAAAGTAATAATCATAATATATAAGATTGGTTTAATAGCTAGGGCGTTACTAACTTCTTTCTTATATTCACCTAATGTTGCATTTTTCTCATAGTTAGTTTCTTTAATTGTAGCAGTAAGTAATACTAAGATAACTACTAGACTAGCGTTAATTGCTAAGTTAGTTGTTAAACTTAAGTCGTTTAAAGCATATGAATTAAAGAAATAACTTACTGCCGCACCATACGAACCAAATGCACGTACCGTTGAATATTTAGCTGGGTCAATATCACGAATAACTAGACCATCTAATTGTGATGTAATCATGATGAAGTTACTCCAACTTAGAATATAGAAAAGACCTAGTAAAACATGACTATTAGCTACAATTAAACCAATAATTACAAAGAATGAAATTATTAAGTTAATTACAATAATATTTTTATTAGAGTTAATCTTATCGGCTAAGAATCCACTTGTGAAGAATGAAATTATTAATAGGACTAATCCAATAGTTGTTAAATAACCTACTGTTTCTGGAGCAAAGCCCTTTACGTCCGTTAAATAAGGTGCAAAGAAAAAGCTAATAGAAACATAGATATAAAAGTATATAAACATCGTAAGTTTATGTTTTGTCATTTGTTCTCCCTAATACTATTCATGAATATATTATACCAAAAATAATTTTACAAACTTAATTTTGATAAAAAAAACTGGCAAAAGCCAGTTTAGTTTAATAATTTAGTTCTTATGTCTTCAATTGATTTTTCCTGAATGAAAGCTAATGTTCCATCCATTACTTTATCAAATAATGAATTTAATTCAGATATTTCAGTTTTACTAAATTTACTTAGAACAAATGTTTTTACATCACGCTTATATTCGTTGTTAATTCCAACTTTAATACGCATAAAGTTTTGAGTATGCAAGTGACTAATAATACTTTTAATACCATTATGTCCCCCACTTGAAGAATTGTCTTTGATTCTCAGTTTTCCAAACATCATATCAAGATCATCATAAATAATTAAAATATCTGATACATCAATTTTATAAAACTTCGCGATTGCTCCAACTGCTTCTCCTGATAGATTCATAAATGTTGTTGGTTTGACAAGTAAAACTTTCTCACCACTAATATTTACTTCAGCTACCTCATAGTTGCTCTTAGTATTAAATTTTGTATTATAGGCAGTAGCCATATAGTCAACAAACATAAATCCAACATTGTGTCGTGTATTATCGTATTTTGAACCGGGGTTACCAAGACCTACAATTAATTTCATTAGTTTCCACCAAATAAATCAGAGATTGATTTACCTTCGAATACTTTTGTGATTGCTTCTGCTAAAGTACCTGCAATTGTGATTTGTTTAATTTTATCACCTAAGTCTTTAGTGTGTTCGATTGAATCTGTAATGATTAATTCTTCTAATACACTGTTGTTAATTCTTTCAACAGCAGGATCAGATAACACACCGTGTACGCATAATGCATAAATCTTTTTAGCTCCAGCTCTCTTAATCGCTTCTGCTCCTGCAGTTAAAGTACCAGCAGTATCAACCATATCATCAATGATTAAACAGTTTTTACCATCTACATCTCCGATGATAGTTTCAATTGCAGCTACGTTTGGTGCTGGACGACGTTTATCTAAAATAGCAATTGGTAAGTCACCTAATTTTTTCGCCATTTTATCTGCACGTTTAGCTCCACCGTGGTCTGGTGAAACGATTACTAAGTCTTCTAGTCCGATGTTTTTCTCAATATATTCCATTGTTGGTTTAGTTGCGTTTAGGTGGTCAGTAGGAATATCGAAGAATCCTTGAATTTGTGATGCGTGTAATTCTACAGCAATAACACGATCTGCTCCAGCAGTTTCTAATAAGTTAGCTACTAATTTAGCAGTAATTGGTTGACGTGATTTTGCCTTACGGTCTTGTCTTGAATATCCGTAGTAAGGGATAACAATATTAATTTCTTTTGCACTTGCTCTTTTTAAAGCATCAATGAAAATTAATAATTCCATTAAGTTTTCGTTTACTGGGTTTGAAGTTGTTTGAATAACGAATACAATATCGTTACGGATACTATCTTGAATATCTACTTGCACCTCTCCATCAGCAAATCTGTTGACACTACACTCAGATAAAGGTACGTTTAACTCTTTTGATACCTTTTCTGCTAGTGGTTTGTTTCCGTTTAAGGCAAATAACCTAATATTATTGTTTTGCTTAGTAAATTGATTACTCATATAATCTCCTATTTTCTATTCTTTATTCTAAGTTCTTGTCTATCTATAACAAATTTTTCATTTTCTACATCTTTAGTAACTGTTGTACCAGCTGCAACAAATACATTTGTTCCAAGTTCAACTGGGGCTACTAAGTTTGCATTTGATCCAATAAAGCTATTGTCACCAATTGTTGTTTTATGTTTATTAACACCATCGTAGTTTGCAGTAATAACACCACAACCAATGTTTACATTTTCTCCAACTTCAGCATCACCTATATACGTTAAGTGCGCTGATTTACTTCCATTACCAAATGTTGTATTTTTAAACTCAACGAAGTTTCCAACACGGCAGTTGTCACCAACGTTAGCATTTCCACGAAGGTATGCCATTGGTCCAACTGTTGTATCATTTCCAACATTACTATTATCAATTGTATTGTTAGGGTTAAGAATTACTTTATCACCAATTTTACAATCTCCTAATAATACATTTCCAGGATATACAATTGTTCCCTGACCGATTTCAACGTTAGGTCCGATGAATGTACTATCACTATTAATAATTTGTACTCCATTTAACATATGTTCACGGTTAATTCTTGTACGTAAAATTGAATTTACACGTTCTAATGCAACAAGGTCATTTACTCCAACAACTTGTTCGTTGTCTTCAATACAGAACGCATGAACATTTTCATTTCCATCTTTAAATAATTCGATTAAATCTGTTAAATAATATTCATTTTGAGCATTATCATTTGTGATTAATTCGATATACTTAAATAACTTTTGGTTATCAAAAGCATATACCCCTGTATTTACTTCATTGATTTTTAAAGTTTCGCTATCTGCATCTTTTTGTTCTACAATACGAGCTAATGATTGATCATCATTACGAACGATACGTCCATATCCTGTTGGATCATCGTATGTTGTCGTTAACACTGCTAAGTCACTGTCGTTTTCTTGCATAAATGTTACTAATGATTTAAAAGTTTCACTTGTTACTAATGGAGTATCTCCACTTGTTACTATTGTGATTCCTTCTTTAGACGCTAATTTATCTTTAGTTACAAGAACTGCATGTCCTGTTCCTAATTGCTCAGTTTGCTCTGCATAATCAAAGCTAAAGCGTGAGTCAATACTGTTTAATACTTCGTCTTTCTTATAACCTACAACTAATAAGTTATCTTCTACACCAGCTTCTGTTAAAGCTTTTAATACATGGTTTACCATTTCATAACCAAGTACCGGTTGAATAACCTTTGGCTTCTCACTTTTCATACGAGTACCTTTACCCGCAGATAAGACTATTGAATTAATTTTCATTCTACTTTCACCACCTGAATTTTAAATTATATTTAAAAACATAATCTATTATATTATATGTATTTTTCGAGCTTTTGTCAAACCTAATTTAGCACGAACGCCTATTTTATAGGCTAATTAACACAATAAGTAATAATTGTTCTGATTAATACTTTGACATGGAAAATTTTATCCACAATTATACCTAAAATTGAAATTAGAAAACAAAAAAATCATTATGGAAATTCCATAATGACTCTTCTTTTATATCAATATCCTAAAATTAAATTTGGTTGTTAATTGTTGGAATAAAGTTTTTAATAATACTTGCGTTTGCTCCTGTAATAACAATTGGCTCTGATAATACGTTTGTCGTCGGTTCTCCATCAATTTCGAATCCAACATATACTGCATTTATAGTTAATGTATCATCTTTTAAGTTTGCTGCTGTTCCATTGTTATCATATACGAATGCATCTTCAGGAATTTCAACATCAATAACATTTAAGATTCTTGCGTAAGCCGATAAATCAACTTCTCCAACAATTGGAATTGTTACTGGGTTGTTGAAGTTGTAGTCATACTCAATATCAACAAATTTTGTAAAGTAAATTTGTAATAACCTAATAATGTTACTTACAGTTAACTCTATGTTGTTTAAAATATCTTGAATTGCATCTGATGAAATAATGTTCTCTAAGATATCTCCTAATAATCCATCAAATTCACCATTTTGAATTGATTCCACTAAGTTTACTACTTTGTTAACTAATTCAATAAGTTCACTGAAGTCAGTGTTCTGAATTGTTTCAACAATTGCTTTAACTTTTTCAATAGTTTCTGCTAATTGCTCTTTGTCTAATCCATCAACTGTTGCTTTAATATCTTTTAATGTTGCAATTACATCTTCAAGACTTTCAGTATCTAGATTTTGAATTGCTGTAATAATTGAAGTTAAACCTTCAACAAGATTTTCAACGCTACTTGTTAATGACTCAATATCTAAGTTCTTAACCGCTGAAATAACTTCTTCTAATTGTCCTAATGAATTTTCAAGTTGACTTATTATTGAATTAATATTATCGATATCTAAACCTTGAAGTGTTGCGATAACACCAGCGATTTTATCTTTATTTGCTTGTAAAGTTGCTACTAATGATTTAATATCACTAATTGCTCCTGAGTTTAAGATGTTGCTTAAGCGACCAACTTGTCCTTTAATTGCATATAAGATTTGTTCTACTTTTGCTTTAATAAGTGTAACTTTCTCACCCGCTCCTTGAACTGGTTCACTTCCTAAAATTACTGAGAATAATACGTGGTAGTTTGTGAAGAAGATTGGTAATGCTTCATCAATTAAGAACTGCTCTAAGAACTCTTCAGTCCACCATCCGTTTTGAACACCTTCGTCTAAGTATTCTTGGAAATCTGGTGACATAATTAAACCTGTAATAATATAGTTAGGTTGAATTACTGCTCCCTTAGATTCATCTAAGATGTATGCTAATTCTGAATATTCATCTTCATAATTAACTACAGCTGTAGTTTTAATTTTCTCTACTACTTTTGGTGCTGCGATTACACCAATTGCTGCTACTGATAATAAAGTACAGATTACAGAAATAAGAACTACTTTTAATGTTTGTTTACTCATTATCTGTCACCTCGCTTCCAGCTTCAGATGTTTTAGCTTCACTCTCATCAGATGCAGGCTTGTATTCAAATGCAATTTCGTTAGATCCGTCACCGAATAAGAATGTATTAACAACATCTGCAACGTCTCTGTGTTCAACTGTTTTGTCTACTTCTTTAGCTTTAGTATTATTTAAACTAAATGTCCATGATAGTACATTTTCTTGATTTGCTGCTGCTCCGTATGAATAGTAAATAGTGTATTCATCTGATTCCATAACTGGGAATACAACTGTGATTTCAAATTCATCACCAGGCATTAAGTTACTGCTGAATTTTTTACGATTTTCGTCAATCATAACTCTTGATAAGTTGTCTTCGTCATCAACAACTGTAAAGTTCATTAGTGCTTTTGCCACCGCTGCTTCATCACTACTGTTTGTAAAAGTGAAGTCTGCTGCCAGGTAACGATCGAATGTTAAATCAATTCCATCATGTGGAAAGTTTGAATAGTACGCGTCATCCAAACTAATAGTAAACTCTTCATAAGTTAACTCTGTTCCAATTGGTCCAGAAGTTGCTGTTTCTACTACTTCATCCGAAGATCCACACCCCGTTAAAATAATCGAAACTGAAGTTAATAATAATAATAATTTCTTCATAATTCCTCCGCGTTGATACTAAAAAAGTATATCACACTTTTTTGTGTCACATTGAGTTTTTAGCCCTTGTTTAGTGACTTTTTTGAAGTTTTAACACTTGCGAAACACAGGATACATCAATGTTCAAACTAAAGGTTTGTTAGCATCGCACATCTACAACAAAAAAAGAAAAACCCTAAGTCAATTTTGACTTAAAGTTTCTCAATATTATTCCCACTCAATTGTACTAGGTGGTTTGTTGGTAATGTCATAAACAACACGGTTTATTTTTCTTACACGGTTTGTAATTTCAGTTGAAGCTTCAACTAAAACTTCCATAGGAATCATAGCAGCTCTTGCAGTCATTCCATCAATACTTGTAATTGCACGAAGAGCAAGAACGTATTCATAACTACGCTCGTCTCCTTTTACACCTACAGTTTTAGTATTAGTTAAAACTGTGAATGATTGCCAAATATCTTTGTATAGGTCATGTCTTTTTAAGATTTCTCTAAAGATATAATCACTTTCTCTTACTACTTCTAATTTCTCATCAGTAATATCACCCATTACACGAATAGCTAAACCTGGTCCTGGGAATGGTTGACGGTACACTAAATCATGGCTTAAACCTAACTCTAAACCTAATTTACGTACTTCATCTTTGAATAATGTATTTAATGGTTCTAATAATTCAAAGTCCATTTCTTCTGGTAATCCACCAACGTTGTGGTGTGACTTGATAGTTTCTGCTGTATCAGTTCCACTTTCAATTACATCAGTATATAATGTACCTTGAGCTAAGAATTTTGCATCTGCAATTTCAGACTTTTCACGGTCGAATACATCAACGAATAAGTTTCCGATAATCTTTCTCTTCTTCTCAGGATCATCAACACCTGCTAAGTTTGATAAGAATAATTCTTTAGCATCAACTACTTTAATATCAATTGGTAAGTCTTTTAAAGAATCTACAACCATTTCAACTTCGTTTTTACGCATAAGTCCGTGGTCTACTAAAATACACTTAGTTTGTCCAGGGATTGCTTTTGCTAGTAATGCAGCAACTACTGTTGAATCTACTCCACCACTTAATCCTAAGATTACACCTTTATTTCCAACAGTTGCTTGAATTTTCTTAGTTTCCATTTCAATGAAACTTGCCATTGTATAATCACGAGGAACAGCTGCTAATGTTAAGAAGTTATCTAGCATTGTCATTCCGTTAATTGTATCTGTTACTTCTAAGTGGAACTGAACTCCGTAGATTTCTTTTCCTTTAACTTTAATACTTGCGATTACGTCATCACCACTTGTAGCAACAACTTCTAATTTATCACTTACATTAGTAACTTCGTATCCGTGAGACATCCATACGTCTTCGCTATCTGCTAAACCTTTAAAGATATTCTCTTTACAAGTAATATTAATTGTTTGAGCACCGTATTCTTTAACGATTCCTTCTTCTAAATCACTACCGAAGTGTTCCCCAATTAATTGCATTCCGTAACATACTCCTAAAATTGGAATATCCATGTCAAATAATTTTGTATCTACTTTTAAAGCACCTTCATCTGTAACGATGTTTGGTCCTCCTGAGAAGATAATTGCATCATAATTAGATACTGATCCATCCGCGATTGATTTATTTAAGAAATCACATGTAACTAATTCACTACTTACGTTTAATTCACGTACTTTACGTACGATTAATTGATTATATTGACTACCAAAGTCAACAACAATAACTCTTGATTGTTCATTCATATTAATACCTCTTATTTCTTATTATAGTTTGGTTGTTCTTCAGTAATAACAATACTGTGTGGGTGGTTCTCTTGAAGTGTAGCTCCACTAATTACTTGGAACTGAGCAGTTTGTGCTGTTTTAATATCTTTACTACCTGTGTAACCCATTGAAGATTTAAGTCCACCAACTAATTGGTGAAGTACATTTACAACGCTACCTTTATATCCTACTGCACCACTTACACCTTCAGAGATTAATTTATCTGACTTAATTTCTCCTTGGAAGTAACGATCTTTACTACCACGGCTCATAGCTTCTAAGCTACCCATACCTACATAACTCTTATAGCTTTTTCCGTCAATAGTAATTACTTTACCTGGTGATTCATCAGTACCTGCTAACATACTACCTAACATTACAACATCTGCACCAGCAGCGATTGCTTTAGCAATGTCTCCTGAATACTTAATTCCACCGTCTGCAATTACACATGTATCGTAATCCGCTAACGCGTTTGCAACATTATTAATAGCTGTAATTTGTGGACGTCCAACACCTGAGATAATACGAGTTGTACAAATACTACCTGGTCCGATACCTACTTTAACTGCGTCTGCTCCAGCTTTTGCTAAATCAACTGCTGCTTCTGCTGTAACAATATTACCAGCGATTAAGTTTACATTTGGATATGCTGCTTTAATTTTAGCAACTGTATCAACGATACCTTTAGAGTGTCCGTGAGCTGAGTCAAGAACTAAGGCATCTACACCAACTGCTACTAAACGTTCAACACGGTCTAATACATCTGCAGTTGCACCAATTGCTGCTGCACAACGTAAACGTCCGAATTCATCTTTAGCTGCTGATTGGTAGTTTACAAAGTTATCAACATCTTTAGACGTCATATATCCAACTAAAGTATTTTCACCATCAACGATTGGTAATTTTTCAATACGGTTTGATTGCATAAGTTCTTTTGCTTCTTCAATTTTAATTCCTGGTGCTCCAACAATTAAGTTGTCACGCTTCATAAATTCAGAAACTAAACGTTCATCACGATCAATATATTTTAAGTCGCGGTTTGTAATTAAACCGATAAGTTTTTTGTTTTCATCAACAATTGGAATACCACTGATTTTTGCTTCAGCCATTAAACTCTCAACGTGAGCTAATGTATCTGATTCTAAAGCTGTAATTGGCTCATCAATATAACCATTAATATATTTTTTTACACGTGATACTTCTGCACATTGAGTATCAATTGTGAGGTTTTTGTGGATAACACCAATTCCACCTAAGTTTGCAATTGCAATTGCCATACTTGATTCAGTTACAGTATCCATCGCTGCACTTAATACTGGAATATTAAGTGTAATATTTTTTGTAAGTGTACTTGAAGTGTTTACATCTTTTGGTAATACTTCTGAATATCTTGGTAATAGTAATACATCATCGAATGTGTATCCATTTTCAATAAATTTGCTCATAAATCTCCTTATATCATATATGTAATTCGAAGTATAAACAAAAATATCTCTATTCCAAACTATCACGGAATAGAGATATAATCTATAGAATTATACCTCATAGAGCTACATTTAAGGTGTAGCGTAGAAACAGTAGACCATATTACTACCATATATGAATTATTTTTTTATTGGTTATATAATACAACAGTTTGTCATCTTAGTGTAAAAAAAACCACAATTATTTATGTAAATTTTTACATTTTTTTAACACTACTTATACATATAAAAAAAACTGGCTTTTAGACCAGTTTAAAATTGATTAACATATTGATCAATACCTGAGGCAATTGCCTTTGTTATCGTGTCAATTTCATTATCATCATTTAATTTTGAGAAGTCTGTTTCTTCAGACATGTATCCTAAATCAATCTCAATTGCTTCAGTTCCAACATTCTGCGTATTGAAAGCTTCTGCTTCTTTGTTATCACTATTCATTGCCAGTCCACCAGTCTCACGAATTAAGTATAAATAGTCAATAAGATTACCCTCACTATCTTCATATGTTTTATTGTAGATTCCAGTTTCAAGTTGATCTGACGCACGATTAGATGGCTCTAAACTTGAAGATAGTGATGACTTTAAAATTCTAGCTAATGTATGTGAAGTTAAATGTGAATCAGTAATTTCAAATCCATTTCCATTTTCACCATTGAACCCAAGTTGAATATATAACTTTGGATTATCTTTATAAGCCATTGCAATACGACCTGTATCACAGTAGTAATCTTTATAACTACAGTCACCTGGTACACTATCATCTTCCCTTGTTAAAGCAACATTATAACCTAAACTTTGTAAGTTACTCTTTAATGCTAATGCATACTTCAGACTTAACTCTTGTTCTGTCGTTGTTCCATCGCTCGCTGTAAATCCTTGAACATCTCCTTGACTTGCATCAATTAAGATATCAATTTGTTTATTAGTAGCATTTTTAACTGTAACAACTAACACACCTTGGTCATCAGTCTTAATTTGTACATCTTTATTAACATCATCTCTAGTAATTGTTTGGTACTGAACATCAATCTTCTCGTTGCTTGTAATAATTTTATTATTAGTAAATAAGTAATATTCTCCATTTTCAACATTAGAAAAGTGAAGTTGTTTATCAACAGCTGATGTAATTGTTTGTTCTGTATACTCTTTAGTTTCAGTATTATAAAGACTTACTTTTTCAATTTTATTTGAAGTTACTAAATCAACAGACTCTCCATACACATATACATCATTAATCGGATATGGAGTTTCTAGTGCAGTATTTAAGAACCTACTTTCACTTGTTAAATGTTTATAAGTTTGGTAACTGATAACACTACATATAATAATGATAATAACGGCAATTAAAATATATAAGTACTTGATATTAATCGCAAACTCACGTTTAATATTATGTTGATCATCACCAGCTTCTAAATCAACGTATTCACTTCTATTTATTTTAATTGTATCTTCGTCACGTTTTTGTTCAAAACTCTGTTCAGTTTCAATTGACTCGATATCACTTTCAAGGTCAATTGTATCAACTTCCATTGTTTCAAACTCATCAGTATTAAATTCAGTAGTTATAAATTGAGTTGTTAATTCTAAATCATCTTCATGCTTTTCTAGTTTCACTGTGTCTTTTGGTGAAACTTTGTGCTCTTCAAATGGGGCTCCATCTAATTCTTTATTAATTTCATTACTACTTTTAAAAGTTGGAATGTCGAGTTTACGATCGACACCACCTTCCTTTTTTATTTTAATATCCATGTTTATCCTCTATTCAATTGTAAATAAATCTATAATCTCGCTCGTTGATAGTGATGTTAACATCTTACTATCTAAGCTTAATATATCATCAGTCAATTGTTTTTTCTCTTGCTGTAACATATATATTTTCTCTTCAATAGTACCTTTAGTAATAAGTTTATTTACTTGCACTACTTGTTTTTGACCTATTCTGTGAGCACGGTCAGTTGCCTGACTTTCAACTTGTGGGTTCCACCATGGATCTAAGTGAATTACAGTTGATGCACTCGTTAAGTTAAGCCCTACTCCTCCGGCTTTTAAACTAATTAAGAATACACTAGTTTGGTCATTATTAAACTCCTCAACAAGTTTAATACGATCTTCAGCATTAGTGCTACCATCTAAGTAATAGAAACTAATCCCTGCAGCTTCTAGTTCTTTTTGAACAATCTTTAAGAATGATGTAAATTGACTAAATACTAACATCTTGTTACCATTCTCAATATTTTCTTCCATTAATTCCATTAATAATTCTAGCTTACCACTATCCCCATCATAGTCATCTAAGAATAACCCCGGGTGACATGCAATTTGACGTAATCTAGTTAATAATGATAATACTTCAATTTGACTAGTTGCCATTGAATCAGTCTCGATTAAATCAGTAAGACGATCATGGTAATCACGTACGTAACTTGCATATACCACTTTTTGCTTACTTGATAATTCACAGAATACTGGAGTTTCAATTTTATCCGGTAATTCTTTTAAAACATCTTTCTTTTGTCTTCTTAATAAGATTGGTGATAGGTGGAATTTTAACAATTCAATATTACTATCTTCTCCAACAAATTTCTTTTTGAAGTCTGCTTGTGATTTTAAGTAATGTGGATTAACAAAATCTACTATCGACCATAAATCAACAAGATTATTTTCAAGTGGAGTACCTGTTAGTGCAAATTTTAAGTCTGCCTTAATTTTCTTAACTGCTTTTGTAACTTGAACACTTGGATTCTTAATAGTTTGCGCCTCATCAATAATACAAACATCAAATGTATCTTCATAATTATCAATGTCTAAACGTAACATATTATAAGATGTAATAATAACATCACCTTCATGTTCATTAATTAACTTAGTACGTTCACTCTTAGTCCCATTTACAACTGTATAGGCCATATCTGGAGCAAACTTAGAGAACTCTTGAGCCCAGTTATACATTAATGCTTTTGGTACAACTATTAAACTTTTTAGTCCTTTGTTTTGGTTTAAGTAACCAATAACTTGTAATGTCTTACCAAGACCCATCTCATCAGCAAGAATTCCCCCCAATTTGAAGTTGTGAAGTTGGTTAAGCCAGTTCATCCCAGCTTGTTGATAATCACGGACAGTAACATCATTTAATAAACTTGTATCAACACTAATGTTTTCTAATTGTTCTAACTTATCTTCTAACATCTCATCAATTTGGACATTCGAGAACAAGTCATTAGACATGTGTTTTAAAGTAATAAAACGATAGAATGGAATCTTATCATCAAGTGAAGTAAACTCTGTTTGCATTTGATCTATAAATGTAAGTTGTGACATAATCTTATCATCATTAAAGGGAATATACTTATCATCATTTAATACATAGAAACTATCACCATTACGATAAGATGTAATCATTTGATTAATTTCATCAATTGAAAATTCATCTAACTCATAGTTAAATTCAAAGAAATCTAAAGATTCTGATTGCGTTAAACTAACACTAAATGCATTTGAGTTTAATGCTAACATCTTATTTTCTACAGCTTCATCAACATAAATATTAGCAATTTCTTTTAAACTTGGTAAGATTTCTGTTAGTAACTCATATGTTTGTTTATGAGATTTTGTAACTAAGAAACCTAATTGTTCACCTGTTGATTGATAATCATATTTACTAATATTCAAGCTACTTAAGATTTCAGCCTCATGCTCTTGATCACGTTTTACTAATACTAGTTCATCATTTGTTGTATATCCATCAAATCCAAAAATAATATCTTCATATGCAAATTCAACTTTAATTGCTACTTTTGCATTTGTAATTTTAGAAATATAAATATTAGTAGTTAATTCTTTTTCTAAAAGTGGTGCATTAAACTCGTCATCACTTTCAATTTTAAATAAATCTTCAACTACTGTTTTACTTTTCATCATGAATTTTTCATAGTATCTTAACGGTAAATCAATTGAGTCAATATTTTTAGAGCCTAAAGGTTTTAAGATATCAAATAATGCACTCTGAGACTCATCTAATAAATAAAAATTATCGAATGATTTTACTAAACGTCCACTAATGATTTCTTGCATCTTATGATTAAACTTTGATCCAATAACAATATTGTCATCTTTCTTTTTGATTGTTAATACTTGGTTGATTGGCGGATTACATACTAATCCTTCACTAAAGTTAATGTCAACAAGCTGGCCCTTTAAGATTTCTAAGATAGAAATAATATCAAGCGAGCTCAGCTCGACTTCAGTAATTAAAAGTGAGTTTGCAATAGCATTACGGTAATCTTTATTTAACTTTAAGATATCAATAATCTTTTTAGTTTGACGATTAATTTTGTATTCTCCACTAATTAATTCCATCTTCTTAACAATCTCAACTGATTTGTTATTAGCTAAACTATCAACAACAGTTGCAATATTTGCAACCTTATATTCACGTTCACCTTCAAACTTAATAACAAGTGACATCTTTGATACATTTGATTCTTCACTTATTAAGAACTTTGGACGTAAATTTACCGTTTTAACAGATTTTTCCTCATAGTTAAAGTGATTCGTAAAGTTCGAAGCAATTACCTCACTAGGAGATAAACTGCTTCGCTTATCGCTATTTAAATACTTTTGTAAATCAATAAGAAATGCCAAAACATGTTGGCATCTACCATAGTTTTGATTTGTACTACAACTACATCTAGTACCCTCAATATCAAAAGTATTAACTTGCAAAAGATAGTCTTTGCCACTTTCAACTACAACTGTTTTGTACGTATTTTCAGCAACTTCAGTTATTAGTCCAACACTTCCGGACTTAACTATTTCCTCAGCTTTATTACGCATAATTTTACTTCCAGCTTCATATTGGTCAATTTTCTCCAATTGAATATTCATTTAGTTCTCCTGTCCATTTCTAAGGTCCTCACCAACCATTTTGATTGGTTTACTGAGTTTTGTCATCTTTAAAAAGATACTCTTAACCTTTTTTGACTCAATTGGGCGAATTGTATATAGTTCATTTAATTCGTCTAACTCGTAGTTAGATGTAATGATTGTATTAAGTCCTTTTTCCATACGATATGTAATAATCGGATTTAAAATATCATCACGTGAAAAACTAGTAATCGTTTCTTGTCCCAAATCATCAATAATTAAAAATTTTGCATGCTTAACCTGGTTTATCATTTGATAACTTTCACGTTCAAATCGTTTTGCAACTTGAACAAAGTCAGGCCAGAATACAAAAAGTGTTGATTCTCTTGTTGTTTCATAACGTTTGTTTGCTAATGCAACAGCAAAGTATGTTTTACCAATTCCGTTTGCTCCCGTTAGGAAGAATCCGTTATTACGTAATTTCCACGCTTTGTCAATTGCTTCAGCCTTACCTGGATTGTTAGTAATTATATCTTCTAATGTCATATTCATTTTAAAGATTGGTTTTTCTAAATATTCTAATCCGGGATTTTTCACCTTAACCTCAGTTAGAGCGATAAGCTCGACCATCCCATACCAAAATAGTTGATACTTATCTTTATTATGTATATATTCAACTAAGTCAGCGTAGCTATGTTTAAGCATAGCTTCCGTTAAGTTGTTTTCAACCATAAATGCTTGAACATCTTTATCCATAAACACTGAACGGTCTAACGTGAATTCACGTACTTTTGTCATCTCGCTTATCGTCTTCATCTCACTCCTAGATTAATTTTCTAAAGTAATCGTTAAGTTCGCTAATTGCAACTCTTGTTTGTTCCATCGTATCACGGTCACGAACTGTAACACATCCATCTTCTAATGAATCGTAATCAAATGTAACACACCAAGGTACACCAATAGCATCGTAACGACGGTATCTCTTACCAATTTTACCAGCACTGTCAAATTCAACATCAAACTCTTCACATAACTGTCCAAATACAGCCTCTGCATCAACGTTTAATTTTTTAACAAGTGGTAATACTGCAACTTTAATTGGTGCTAATTTCGGTGCTAAACGTAAAACTTCACGTACGTCACCTTCTCCAACTTCTTCTTTTTCATAACCATTAGCTAAAATTGCTAAGAATAAACGGTCAACACCTACTGCTGGTTCAACAACGTATGGTAAGTATCTTTCGTTAGTTTCAGGGTCTAAGTAAGTTAAATCTTGTTTACTACCTTCTTGGTGTGCATTCATATCAAAGTCTGTTCTTGAAGCAAGACCCCATAATTCTCCCCAACCGAATGGGTATTTGAATTCAACATCACTTGTTTTGTTTGAGTAGTGAGATAATTCATCTGCATCATGCTCACGAATTCTCATGTTCTCATCTTTAATTCCACATAAGTGTAAGAAGTTAGTGATATCTACTTGTAATTGATCGAACCATTCAATTTCAGTTCCTGGTTTACAGAAGAATTCCATTTCCATTTGTTCGAATTCACGAGTACGGAAAATGAAGTTACCAGGAGTAATTTCATTACGGAAACTCTTACCTACTTGACCAACACCAAATGGTAATTTCTTTCTTGTAGTTCTTTGGATATTTTTGAAGTTAACAAAAATACCTTGTGCAGTCTCAGGACGTAAGTATACTTTTGAAGTATCATCTTCTACTACTCCCATGTTTGTTTTGAACATTAAATCAAATTGACGAATATCAGTATAGTTTAATTTTCCACAATCTGGACATACTACATTGTTTTCAACTAAGTATTTACTCATTTCTTCATTTGACCAACCGTCTGCAACGATTTCTTGGTTCGAGTGATCTTCGATTAATTTATCAGCACGGTGACGTGTTTTACATTCTTTACAATCGATTAATGGATCTGAGAATCCACCAATGTGACCACTTGAACGCCAGATGTTTGTATTCATAATAATTGATGAATCAATACCTACGTTATTTGGTTTTTTAGAAACGAATTCTTTCCACCATAAGTTTTTAATGTTTGTTTTTAATTGCGCTCCTAATGGACCGTAATCCCATGAGTTTGCTAAACCTCCGTAAATTTCACTACCTTGGTATACAAATCCAGCACTTTTGGCTGCTGCTACTAATTCTTCCATTGTATAATATTTGTTTTCCATTTTTTCTCCTAAATTATTTTTAATCCTATATTTTGCTCGACGAGTTCTGTTAAAAAGATACTAACTTCTCTATTATAACCCATTTTCAGGGTTGATAGTTTAGTGTTATAAAAAGCATTAAGAATTTTAATATCTTCAACACTAATTATCTTTTGGTTAGTATAACAAGAAACACAGATTAAACCACCCTCTTGTAAGGATAATGTTTTAAAGTCATTTTGTCGTCCACACTTCATGCATGTCGTAAAATCTAGTACTACATTTTCTTTTTTTAATACAAAGACTTTCCATAAGTCTATTAATAAGTTAATATTGTAGTTTTCGAGCTCAGTTACACAAAAGTCAAATAATGCAAAACTTACATCATCAAGTAGATGATCAATATACATTACTAATTTGACAATTCGGGTATACATTTCAAATAACTCAATATCTAACGTTAAAATCGTATCAGTACTCATTAAGTCATAATCACTGACACGAAAATAATTACCTTTTACGTTTCCGTATAACTTAATTTTAATACCACGGTTTACTAAGATATGATATTTATGTTTTAAACTTAAATAACCACGTCCATATATATTGAATAAACCCTTCGGTGTTAAAACCGTTATTAAGACATCTGATTTAGCTAAAAGCTTGGTATTAATTACATATGCCTCTAACTCCATTATTTAGCCTCAAGCCAGTTTTCACCAACTCCATAGTCAACTTTTAAAGGTACGCTAAGTTTTGTTGCCTCTTGCATGATATCACAAATTTTTGCAATTTCACTGTCAAGTTCATCTTCTTTAATTTCAAATACAAGTTCATCGTGAATTTGCATAATCATCTTTGTACTACTACCTTCAATCGCATCAGCTACTTTAATCATTGCTAATTTAATTAAGTCAGCTGCGCTACCTTGAACAGGAGTATTAATTGCCGCATTCTTAGCGTGCTCACGTTTCATATAGTTTGAACTATTAATATCACTAATTACACGCTTACGATTAAAGATTGTTGTTACAAACTTGTTTTCTGTCGCTGATGTGATTGTGTTTTCAATATAGTTTTTAATAGCTGGATAGTTTTCAAAGTATTTACTAATAAACTCTTCTGCTTGATCATTAGTAATTCCAACTTGTTTTGCTAATCCATACTTACTCATTCCGTAAATAATACCGAAGTTAATCGCTTTTGCTTTAGAACGATTACCATCAGCACTTGTTCCAAAAATAGTTTCTGCTGTTGACGCATGAATATCTGCATCATGCATAAACGCATCAATTAACTTTTCATCTTGTGAAATATGAGCCATCATACGTAACTCTACTTGTGAGTAATCAATCGCAACAATCTTGTACCCTTCTTTAGTTCCAAATAAACTTCTAATAACTTGTCCCTCTTCACTACGAATCGGAATATTTTGAATACTTGGTTCTCTTGTCGATAATCTACCAGTTTCACTCAACAGTTGGTTATATAGTGGTTTAACTTGATTATTCTCATCAACGTGTTTTTCAATACCAATAACATAAGTATTAAGTAACTTCGAGTAAATACGGTGTTCTAAGATTAAATTGATTAATTTGAAGTCTTGACTATCTACTTCTAAGTTATCACGTAACTTTGTTAAGTTTGTAACATCAGTTGAATATCCTCGAGCTGTTTTCTTAATTCCTTTGGTTGGCAGTTCACGTTCTGTAAATAAATACTCTGATAATTGCATTGGTGATGAAACATTAATCGTTGTAATTTGACTAATTTGTTCATTAATCCCGTCTAAGATTGTTCCATATTTAGTTTTTAATTGATCGATGTTGTGAGTATCAACTGTAATTCCATTTAATTCAATTTGACTAAGGACTGGACTTAATGGTAATTCAATTTCATACATTACCTTCATTAAGTTATTAGTTTCAATTTCTGATGACACTGTTGCAAATGTTGTATCAACTGCATAGGCTTTAGTTGCAATATCTGCTGCTAATACATCTGCTTCTGGCATTTGTGGATTTGATTTAATTTTATAAACATCTTCAAATGGTAATACTAACGTACAACCAAAACGAGCCATAATATAATCAATCGGCATTTTATTTAACGTAACATCAATAAGTGACGCTGCTAAGTAAGTATCAAAAATCACATTATTAACTTTAAAGCCTACAATTGAACATAGTGCTTTGTAGTCATAGGTAATTTTTTCACTGTCACCTTTTAACCATTCTTTAATCTCATCAGTAATTTGGCGAGAGTAGAATAATCCTTTATCACTACTAAACGCAATTCCTAGTGTTTCAGACTTAAAGTAATTATCAGTAAGAGTTTGTGTATAGATAGTTGTTCTTGCACTTGTGTGAAGACTCGGGTCAAAATCATTAATTACTGTAAAATCAACAGTTTCTTTTTCTGTAACTGGTCCGTCAATTAAAGCTGCAAAGTCACTTGCTTGCTTTGTAAAACCAAGTTCTGTTAAATAGTCAACAAATTGTTCTGTTGCAAGTGGGCCATGTTCTAACTCGTTTAATTCAAGTTCAAGAGGAGCTTCTTTCATTAAAGTAACTAAATGAATGTTAGTTTCAATTTGCTCTAAACTAGCAGCTAAGTTTTCTCCAACTTTTCCTTTTACTTCTCCATCGATTGCAGCTTGGACCATTTCTTTATAACTTGGGTAGTTATTAATTAGTTTTCTTGCAGTTTTATCACCGATTTTCTCAACACCGATAATATTATCACTTTTATCTCCAACAATTGCTTTATACTCAATGAAACGATCAGGAGCAAATTCATACTTTTCTGTAAATACTTCAGGTGTATAGTTAACTTCTTTAGCAAACCCCATCTTTGGTGTTAATACTTCAATTCCATCTTCAACTAACTGTAGTAAATCTTTATCTCCAGAAACAATCTTAACTTTGTAACCTTCTGCCTTTGCTCGAACTGCATATGTAGCGATTAAATCATCAGCTTCAAAACCATCTACACCGTAGTGTTTGATTCCCATTGCATCATATAAATCCATCGCCATTGGGAATTGCATATTTAAATCTTCAGGTGTTTTACTTCTACCTGCTTTATAGTCTTCGTAACTGTGGTGTCTAAATGTTGGTGCTTTAGTATCTAAGGCAATAAACATGTGTGTTGGATTTTCTTCACTTACAATCTTGTTGATCATTGATACTAATGTTCTGATTGCTCCACCTGGTCTTCCATCTAATGTTTTAATATTTTGCTTTTCAGATGCAAAGTATGCTCTGAAGATTAAATTTGAACCATCAATTAATAGTAGTTTATTCATTACTCTCCTCTTTCTTTGCGCGCACAATATGGTGATTGTATTCTCGATCAACTTCAATTAAAGTAAATCCTACTAATTCCATATGCTTTAAAATTAAATCAATATCGTAATAATGTTGGTAGTGCTTCTCTACATATACTTTATAGTCTTCATCAACAATTTGAAAATAATGAGTTAAATTATGTCCAGAGACATTTGATTCCCAAATAAATTGTTCTTCACCTTCATCTTCAAAATCAAAATAATCTTTGAATGTTCTTAATACCGCTTTATCATGAACATCAAAAATAAATTCTCCACCTGGGTTTAAGTTTGCAAAAACATTACTAATTACCGCTTTAACACTTTCAAACTCTGGTAAATAGTTAAATACATCTAAAATTGAAATTACAACATCAGCTGTGTAACTAGCATTACAAATATCACCAGTTTCAAATTGATAACTAGGGAAGTTTTGGTTTGCACGTTTTATCATTTCTTCTGATAAATCAATACCTTGATACTCACTTGGGTTTAATTGGGATAAGTATGTAGGCATTCCACATCCTAAGTCAACAACTTTCTTACCACTAAAATCATTACCTCTAAACCACGGTGTATAATCAATTTCTGGTTGTAACTCTAAATAGTATTTTGCAAACTTTGTATAGTCAGCATCAAATGATAAATTCTTTTCTAAATACGGTACTAATTCCGATGTATCTTTATCGTAATCTAAAAAGTTAATATTATTATCAAAACAGAACTCAACATATTGCTTATTGTATAACATTAGTTCCGGATTATTAAATCCGATTACGAACACTGCTAAGTATTTCTTTTTTAATCGCTTTAAATAATCAAACAATTGATCTGTGAAATAATCATCACTGTGAACAATAACAACATCACTGTCATCATTAAGAACTGGTTTGTCGTTTAAAACATTGTTAAATGGTGTTTCGATTGGTGCTTTTGATAGTATTGTAATTTTCATTTAAAATTCAAGCCTTTCTGTTACAGTAATTCCTAATTCATCAGCAAACTTATACGTTGCTTTAACTCCCTCGTCATAAATTTCATTCGGAGCGTGTGAATCAGCATTGATGATAAATTGTAAGTCATATTCTTTGGCAATTGTCCAAAAGTCACGGTTTGGGTAACCTTTGTTATTTCGAAGTCCATTACCATTAATTTCAACCGGTAATTTATATTCAGAACATAGTTCAAATAACTCTCTACTTTTTTGTGCTGTGTAATCTGTAAGTTGTAATCTGTTTAAGAATACATCTGGGTGGGCAATAAATGCGAATAGTTCAGATTTAACTGCTGCTTTCACATGTTCAAAGTAATCATCAATCATTTCCTTATTTTTGGTTTCAAAGAAATAATGTCCCACTTGGTTAAGATTAGAGAAATGATGACCTAACACTAGAAAGTCAATATTATATTTTGCCTTTAAATCTAAGTGACTTTGTATTATTTCAGGGATATACTCACATTCAAGCCCTGTTAATACTTTTATCCTATCTGCATACTCTAATTTAAGCTGATTTAATTCAGTAATAAATGCATCAAAGTCTTCATAATCGATTCTAGATAAATTTGTTCCTTTAATTGGTACGTGCTCTGTTATTGCAACTTCTTCTAAACCAAAATTTATAGCTGCTTCAATATGTTCACGAGTTGTTCCAACCCCGTGTTTACAGTGCATTGTGTGTCCGTGATAGTTTGCTATCATTACAATCATTCCTTTTCAAATTTATTATATTAAATTATACCATATTATTGTATTGCTATGCGTTTAAACAAGTCGTAATTTGATGTTTATTCCAAATTACATTTTTTTTACAAGCAAATGTTTTCATCTTCTATTTGTGGTATAATAAAAATATAAGGAGGTAGTATGGGTAAAGAATTAATAATAAATTTTCTAACAAAAGATATGCATATTCAAAAAGATGTTGTAGATTATGATCAACTTTATGAACTTACACAAAGCGGTCTAACATCAACTGCCGGTATCAACTTAACACCAAAGAACCGCGAGAAGGTAGAAAGGAAATTAGCTTACCTTGCTGACTTAGATGAAGCGAATATGAAGGTTTATCATGAGATTGATGAATATTCAATTTCACTACTACGAAACCGCTTCGGATTATTGCCAAAGTTAAAGAACAAGATATTGTTTCATAATCAGATTTACAAATTTGTTTTTGAATTTTATGAATATAAACATGAGATTCCTTATGATGAGTTTGTTCGTATTGATAATGATCATATTTTGCTAGCAGAATACCTAGACATTAACATCGATTTAGTTTTACAAAAGAGACAATCTACTCTTGAACAATTAAGCAACGAGTATGATTGTACTCGCGAATCAATTCGTTTACGTATTATTGATGCCAAGAAATTTATTACAACCCGTTTTAGTTTACCAGATTATGAATATGTTTTAGAGTCGCAATTTGAAGACCTAGAATACATGGATAAACTTATCCTTCTTTCTTACCACGATATTATTTGGCATGATAAATACAAAGCATATATTATCGGAACAACTCATAAAAAGAAAATTGAAAAATTTGAAAAAGAGATAAAAAAATTAAAACAAAACTATGCTTACCCAATCGGTAAAATCGAACCAAGCATTTCAAAACTAATTATTAGTTATGTAACAAATGATAATAATCTTTATTTGCATGACAAACGTGTTTACTCCCTTGTAAAAAATGGTGAGCATCACAATGCAAACTACATTTTAAATTATTTAAAAACAAAAGATATTAATGAGTTTTATATTGAGGACTTGTTACACGATGATTTTTTATCGACAACTCATGGAATATTGATGTCTGAAACAATCACTACCTCTCTTCGTAATATTGAAGCAATTCTTGATCGTGAAGATGTACTAGTAAAAATTAATACTCATCACTATAAAATTCAATCAAGTATCAAAAACATTGGTTACTTAGATGGTGTTGAAATAATGAATAAACTATCTAATGCACCTGATGTTGTTAATCTAGATTTATTAGCTCAAATTTTTGAAGATGAAATTGCTATGGTCGAACTTGAACCTCAAGCATTCTACTACTTGCTTAAAAAGCATTTCTACAGTGAATTTAAATTCCGTAAGTTAGTGATTTATAATAGCGATTATAAACTTCAGACTAAATTTGAGATCCTTGCAAAACAGTTCAATAAACAAAAGGTTATTGTTCTTGATGACAATTTACTTCCAAATGCAACAAACTTAGCAAGAAAATTTAAAGACCAAGGTGGACTAATATATGGAGATAAATTATATAATACTAATTTATTAGACTTATCTAAGAAGCTAAAGAAAGTAAATGTAAAAGCTGATTTTGATGGTATTGTATTTCGTTCGTCATTTAACAAAGCAATTGATGATATCGTCCTTGATGAAATTGACTTTAAACGAAAATTCGCCTTTAAACTTTGGGCATATTTAAATGACTGTGAATACTTCAACTTCTATGTTCGTAAAGACTCAAAATATCCTGAACTACATACATTAGTATATGCAATCAATGGAAATAAGAAAAAGATCTCATATACAGGGTTCATTGATATCATTGAAGAAATCTCAGGTTCTAGAAAAGTATATCAAATATTACAAAATATGATTGATAGTGAATTAGTTGATTGTATTGAAGACAAAGATACAAATAAAACAATCGTCTTTAAAACTGAAAATATAACAACCGGTCCACAAAAAGTTCAACCTTCAAGACCTAACTCAGTTGAAGTTGACGATGCATTAGAAAACATAAAACTTACAGAATTGCGCGCACTTGCAAAAACCATTCATATAAAAAATATAAACAAGTATAGCAAGAAAGAATTGATATCAATATTACGTAACACTGTTAAAGTAAAAGAAAATATTAAGTAAGGGATGACATCTTGTCATCTCTTTTTTTGTGATACGTTTACATATTTTCACCTTATATTTATAGACAAAATGATTGATATATTTACTTGACTTAGGTACCAAAGTTGTTTATAATACCGGTATGTGATTTTGTTTATTCGACATTATGGAGGGAAATTTGAAGAAAATTCAAAACAAAGAATTAATTATTGACTCGTTGAAAGTGGGTTCACTTTTAGCGGTGGTTGGTGTGTTACTAACAGTAACTCCGACATCAACACCGATTGTCCACTACAACGGGAAAGAATTAAATTTAGAGGTAGATCCTAATAATATCCAAGAAGATATTAAAGATCAATTATCCGAGCTAAATATCGAAGAATATGAAATTAGTAGTGAACTAGGCCTAGACGAAGAATTAATCGAAGAAGTTTACGTAAATACTGCAAAAAACATCACAGTTGTTATCAATGGCGAAGAAATCACATTAAAAACGTACAATAACACTGTGTATCAGTTAATCGAAGAACTTGAAGAAAATTTTAGTACAGGCAAAAACACAAAATATGTTTTAAAAACTGAATTAGATTCACCATTTATTGAAGATGGTCAAAAAATTGTATTTGATAAATTAAATACAGAAAACGAAACAATCGAAGAATATACATACTTGGAAACTGAATACATTGACGATGATAGTATGTATGAAGGAGAAATATCAGTTGAAACCGAAGGTACTCCTACTATCGAAAACAACACTTACCAATACAGTTATAAAAATGGTGAGTTAGTTGACACTGAAATTATTAAAACTGAAGTAATCCAAGAAGGTGTTGCTGAAGTTGTTAAAGTTGGTACTAAAGAATACGAAGAACCTGAAGTTGAAGAAACTGAAGACAAAGATGATTCTAAAGATACTGACTCTGAAGAAACTGAAACAGCTACTACAACTGCTTCTTCTAGTTCTAAAAACTGGGATGCAGTAGCTTCATGTGAAAGTGGTGGAAACTGGTCAATCAACACTGGTAATGGATATTACGGTGGATTACAGTTCTCACAAGGAACTTGGGATTGGGCATCAAGCGCAGCTGGTGTTAGTGCATCACGTGCTGATTTAGCTTCTAGAGAAGAACAAATCGCTGCTGCTGAGCAAGTTTACGCATCACAAGGTGCTGGTGCTTGGGGTGGATGTTCAAGTTACTTATAATCTAAAATCATAAAGAAAACTGCAATTTAATTCAATCAAATGAATTATGTTGCTTTTTTATATTCTAATAACATAAAGAAAAGGTCCCTTGCGGGACCCTTTTTTATTGGATTCTTGATAAAATTTTTTGATATTCAATTTCAATTCGCTCTTGGTTTCCTTTTGTGATAAATTCAAGACCTCGTTGATTTTCATAGGTTGGAATTAAATGAATATGAGCGTGAGGAATCTCTTGTAATAACCCACTATTCTCTACTGTAGTAATCCCATCTAAGTTTAGCGCCATTTTCATTGCATTAGAAATGAACTTAACTACTTTTGCAACATGAGCAACAGTTTCATAACTTGCTTGATCTAAACTTTCTACATGTTCTTTTAGAACTATTAATACATGCCCCTCAGTTACAGGGAAGGCATCCATAATCACTTCACATACTTCATCTTCATATAAACTACGTTTCGGGATTTCATTGTTAATTATTTTACAAAATACACATTCCATTTTTATATCATCCTCTCATTAATTATTTTACATATCGAATATAACTGTGCACTAATACTAGTAGCAATCTTAATTGATGTCATAAACTCAACCTTCTTATTTAATTTATCAACTTTAAACGTAATGTCACCAGCATCTACTGAAAGTTCAAAGTACAAAGTAGTATCTGCAAAAATATGTTTTTGATTTATTAAATCGATCATTTCAACAATTGTAATATAATCAACTTTGGCTTTTGCTCGCGATGCGTACTTAATTACAAATTTACGCTCACTATTATAATCTGAATCTGTCTGTACAAAGTCAATTTGCGTTGTCGAGATTAGCTCATCAACATCAAACTTGAGGATACGACTATTAGTTGCAAATATCCCTTTTTTCTCAACAGTTATTTCAATTGGTTGATCAACTAAAATCTCTGTTAAATTCTTAAGGAAATAAGTTACATCCTTCTTTTCAATAATGTCTGGGATTTGAATTAAGCTTAGCATTAATTCTTCGCTAATTAATTCTTCCCCTGTTTTCGATTTTAATATATAATTCATTAATTCATAGCTTAAAATTTCAACTATATCAATATTGATTAAATCGTAATTTTCTTCTTTAGATGTGATTAACTCATTAATTAGCTGTTCACCATTTACTTCTTCTAATTTTTTATCTTTAATAATTAAGTCAACTGCTTCGTGTGGCTTAATTTGGAAATCATCAATAATCTTCGAATCTACACGCATATATTTAATATCTAACATATCACGTTTAACCTTATTAAATGCTTCTAATTCAGAACTATATGTATCTAGAATAAGTTTTAGTAAAATTAAATCATCAATATAACCAATTGCTGGAATAAAGTCACTAACAATATCTACTGGTGTAATTAAGTATAAAAATGCAACTAGTAACTGGAATACAAAAATTATATTCCCTCGATAATAGCTACCTAAATTGTAGATTATATAGTTAATTAAGTTATTAAAATCTATTTCACTTAATTGTTCATTTTCTGCTTGGACTAAAACCGTTTCTAACAAGCTTTTAACGTATTCTGATTTCCCCCAATTTTGGGCAATCTGTGGAGTTATTCGGCGATTACAAAACAAAATTATCTTATTAGTTTTAAAGTTCATATCTCTCCTTCACTTTATAGTATAGCATATATTTATTATCTATATTAGTGTTCAAAAAACATAAAAAAAACCTCATAATGAGGTTATTTTTTTATTTCTATAATACGTTGGTTTGAACTTCCTCGATAATCAAGACTAAAGTCTTTTAAATCTTGTTCAAATCGACCATCGACAATGCAATCTACTACTTCTAAGATACTAGAAAGAGACTGATTAGCTTCTATTTGTTCAATTGTGTAACCAGTATACAACCAAATATTATAATCTTTTGCTTTTAATTTTTTACATAATTCATAGCTTGCATCAATTTGTAATAATGGATCTCCACCTGTTAACGTCACATTTTTAGATAAGCTTTCATCTTCAATATGTTTTACCAACTGATCGATATCGTATAATTGGTTTATTTTTGTTGACCACGTATCACGATTGTGGCAACCTATACATCCATGAGCACACCCTTGTGTATAGATTGCAAAACGTACACCAGGACCATCTACGATTGAACTATCTACTAGCCCACTAAGATTAATTTTTCCCATGTTTAACTCTGTTTTTCTCTTCATCACGTTTAGCTGAGTTCCATTTTTCCATGTCTCCAACTAGGTATCCTGTGATTCTACGAATACGACTAATATCTGTACTTTGACAGTTTGGACAAACTTCATTAATAATTGCTTGTAATCCACAGTCACGACATCTATCTAATGGGTGGTTAATTGAACCATACCCTACGTTCTCTTCATGCATTTTTCTAACAACTTGATCTAGTGCTTCAATGTTTGATTTTGCATCACCATCTAATTCAACGTACATGATGTGTCCAGCATTAGTTAATGCATGGTAAGGCGCTTCTACTTCAATTTTACGCTTAGCACTAATGTCATAGTAAACTGGTACGTGGTTAGAGTTAGTAAAGAAATCGTAAGTTGTAATTCCTTCTACTTCTCCAAATTTTGCTCTGAATTTAGCAATTGATTTACCTGAATAACTTTCAGCTGGCGTTGCTAAAAGCGAGAAGTTTAATTGGTGTTCTTGAGTTTTAGCATCCATAGTATCACGCATATGTCCAATAATTTCAAGTCCTAATTTTTGTGCCTCTTCACTTTCACCATGGTGTTTCCCGATTAATAACATTAATGTTTCAGCTAAACCAATAAATCCAACTGATAAACTTCCGCTATCTAATACATCTCCAATTTGACCAGCAAGATCCATTTCGTCACTTCCAGCCCATAATCCTTCACCGTATAACATTTTGAATGATGACGCTACACGTGTTTTTTGATACTCTAAACGTTCAAGTAATTGTGTACTTGCAAGTTCTAAATATCCATCTAAACGATTGTAGAAATCTTCAATACTTGTACTATCCATTGCTACCATTGGTAAATTGATTGTTGTGAATGATAAATTTCCACGTCCATCAGTTGTATTTTTTCCATTTAAATCTTCGAAAATACGTGTACGACAACCCATTGTTGCAATATGTGTTGATGGATCTAACGGATCAAATCCTTTACTATTGAATGGCGTATCAACGAACTGGAAGTTAGGGAATAAACGTTTAGATAAACAATCTAAACTTAACTCATATAAATCATAGTTAGGATCAGTAGGGTTTAAGTTAATTCCTTCTTTTACTTTAAATACTAAGATTGGGAATAAAGGCGTTGACCCATCTCCTAATCCAGCCATTTGTGCTTTTAAGATGTTTCTAGATATCATACGTCCAAATGTTGTTGTATCTAAACCGAAGTTAATTGAAACGAATGGTACTTGCATACCGTTTCTTGTTAGCATTGAGTTTGCGTTGTGAACAAAACTTTCTGCACCTTGATAAGTTTCATCTTCAGCTTTTTGCATTGCTAACTTTTCAATTTTAGCATCCGAGATTCCAGCGTCTAAAGCTTCTAGTTGACGTTTATGTTTTAAATATGATTTTTCAGCGTAACGAGCTAAATCAAAGTCAAAGTGTGGATATGACTGTCCTCCGTGTTGTTGATTCTGATTAGATTGAATTAAAATCGAAGCTAAACTCATTGCACTTGATATAGATTGTGGTTCACGCATAAAACAGTTACCAACATGAAATCCATCTTTAAGTACTTTACCTAATGGAATTTGACAACAAGTTGTAGTACCTGTTGCATAAAAATCAAAGTCGTGAATGTGAATATACCCATCGTTAAATGCATCACGAACATCTTCGTTTAACATATCCATTGCATACTCTTTAGCAGTCGAAGATGCAATTAAACTCATGATTCCCATTGGTGACTTACCATCAGTGTTTGCATTTTCTTGGATTAAATCTTGGTTCTCAGCTCCTACTATTTCGTTTATTTCAATTTTCAATTTCTCACTATTCATTTAAAATTTCTCCTTTTTGCTTTACTTAATTTTTATTGTTTATTATAATCACTATAATTTTATGTTATATAAATTTGTTTTAATAACTCTATAACACAAGAAAAAGTACCTTAACCGCATGACACAGCTAATTTACTTTTCTTGTACATTAATTAAATTATAAGTATTTTTTTGATTACAGTCAAATGAATTATCGTCTTATTTTTTTTATATATTTTACTTGACAAGTGAATAAAATGGCAATCCCTTTATTTATCGATATTCTCATTCTTTTTTTGTAAAAATTTCGTAATTTTTTTTAATTTAATCTGATGGTTTCTTTTTCGAACACATGCCGAACACACTGTTTTTTTTTACATTTTCTTTACAGCCGTATTATTGATAACATTTCCATCTTTATCACTTATTATCACTTTTTTTGAGCTTCATTCCCATATGTAACAATATTCATAAATAGTTGTTCATCAAATTCGTATTGCATCTCCTCATCAGCCTTAAACTGCACTTTTTCATCAATCACTTTTGACTCTTGACTAGTAAAACTACCATATATTTGCTCTAGATTAGATTCTGTTATTTGATCACTAGTCAATAACCTTGTAATAACTTGATTGTAACTCTCATTTTCAATTCCCGTATATACACAATTAGTTTCAATTTTATAACTCTGATCTATTGTTTCGTAATTAAGTTCTGTCATTGAAGCACATTCATCTTCTATCTCAATATTGTCTATCACCCTTCGTGTATTAATAATGTAATTACTTAAATACAACTCTTGCTCAGCTGCTTTTAAACTATATAATTCTGATATAAGTGCAACTGATTGATATAGAATTATCATACTTGCGATTATTATGAAACCCATTACTGTAGGCATCACGAATCCTTTATTGTTAATAGTTACTCCAAATTGGTACATCAACCATGTGACCTTGTTTAGAAATTTCCATTATTATCTGCCCCTCTTCTTTAAAAGTTCCTTGCACATCATTTATTACATTCTCATATCCTGAATTATCAACTTGTCTAATCAAACTTGTATTATCAAAACAATAGGTCGTTTCTCCTTCGGTCTTTGTTACATATAAACATTTCGTATCACTCGTAACAGCTAGTGCTGTACTAATATCATTTGTCATCATTGAACTAACTTGTAATAACTTAGTAGCAAAGTGTTCATATTCAATGGTACTTACTGCTAATTCTAAAAGCGATAAAATCATAAACATCACCACCGACAATACGATTAATGAAATTAACATTTCGATAAGAATAACTCCATTATCAGATTTGAACACAAACAACCTTACTATGCGAGCCTACTTTTATCTGTTCGCACTCTGAATAAACGCTCTGACCAGTACTTAGCTGACACTTACTAAGCATACACGTTTTCAAATTGAATAATTGACTATTCGCTTCACTTATTTCGTTTTTCAGACTATTAACGTCTTGTAAATAAAGAGCCATTAGTAATAAAAATGTCGATATTAACATAAAACTAATTAAACAATCTTCTAAAATTATTCCATCATCTGATTTTAACATCACTTGCTCCAATTCCGATTACTATGTTTTGGCAACTATCATTTTGACAAACTTCAATTGTCCCTCCACGTTCGATATTACCACTTTGATTAAAGGTTATTGTTTGATTTGGAAAGTTACTATTGATTGTAATATCTTCCAACTTAAGATCACTATCTACACAAGAACTTGTTATTTGATTATTTGTAATTACTAATGTTTCAGACTCTGCAGAAGAGAGCGCACAACTTCTAGTCATCTCTATCGCCGATTGAATCTTTAAACTCGTTGTTGAAAGATTTGTATTTTTAACTTCTGCCGTTAAGTTAATTATCACAAAGCTAGCAATTATTGAAACTATAAATACACTTAGTAACATTTCAATCAAAGTGAAACCATCATCCACTAATAACCGCATTTCCTTCTCCATCAATTCCTACTGCACGTCCATCAGAGCAAGTATTACTCGGGATATAACCTTGTGATACTAATTGATCAATTGTCGGATCTTCCCCCTCAATTAATTGATATGCTGCAATTTGTGTTTGAACCATTGATGCATATGCATCACAACTTGTTTCTTCTACTCCATCTTTATGTTTTGTAATATTAGGGATTGTTAAGATTAATAATGTTGCAATAATAAAAACTACCATTAACATCTCTAATAATGTAAATCCATCATCTTTAATATTTCCTCCTATATACTATCCATCATCGAGAACATTGGAATAAATATCGCTGCATATAAAAGCAATATAATTATTCCAAACACCGAATAAAAAATTGGTTGAATCCAAAAGATTATACGTTTTCCCCTTGTTTGATTGATAGTTGAAATTATTTTTGAATACGACTCTAAATAATAAATAAGCATTCCGTTTTGTTCTCCAACACGTATTATCTCAATTAGTTGCTGATCATAATAAACAGGTGTTATACAGTCAGCGATAAACTGTCCTTCAATTAATCCGCTAGATATCTGCTTTGCTTCTTTCGCTAATAACTGATTTTCAGATTGTTCAGATAAGACTTCTATAACTGTACTTAAATGCAAATTAGTCTTCAACAGATTGCATAAAGTTATTACAAACACTTGATTATAAATTGATATATATAAGCTACGAAGCGGTTTTATTTTTATAAACAATTTAAGTTGTCGATCAAAATCAAGTTTATATACATATAATCCGCATACTATTAATATTATGAGTAACAATACTATTACATATGGTCCTAGATTAAATATCGAATACAATGCTGTTGTTGCTCTTGATGTTACTGTAAGTTCAGTCAAAATCTTCTCAAACTGAGGGAGTAAAAAAAAGTTTACAAACCCTAATGATAAAATACCAATTACAATTAACATCAATGGATACTTGACTAGTTCACTTAACTCTTCCCGCTTTGCGATTTTACTTTGAAGTACTGATATTGCCTTTGCTATAGTAATATCAAATTGTTCGCTATCAAGCCCTATCTTAAAGATAAGTAAAACATCCTTGTCAAATCTATTTTGATTCAAAATTTGATAAAAACTATTACCTGCCTCTAAACTTTCGATCCAAGTTGTGAGCTCAAACTTATGACTCATAATTTCTAGGGCGGTAGACAAAGCAAAACCGAGTTTAACTAGTATCCCTAACATCTTTAAAATTTCTAATTGATTTTCAAGTTTATTGTTTGGTTGCATATAACTCCAAAATTTGTAACTTATCTTGGATCGTTACTAACTCACCACTTGTTATTAAATCTTCTAATTGATTACCGACCACATAATCGTAATAAGCTTTGACCTTCATCTCCAGATCAATTATTAGCCGTTGATTAGATATTCCAATTAATACTGAGTTTATTTCACTTTGTTTAAAATCAAAATCTAGAAAACGTTCAATTACCCCGTACTTATTCTTGGTATGCATCGTTGATATAACAGTATGCCCCGTTAAAGAGGCTCTAAACACGTTCTTTGCAGTTTCCTCATCACGTATCTCCCCAATCATAATAATGTCAGGATCATGCCTTAAACAGGCTTTTAAACAACTTGAATATGTAAGACCGGCTTTCTCATTAATTTGGATTTGAGTAAACCGATCATTGATAACTTCAATTGGATCTTCAATACATATTACTTTCTTCTGTTTTTGATCTACCGCTCTACTTAATAATGCATACATCGAACTCGACTTTCCACTTCCGGTTGGGCCTGTAAAAACAAACAGCCCTGTGTTGTTTATTATTTGTTCATATATATGTTGCAAGTCGGAGGGCTGATATGAGTTTGCAAACGTATCTAACTGATTATTATCACTTAATATTCGAATAACTAAACTCTCTGAATAAATAAGTGGTATTGTTGAAATCCTAACAAATATCTCTTCATCATTTACTTTAACTGTGTAAGCTCCATCTTGAGGTGTTTGACACAATCCTAAATCAAGCTTACACATATATTTGATGTATCGTAAAGCTTGTCTATAATCAATATGACTTATTGTTTCAAGATAACTTATTTTCCCTTCAATCCGATTGTATACTTCCACATCACTGCGACTTGGTTTAAAATGAATATCTGAGACTTTACTTTCACTTCCATCGATTATTAATTTATTAATATATTTTGAACTATTCATATTCCCTCCTACTTATGAATACTCCTTTTAGAAAAAAAGACTTTAAAAAAAGTATTGGAAAAATCCAATACTTAAATTATAAAATCACCATCTTCGAAAATTACTTGTTGATTTCCATCTTTAATTCCGATGATTCGCATATCATCACTACCAAACATAAAGTCAACGTGTTCCTTACTACTATTTACATGATTAGCTTCTTTCTGCTCATCACTCATTTCACTTCCACCAGCAATATTAGTTGGATATGCATTTCCTAATGCTAAGTGACAAGAACTATTTTCATCAAATAATGTATTGTAGAATAATTGGTTCATTTGATTAATTGGCGAATGCTTACTAACTAAAGCGACTTCTCCTAAATATTTTGAACCTTCATCAGTTGTAATAATTGATTCTAAAGCATCTTGCCCAACTTCCGCATTGTAGCTAGCGACTGCACCATCTTTAAATTCAATTTTAAAATTATCAATAATTTGTCCATTGTTATTTAATGGTTTTGAAGCAACTACCACTCCATTTACATTATACTTATCAGGCATTGTAAATACTTCTTCCGTCGGAATGTTAGCAATAAATTTTTGATTTAATCGTGGATTTGTATCATCGGCTGCAGCCCAAATATGGTTTTTAACAAGACCAACTGATAAGTCTGTTCCTAACGAGTTAGTAAAATGTAAACTATCGAAATTACTTTCGTTTAAAGATTTTGCAACCTTACTTAGTTTAGCAATATGCTCTTTCCATAACTCACTTGGATTTTCTTGATCTGAACGTGTTGCTTTGAAAATCATATCCCATAACTTATCTAAGTCACCTTCTGTTGCATAATCAGCCCACTTTTGATTTGCTGCTGCGATTACACACCATGTATTTAAATTACTAGCTGTATTCTTTTTTAAACGAGAACATTTTTCTAAATATGAACTCATTTCTAACTGAATCTTTTTACTATCAACACCTGCCATTGCGTATGGGTTTGGAGATGTAACAGAGATTAATTTGAAGTTTTCTTCTGCTAATAACTTATCTCTTTCTACTTGGTGGGGATATACTGTAGATAACGCCTCATCACTTGCATAGTCGTAACGAATACGATTTAACTCATCACTTTTAAAGTTTACTAATACTTGCTTTGCTCCTAATTCGTACGCACGCTTTGTAAGCGCTGTGGCAAACCAATCTAAATGAGTATTAATGTTAATGTTTAAGTTATCTCCTTGTTGAATATTCACCCCTACACTCAATACTAAATCTACATAATTCTCAATTTTTTTTCTCTATTCATTTTGCTCTTTCCTTTCAGCAATTAATATTGCACTAAACATAATAATAAATCCAACACTTGTAATGATGTTAATCGGTTCATTATCAATTAACATTGCAGCCATAACCCCGAACATTGATTCTAACGATAGGATCAAAGCTCCACTACTAGAATCAACCTGACTTAGGCCATAGTTTTGCAAGAAGAAACATAAGGCTGTTGAGAAAATTACGACAAATAGCGTCGCTGTGTAAAACTCAAAACTAAGTGTTACTTCATAACTCCCAAATAAACTAGTTACTACTAGTCCTAATATTCCAGTCACAAATAATTGGCCAAAAACTAAACCGTCAACATTAGTATCATTTGCAAAACGATTGATAAAGATAATATGTACAGCAAAAAAGACCGCACCTACTAAAGTAAGAATGTCACCAATATTAAACTTACTAAGTCCATCTAGAGATACAAATGCAATCCCAACAATCATTAGTACAGATCCAATTTTTATGTTTCTTGTAACTTTATATTTATAAAATATAGAAACTAAAATCGGTGTCCAAATCACATTCGTTGCCGTTAAAAACGCATTTTTAGACGTTGTTGTTAATGATAATCCATATGTTTGGAATAAAAAAGCAATGAACAATGCAAACCCAAGTATTGTAATTGGTACAATGTTTTGTTTAATATTTCCCTTGATTTTTTTATATCTTAATATATATATAAGAAGACTCGCCGCTATAAATCTAATCGAAATAGCCATTAATGGGCTCGATGTCGCAATTAAGTGATCCATCGCCACATAACCGAATCCCCATACAAATGCACAAACAAACAGTGCCACTTTATACTTATTCATTTTCCCTCGCTTTCAACTATTATAGCACAATGTTAATTTTTTCATGCAATTGTAAATTTTTTGAAACAACTTTCACTTGCACTATTGTTAAAAAAGTGTAAAATAGAGATGTAGAAAAATTGAATGGAGCGAAAAATGAAGACAGAAATTTTAAAATTAGCAAAAGAAAATAACATTACATATGTACGTTTATTATTTACAGATGTATTAGGTACATTAAAAAATGTTGAGATTCCAGTAACGGAACTTGAGTCAGCAATTGATGAAGGTGTTATGTTTGATGGATCGTCAATCAAAGGATTCGTAAGAATTAGTGAAACAGACATGAGATTAAAACCAGATTTAAACACTTGGCTTGAATTTGAATGGGAAGGTGATGATTACGGTAAAGTAGCTGCTTTATTCTGTGACGTTGAAAACCCAGATGGTACACCATTTGAAGGTGACCCACGTGGAATTTTAAGAAGAAACTTAAAAGCTATGGAAGAATTAGGATTCAGTGATTTCATGATTGGATTTGAACCTGAATTTTACGCTTTAAAATTAGATGAAAATGGACAACCAATTACTAATACTTTAGATGGTGGTGGATACTTCGATTTAGCACCTATCGATAGTGGTGAAGATTTACGTCGTGAAATTGTTATGCAATTAACTCGTCTTGGGTTTGATATGGAAGCTTCACACCACGAAGTTGGAGCTAGTCAACACGAGATTAACTTTAGATTCCAAAATGCATTAGATGCATGTGACTCTTTACAAATCTTCAAATTAGTTGTTAAAAACATTGCTAAGAAACATGGAATGTACGCAACATTCATGCCTAAACCATTAAAAGGTAAAGCTGGAAACGGTATGCATACAAACGTATCACTTATGACTAAAGATGGTGAAAATGCATTCTTCGATACAAATGGTGAACACCAATTAAGTGAAGTTGCTTACCAATTCATGGCTGGTGTTATTAATAATGCACGTCCTATTACTGCTATTACTAATCCAACTGTAAACTCTTATAAGCGTTTAATTCCTGGATACGAAGCACCATGTTACGTTGCTTGGAGTCCTTCTAACCGTTCAACATTCATTAGAATTCCAGTTGCTCGTGGTAAAGGAACAAGAATTGAAATCCGTAGTGTAGATCCAACTACTAACGCATACTTGGCTTTAAGTGCGATTTTATCAGCAGGATTAAGCGGAATCCAAAATAGAACTAAATGTATTGATCCAATTACGACTGACTTATTTAAGTTAACTAGATCTGAACGTGAAGACTTAGGTATCATTAACTTACCAGATAACATTTATGATGCAGTTAAAGAATTTAAAGGTAGTAAGTTATTAACTGAAGCTTTAGGACCACACACTAGTAAAGTATTCGTAGAAGCTAAGAATAAAGAGTGGGAAGACTTTAAAGTTGAAGTACACGAATGGGAAAGAAACGTATACATGAGACGTTACTAATCCAATATTTTAAATAATTGAATAATAAATAATTGAATAATAAATAATTGAATAATAAATAATTGAATAAAAAAAGAGTATCCTTAATTGGATACTCTTTTTTGTCTTATCGTTGCTGTGGGATGTAAGGCATAATTAGCTGTGTAAATGCTTCAGGTTGTCTTGTTTGAATAAGAACTTTACCATTACCTGATAATTTAATCGCTAGTCCTTCTCCAGTTTTGAACCCAAATGCACCACTAGCAATAATCATTTCATGGTGTACAGTTTCTTCCCAACCAATTACATGGTTATTATCAACAGTAATCGGATTATCTGGTGTTACTTCCAATTCAATAATTGAACCAAATGATTCAACAAATAGATTTCCTGCTCCAGACGTCTTTAAGATAAAGAATCCTCCTGTACCACCTAATAATGGAGATGCTACACCTTTTTGTCTAATAACACTAAGATCAACCGTATTATCACTTGCTAAGAATACACCATCTTCTAAGTACCAATTACGACTTCCATCTAATTGGATATGTCTAATTGCTCCAAAACCTTTTGGTGCTAAAGTAAGTTTTTGATTAATACCATTTGCACGTGCTGTAGTGACAAAGAAATTCTCTCCACCTAGCATCGCTTTACCTAGTGCTCCAAATAATGACCCATTGCGCTTTCCTTCAAGACTAATCCCACTAGTCATTGATAACATTGCTCCTGTTTCAAGTTTAAATGCTTCACCGTTATTTATTGTAACTTCTACAACAGGGAAATTACTCTCATTTAAAATATTATATTCCATCTTATCCTCCTATTAGTATATAAATTATACTATAACTACGCCTTTAACTTCATTATTTCGTATAAATTTAAAAACTAACTGTATTATTCTACAGTCTGTTTAATATTTCTAAAAATTTATCTCGTTGTGTAACTCGATGCGCAAAGTAAACAACTGCAGTTTCATGTACATACTGCTGAAACTCTTCAAAACTCACACGACTTATTTTACGAGAATACTCGTCGATAAAGTGTTCAATATCATCTTCTAGCCATTCACTATTTTCTGTGAAGTAATGTTCAATTGTAGCATCTTGTTCCGCTAATTTTGCAATTCTAATTTTTGATTCTATCGTTAATTGACTAAGACAATACTTGTATCGTTTCTTCGATCCAAAGGCTAGTAATTTGAAGATAGCAACTACTGCAAATAAAGCAGCAAAAACAATTGCACCATAATAAACTAACTTTATAATTGTTTGCCATAATTCAGCATGATATATTCTCAATTTTTCAATATAATCAAAGATTGCAATACGACCAAATAGTAAAAGAAATAATGGTAATAAATAACCAAAGAATCTGATTATTGTATTTATATTTTCGATTATTCGCATACGCTTCCTCTCTAAAGTATATTATAACAATATATATACATTTTATCTACATTAACTCGTCGTCTTTAACTTATATTAACCTAAAAAAAAGACTAACCGAAGTTAGTCAATTTATTAGTTATTTTCGTCTAATGCTGCTCTTAAAGCTTTAATAGCCATTTTACGTTCTTGTTCAGTTAAATGTCTCTTACGTAAACGAATTGCATCTGGAGTAATTTCCACTAACTCATCGTTTTCAATAAATTCTAATGCTTCTTCTAAACTAAAGATTCTTGCAGTTGGAATCTTAATTGCTTCATCACGTCCACTTGAACGTACGTTTGTCATCTTTTTATTCTTACAAACATTAACAATTAAATCATTTTCCTTTGCATGTAATCCAACGATTTGACCTTCATATACCTTTTGTGCAGGTCCAACATATAGTTGTCCACGCTCAGCAATATTCATTAAAGAGTAACCCATTGTTTCATCAGTTGCATTTGAAATAAATACACCATTTTTACGAGATACAATGTCTCCTTTATGATCTTCATAACCGTAGAATGAACGTACCATAATACCTTCTCCACGAGTTTCATTGATGAATTCACTACGGTAACCTAATAAACCACGAGTTGGAACTAAGAATTCAACACGTACATATTCTCCGTTAGGAGTCATATTTTGCATAAGTCCTTTACGTTCATTAATAGCTTGGATAACTCCACCACTAACAGCTTCAGGCATGTCAATAATAACAAGCTCAACTGGTTCTTGTAAGTGTCCATCTACTTCATGGAAAATTACCTCTGGTTTAGAAACAGCAATTTCGTAACCTTCACGACGCATACTTTCTAAAAGGATAGATAAGTGTAACTCACCACGTCCTGATACTTTAAATCCATCAGCACCACTTTCAAGTTGTTCAACTCTAAGACCAACGTTTACCTCAAGTTCACGATCTAATCTATCTTTAATGTTTCTTGAAGTTACATATTTACCAACTTGTCCAGCAAATGGAGAATCATTTACTAAGAAGTTCATTGATAATGTTGGTTCATCAACAGTAATTGGTTCTAATGGTAATACTGTTTCAGTATCACATAAACTGTGACCAATTGAAATATCACTAATACCTGCAACTACTACGATATCTCCAACTTTAGCTTCTTCTACACTTGTACGGTTTAAACCTTCGTATACGAAAATTTGTCCGATTTTTTGTCTTTTTTGTACACCTTCGTCATCAACAAGCATAACTTGAGAGTTTGCTTTTAATGTCCCTTGGAATACACGTCCGATTCCTAAACGACCAATATATTCATCGTAGTCAAGTGAAGATACTTGCATACGTAATGGGTCAGTTGCTGGTTTTAATTCGTCTTGTACGTGCTCTAAAATTACTTCGAATAAGTCGTCTAAGTTTTCTTTTGGCTCGTCAAGTTCACGTTGAGCAATACCATTTTTCGCAATTCCGTAAAGAATTGGGAATTCTAATTGCTTATCAGTTGCACCTAATTCAACAAATAGGTCGAATACTTCATCTACAACTTCTTCAGCTCTTTGATCTTGTTTATCGATTTTGTTGATCATTAAGATTGGGTTTAATCCAAGCTCTAATGATTTTTGTAAAACGAATCTTGTTTGAGGCATTACCCCTTCAGATGAATCTACTAATAAAACAACTGTATCTACAGTTTTAATGATACGCTCAACTTCACTACTGAAGTCCGCGTGTCCTGGTGTATCTACAATGTTAATTTTTAATCCATTGTGCATGATAGAACAAGTCTTTGAATAGATTGTAATACCACGTTCTTTTTCTAAATCATTATTATCCATTACTAAATCTTCTTGTTTTTGGTGTTCTTCAAAAACGTTAGATTGGTCTAATAATGCGTCTACTAGTGTCGATTTCCCAGCATCTACGTGGGCAATTACGGCAATATTAATTATGTCTCGCATTAGGTTTCTCCTTAATTATATTAAATACTTTTGTTATAACACCATTACATTATAGCAAGAAATGAGTATATAAGTACAAATACCTTGCAAATTTAACTTATTATTTTTTGTAAACTTTAACATAACTTGATGGTGATTTAGCATAAAAAAATTGAGTGAAATATACACTCAATAATTTAATATATTAGTCTTGTTCGGCTTTTAATCCACGACCAGAAATTAATCCTAACGCTTCATCGATTGTTTTACCTTCTTCAAGTACTGCGTAAATAGTTTTTACAATAGGCAAGTCTAAATTATGTTTTTCAGCCAATTGATATAAAGCTTTAACTGAGTAAACACCTTCTACTGTCATTTTAACTTCAGCAATTGCTTCTTCTTTAGTTAAACCTTTACCGATTAATTCTCCAAATTTACGGTTTCTTGAGTGTTGACTTGTAGCTGTTACAATTAAATCTCCCATTCCTGTTAAACCATAGAATGTAGACTCTTGCGCACCTTCAAATTTACCGATAATTGTCATTTCACGAAGACCACGAGTTAATAAAGCAGCTTTTGCATTATCTCCTAGTTCTGGGTGAGAATCACAAATACCTGCAGCAATAGCAAGTACGTTTTTAGCTCCACCTAAAATTTCAACTCCAGTAACATCTGTTTGTGTATAAACACGTAAGTAATCACAGTTAAATGTTGATTGAACTAATTTTGCAGTTTCAATATTACTACAAGTTGATACAATTGTCGTAAACTTCTTTAAAGCTAACTCTTCAGCATGTGTTGGACCTGATAAGATAACAATATCTCCACGGAATCCTAAATCTTCTTCTAAGATATTAAGACCTGTCTTCATACTTTCAGCCTCAATCCCCTTAGTACAAATAACTTGGATTTTATCATCGCAACCTAAGTCTTTGATTTTTTGTCCAGTTTGTCTAAGTGCAAATGAAGGCACAACATATGTAATCATATCGTAATTTTTTACTTCTGCTAAATCAGATGTTACAAAAATAGTATCATCAATTTTAGCATCTGGAATAAATGGGTTACTTCTTGTTTGATCAAGTTTAGCCGCATTTTCTGGGTTGAAATCCCAAAGCATTACCTCATGATTATTTGATGATAATACTTGTGCAATTGAACAACCAAAACTTCCTGCTCCTAATACTGCAACTTTCATTATACTCCTAAGTCTTTTTTAATTTTTGATGTAGAGATTCCTTCAGTACGATCTAAGTAAATTACTTCACACTTTTCCTTTAAGTGATCAAATTTACCTTCCCAGTCATCTCCCATACAGAAAACATCAACTTTGTATTCTATAACATCTTCCATTTTTTGATCCCATCCATTTTCAGGAATTACTAAATCAACGTAACGAATAGCTTCAAGCATCTTTTTTCTTGTTTCATAATCGTGATATGCTTTTTTACCTTTGATTGCATTGAATTCATCAGTAGATACTGCAACAATTAAATAATCTCCTTGTTGCTTTGCTCTTTTTAATAATCTTATATGCCCATAGTGCATTAAATCATAAGTTCCGTAAGTAAGTACTCTTCTCATTTTAAACCTCTATTTCATTTTTAAATATAACTTATTTTACCATACCTTAATACAGTAGTGCAAATATCATCATATAATATATTAAAACTATTTAGTAACTAACAATACATTAATTACCATTTCGTGTTATACTCTATAAGGTTTGAGTCCAAATAAAGGGGTTCGAGCCCGAATAAAATAGAAAAGAGACACAAATGAACTTTAATGAAACTAATTTACGTCCTGAAATTTTATCAGCTTTAGAAGCGATGAAATTTGAGTCGATGACAGAAATCCAAGAACGTGCAGTTGTAAGCGGGATCAAAGGAAACGATATCCTAGCGCAAGCGCAAACTGGTACAGGTAAAACAGCTGCTTTCTGTTTACCAATCATTCATCAAATTGAAGATAATGATTCTTTACAAGCTATTATGTTAGCTCCTACACGTGAGCTTGCAGTACAAATCACAACTGAATTTAAAAAGATGGCACAAAACATTCCTTATATTAAGGCAATCAGTGTTTACGGTGGAGACCCAATCGATAAGCAAATGAAATTACTAAGAGATCGTCCTCAAGTAGTTATCGGTACTCCTGGTCGTGTTCAAGATTTAATTAACAGAAAGAAATTAAAATTACACGAAATCAGATTCTTCGTTTTAGATGAAGTAGATGAAATGTTAAACATGGGATTCTTAGATGATGTAGAAGAAATCGAAAAGAAAATGCCTAGAACTAAGCAAACTTTATTCTTCTCAGCTACAATGCCAAACCAAATTAAAAGAGTTTCTGGTAAATTCTTAAAAGAAGGTTACGACAACATCAAAGTTGATGCTAAATCATTAACTGTAGATAAAGTAGAACAATTCTACATTACATGTAAAGACTCTCGTAAATACGAAGCTCTTAAAAATGTATTAGATGCTAAACAATCTAAGAAAACAATCATCTTCACTCAAACTAAACGTAGAGCTGATGAAACATTCGACTTCTTAATTAGTCAAAACTTTAAAATTGAAAAAATCCACGGAGATTTATCTCAACAACAACGTCTTCAAACAATTAACCGTTTAAGAAATGGTCAAGTTGATATTATCGTTGCTACTGATGTAGTGGCACGTGGTATTGATATCGATGGTATCGAGTTAGTAATTAACTTACAACTACCTCAAGATATCGAGTATTACATTCACCGTATCGGTCGTACTGGTCGTGCTGGTGCAAAAGGTGAAGCAATCACTATCGTATCTCACAACGAGTACAAAAAACAATTCCAACACTATTCAAAACAATTAAAATGTACAATTACTGAAATGGCTATTCCTAAAGATGATGAAATTATTCATACTCAAATGCAAAGAGAATATGCTAAAGTTGCAGATGTACTTGTTAATGGTGAAGTTGAATCTATCTTCCGCGAAATGGCAAACATGTTCGACGAAGATGATTTACGTGAAGTTTTAGCAATTGTATTCCAAGACAATTACCCACAACTTTCTAAAACTAAGAGAAAGAAAGTAATTAAGGAACAATTCGATAAAATGCACGGACACCGTGGAGAAGGAAACGGAAATGGTGGTGGACGTCGTGGTGGACGCGATGGTGGACGCCGTGGTGGACGCGATGGTGGACGTCGTGGAGATCGTAAACGTGACGGTAGCAGACGTAACCGTAAATCAAATTCTTCAAACTCTAACAATGGAAACAAATCTACTGATAGATCAAGAAAATATGCAGCAGGTAACAAAAGAAGAGATTCAAACAAAAGAAAAACAGTTCCTCAAGACTAATATAAACTTTTTAAAAGAGACCATTTAGGTCTCTTTTTTTTATCATATGGTTATAAAAAAAAGGAAGCCAAGTATGGCTTCCTCATTTTATTTAATAGAGCGTTTAGGTTTTACTTTTTTTTCTTCTAAGTCACTTCTCTTAATTCTATTTTTTCTATTTGCTTTTTTCGGTTTCATTTCTGTTTCAAAAACATTTCTTATATCTTCTTTTGTTTGTGCAACATCTTCACCTTGACTAATAGCTTTATTTTGGTTAATAGCTTTATTTTGTTCAATTTTTAAACTTGCAGTTTTAGTATCGATTTTTGAAGCTACATTTACATAAAGAATAAATGCTGCCACTCCAAAGATAATTTGTTTAATAATTAAAACTACAAGTACATTTATTGCAATTCCAAAAATACCACCTAATAATGCTAATGGTTGCATAGAACTAATATATAACCAGAATCCACCAATGAATAATGCTCCTATAACTAAGTCAGAGAAAAATAATAGAATGATTTTACTTATTTCTCTTGTTGGAATTGAATTAAACACTTGTTTAATTGTTGCATCATCTCTCAAGTATGCAATATTTGCAACAAAAATACAACCAGCAATCGTTGAAATAATAATCGAAACAATAATTACAAGAATACATACAATTGTTAATAACGCAGTTGATTGAATAAGATTAGTAATGAAGTTTAACATTACTGTATCTGGCGTAAAGTATAACCCTAATGCAAGAACAATAACTACTGCCCAATAAGGTAAGTAAACTTTTAAAACATAGTTCCAGAATTTTTTAGTTCCAATACTTTGGATTCCTTTGTTAAAAGCTGATCCCAATTTACTTCCATTTAATTTATAAGCAATTATTGCTGCAAACACTGGTAATAATAGATAATTTAAAATTGCACCAGTATATATAATTGTGTTTACATTTGTCATCTCAAATGTACCTGGATTTAATATTGCATCAATTTTATCTAATGCAGATAAATTTATAAATGCATTTAAGTCGAAAATTACGATAAGTTCTGATAATACTGGCAAAAATAGAACAATTGCTGATAATAAAAGTATCAGTTTATATTCATTTTTCACTACTTGTTTAATACTCATTTTGTTTTGTTTAGACATTTAACTCCTTTTTACTACATAATTATACCACACGAATGTTAATCCAAAGTAAAAAAAGGGCCTCTACTTAGGCTCTTTTTCCACATACTTTATTGTTTATTTCCATCTGTCTAATTGCTTTAATAATGTTGGATATGATTTTCTCATTAAAAACTTTTTAAAGAAGTTAGCTTCACTTTGTTCCACTGCTTCTACTCCCGTTTTTACCATTTCCTCAAATGTAATAGATGGGTTTACATATTTCCCATCACGGTAGCAATGTACACAAAACTTTTCAGCTTTTGTTCCATCACTTTCAGTTCCTCTTAAGTCAACACCTTTTTCATTTAAAGGCATTGCACAACTTTGACACAATTTATCTGTATTCATATTCTTCCTTTCTTCCTACCAATAAGTCCATGTAGCTGGGAAGCTAACATAGTTTCTTGGATTTGTTTTTGCATCATCCGGGATACCATTTCCGTTTGCATCTTTGTATATTTCAAAGTGTAAATGCGAACCGGCACTATTACCACTATCACCAAGCGTACCTAACTGTTGTCCTTGTGATACTGTTTGTCCCTGTGATACATTAATTGATGCTAAGTGTGCATATAATGAGAAGTAAGTTCCACTACTTGTATTATGTGTAACCATTACGTAATTACCATAACCACCATTACATGTATTAACACCGGCAGCAAATGGAGCACACCCTCCACGTGCAGTTGTAACAACTCCAGAACCACTTGCTAGAATTGGCGCATAATCATAAATATCCATATCAATTCCAACGTGTCCTGAATAACATGCATACTCACATGTTATCACACCACTGCTCATCGGGCGGATAAAACTTGCAGAATTACCTGATCCTGTAGATCCACCACCATTACTATTACTATTTCCATTACCAGTTTCTTCTACAACTGGACTTGGACACCCATCAGCTTGGTCACCAAATTCATTTGGACATGAATCTTCACTATTTTGAACTCCATCTCCATCATCATCACCTAAACCACCACATTTAGAACCAACTACATCAGTACCACTACATCCGTATGATTGATAATATGCAAGTGTATCTTCCATCATTGCCTGATCTTCCGCAGCCTTTTCAACTGAAACATCGATATCACTAATTGATTCCGATTGCATTGCTAAAACTTCTTTAAACTCTTCTTCTTTAGCTTGAAGGCTAGCTTCCTCGGCTTGAAGGGCTATTTGATTTTGTTCAAGTTCTGCTAGTTGTTTGTCTAATACAGTCTTTTCATATTGTAATTCACGTTCAATTTCAACTAGTTCAATTACTACTGACCCCGCATATTCTGATAGTGTATTTACCGATTCCATTCTGTGCAGAATATTATCTCCAGCAACTTCAGTAGGGCTTGCTACCATCTGCAGTAAAATATTACTATTTTCTATCTTTTGAAGAGCCAGTAACATCTGCCCTGCATCTTCTTTCACTTCCGGTATTTGAGCTTGAATCTCTTCGATTTTTGCTTTTTGTGTTTCAATCTCTGTATTTTTTGTATCTATTTTAGACTGCTCTGTTGCAATATTAGCAGTTATTGTATCTATTTCTGTTTTTACATCAGCAATATCTTTTTCGGTTTGCTCTTTTTCCTCAGCAATTTGAGCCTGCTCTTCTTTTTGCTTTTCTGTATCCTCTTTAATTTGCGCAATTTCTTGCTCTAACTCATCTAAAGTTTGTGCTAAAAATAAAGTCGGATTATAGCTTACAACAAGAAATAACATTGATAATGTAATTATTCTATATTTATTTAATTTCATGATTTTCCTCTTTACCTATTAAGTATACCAAAAGTTGTGCTTTTTGGGTGGTTTTTTATATTTATGATAATCTATGCTATAATATAGGATGTATTTCTAGGAGGTAGAATGAGTGAAAGAATACTAGATACTAACTTTGAAGACGAAGGAGAACTATCACTTCGTCCGCAACTCTTAAACGAATATATTGGACAGAGTACTTTAAAAGAAAACTTAAAAATATTTATTGAAGCAGCTAAAAAACGTCACGAAGTTTTAGATCACATCTTATTTTATGGGCCACCTGGTCTAGGTAAAACAACTTTAAGTCATATTATTGCTAATGAAATGAATACAAACATTAAGATAACGAATGGGCCATCTCTTGAAAAACCAGGAGACTTAGCAGCGATCTTATCTGTATTACAACCGGGTGATATCTTATTTATTGATGAGATTCACAGAATTCCTAAAGTTGTTGAAGAAGTTTTATACTCAGCAATGGAAGATTATAAAATCGATATTGTTATCGGTAAAGATACACAAGCCAAAACTCTTAATATTGATCTTGCCCCATTTACATTAATCGGAGCAACTACAAGACCTGGTGACTTAACTAACCCATTACGTGATCGTTTTGGAATTGATGCTCGCCTTGAATACTATACTGATGATGAAATTTCTCAAATCATCACAAGAACAAGTCATGTATTTGAAACTGATATCGATATAGAGGCGGCGATGACACTTGCTAAATGTTGTCGTTCTACCCCACGTATCGCTAACCGTTTATTTAAACGTGTTCGTGATTTTGCAGAAATCTTAAACGATGGACAAATTACAAGTGCAGTTACTATTAATGCTTTAGAACGTTTAAAAGTAGATACAGAAGGTCTTGATAAAATTGATCACCGTATTTTACAAGGAATTATCGTTAACTTTGGCGGTGGTCCAGTTGGGCTTGAGGCCTTAGCGTCATCTATAGGTGAAGATAAAGCTAATATTGAAGAAGTTTATGAACCTTACTTATTACAAAAAGGGTTTATCAATCGTACACCTCGTGGCCGAGTTGCTACTGACAAAGCATATAAACATTTAGACTTATATAAAGATTAGAAAAGAACTTACTATCTAGGGTAATCCTATTAGTAAGTTCTTTTTCTATTTATTTGTCTCTTGTAAGTAGTGTTCAAAATTAACAACTACAAATAGGATGTAGTTTAAGTAATGACTAAAAGTCAAGATTGAACCATAACTATATTTTTGACTATAATCAGTAGTCAATAAATTAATAAGATGTTCTTTAAGTTCAATGATTCGCTTAAAGTTGACATCATCATGTTCGATCATTTCATCTCCCAAAATGTAATCCAATCGTAATAATGTCTTTCTAATTATTAAGTTACTATCCCCTTCTAATTCCGGAACTTCAACTTCGTCATAGACTAAAGCTTTTAATTCCTTTAGGTTTGATATTGTTTCTTTTTGCATTGCTTGTGGTAACTGATTATAAAACTGTACGATATGCTCAAATTTTTCCATATATCTCCTCCTATAATTCGATTATACATCACGTTATCAAATAAAGAAAGTAATAACTATAAAAAAAAGAGGATATAACTATCCTCTGTACGATGAATATCCACCATCTAAATTTACAACATTATAACCAGCATCTGCTAACAGTGAACAAGTTTGGTAACTTCTTCCTCCAGCTGCACAGTAAATATAATATGTTTCATTTTTATTTAAAAACTGATCTTTATTCATAATTAATCCCATCATTGGAATATGTTTTGATCCTGCTACTGCTCCTACTGATAATTCATCAGCTTCTCTGATGTCAATTACATTTACATCACCTAATTGACCTAAATCATTAATATTAATTGTTTTGAAATCTTGCATAAGTTAAATAACCACCTTTTACATTTATTAAGTTTTGATACCCTTGTTTCTTAAGTAACGAGATTGCACGTTTACTTCTCATTCCAGATTGACAAATAACAAAATAGTCACCTTCATCTTTTATAAAAGCCTTTGGATTGTTCACTAGTTTTTCTAAAGGAACATTCTTAGTACCTTTAACATGCCCTTGTTTATATTCAACATTACTACGAACATCTATCACTCGCTTAAGTTGTGATGCATCCATTGCATTTAATTCTGTTACTTTAATTGATTTTTGAAATAGTCCCATCATACCTCCACAAGTATTCTAGCACACCTCTTCATAACTGTCCAGTTATATACGTAAAATTACATTAAAGATAAATACATTAATAAATTTCTTGGTGTTCCATATAAATTAACAACTTCTAGTTGATCAATAATAGTACAATTTAATTTTTTATAAAACTCGATACTACTATTATCAGCGCTTACAAATAAGTCTACATTATTAGCGCATTTAATCAATTCTAAGGCGCTTGTTCCAATTCCTAGCTTCTGATACTCACTTAGAATTATAAGCGATTCTAGAGCATTTAAACGAGGAATATATACAAACTCACCTACAGGTTGATGTTTGTACTCAATAATATATTGTAAATAGTCATTACTATTCAATAATTGTTCATTTGCATGTCGTTTATAAACGCTTCCATATTCTTGTATTTGGAGCTTATTACTTATTTCAATAAACTGATCAAAGTTCATTTCGTCAACTCTCTGTATAGTTACATCGTCATTAACCTTAAGTTCTTGATCAATTGCAACTAGATAAATTGTATCTAATTCATCACCAAAATCTTGAATCGCTGTTGGTAATTGGATTTTTGTTGTATAGATATCATTTGCTAATAATACACAAATAGAAGCAACGATATCGCTCGTTGCTTCTACTCCAATTATTGAATTCGAATTTATATATTCTAAATCGTCTGAGTTAGTAAAATAACCGCCTTCAAATTCAACTATATTATGCATGCAGCTTAATATCTGTTTTTGATATTCAAGTACATTTTTATACATTTAAATCGTCTACCTCATCTACATGTGGTTTTACAAAATCAACAGCCCACTGATAGATCATTTCCATCTTTGGCATTTCCACATTGTATTTTTTTCCTAGTTCTAAGTAATAGTGAATCCCTAAAACTGCATCATCTACTACATATCTATTTGTCATTAAGTCCGCTTCGTCTTCTGCATAAAATCTAATTTTACTTAAAGCTTCATAGTTTCCAATACGCTCTTTTGCAACTGCTGCTGTTAATGGTTCAATATTGAAGTGTTTGAATAAGTCATATAAGTAGATTTCAACATTTTCAGCTGCTTCAATTTTTTCTTTAAGTTCAATCACTTCTTGTTCCATTTCAATTAGTAATTGTCCATCTTCTTCTGTCCACTCAGTATAGAAACCAAACTCTTTACCATAGTTTTCAGTTTTATTAGCATAGACGTTATATACACGTGATGTATGTAAAACTGCATTTGATGAAATTAACGAAATTTCAAATTCATTATTTAAGATTTGTAATTGATCCATATATGGAATTAACTCACTTAAAATTAAAGGGTTAGCACCATTTTTTCCAACCATCATTAAATCACGTCTAGTTCCATATACATTTACTGATTTATACTTTTCGTCAATACGCGAGATTTGTGGAACACGTTCTGATAAAATAATTGGGTTATTCTCTTGAATAGATTTTGGTAAATAGTTTACCGCTCCTTGATTTGCCGGTAGTAAAACAATTGTTGTATGTGGTTTAATAACATCTTTCAATTGTTTCATTCTTGTAATCTTATGACGGTAAGGAAGCGTTAAGAAGATAATGTCATAATCACAATTTTCTAATAACATTTCGTATGTCACGACATTCGTAACTTTTGACTCATCCCCTAAGTTGTTCTTAATAGTATCAATTTCAACTGGCGTTGAAGTTACTACGTCAATTTGGGCTTTTGTATCATCTAAAGAAGTAACAATTGTGTGTCCAATTGCACCCATACCCATAACTAATACTTTTTTCATATAATACCTCGTTTCAAAATTCGTAAGATTATTATAACATATCTTTACTATATTTCAACTTTAAAATAGAGGACCAATTAATCTGAAAATTCCATTTAAAATTTTCGTGAAAAAACTGCGTTTTTGTAAGTACTTTTCATTGATACAAGTGCTTTGTTCAAGTTCAATTTCGAAGTCTTTACGCATCTTTTGAGCAAGATCACAATCATAGGCATAAACTGCACATTCATAGTTCCACATTAAGCTTCGATAATCAAAGTTTACACTACCAATCGTACTATATAAATCATCACTAATAATTGTTTTACCGTGAATAAAACCTGGATTATAAGTATACACTTTAACACCTGCACAAATTAAATCTAAACAGTGTGCCATTGTTACTTCATAGACAAATTTTTTATCCGCAATCCCGGGTAAAATAATACGAACATCGACACCACTTTTAGCAGCTAGCTTTAATGCGGATATCATTTCTTCATCAATAATTAAATATGGTGTTGTTATATATACATAATCAGTACTATTAGAAATAATACGCATATAGTTATGTGATGCAATTTCTAAATCATTAGTTGGCTCATCAGTAAACGGAACAACAAGTTTATTAGTTTCAATTTGATTATTGTCTTCTTCATTTAAATAACGAGTTATGTCAATATCCTCACCTGTTATTAAAATCCATGATTTAAAGAATGCATACGTAAATGAATTTGAAGCTGCACCTTGAATTCTAATACCCATGTCTTTCCAGTGTCCATATTTACTTCCAATATTGATATATTCATCCGCTAGATTATTACCACCTGTATAAGCATATTTACCATCAATAACTACGATCTTACGATGGCTACGATAATTTATGAAACGGTATAATCTTGTAACTTTCTTATTGAAGGCCATGATATTAATCCCAGCTGCTTTTAAATCTACTTCTTCATCTTGACCAAAGCGAAGTAAACTTCCAAGTTTATCGTATATAATATATACTTCAATACCTTCTGCGGCTTTTTGTTTTAAGATTTGACTAATACGATCATATAACTCACCACGAGCCATAATATAAAACTCAATTAGTATGAAATCGTCGGCTGACTCTAATTTTTCAATAATGTCAGTGAAAAACTCTTCACCTACTTTAAAGTATTGATTATCACTACTTTTATAAACTGGGAAATGTGATAAGTTATAGATACTATTAATATCTGTTTTTAAGCGCTTATCTTCAATTCCATTAACTAACTCATAGTTTTGTATTTTACAAACACTTAACTCATGTGATATTTTATTTTCTTCAGCCATCACTCGCTTAATAAAACGCTGATCCCCGTATAGTAAATATAATACGATTGCACTTATTGGTAACACTACCAAAAAGATTGTCCACGATAATTTATATATATACTTCTTATTTGAGCCTAAAATTTTTAAAGCAATTAAAACCCCGATAATTTCAATTACTAAATAGGCTTGCCTTCCTACCTCTTGGAATAAATGTAGAAATAGATAGAAAATAAATAATTGTAAGATTAACAGTAACCCGATTACTATTGCTTTTACAACATTAAAATTTGAATGTTATGTTTCTTCATGCCTCCTCCTTATTTGTATATATTATACTAAATATTTTTTAAATAAAAAAAATACTAAACCAGATGGTTTAGCACTTTGTCTTATAGTACGTTATTTAAGAATTTTTCAATTTTAGCCGGTTTATCAGTTGGGCTGAATCTTTTAATAATTTTTCCATCAACATCAACGATGAACTTAGTGAAGTTCCATTTAATTTTAGAACCAAATAATCCGCCTTTTTGACGCTTAAGTTCAGTAAATAATGGTGCTTCATTTGCTCCATTAACATCTACTTTGTCCATGATTTCAAAAGTAACTCCATAGTTTAATCGACAGAATTCATTTGCTTCTTCTGCACTATCGAATTCTTGATTTTTAAATTGGTCGCATGGAAATCCTAAAGTTACTAATCCTTTATCTTGGAACTTTTTGTTAATATCTTCTAATCCATCAAACTGTGGAGTTAACCCACACTTAGATGCAGTATTAATAACTAAGTAGTATTTACCTTTATAGTCACGTAATGACTTTTCTTCCTTTGCTTTGTTTAAAAATTTAATGTCTAATGTATTCATAGTCACTCCTTCTTATATACTTTAACATTAAAAGAGGACCTGGTCTTACCTGGCACTTAATAAATTTAGATATTTTTTGTACATAATATTGTTATGATTGTGTGTCTTGTTTAATTTAGCTATTAATGTTAACTCATAATAGTATTCAACATCGCTTAGTTCAACATTTAGAATATCAGCAATTTCTTGTAATTGATACATTTCAATCAGTTCAAAACTAGATAAATACATATTTAAGATATCAAATAATAATGCCCCAGTTACTGGACGTGGATCTAATAGAATCATTTTACTATCAAAAACAATTGTATGATCGAAATCCATATTTCCATGCAACTGATATAGTGCCTCTTTTTGAGGTCTTTTTAGACTTAGAGTATTAATTCCTAAGTTTAGGCAAGAAGTCTTATATTTCTCTTCTAATGCGTCATAATACTCACCATCTGATATAGAGACAAGTTTTGGACGATAACTTTTAATAAAGTCTGTAATATGTACTTTTTTTAAGTAGTCACTACTTGGAACTAGATAATCATAACAAATACATTCATCATAACCAAAGATAGTTGCCGGTGCAAAATTTTGATTCGACATATACCAGTTAAAGATAAGCTTAGCATTTGCACTAAACATTACAACTAACTTATTATTCACTAAATATACAGTTCTAAACTGATTTGACTTAAGAACCTTATAATCTTCTACTTCACAAATATTCGTCTTTATATAATCAATCATTATCTCTCCTAAACATCCTGTATTAAATTATATCAAATACAATCAACTAGTTTTGTAATAAGTTTTAAAAAAAAAAGCTTAGTTAAATTGATCTTAACTAAACTTTTTAAAATTGGAGCCAATCGGTCTTCATAACAAGCAACCCGAGGCATATAGTATATTTATTTTTAATCTTAGAAACAGCACTTAACAGTGCCATTTTCTTACATATATTATACCATTTTGCCAGTTTCAGATGTCTATTTATTCAAATTTTATTGTAGTCTTAGAGTTCGATTTATCAATTTTCACCATTTTGAAATTTTGGGTCAATCTTTCATAATATTTTCTCTTTTCTTCAATTTGTTCTAAAAAATTATTTTTCGACATCTTGTTACGAGTGTATAGTTTCGCTATATTTGTAACTTCTTCATCAAAGCCCGAAAACTCATTGTACTCAATTTCGGATATATGTTTCTTAAGTGCCATATCTATATCATTTTGATTTACATATTTCTTCTTTCCTTTTTCTTCAACGAAGTAGTACCAATACTCTCGTCCTGATTGTTTCTTCTTTTTATCATGCTTAGCAAGTTTGCCATTGATGTATACCATGTTTCTATATTTATATACATGCTTACCATACTTTCTTACTTTACTTCTGTTTTCCAGCAGTTCAATCATCTCATCAGTAATTATAGGTTTAAGCTCAGTTTCTGGTTTAATCTCACTGTTAATAAAGTGATCAATTTCAATTTCATCTTCTTGTTCCATGTATTTACATAATACAACACGTTTTCCTGACCCTGAGTTAACACGACCTCTATACAGTTCTCTAGTGATAAATCTATAAACCATCCCTTGCGATATTTCTTTTCCAGTCTCCTCTTTTATACGTTGCACGACTTCATGTGCAGTAAAATTATACGCCACATAATATTCAAATACTTTTTCTATAACTTCAATTTCTGAGTTAATTGCAATTAAATAATGACTCTTATTTTTCCTGAACCCATACGGAACAATATTTCCATGAGGATACTCTCCTTGCCTAGCTTTTTGCACTAAGCCACCTACTGATCGTTCACCAATTTGCTCACTTTCTAATTGGGCCAAGATTCCTCCAAGATTAAAGGCAAATCTTCCGATAGCTGTTTCTAAATTAAAATCTTCAGTTATGCTAATAAAGTTAGTACCGTTAGAAACACATGTAAGCATAATATGTTCGTTATCTGCATGATTACGTCCCAATCTATCTACGTTCTTTATAATAAACATATCAACTTCTTTTTCTTTAACCTCTTTCAACACTCGTTGAATTCCAGCTCGATCTAAGGTTTTCCCACTTAAACCATCATCATTAATAATTTCAACATTCTCTATACCATTGTCAACACAATATTGATTAATAGTTTCAATTTGCTCAGGTATCGAATACCCTGTGACATATTGTTCATCTGTACTCACTCGTACATAACCAATTACTCGTTTCATAATATCATCTCCTAACTAATAATCGGTGCTCATCGCACCACTATATATTATAAAATAATTTTTGAAATAGTAAATTTGACAACAAAGTTACAATCATGTTATACTTATTGTGTAAAGTTTAGAAGAAAAAAGAGACCTGTTAGAGCAGGCCTCTTTTTATTATTCTGAAGTGATGTAAAGTTTAGAAGTTATTTACTATCGTTTAAGATAGTCAAGAATTAATATTAAAGTAATTAATTCAAGAACAGTTATTAACTGTTGCATTGTCTCCTTTACATATATACACCAACTCCATGAGTTAATTTAAATTGTAAATTCACTTTACACCACCTTTTAGTTTATCGTCTTTTCGGACATTGATATTATAGCATATATAAAATGAAAAATGAGCCATTGTAGGTTCATTTTTTCTAACTTATGTGAGCAACTTATAAACTTTCATCTTCAAAATCTCTCATTACCCATAATTCAGATTGCACTCCATTAACTTTAAGATAATCATTATATGCAGCAATAACTAACTTGTGTACTCTAAAGTTATATTCTTCTAAGTCTTCAACAGTTAACATTTCCCATTCATAACTATCCTGTATAACATTAAATCTATCCAATAAGTCATGTGGTCCTGCTAAATAACTATCATATGCACATTGTAAAAATAGCAATACCTTAACAAATCTTTTGTTAACATTCTCAACTGATTCTTGCATATGTATAAGTTCTATTTTTTCCTCACACATAACCTCAAATCCACACATGTTATTCATCGCTTCACGCAACTTTTTATTATACGCATCATAATCAGCTACCGTTAACTCTTTTTGTATCCTATTATCATTATTCATTTTCTTCCTCTCACACTGCAATTGCTCTTAACAATTCATGATCATTCAACTCCTGAGCTACCATAATTAGCGCTCCAAATAAATTATAGCAAAACTCTATAAATCATAAGAACAAAATTAGTTACAAACCTTCTCCCCTAATCGCCTTTAGGCGAAAAACAAATCTTTGATTTGAAAAATCGAAACGGAGTTTCGTTCGCACGAATAGTGCGGGCAAAATATTTGGCCACGGAGAGGACAGATATTTTGCCGACAAGTTTTTGCGCACCGCACGTCAAAATACAAGAACATATTCCTAATCCTATGGAGAATCATTATGAGCTTTCAACTTCCTTCAGTACACTCACACTATATAGCTTATAAAACATAGATCACTAAGCTAAATACTAGATTTACTCTAACATATTTTTTTACCGCTCTATACTCTCTCCTGTTGGTGATTTGAATTTGTAGTGATTAGAAAATTAAATATCATACTCTTGGCCATCAATTACAACTTTTCTTGTTCTAATAAAATTTAAAAGCTCATATGATTGCTTCACTGTAATAACAGGTGCAAATAATATAGAAAGAAGTAGTCTTATAAGTGATATTCCAAATATTAAGCCTAGAAACATAAATGCAAAAGAAAGCAACATAGTAACTCCACTTTCATAACCTAGAATTAATTCACTCAATAGAAGTAATGCTATCGAAATTACCAATCGAACTAAATGCTGTAAAGTTGTTCCAACTTGTCCAAACAGACTAAACTTCCCCATAAAACTTTTAGTTTTGTTTCTATCATAAAAAATTTTGCTATTACTCATTATTTTCTCTCCTCAAAATATAGGAACGAAATCCTATTATACTAAATCTATTTTCTAAATAATATTTTAACACCAATTTGCAAGACTATCACATTTTCCTTAAATTACTAGATTATACACTAAATCTAGATTTCCAAGTTATAATGAGTAGGCGAATATTTTGCCAACTTTTAATTCACTGGGTTCAGTCAAAATACAAGAGCATATTCCTAATCCTGATGAAGGGTCATTATGACCCCTCAATTTTATTTACCTGGGTTCAGTCAAAATACAAGAGCATATTCCTAATCCTGATGAAGGGTCATTATGACCCCTCAATTTTATTTACCTGGGTTCAGTCAAAATACAAGAGCATATTCCTAATCCTGATGAAGGGTCATTATGACCCCTCAATTTTATTTACCTGGGTTCAGTCAAAATACAAGAGCATATTCCTAATCCTGATGAAGGGTCATTATGACCCCTCAATTTTATTTACCTGGGTTCAGTCAAAATACAAGAGCATATTCCTAATCCTGATGAAGGGTCATTATGACCCCTCAATTTTATTTACCTGGGTTCAGTCAAAATACAAGAGCATATTCCTAATCCTGATGAAGGGTCATTATGACCCCTCAATTTTATTTACCTGGGTTCAGTCAAAATACAAGAGCATATTCCTAATCCTGATGAAGGGTCATTATGACCCCTCAATTTTATTTACCTGGGTTCAGTCAAAATACAAGAGCATATTCCTAATCCTGATGAAGGGTCATTATGACCCCTCAATTTTATTTACCTGGGTTCAGTCAAAATACAAGAGCATATTCCTAATCCTGATGAAGGGTCATTATGACCCCTCAATTTTATTTACCTGGGTTCAGTCAAAATACAAGAGCATATTCCTAATCCTGATGAAGGGTCATTATGACCCCTCAATTTTATTTACCTGGGTTCAGTCAAAATACAAGAGCATATTCCTAATCCTGATGAAGGGTCATTATGACCCCTCAATTTTATTTACCTGGGTTCAGTCAAAATACAAGAGCATATTCCTAATCCTGATGAAGGGTCATTATGACCCCTCAATTTTATTTACCTGGGTTCAGTCAAAATACAAGAGCATATTCCTAATCCTGATGAAGGGTCATTATGACCCCTCAATTTTATTTACCTGGGTTCAGTCAAAATACAAGAGCATATTCCTAATCCTGATGAAGGGTCATTATGACCCCTCAATTTTATTTACCTGGGTTCAGTCAAAATACAACAGGATAAGAGGTTGCACACGTTCCGTGTGAAATGGGAGATGTTTGCTGTGCAAACATTAGTCTTTTACTAGTAAAAACAGCCCTAACATTAAACACATGTTTATAGTTCGTTCTAAATTACTTACGCACTTAACCTTCAAATAACTAAACACATTTCTAGAGAAATATTTCTCTAGAAATATATTAGTGCAAACCCTTTATCTATCGTGTATTCCTTATATTTCTCTAGAAATATATTCCCGTATCCCCTTTAGTGAGTATTTCTCTAGAAATATATTAGTATTTCTGTAGAAATATATTTAGCGCAAGTCCTTTATCCATCGCATATTTTCTATATTTCTACAGAAATAAACTATCTTAAAACAATAAAAAATATTGCTAGAGAAATACTAAATATTTCTCCAGCAATATATCACTTTATAACCTGTACATATTCTTCAAAGTTATTTTCACCTATTATTTCTAAGTGCTCTTGATTAAGTTTACTAAACACTTCAACTTTTTCGGATTCCTCTAAATTTGATAAGAACTTATTTCCTTTAAATAGATTATTTCTAATTCCAAACTTTTTCTTTGCAATGTATATTACTTCTGGGTCGCATTGTTTATTTTTATTGATAATTTCATTTAGTAATTCATCAAAGTTACCTGGTGTTTCAACATCAAATTTAACACTTAATCTATCTGCTATATCTTTTAAAACATTTCTTTCTTTTGACTCAAGTTCATTTTTGTAATTACTTAGTTCTGACTCAAGTTCATTTTTCTTTTTGTTAATCTCATTAATATCTTCTAATAGTTCATGCTTTTGTTTTAATTCTTTTAATTCTGCTTCCAGTTTCTCTTTAGCTTCAGTTTTCTGCTTATTCTCACTAAGCAATTCTGTAATTCTTTCATCAACTGATTTCTCCTCAAGTGATGAACGATTCTCGTTTAACAGCTTCGACACTTGAGATATAATGTTAGACTCTTCGATATGTAATTCATTCGCAATCATATCAATGTTATCTATAGTTGCAGCAATACCTTTAAACTGTAGCTGCTGTTGAATTAATTCTAACTCTTTATCTGAATACTTATTTTGCTCAATATAAAGTCTTTTAACTTCATTATTAATAACAGATTGTTTCGCTGTTTTATCATACTTCTTAATCAGTTCAGCAATTACATTCACATCACGAGTTCCATTTACTTCTGTAAATAAGTTTACTATCTCATCTTCTGATACATTAGTAAGCAACTTTATTAAATCAGTTTCAAGCTCAGTATACTGAGGCTTAACGATACGTAGTTGATCAATCACATGCTCAATTGTGTTCATTGTAGGTTTTACAGATGACAGTATTAAGTTGTTTTGGATATTATCAACTTCCTCATTTGTAATTTGATACTTATCCATAAGTAATGTTCTTTCTACTTCGGTAAGTTCACTATTTTCATTTTGTAATCTAATTGAGTTCATATATGAAATACGTTCATCGAAATCCGAAATGCTTTGTAATTTTGCATGGAGTTCTGTAGCCTCATTATTTGATACTTTTGTATATTCATCGATTAGCTTTAATTCGAAGTCAGTAAAATTAGAATTTGTTTTGTACTCCTCGATTATTTTTCTAATACGCTCAATTGAGTTATACTCATTAGTAAATAGTAAGTATAGTGCTGCACCTTCCGGAATGTTATTCATAAATATTTGGCTTAAGTATTCTTTCTTTAAACTAGCATGCATATTGGCGTTATCTAAAGTTTTAATAAGTTCACCATACTTACCTTGCATTCCATATTTCTTTTGTAACTCATTAATGACTACAGTATCTAAATAATAACCATTCTCCTTAAAGTGTAACCTTTCAATTTGCACTAAGTCAGATATATTCTTAATTATATCTTCGTCTTTAACCTGAATATCTTTACCAAATTTAGCTCTTAGATGTTCACTTATCGATTTGACAACAATATCCTGATTTATCATTTTACTTACTTTTTCATTTTTTTCTATACGTTCCATAAGCGAGACAATATCTTCAGATTGTTGAAAATATAAATTAACATCACGCTCAGCTAAGTTGTAATCTTCTTTAAGTTTCTTATTTGCATAATCTATATACAGCGGACTAATATTTGTATCTAACTTTCCCTTTTGTTCTTGATACATATTATCTAATTCCACATATTTTTGATTATAATGTAATGTCAGCTTATTATCAATATAGGCTTCCATATCAATTTTTTTGTCACCCGGTAAAATATCCGTAATTTTTTCAAAAAATGTTTTATCAAATAATCCTTTAAAGTTACTTTCTGTAATTAAGGCTTCATACATTCCATTACTTTTTTTATAAAATGCTTTTTCTCTAATATTAGTTTTTTCTGCAACTTCTTTTAGCTGCTTTTCATCTACTTCAATTGACCAATTGTTTTTAGTCATATTATCTTTAATTGCTCTAATCATGATTCCCTTCCATAAGAAAAAGAGGCTTTATATCCTCTTTTTTAATTAGCATGCATTCGCATACTTTATATACGTCATTGTTATAGTTAGCAATAGTATTATTACTAACATAATTAGTTTATTTGATTTATTCCTTGTTTCTGAAATACATAATCCTAATATTGAAAATGTCAAAGCTACAATTATTGCATCAAGCAACAACTTGTATTATTAAAAAGATTAAATAAATTTTAAAATACAGCGTTTGCGCACCACCTGATGTACATAAATCAAATACTTCCATTTTCCTCCTATTAAAAAATTACCTTTAGTAGAAAATAAATTTGAAATGCTAATATAGAAATAAAGGTAATGTTACCTTTAATATCATTCGATCGCTTTTCCATAATATAATGAATTATTAACAGTATTGTATTGAGTGACATTAACGCCAAAACATTAATACTAGCATGATCGTTAATTGCACGTGAAATTGCATACATATTTGTTAGTATGAAAAAATATAAATAAATACCATAATCACTTTCCCGACAGTAGTAATATATGTAAATGATAGACAATATTGCAATACTCAAAGTTAATAGTTTCAAATCATTTTTTACACATAGTATATCATATAAACCTATGTATATCGTATATGCCCAAAAAAACTTTTGATATCGATTCACATTTAGTTCTTTAATTTTTTTAATAGTTCTCAATTTAGTCCTTCCATAAAAAAAGAAGGGTCACAATGACCCTTCTGTTAAGTAGTATAGTTTTTATTATTTTATTAAAATGAAGGCTCTGCTAACCTCCAGTGTGAATATTCTTCAAAGCGTGGATCGCTTTTTTTTTACAAACTTTCTGTTTGCATAACTTAATTATAACAAAAGAACGCTTGAGGGAGCGTTCTTTTTTAAAGTTTATTCATTATTATGAGTAGGTTGACCCACAGAGAGATATCTTGAGTCTCATAGGGGTGGCAAATGAGGAGCCACATCTTTATTATACACTAATCAAATAAGTTTGCGAGATTAATTTAATTCATCTTTAAATGTTTTTGATACCTTAAACTTCACTGACTTACTTTCTGCAATCTGAATCTTTTCTTTAGTAGCAGGATTTATTCCTGTTCTTGCTTTGTTTAATTTTGGCTCAAAACTACCAAAACCTACAAAGTTTACTTTATCCCCAACTTTCACAGTTTCCATAATTTCTTGTAATGTTGCGTTTAATACTTCTGTTATATCTTTTTTACTCATTTCAGTGCTTGCTGAAACTTTTTCAATAAATTCTGCTTTTGTCATAATTGACTCCTTTGTTTTAATATTCTAATTCTTGTGAATTCCTCCATATTGTACCATATTTTGCACGTGTTGACACATATCCATCTTTCGCTATTGTTATACTATCCACAAAGTTCATCTTCATACTAGTAGCCATTTTTTGGATTTCACCTGCTAATATAATATCATTATCAGATAACTCTGAATAACCACTTGGATGATTATGCACCATGATAAAATTCTTTTCATGATTTGATATTGGGACATTTAACAAGTCCACTGGATCAATTGCAACCGAGTCTTTAAGACCTCGGTAGATTATCTCATCATGAGTTACTTCCATGCGAAGATTGAGCGCTGCAATAATAACAAGCTCATTTGACTCATACGCTAAGTGCTTGTACCGCTTATATACTTCTTCTGGACTATTTACTCTATCATGCTTCTTTTGTTCCAAGTCTATGTACTTTTGAAGCACTTGTTCAATTGTTTTAGCTGATATTCGAGGATTAACATCTTTTTTTACTTCGTCTACTAGTCTCTGACTTATTAAATTGGTTTTCATATGCTAAAATCACCTCTCTAACATCATCAACATTAATATTTAGCTCTATTGCTAGTTCTTGTATTTCTTCTTCACTCATCTGTTTCTCCTTATAAATATTCTAGCCCTTCATAAATCTCACGTTCAATTTTTTCAAATTCACGCTCACGTCTAGTTTTGTGTCTCGCTGCCTTTATATGCAGCTGCTTTGGTTTTGCAAGTGTTTGTTCATACTTTGGCTTAACTGGCTCAAAATGTAGTTTAAACTGCTCAAAATACTCGATTTTAAGTTGCCGATATATTTCATTTCTAGCAAATCTATCCATCTCTTCCATTTTATTCTCAAAGTATGCCGCTTTTTTACTATCACCATATAGTCCTTTTTGATAGTTCTCAAACACATGAAGCGCTGTTTTATACGTATTAAACTGTTCATTATGATTTTTCGCAATGCTACCGATTACTGATTTTAACTCTACTGATTCGATATCACCATAATATCTTGGTATATCTTCCTCTTTGAGGATACTAAATGCTTTTTTATACTGTTTATCTGTAATATCAAAATGTGTATTCTTAACACTTTCACGTGTATCCTGGCGTACATCTTCAACTTTTTTTAGTATTTCTTTATGAATTTCTTGAGTAGATGTATCATACTCAAATAAGATGTTTTTCTTCATATTAAAGAATGATTTCTCGTCCATATGAAAATCAGTACTCATCTCCTCTTTTTCAACAAAATCTAGATGAATATGTAAGTTATCTTGATCTGAGTGAAAACTAAAGTTATACAGCATATTACTTGGTATTAAATTATTCTGTCTAAAGTAGTTATCAATAAATGGAGATAATGTTTCAAACATTTCTTTTTCGCTTAATTTCTTTTGCTTTAATTCCTCACCCATTTCTTCACTAAATGATATTACTGTTGACCCTAGTAAATTAGCCGAATCAAACTTATCTAAAAAGTTTTTGGTTTCATCACTTCCAAACTCTAATATTCCTTCACTTGTAAAAAATTCATTCATATCAATCCAACTACTAAAATACTCATCATGATTACAACGTTTACCACTTGGTGTTTTAATAAGTTTTAAATACTCTTGATATTCAGTACGCTTTTCTTCCTCTGGTTTAAGGGGCATTCCAGTATTGTTATCATACGCAAGTTTACCGCTTAGTTTCGCTTCTGATTTAGTTGGCAACCCACTAAGTACCTCGAGCGTACCCTTCTTTAAAGCAATAGTATCATTGTCATAAGCAAGTTTCCCACTAAACGATACTTGTCTGCCGTACTTAAGAGTCACTACCTCTTTATCAGTATACTGGTGCATTACATTTACTTTAGGTGCAGCCATATCAACCTCCATATAAAAATGAAGGGTCATTATGACCCTTCACCTTCCAATCTATTTCTTTTCCCACAATGTTATATTGTATGTATTATCAAACTTCTTACTTTTTCGAAAATCACTAGTTGCATATTTCTTATCTTCAGTTATCCAAAAAGCAATCTTTTCAGAATCAGCTTCTTTATCTTTAATTATCCCAATAAAGAAAGGAGATAATGTACTTAGTGGTCGAACAACTTTAACAATATTATCATCATCGTTGTGGAAATTAGAAATTGCTTTTGTTGTGTTTATTCGATAACAACTACCATCGTTCATTACTGCAAAATCACCACGTCTTAAATACTTTTTGTTTATACACTTAGCCATAACATCCTTTCTTACTCAAATTCCATTTCATTCTTTTGTGAAGATCTAAACTTAATATAGTGACAATCCAAATCAATTAGTTTGTCATAAATTTCACTTTTCTTAAATGTCTCTTGACCTTCTTTAAAGATATTTACTACATATGATACATCTCCCGTAGTTTGTGAAATTTCTAATGCTTTTTTATAATTCCCCGCATTATCCTCAGTAATTAAAACTGGTACTAAACCAACTTCAAAACATTGCTTCATCATTAGCATTCTCCCTATGCGACCGTTCCCATCAGTAAATGGATGTATTTGTTCAAAAATCATATGAAATTTTGCAATATCATCTATTGTGTTTATTTCCATTGATAATAAATTATCTAAATCATTTTCAACAGTCCATGGGTCAGAAAGTTTTACTTTGCTTCCTCTAATTGCATTAGGAATAGGTTTAAACTTTCCGACAAATCCCATTCGCTCATCTGTAGTCCCTCTTTTTAAAATCGAATGCATCTCTCTTATTTCAAATTTACTTAATGGTTTACTATCTAGACTTTTAATACAGTAATCAAACAATTCAATTGAATTTCTTGTTTCCATCACATCGTCAAACTCATGTCTACCCGTTACTATATTTTCATTTATTAACGTCGTCAACTCTAGCTGAGTAAAAGTTGAACCCTCCATTTTGTTAGTATGGAATAAAAACATTCCTTTTAAATCGTAATAATAGTTGTGTCTAATTTCTTCCATCATTTTTAATGTCTTAATGTCTATCATACCGCTCCTCTTGATATCTTTTAGCATAGCTTAATAGATATCTATATTTTAGTTATTTTATCCTTTGTTAATATTATACAATGAATTAACTAACTTTTTCTCTTATATATCAATCACTATGCATGCCTACATCAACAATCGAATATTCATCTAACTTCGATTGTAATAAATCTCTTTGTTTAAGTAAATTTAATCCTGACTCTAGTTCACTTATTTCCTCTTCATTTACATACTTTCCATCTAATAGTTTTGTTTCAAGTTCGATTATCTGTGTTTCAAGATTATATTGCACTTCATCCATAAGCTGAGCATACATCTGTTGCTTTTCACTGATTGAAGTTGACTTAACATATGTTTTATATTCTTCCTCTGGAAGTTCATTTTTATAATACTCAATAACTTCATCTTGATAATCTCCTGAGTACTCGATACTATCTAGACATTCAACTAATTTTTCGTGTTGTTTTTTCACACTACCTGAAAATTCTTCAGCTGCATTATACTTGTCTAAATCTTCAACTTCTAGTAATGGATCATTTACAAAACTGTATACAAAGTAATTAATTTCTTTATACATTTCATCTTTACTTTTACCTTCTTCGTTGTAATCAGATAAATCTTCATAATAAATTACATTTGATATATATTTCTTGGCCGCAAAAATTACTTCCTCATTATTCATAATTTGCACTGTTACGGCTTCAATGTTATTTAAGTCTTCCTGATTAATCTCAAGTGGGGTATAATTTTCACCTTCTTCTAAACTTACACTTTCTAGTTCTTCGCCAGTAGTATCATTTGTTATAACCATCTCATTAGCACCACCTATGAAAAGCGGGTTAATTAGTTCTTGATATGTTTCAAAGTAGATTATGTCTTCTTCTGGGTAAAATATTGGTTCTCCTACAATCAAATCAAAATCACCTGTGTCAAACTCATAGTTGATATTAACATCTTCTTCAGTTTTTAAATCCATCATATTAACTGAGCGCTTTGAGAATATTACTGTAATTGCCAAAAACACAGATAATATTAACATTTGCCTCTTATACTTCTTCATCATTGTCTCTCTCCCTTCTTGCAAGTAATGGATATAAGTTAACATTATTACTTTGCGATAACGTTCTGTATCTAAACTCTAAATGTAAGTGAGCTCCAGTTACATTTCCACTTGCTCCCTCAGTTCCTAAATAAGTATTTGCATCTGTTACGTCACCTACCTGTACATCCACTTCACTCATATGTCCATAAATCGAATATAAATTTACATCATTTAATGTGTGCTTTATTACCACATGATTTCCAAAACCGTATCCACATGTATTACCAAGGTATCCACTTTGAGCGCAATTGGTTTCAACATTTATTACTACTCCATTACCAACTGCATAGATTTTATCATCAGTTGTGCTTACTAAATCTACACCTGTGTGACCACTATAACACCCATAATCACAAGTAACTGTGTATTCCTTATCAAAGTACGGTACATATAGGCTATTTTCATCAACTTCTATATTCGAATCACCATCTTTACATCCTGAATACTTTTCCATAACATGTGATGCATATTTATAATCTCCATAACATGCTTTACCTTCAGGATCTAAATTACACGTGCTAGCATAACTTGGATTTTGATTTGTCATATAAACGCTAAACTCGTATGCCTTTTCTTCCGTTTGTTCATAACCTTTAAAAGCAAGCCATGTTAAGTATCCACCACCGAAGTTATACGCTTGCAAAATTAACTCTTCTGTTGGTTCTAATCCTAACTCAATTGCTCTATCTATATTGTCTCTGTGAACACTCATTGCTTGATTGGTTGATAACTCGGGTGATGTAATGCACCCAATATAACCACATAAACTTTCACTTGATTGCCAAGGGTCAGTTGCTAAGACACTTTCGCTTCCACCACTTTCTTGATAAAGTTGTGCTAATAATAAATCAGTATACTGCTCATCAATATTATACTTCTGCATTGACTCACTAAGCACTTCTTCCTCTGCTAACACAGATTCAGGAATAACCGTATCCGAGCAAATAGGAACAGTTTCATCTTCTTCACTTGCAACTCCGACTACAAACATGAATATAAAGCTTAAAAGTAGTATCCACAGGGCATTTGACGCAATTGCTCCATATATTACTTTTTTCCTATATAGCTCTGCTCCTTGTCTTATCATATGTATCCTAGTCGCTCTTTATCTCTATCATCAAGCATTTTAAGAATCTTCTTATCAAATATATACAGAAGTTCAATATTATCAATAATTTCAGTCTTGTTAAAGTTAAAGTTTATTGGAGATATTCTTTCATCTTCTTGCATAAAGCCTTCTCCAAATTCTGCCGACTTTAAATTCGGTAAGAAGTCAATGCTTTTGTTTGTTATTTCTGAAATCAACTTCATATTATCATTTTTCAAAAATATTTTATATTGCATTTGTGATAACACACTCATCGGGATATCTTCAGGACTTTGTGAAATAAAGTCAATTTCCGAATCAAACTTACGACACTCTCTTGCTGTAGTAACAGAGAATCTTGTTAAATATTCATTAGCAAATGCTCTGTGAGACTCATCTAAAATAAAGGCATTTTGTTTACTCGCGTCATATAGTTTCTTTCTCATGAAGTTAAGAAGTGTAACTAATATTGGATTAAGTTTTACATCGTCATCTTTTATATCGGTAATACAGAAGTTTATATATTCATTACTTAAATCAATTGATGTGTAACCATTGAAATAACTTCTTAGGATTGTATGTGAATACTTGTGAACGAATTCGAGTATCTCTTCATTTTCTCCAGTCTCTTCTAAATAGGTATAGAGCTCATCTAACTTCGGATATTCATTATTTTTTGACTCTTCAGTCAAATTATAACCAGTATAAAACTCACTTAATCGTTTTGTCATTTTATCTGCAATTAGGTAGTAGTTAGGATTTCCAATTGAAAAGAAACTTACTAAAAATGATAAGTGATTATTAATTGGATCCTCACATGTCCAATCGGTTACTTGTAGAGGATTAATAACACTACCATGACCAATGTGAATAGTTTCTCCCCCTAACTCCTCAAATAGACTTACATAGTCTCCTTGAACATCGATATTATATACCCCTCGACCTTCTGCTGCGTATTCTAGAAGTATCATTTTAATTAAAGTTGTTTTACCGCTACCAGTTTTACCTGATATGAACTTAGAGTTTGTAATCCTGTCTGGGTTCTTATCATAGTCCATTGAATTCCAGGCAATAAGACCATCACTACCGACATACTTTAAGTGTCCTCTATCATCTTCAATTTTTGAATAGTTAAATAGTCCACCATATGCAAGGTGAGTCATCGATAATTCCTTAAAGTCTTTTACCTCTTTAAGTAATACCCATTCGTTTAACAATTGCTTTTGCACAAATAACTCACTGTCTAGTTGCAAGTTTTCATAGTTCTCTTTTAAACTTTCTTCGAGGACTTGTAATTCTTCAAGTGTGTCAGCTTCAATCTTAACAATGAGTTTAAAACCAACAATGTTTTCCACCTTATTATTCAATTGTTCTAGATAGCTACTGATAACTCGAATCTCTTGACTTTCTAAATACTTCTTCGATGTCTTTTCAGTATCATCAATACGCATAACTGCTTCATCAATCGAGTTATCCATCGCTTTTATGATTTCATTTCGATTATATTGCTTGTACTCAATTTTAATATCGATACGTGGTTCTTTTAAAAGTTCTTCTAAATATAACTCTTCTTGCTTTAAAGCAATATCAGTTGTGGCCATATACTTTTGGTAATATCTATCGCCATCATTTAAAATCATGACAATATGGTCTTTTTTGATTTGCAATTCCTGGACATCATTAATATCTCCAAGAATTATATTATCTACAATATCAACATCACTAGCTAAGCAGTCTTCCGTTGTGAGAACTTGACATTGCTTATAACCAATATTTCGTACCTTTTTCCCTTCATATGGAATTGTTACATAAAAATAAGGGACACTTTGGCTAAGCAATTTTTCATACACACCTAACTGATACTTTTTATATAGTTCAAGTACTTTTATTCCGTTTGTTTCAAAGTCATAAAAGTTATATGTATTTGTATCATGATATTTATAAATACTCATTTGTAAATTTTGCTCATAGAATTTATAAAGTTCTGATACAAAGTAAAATCGTTGTTCTTGATTATCAAACCATTTTGTATACTTTGGAATTAATTTCTTTACTACAAATAAGTTATCATTTTGATTTATAATCATCTGATTATATTCATCGAAACTAATACTATACTTATCATATTCACCCTCATTCAATGTACTGTCACGGTAATTAATAAGTTCATATATATTTCTAGATACGTGTAACTTAAGTTTGTTTGATCCATTTAGCACTTTGACTTGTACCCGTTTGATTGGATATAGTAGTTTACCCATCATATCGTTTGGTTTTCTTATAATTATTGGTTCATATTCAAAGCGAGTTTCAAGAAACAACTCTCTATCACGGAAGAAATAAACTTTGCTATACATATACGTAGCTTGATCAATAATTATCTCATACAAACTTTTGCTAGATACTTTTGATACTAACGTATATCCACAAAGTATAGAGGTCACAGTAACTACTAATGAATTTATATCTGTGAATATTTCAATCCCTAAGTAAATTGAGAAAATCACACATACTTCCATATAGCTAAAACCACGTAACGTCTGCTTCTTCCTTATATCTCTAGGTATTATCATCGTTTCCTCCTAACATTTTTCTTAAGTGAATTTAAACTTTGGAGTTTATTTTCATTTTGTTTTGATATATCAAATGGATTATGTGAGTTTGAATTTACTGGAGTAAATCCACTCGAGGGTGTCTCATCACTAGGTTTAAAAATATCAGTATTTGACGCAGCTTCGGTTGTATTTTGATTTCCATTAAAGTGAACCCCACTATTTGGAATTTCAGATACAGTACCACCAGTACCACCAGTACCACCAGTAGTAGTTCCTGAACTATTAGCACCATTGCTACTAAATGCGTTATGTGACTGCTCTACATTACTTTCTTTTTTTGGATTGTTTGTATCGCTATCGATTTTATTCACACTTTCATTATTATTTAATGGCTTAGTAGATACTTTAGGAGTCTCATCACTACCTGACGTTGATAAACTATTACCGCTTTCACCAAGTTGATTTTCACTAGGCTTTAGCTCTCCAGAGTTTGAAGGGGTTTTAGAAATACCATTTTTTTCTTGCCCGTTAGATTTAAGGGATTTTAAGTTATTTTCTTTTGAAGATTTACCATTTAAATCACCAGGGTTAGTTATATTTTCCTCTTTAATATCAGGCGATGCGCTATCTCCACTATTACTTGTGTCTGCCTTCAAGCTTGAGTTTCCATCACCCTTCTGATTATCTTCGGGGTTATTAGGGGAGCTATTTTCTCCAAGTGAGTCATCACCTTCATTTTTACCAAACTTATCCTTAAGACCATCGATTGTTTCTTCTTGTTTACTTCTTCGATATGGATTGTTTGACATAAGGCTTTTACCTAAACCTTCAGCTGCACCTTTTCCTGCACCTTTTAGTTTAGTCTCTCCATTAACTGCTCCTTCAAATCCACCAGCTGCTACATTTTTAAGTGTCTCCGCGGCACCGTCTTTTACTTTAGATACTGCACCACCTAATGTTTTTATAGCATTATTTGCAATCATTGTATTTAGTGCCCTACTTGTTCCTAAATCAATTCCAAATACTTTCTCAATTGTTGCACTACCATCAAATATGGTTATTATAATTGCAATTTGTATCATAAGATACACTAGTCCCGATTGTTTTATATTATATCCAGATAATATTAGCATCTTACTAAAGTACTCAGAAATCATAAAGTAGCTTTGTAATATGTATACTGTTAAAAATACTTTTGCTATCTTTCTAAGTAAATAATTTAAATAGTTCTTCATAAATGGAGCATTATCTATGATAGAAAATATAATTGCAAATAGTCCAATCGCTCCTGCAATTGCAATTTCAATCATATCTTTTACAGTAACTCCACCAATTATTAATAGTGCAAGCAATAGCCCAACCCCAACTAAGCATGTAAATATTAGTGAGGGTTCATATCGATAGTCACCCTTTTCACGCACAACTTCGCAATCACTTGAGGAGTAACATACCTCTACATCATGATCTAATTCTTCTAAGATGTCTAGCCTTTGAATTTCTTCCCAACTATCACTCTCTAGTCTAAAATCATTATCTTCATTTGCATAATCCTTTACACTATAGTTCATAAGCGAGTTCGCAATCCCAAATGTCGAGTCAGTTTGCTGAATACTTTCAATTCCTGCACTTCCTATATCTGATACTACAAACACAAATAAATTTATAAATACTCCAGCACCTACTAATGCAAGGATAATTCGCTGCATTATTTTGGGCATTTTCTTAGAATCGAATAGCATTGCGTATAGTACAACAATTACAATAATAAATACAGCTAGCGTTTTAACAATTGGGTCAAATTGATGTAAAAACTCAATATACTGATCGTTTATAAAATCGAGCGAGGTTAAATGTCCTACCACTTCTTCAATACCATGAAGTCCATTAGCTGCACCATAACCTAAATCCCATTCAAGCTGTTGTAATGCTTCTCTAAACATTTTTCACCTCCTTATTTTTATGCCGAAGGGTCATTATGACCCCTCATGCTAAAGCTACATGTAAAACATATTTACTATATTATCAGCCGAACTAATTATTAAAATTCCGATGATAATCCAAAGCATATTTTCCTTTGCCATTTCTTTCATTTGTTTAGTTCCGAAAATTAGCACTAATGCTACTACTACGATTGATAAGACCGCAATTTGCTCACCATGTTTTACAATTTGGTCTGTTGCGTTTGATATCACGCTATCAAAATCATTTGTTGTGGCCATAACTGTTGGTGACATATTTGTTATTGCATTTTTAACTGTTTCTGCATTTATTTTAATCATTTCTAAATTGTTCATTATTTTCTCCTAAAAAAGTGAAGGGCCATAATGACCCCTCACCTTACTTTCTATTTATTTTCACAAGTTTCAAGTTGGCACCTGCTGGCCATTTTAACTAAAGATTATTTCATCAAGTCTAGTATCTTTGTCTTCATTCTTGACGTACTCTAAGTCTTCAGCATATAAAAAACTTGGTCTAAGCCATTGTTTGGCCAAATCCATCCTTGACATTTGCACATATGCTTTAGCCATTGGATTTTTTCTTAGTTCCTCTGGTGATACTAAGTCACGTTCTTCTTCTGCCATTGTTTTAGACATCTCACTATACTTTGAGCCACTAAACGACTCGTGTATTTGAGTCGTTTTTCCAAATAACTCACTAAAGTATTTAAGTGTTTTATTATCATTTGATAATAAGTACATCTTAATGTGAGCTTGATCTAATATTGTATCCTTAGCTTGCTCACCATATATATCTTCAAACTGGCCAATATTTTGTACAATCATTGCAAATAGTACATTACGACCTAGTGAGATTGTAAGCCAATTCGGAAAGCCATTAATCTTAGTTAGGTTACCGAACTCTTCTAACAAGTAGTACAGCCTTCTAGGTAACTTACCATTAGGCTGTTTATCTGCAAAGCTTACCGCTTCATAATATACCTGAGATATAAATGTAGACACAATACTGTGATATTTAGTATCGTAATCGGGGGCAATAAGATAAAACGCAACTGGTTTTTCACCTTTGACAAATTCAGTAATTGATAAATCACTTGAGCTCGTAATCTTATTCACACTATCTGCACCATATATCTTAAGAGCTGTCTCAAATGTTATCTGTGTTGAACTAAATGTTTTATCACTAAGTTCACTTGGAAAGTAAGACTTTGCAATATTATGTTCTGGGAAATTAGATAGTGCAGCTTTATACTTTATTACATTTTCAAAATCTACCTGGGTAATTTTAAGAAGGTCTTTTTGCTTATAAAACAAATTGTAAATATTAAACAATTCTCGTTTATTATTTACAAAGCAATCTTCTAGTATGAAGTATGTAAGTGATACAAATAAGTGATTTGACATTTGCGTAAATATTGCATTTTGTCCCTCTGTATCCATTGGGTAGAGTGGTGCTGCTAAACGAATAAGTTCATCTTCAACACGACTCATATCAATTTTACGCATTTCAATGATTTCTCGAAGCGCAGTTCCATCACCTTCAGCAATAGGAATTGCTCCTGATGGAATTACGTTACTTGTGTCTCTTTTGTCTTCAATATAAATATCGTTTACCTTAAGTATTTGTTCATATATGTCATACACCTTTTCAAATGAATTAAACCTACCTGAGTCTTCGATATCAGTTAAATCAATCTTTATACATTCATAGCCACCTTGTTGCATGTGACCTGCAGTCTTTCTCCAAAGTTCACCTTTAGGGTCAGTGATCACAACAAGTGGTTTTTCTTTTTCATCTTTAAGCCTCGCAAAGTAAAGTAGTTGTGGTATTAGATAACATATTGTCTTACCACTACGAGTTACTCCATTTATAACTAAATGCATTGGATGAGTTACAATTTGAGTAAAGTTTGTATATACGATCCCTGGAACTTTATTAAACTTAATATTATGCAGACTATTCGCAAACAGCCGTGCTTTAATAAGCTGCTCTGCTGTTTTATCAATTACTACATCTTTGGAATAAACCCAATTTTCGACCCACTCTCTTGTCAAAAGTTTCTCGAAATTAAAAAAAGGCCTCCACTTAATCGGGAGACCTAATATTGATATTTCTTGATATTCACCAACAAGAAAACCTGCATGGTATTCTCGTCCCTCTTTAACACTTAGAAATTCTCGCTTAATTTCCTTCTTAGTTGCAAATCTCGCTTTACCTTTTGAGTACGTATTTTTGGTAAGTGTAAGTAATTCCATTTTGAGTCTATAAAACTTACCTCTAAACATAAATCTAAGCCCAACTAAAATTAGAACTGTGATTATCAATTTGAATATAAATAGGTTTATTGTTGTATTTTGGAAATAGAAGTTCCCTATTTTACCAAGTACTCCAACCACCAGTGACATACATTCAGTTGGGAACATAATAAATAGAATTACCAATGCAACGTAAAATACCATCAATCCAGTTTTTATCTTTTTACTTCTTTCCATTATAATCCTAACTCGTTGTATTCTACTTGGCGTTTATAGGGTTCACTTCTTTCTAAACTTCCTAATTCATAATTGATTTTTAAGTCATTTAGTTTATGTTCATTTTCAGTAATGATACCATCGTTGTCTAAATCGTATATTTTAGTAATATGATCAACTTTATCAACATCAATACCAATAATACTTTTGCTATCATCGCCGTAATGTTTAATAAGTAATGCGCTCTTGACCTCATCTACATCAAGTTTTAGTTCTCTTTCAATAATACCTAACATGTTATCCTGACTTAAGACATATAACATATCATATGGAATATCTGGAAGAGTTTTGGCCATGCACATACCTTTGAATTCACTATAATCTGAAATACCTGTTATATATGTGTCTTTACTTTCTAAATGTCTAATGACTGTATACATGTTCTTTTCGAAAAAGTTACTTGCAAACATCTCACCTTTAATTTCCTCTTTGTAATTACTTTGTAGTTTATGGCTACTAAAATGATTGATTAAACTATCGTTTAATTTTGCTTTAGCATAGTTCATTATTTTCTCCTAAATTTATAGAAGGGTCATTATGACCCCTCATTTTTATATTCATAGTTATAAACTTCTCCATTTATCTCAAATGTTATTTTATAACTACTCGGAATCATTGTAAAATCATTGGGATAGTTTATATAAGCTTTAAAATTATTTGCTCCTCCATCCCTGCGTATTAATTCTTCCATTTGATATTGCTGCACTTCTTGATTTAAATAACTATCTTGTGGCGTAATATTATAACTGTTACTAACGCCACCAAGGCTATCTGCAATAATATGTCCTTCATCTAAATTGATATCTTCAGTTCCTTTTACCTTTGCTTCATCAGGGCAGTAACGACCACCACTTGTTACATCTTCTAATTCATCGTTTTGTAATATTATTTCCTCTGCTTCTACATAAACAAGTTGCCTAGTGGAATTAGTATATGCATAATATTCTCGATTAGCAAAGTTGCTATCAAAACCAATATCGACTACACTATTTGCTTTGCGTTTTCCACTTAGATCACAACTATCAATATCTAGCTCTTCATACTCTACATCGCTATATAATATATTATCGACTTTTCGTTCTTTTATAAGTTCGGGTACTTGTCTTATTCCAAAACTTAGTACCATTACTAACAACGCTAACTGAAGCGTTTTAAAAAATATTCGATTTTTAAATTTTCCTTTAAATGGTTTCATTATAAATCAAGTTCACTTTCTAAATTTGGTGCAGTAATGCGATGTTCTTTTAGAGGATATTCAGTATTAGAATCCATGAGTCTATCTATTTCCTGACTGCCTTCAAAGGTCGTTGCTTTTTGTATGTTATATTTAGCGTGGCCAACTTGTACAAAAAGTGTAGTACTTTTAAGTTCTGTAGTTACTTCGCTTTTATTTACAATACTAAAATTATAGTTACCACTCATTACTGCGATTTTGCTTGTGTATAGCAATCCTTCTTTGTCATACTCTTCCATTAGCCAAATCACATGAGACTTAACCATCTCAAAATCTATTTCCTGGTTATCAATTGCATGACTACCTTTTATAATTTCTTCAAGGCAATCATCCATTAAATTCCACTTGAAGTTACTGTAATCATCATAATCACCAGATAATATTTCACCACTTGATGTTACATGGATAAGTTCTTCTTCTTCTTCTTCAAGAACGTGCTTTAATTCCTCTCTTGTTTCTTTTGATAGTTTAGTTGTATCAAAATCACTCATCTTTAAATCCTGAGTCTCTTCCCATATCCAGTCTTTACCCATGTCATCAAAGAATTCAGTATAATCTTGCTCAAAGATGTAATTTGATACTTCACCTTTATTTTCTAAAATAAAGTCTTGTATTTGCCTATCAGTAGGATTATAATCTGGCTTTAAATGATTAGATATATATTCATCTAAAAGTTCTGTTTCTATATAATCATAATAATGATCATCAACAATACTGTAGTAATCTGTTTTAACAAACTTACTGTATGCCATGTTTAAAAAAGACATTTGATTAATTACAGATAAATCGGTAAATTTGTCACTATACATTAATTTATCTAATACAGAAGCTTTCTGTATATCTTCATAGTGTTCTTGGTAAAAATCATTTAATTCTTTAATACTCATTGTTTCCTGCATTTTTCTCCTAACTTTATATTTGCATAATTAAGTTATAATTTTTGGGTTATTATTTTAAGCGTGAAAAATGAAGGGCATAATGACCCTTCACCTTCATTTGTATTTAGTTTGTATTTATATTTCTCTTTTTTAAAATCAAAAATAAAAGTGCTTAAACAAATAAGCAAAATTGTTATTAATGACACATACAAGATTATTACTTTTATTTCTACTGTTACTACTTCCGTTTTATTCACAAAATCAATATAATTAGATTTGTAAAAGACTAATATGTCATGTAGTTTATTAATAAAGTTATATGACATGATAGGCAACGCTATAGTAAAAGTAGACAAGCAATACAGTTAAACTTAATTACAATACTTTCTTATCATGTAAAAAGATATACATGCTAGAGCAAGCTCAATAGTCACTAATGGTAACATCTCTTTATAATGCCCATTTGTAGCTAACTCCTGCAATACTAAGAAATTTGTAATCATTAATAGATATATAAGCAAATGAATTGGGCTCCAATTTTCCACGTATGCTATGATGTTCAGCATTAAACAAAATACTACAATTCCAACAACTAATAATAAGTCTGATGTAGAGCAATAATTTGTTGATATTAGTATATTTAATATACTAAGTAATATACTGCTAAACATCATTAGACTATTTATCAATCTTTTTGCCAATATCCTTGTCATTTTATTCTCCAATTCGATTATCTGTAATATTCAATACAGTTATTACTACTATCTACTTCCATTTTTTGGATACTCGAATCATTTAACATCGTTTGCATACCAACTTGTTGAGCCTCCTCATAAGTTGAATAACACATGTCATTTGTTTCTTCTTCTACTGGTTCTTCTACCGGAGTATCTGGAGCGGTAGTCTCGTTACTGTCTCCTGCATTTGAATTTGTGTTTTCATTTGTTGAAGTGCTCTGCTCCCTAACATCTGTTTTTTGTTGAGCCAAATTATATTGTGCTTGCTCCTGTGCTTGCTGCTTGGCCAACGCTTGTTCTTCTGCTTTTTTCTTATCAAGTTCAATTCTCTTCGATATTGTTTCATTTAACTGATTTAATCTATCATAAATGTCGTTTAAATCAGTTTTAAGCAACTTTAACTCTTTAAGTGATTTAGTTTCCACATTGGTATCTAAGGCACTATAATCAGCCTTTATCGACTTATAGGATGATGTTTCTTTATCAGTTAAATCCTTATCTGATATTTGATCTATCAATTTATCAATTTTCGTTTGAGTAGCCGAAATCTCTTTCTTAAGAATTCTAATTTGAATTTCAGTGTCAAGTTCATTTAATTCATTTAATATATCAGAATATTTTGAATTAATATCTTCAAGTTTAGTAAGTTTATACTCTTCACTTTCATCGTAATCGATATCATCGTAATCACTAGTTAATCCATCTAATTTAAGTTGTTCTTCATCAAGCAATGTATTTTTCCGTATACTAGTAAATTTGGACTCAATTGTCTTTTGGGTTTCTTTTATACTTGTTTTAAGTTCATCTTTTTCACTATCAAGTGGAGATGAGAAATTACTAGACTCTTGGCTAGACAAATATTTATTTGATAACTCTTCTAATTCTTGATTTGTAATAATATACTTATCTACTGGAATATCATTATCAATACATATTCTTCGATACTCTTTGAAGTTAGTTGCAAAATGAAAGATTAAAAGTGTTACAAATACTACAAACAGTACTTTAAACAACTTTATAGCTTTTACTTTATATTTAGATAGATCAAACTTTTTATTCTCTTTCAGCTTCATGTCCATGCGCTTGCTCCAATCTGTGTGCCAAACTACCTTTTAACAGTTTAGATGTAACTTCGGTATCTAATTTAGATAGCTCAGATTTTGTTTGTTCATGTTGCTTTTGAAGATTATCTGCTATTAAACCAAAATTATAGGTAAGACTGAGTTTAGTACATAAACTAAATAATTCTAATTCTTTATTAAATACTTTATACTTATCTAAATCCGCCTTTAAATTCTCAACGTATCTATTTGATAGTTGGTTATATGACTTTTCATTATAACTACATAGTCCATTAATGACTTCCGTTTTAAGTTTATCATTAATATTTAATGTTCCAGTCGGGAATTTTACTTCTATATCTACTGCAGTAGTGTAACTTGCCCTATCTACTGCTGATGGAATGTATTTATATTTAGCTGTATTTATTTCATACTCGCATTCGCTTGTTAAGTTTTTAAATAAATCATTTTCACTACTAGTATAAACTTCTACATTTCCCTTCAATACTCTTGCCCTGACAAAATCAATATCACCAAATAACAAGTTGATGCTACTAACAAAGTCGGCATCAATATCTTTGTACCGATGCGAATTCTTATTGATATCAATTAATAACTCTTTATTAAAAGTTTTAAATTTATTGTTCATAATCGCATTACTCCATTTCTAACTTAGAGCTAGGCAGATTTATTCCGCTTTTAACATTCACTTCTGGAACATTTTCAAATGCCTTCTCGTTAATATTTTTCACATCACCAAACTCGTTTTTGTCCAATATGAAATCCGTAATACTTTTTTCACTTTCAAATGATTTAAGTTTAGTAAAATCATCTTTTGTTAATACCGTACTTGTTTGGGTATATTCTTGTGCATTTTCAAATGAGGACTTAACAATTTCTAGTTTGTATTGAGTTCTATCTTCATTTGGCTTAACACCAATTATTTTAACATGTTCTTTTCCATATTCATTGTAGTCTAATAAACTGGAGTTTGGATTACTAATTTCTTCCATAAATTCATTTCCTTCGAAGTATGCTAAATCTCTAACATCGAACTTCCTGCTAAATAATGGTGAGTTCGATACACTTGTAGTACTCATTATGGAAAATGCAAGATTACCTCTTACTCGTTCCCCACCACAATATATAGCGGTTTGCCCTTCTTTAAATAGTAAGTTTCCATTTTCAGGTTCAAGGTAATCTTTTTTAAACTCTATTTTTCCGTAAAAATCTAATAACGTATTATCATATCCACTTTTTACTTTTTCTTGTAATTTTTCAATGTCTTTAGTTTGCCCTAAAATTAAGTAGCTGTTATATCCCATGATATCCTTCCCTTTCAACTGAAGGGTCATTATGACCCCTCTACTCATTTTTAATAATTAGTTTAGCTAAGTCTTTAGTCATCTCTTTAAGCTGCTGGACTTCTTCAAACATTGCTTCAACTAAATTTGTTACTTCTATATCACTCTTCTCTCCATTACCGATTTGTATTAAGTAACATATCTCTTCACTACTTTTACCTTCTACAATTCTAGAAGTAACAGGATCCATAGTTAGGTTTTTTCTTGTTTTTTCCATTTATTGTGCTCCTTATTAATATAGAAGGGTCATTATGACCCTTCTACTTTTTGCTATATTTACCAATTTCATCAAATCTTAAAGTTTAAAAATATGAAATATTATTTCTATAATACGCTTCAACACTAGGATCATTAATATAATCAGGCAGTCCAAATACCTCTGCCCCTTCTTTAGTTAAATGAATAAATGCAAGACTAGTATTTTCTCGTGGCCACATCTTATATATTTTATCACTTACAATCATGTAATGAGCTTCACCTTTTGGCATAGCAATTTCAGGTTTAAACTTGAATTGAAATAAACCAAGCGTTATTAATCTTTCAATATCCATTACATCAATCTCAAAGTTTGTTTCATATTTGTAATGAAATGTTGGAATTAAACCTCGAGCATAGATTTTATTAATCTCTACGTTTTCTACATCCTCGGTCTTCTTACCTTCGACAAAACTACAAATGTATTTACTCATCTTCTTAATTAACTCAATATCTTCATTGTCCAAATCATTATATATACGCCTTGTACGTTTACTCATAAACTTCGTTACTTGATTTTTATTTTTGTTGCTCATACTAATCTCCTTATTTTTATCATTTTACGGTAAAGTGACACCTTCACGTTTTAACCTGTCAGCAGTTATCTCAATACTTATTTTTGTTCGTTCACTCATTCCTTTACTAACTCGTGCGAATGCTTCTGCATCTTCCATACAAAGTTTTATGTTCTCCAAATAAAATGGTGAGTAGTCATAAATGCCTGCTACGTCCTCTGTATACTCAGGTTTAGACATAATCTCATTCTCTTCATGCAAATACATATCATGTTTCTTTATTGTTTCTAATATGCTATTTGCTTTTATCATCTCACTTTGATTTGAGCCCGCAAACTTAATTGTCCACATCCCTATACCAACATGCTCTAGATATCTAATTACGCCATAATAGTATTTTCTTGATTTAATATAATCATCTGGGATATAGATTGTCGCATCAGTAATATTTTTATATTTAATTCCAAGAGTAGAATGCATTGCATCTTTAGTTCCTAAAATTAATTCATTATGATCACACTCTTTTAAACCGTGATCAATACACTCATGAAACACGTTTCCGTAGTAGTAGAAATATGTGGTAGGTTTATATAATTTCTTTAAAGAAGCGAATCTACTTTTTTTACCAAGTACGATATCTACACTAACTTCATCCCCATGTGCAATTATGCCTTTTTGATAACTTCTTTTCATCGTGGCAATATTAACCAGTTTAATACGTGTATTTTCTACTAGTATTACTACTGCTAATATAAATAGAGCTATTAAAAAATGATTATAGTATTGCTTAGATACTTAATTTGTTTTAGTTTATTTGATACCTCATTACTTCTTCTAATATCTTTTTCTAGCATTTTGCTCCCTTACATGTGAAAAAAATTAGATCATTACTGACCTAACTTTCTATCATTGTATTAAATTGTGTTTTTTTAATATTATAAAAAGGAAAATTTGGTTCTCCATTCTCATCATCATACCCACAAATAGTATACTCATTTGTGCATTTTGTATTGATTTCTTCCGAGAATGATTTATAAACTTCCTCTAAATAATTATCAAATGTTTCTGTATCGACATTATCGATATCAAAAAGTTTACTTTTAAAATTTTTAGATTCCAAAAATCCATTATTATTTATGTAACTCACATATAAGAATCCTACAAAGTCATGAGACTCATTGTTTTGGTCTATTATACTAAGTTTGTAGAAATCCGATATCGGTGATTCATCATATTTTTTACTAATATCTGCACGCAAGTAACTAGGAATCAACTCTAAGTGACACTGCCTTTTTTCTTTGCAACCATTTATATCAGTTTCTGTGTATTTACGTATAATTCCTTCTTTAAGTAACTTAGCCTCAAGTTTTATATATTTACCTTCACCAATATTTATTGTAATATTTTTTGACTCATCAATTTTGTATATATTCCCATTTGATAAAGTAATCTCAATTTTACTGATTCCACCTTTATGATTACTTTTGATAGTATATTGAGGTATAAAGTTTTGAGGTATTTTGACTGGAACATTACCGATAAATTTATACACATCTTTGTTCAAAATGTATGAGTCAATTTCGTTAGAAACTATTTCAACATCATAATCTATGATGTGTACACTACTTAGGGTAAATAAAGAGGTTATAAGTGTTAGCAGCACTAGAACTGTCGTTAAATATACATTATCATTAATTTTTTTTAAATATTTTTTCATAATTAAATATATTATAACAATTACTAGTGCAAATTTTATTAATAAAATTATATTCATTGCTCCCCTAAATTTATGAAGGGTCATTATGACCCCTCTAATGTTATTCTTTATTTAGTTTTCTTTTTCCAACTATTGCTCCAATTAATACAACACCCATGATACCTACAGCTGCATACATAACTGGGTCTCCACCAGTCACTGCTAATCGTTTAGCTTCATTTTCAATTTTAAATGATTGTACAATACCATCTTCAGTCACATCGAAGTTAACACATGTAGTCATACGGTAGTAACCAACTGGTGCAATTTGTTCACAAATTGAGTAGTTACCGTAACCAACAGTTGAAATATGTTCTTCTTCTGTACTTACCCAACTATCAACTACTTCCTTAGTATTACGATCAATAATTTGTAAATGAGCTCCTGGAATTTCTTCACCTGTTGCTACATCAATCTTTTTAATATGAATTTCATTTGTAATTAATTCATTTTCCACTTTAATGTCTTGCTTAATACCATCTTCAGTTACACTAAATCTTACTGCCTGAGCTAGTGGTAGGTATCCTTCTGGAGTTGCTGTTTCAGTAATAATATAATTACCAAACTCTAAATTAATAACGTGAGCTTCCGTTGTACTTACCCAAGTATCTACAATAGTACCTGATCCATTATCTTCAATAATGTTAAGCTCGGCTCCTGGTAACTCATCTCCAGTTGCTAAATCAGTTTTTAAAATACTAACTTCATTTTCAATAACTTCATCAGTTAAGTCAAACTCGATTGTGTTTTCATATGTATCATTATCAATAATAAACTCATATACTGTGTCATCTAAAACATACCCTTCTGGTGCTTTAGTTTCTTGCATTGTATAGTCACCAAATGATAACATTTTACTTGTCGCTTCTCCGTTTTCATCAGTTGTTAATACATCTTCTACATCACCTTTTGAGTTGTAGATTGTATATTCAGCGTCTGCTAAAAGCACTGTATCATCATTTAAGTTACCAATTTCGTTACCTGACTTAGTAATATGAATGTTACCTAACTTCTCGATGTTCTCAATTGCAATACCATTGTTAATAAACACCATTTCATCTTGTTCATCGATTGTAAACTCAAATACATTGTCATTCATGAAATAGTTATCAGCTGGGTTATTTACTTCTTTTATAAAATAGTGTCCATACTTTAAATCTTCTGTTACTGCTAAACCATCTTTATCAGTTTGAATAACTTGTACTGGTTTAGACTCTTGTTTATCAAATACATAATTATTGTTTAAATCTTGATATACCGCAAAACTTACATCAGGTAGTAATGTTTGACAGTCTTTGATAGTATCTGGTCTTGCCATCTCTTTATCACAAAGTTTAGAGCCTACTTTAATAAGTTGTGCCTTACCTGTAATTACCTCATTTTCGATATCACCAAGTTCAATTACTCCACCATCAACAATTGTTCCATCGTTTTTAATCTCAAATGGATATGAGTTAGTATTGATATTGTAACCCTCTGTTGGTTCAATTTCATGCATTACGTAGTGACCCTCTGGAAGTCCAATACTAGTAACCTCTCCATTTTCATCACTTGTTTGCATATCAACTAATTTATCTTCTCTATCTAACTGCCCATTGGCATTTAAATCAGTATAGAAACCAAATGTACTACCACTTAGTGGGTACATTTCATCATCTTCATTATCAAAGTTCTCTGCTATTTTTGTAAAGTGTACTTTGTTTAAATAAAGTTTATTTAAGACATCATCTCCACCATTTAACTTTACAATCACACCATCTTTTGTAATTGAGAAGTCTTGTTCGAAGTCCATTACATACTTACTTGGTGCTTTTGTTTCCTTAATATGGTAATCTCCGTATTTAAACTCATCATTAGATGTTTTTAAAACACCGTTATTATTAGTTGTATAAACTTCATTGAAACTTGGATATGTTGTTGATGTTACTGTAAACTCGATATTTGCTAATACTTCTGGGTCTAGTTCAAATACTTCACCTAGTTTTTTAAGTTCAATACCACCACGAATAATGTCGTTTTCATAAGGCGTTGATGTTAAATCAGTAATTTTATCAGCTTCAATTTTAACATTATGTTCTGTATTATTTAATACATATCCAGTAGGTGCTTTTGTTTCCTTGATTTTATAATCACCGATAGGCAATTCAAGTCCAACTGAAATAATACCATTTGAATTTGTAGTATAACTGTCTACCTTGCTACCTGCACTATCATAAAGCGTATACTCTGCTCCACTTAATGCAGCACCAGTCTCACTATCAACTTTTTTAATCTTAAACCCACCTAGTGGTCTTGCTTCAGTTTTGAACTTCATGTATGCATAAACTGGGTCAGCTCCAACATATACTAAATCTTGTCCACCATCGTAAAACTCACTTGTTCCACTTGCATAAGGTTTATGATTAGTACTAAATGCAGATGAATAACTTAGGTTCTCATTTGTTGTAGTTATTTTTACATTATCCTTACCTGCTGGATTAGATAACGTATAACCTTCAAATGCTCCATACTTAGCAAACTTACTATCCCATACTCCATTTGCATCAGTTAGTGTTAATTCAAAATTATCTTTTGAAGAATTATACTTTAAAGTATGATTTTTAGCTGTTGATTTTGTACTTCCCATAAATGATGGTCTTGTAGTCCATGCACTTAAGTCATCTTCAATAGTATCAATTTCACTACCATATTCACTCGAGTTGTGAATTGTCCAACTATCTAAGAAGTATGGATTACCAGGCATTGGGTCGCCTAAAAGTGAACGTTCATGTTCGCTTAAGTAATCCCAAATAAGTAATTGTCCTGCAAATACATAATCATTATTACCACTATCTGAATAGTGTTGCATACTACTTGAAATTACTCGCCCAACATAAAGATGTGTTGCCGATGAAAACTTACCATAGATACTTCCACTTTCACCTGTTTCGGTTGCAGTTGAAAGCACATCAAGTCCTGGTTCAATACAAAAAATGTAATGACCATTCGCTTTATAAATTTCCCACTCACCATACATAGTTGAGTTAATAACTGAGAAATCTTCATCAGCAGTTACTTTAGTAAGACTCACTCCACGAACTTGTTTCAGTTGCTTTGGATTAAGTGTAATAAAGTTTTGTTCTTCTGCATTAGGGTCTAATATCTTAGCAATCTCATCCATGCTCATGTTTGTTAAATCAATTACATCTTCTTCAGTATCTTCTTCACTAGCACTCTCTATAGTACTTGTTGTTTCTTCACTAAATACTTCACTTGTTTCAATTACTACTTCTGTCTCTTCAACTGGCGGGGCATTAGCCTCAGCTTCCGAATCTTCTTCGCTTGTTACTACATCTTCATTTGTAGCCTCACTATCTGCGTCTTCACTAGAAGCCTTACTTACTTCACTTACTACTTCCTCTTCTTTTACTTCACTTACTTGCGAACTTTTCACTTCACTTGCAAGTTCTGTTGCTCCATATACTGGCTGTGCAAAAATACTACCAACCAACATTAATAACATAAGCATATTTCCTAACTTATGCACTCTAATTCGTTCTTTCATTATTCTCCTATTTTTAAATTAATATTCTCGCATATATGGTGGCGATTTATTATTCACTTCCATTTTAAACTCCCTTTAAATGCGAAAAAGGAAGATCAATTTCTTGACCTTCCTTTAATCTATTATTAGTGTCTTAATATCTCTGGTTCTATATCCAATATAGTAACTAGTCTTGCTAATTTTAAAACCAAATTAATTCCCATGTACCTTGATCACAAGGAGCAGTAGCAAACCCTCCGGTATATCCATCTTCTCCAACATTTTCCTCTCCAAATGCCCATGCTTCACTTTCAGAACTAAAAGGACAAATGTTATCAGGCAAGTCAGCTCCATTACCTGATGTTCCTCCGTCACTTCCTATACAAGCACTATTAAATCTTCCTTGTGAGTCATAACATGCATCTGTACCATTACTTGTCGAATTATTATCGGTACTATTATTACTACTACTTGATATATTCGAACTATTAGATGTATTCGAAGTGCTTGCGGCTGCTTGAGTATTGCTATTACTAGTAGAGTACTCTAGGGTATCATAAGCAGTGTAATCATTGGTATAATCAACTGCTTGCTCCTGGGCTATAGCATTTGCCTCTGCCTGTGCTTTTTCCTCAGCTACTCTATCTTTAACATCACCAAGTAAAGTGCCGTAATCTGACTTTACTGATTTGTATGTTTTGTTAAACTCGCTTAACTCAGCTACTGTGTATTCTTTTTCAATATCATAAGTTAACTTCTTATCTAAAGACTTTTTAGATTTAGTTTCTTCATCTGTTAAGTCATAATCTTTAAGACTTGTTTTTGTTTTATTAATCGCTTTTTCATTAGTCTCAATTTGAGCAGTTAAATATCTAGTTCGGTACTCTGTTTTTAAATCAGTTAACTTTTTTGATACTTCGCTATAATTAGTTTCCATTTCAATTAACTCATCTACTGTATATTCTTCATCTTTAGAATACTCTGTTTCTGGCTTTAAACTTTCTAAAGTTTTAGACTCGTCATCATTAAGCTTTTGTTCAGTTAAGTATTTAGTCGTTTCACTTATTGACTTTGATAACTTCTCAATACTTGCAATTGCGGTAGCTTTACGCTCCTCGATTGTTTGATCTAACTCATCGCTACTTACTTTAGTTGATTCACAATCCTCTTGGCAATACTTTTGATACTCCGCTAATCTCTCATTAGCCGCCGCTTTAACTTGCACTGCTACAATTGCGACCACTACTAAAATAATTGCTACTAAACTTATAATAAACTTCTTACTTTTCAACATGTTCATAACATTCCTTTCAACCCGAGGGTCATTATGACCCTTCTACTCAAACCTTATAAACATATTATACAACTGTTTATTAAAGTTCGTTTTCTAATTTAACTTCTTCTTTTATCAATGTTGCTGCTTCTAATCGTTTGGCTGACTCAACATCAGTAGATAAGACTTTTAATTTTATAATATCCTTAGCAATATCAAGTGATTTTGTATCCATATAGCAAATATCATTAATATTTATTTCTGAATACTTATCTTTACACGCTAATTGCAGCAGTTGATAATGTCCGCTTCCGATATCCATACCAACTCTAACGTGATTATCTATATCCTCTACGCCTAATAGTAATACTTTGAGTTCATCTGAATCAATGTTTGAGTTTCTTTCAAAGAACTGCTGAGTTCTATGTGATGCTAGTTTATACTCATCAGGAGCTCCAATCATATTATGTGTAATAGTTTGAAACATCAAAGTGCTTTCGCCTAGCTTAGATAAGTTATCATTAACTATAATGTTAAGACCAGTTTTCATAACTTCGCTATCTTCTATTGATTTTAACCATTCACTGGTAATAGGTTCTTTCCCACAATATGCAGAATTACAAATCAAATCAAATTTTTCTATAGTACTCATTTCCTCTTGACTATTGTTTATCTTATCAAATACACGATCAATTTCATTTGTCGTATAATCCAACTTCATATTTAAATCACGAATAATTGACTGTGCATTTTCTAATTTTTCTGTTAAGTTGTTTTCGAAAATACTCGATATTTCTTTAGCAAATAAAGTATCACTACTATATTCAATTCGTTTATCATCAATAATACTAAAAGCCTTATCTAATGCTTCACATTCATATCCAGAGTTAATTTTGAGTTCTTCGTCATAATACTCATCATATGACATTCGCTCTTCCTGTAGTATTTCTCCATCCACATCTATATCTTCAGCATAAAATTGTTCCCAATGATTATAATCTGGAAAAGTGATTGCATTACACAATCCATTGTTGTGGTACTCATAAAGTAATTTCGATGCGTCTTTAACTTCATTTAATAAGTCTAGATGTTTCTCTTCAATATTAAGTCTAATCTCACCCATTGGTGGTTGTAACTTATAAAAGTCATCTAATAATGATTGTTTTACACCTTTTTCATTCCAATAACTTAGCTCATTACCTTCAAGCATGTACTTAAGTAACTCAACTTGCTCCTCATTTTGACATCCATCATCTAAAAAAGCTTGTGCATTCGATAATAACTCTGATACTTCAATTTGTGGGTTAAACCAATCTAGATTTCTAAAGCAAATAGTATTCTCTTCATTTAAGAATTTATAATCACTATAAATATCTAATCCATCACTTTGATAATATATTATTTCACTCATTTCTGTATCATCTAAGAAACTTTCATAGTATGGACGAATGATTTCCACTGTTGCGTCGTTTACAATTTGTTGAAACTCTTCAGTAAAAGCTGTAATTTCAAATCCAAACATATTTGTTGTTGCCGCATCGTATTTGTCCCATTTCATAACTTGATAAATAGGTGGTTCTAAAACTTGTAATACACAATCATGGCTATTCGGAATATCAGCAAATGTTAGATTTTTTGTTTTAGCATATTCATTTGCTATTTCTAACAGTTGCATTACATCCATTACATTAGTATCATCAATTTCTTTTGATTGAAAATCAGCAATTATGCTTCCTAGGTATTCAACAATATTAATGTCTCCTGTTTTCATATTTGAGAAGTTATCGACAACGTATTTTAATTCTTGAAATTGAAAACCACTATCACCAGATAACCTTTTGCCAATATTAGATAATTGCATAAGTTCTGCTTCAACCAAATTTTCAAACTTACTGTCTAACTCATCTATTCTTTCTAACATATCATCAAGCATATCACGTGGTAAATCAACTTTATCATGAGTAATTTCTAAGATATCTTTTGCAACACTTAAATAGTAACTATCTGTAGTTACTGCGAGTACAATATCATTTAGTGCTGTATCTATTTGAAGAGTATGCTCTCCATCACTGTTTAAACTTGGAGTGATAATCGCACTTTCTAAAAGAGGAATACCTTCAAAACTAGTCCTTATGTCATTGATTAACTTATCTACAGTTTGATAATCTTTTAAAGCAACTGACTCAGTCTCCAATATTCTGTTGCGTTCTCGTAAAATGTCCATTCCATAATACTCTTTCATTAAATCAGTTATAACAATTGATTCTAAATCATTAAACTTAACTTCATTCATATTGTCTAAATAGAAATGACGTAAGTTTTGTAAAAGCATCGGTCTATTGAAATGCTCTACATGTTTCATTACACTTTCTAAACTAGATTGCATATCTAAAGTTTGTGGATCAATGAATACAGGAACATCGCCAATTTTAGACTCTATAATGTTATAACCATTATAGTCATAGCTGCGCATAATATCCATTTTATCTGTTCTTACAAATCTATGACTTAACTCTCCATATCCATCAGGAATTAATTCGTGAGAATTTATAATTTCTAAACCATTTTCTTGCATGTAAAACTCAACATCATCTCTCGAACTACATTTTTGTATATTAGTCCAATGCTCAAGTATCAGAGCATTTACTTCTGGATTATACTTATCTAGTCGAATTTTGTTTAACTCATGTTTTTGATGAGTTGTTAGTGTTTCCTCGTCGAATTCCGTTTGATTAATTAAGAACCCAATCATTTCAACATCACCGCTTAGTAACTGATCATTTATAATTCTCTGAGCTAAATCAAGAGTTTGAATAATCTTAGCATCCTCACTTTTAATTCCTTTATCTACTAGTTTGCTTACTATCATATCTTCTTGTAAACCTTCAACTACATGAGTCAAATTACCTGTTACACTTTGTTCAAGTTTATATAACCTTACTTCTCCAAGTCCAGTTGGTAAGAAACTTAATCCTTCTTCTACTAAGTTTCCATATTCAATTAATTCCTCAGTTAGTTTCTTAAACTGCGGCAGTGAAAACAACTCCTGAATACTCATATCTTCCAATACGTATTTTATAAGTAATTCTTCTAGTTTTCCAAGTTCATCACTATCATATCTTCTATTAATTTGAGTATCTCCATCATCTATTTCTATATATGTTTTGAAATAACCAAGGCTAGGTGGATACTTTTCAGTATAGTATTTTAACTGCGAAAAGTATTCTACTACATTGTTGGGAGTAAGTTCAACCTTATCCCACTTACTCATAAACGGAGTTTCTGTAGACGCTTGTTTAACTTTTTTCATAATTATTTTCTCCTAAATTTCTAGAAGGGTCATAATGACCCCTCTGTTTATTTTTTAGAAGGGTCATTATGACCCTTCTGTTTAGGTCAATTATTCAGTTTTCAACGAGCTACCTGATATGAATGTATATTCAAACCAGCCTACACAGCAAAGAGCCGCAAAGTATTACAGTTTCTAATACCCACAGCAATAAGCCGCATAAGTTTTTACTTCTTTTTATATTTTTTCAACTTTAACTTTTAATACATTGGCAATAATCATTAGATTTTGCATATCTTTTTTTGTAACATCTAAGTCAAAATTATTTAATTGTTTTTGATTCGCATTATTCACTGTAGTCTTAACTTGTTTCAAGTCACATATAATCATGTCGATATCATGACTTATAGTTTGACATTTTATACTAGTTTCTTCTGTAATTTGTGCTTTCATGCTACTCCTCAATTCTCATTTTTAAAATGCTTCAATTGTTCTATTATCTTTAATTGCAGCATCAATATTTGTTTCAAACTCAGCAGTTAATGGCATTTCTAAGTCTTCTTCTGTAATTAATGCATTACCATAATCACAGACCATGACTTCCCCACTCCCATCAATCGACTCTTTACTTTTACAAGCTAACTTCTTCACTTCTTCTAAATAATATTTAATTGTCATAATTTTCTCCTAGTAGTTCACTTTTAAGTTGCATAATTTCTGTATACTTGTTTAATAGGTCATCTAAGTTTGTATTAAGTAAACACTCCTCATCAGTTAGTTCACTATTAGTTTCTTTATCAACTATTACATACTTATTATCTTCGTTTAGTTCAACTGTTGTATATTCAAAACCACTTATTAAATTGATGAATTCACTTTTCTTATAAAGTTTTTGGTAATCGATATTATTCTTCATCTTCAAACTCCAAATCATCATTCATTTTTAAATCAAGTTCAATTTGGTTCATTTCCATAAAGTAATCAACGATAACATTATAAACATGATCTGGAACACTGATATCTTTTGAGTTCTGTTCCATGTACTTACATAGACTATTAAACTTCTTTCTAAACTCCTCATCTGGGCTTTTGGGTTTATTCTTACTAGTACCTTTTGTTGCACGTTTTACCGTTGCTTCAGACACTCCGTATTCGTTGGCAATTAGTTTAGTAATATTTGCTTTTTTGTACTCTCCACTGCCTTGTTCTTTAAGTTTAGTGTACAACTCTTTCTTCTGAGTCATTTCAGTTGCTACATCATCTTTAGTTTTAACCCTTGCTGAGTTTTCAGTAATAAGAAATAATTGTTTTTCTTCACTCGTTTCAAAATCATCTACAAAGATAACATCCACTTCTTTAAACTCATCTTCAGTTTCGGCCAAAAGTTTATGAGCTGCTAAGCGACGATGTCCTGATAGCACTTCCATATCTCGGGTAACTTTAATTGGATTTAAAAGACCATTTACACGAATTTCTTCTGCAAGTTCTGGGACTCCTCGGATTGAATAAAAGTTATCTTTTGACTCATGTAATTCAGTAATATCTACTTTTCGTACATTTACACGCTTACTAACTTCTGCATTTTGAATATTAATTTCTTTATTAGTCTCGCTTAAGTTTAGATTAAACATCCCCTTAGACATAATCCACCTCTTTAAATACTTCTATAAATTGTTCTTTACCTTTATTTTCTTTAGTATCGATATTAAACGTTTCTTTATTAATTGCTACATAGTTAGCTACTTTGTTTGTTAATACAACTCCTGGTAGTTCTTTTAATAGTTCAGCGTGTAAGGTGTCATACATCTCACCTGTCTTACCTGCATTTAAAAAGATACCTGCAATCTTAAGACTATTGTTAAATTCACTTTTTACATTTTGAATAAGTGATAATACCCCCTGCACTCCATCAATCGCATACTTATCCATGCTAATTGGTATAAATACTTCATCACTAGCAGTAAGTGAATTAGTTGCTAATAAGTCCTTAGTCGGTGCACTATCGATTAGGATATAATCATAATCACTATTGTTTCTTAGTTTGCTTGATAATCGTGTTGCTGGATTCTTACGAATCGCTTGTTGAAGCATTTCATTGTTACTTTCAGTGTGTTTATCATTACTAGGGATAATATCTAAGTTTGCATCTATTACTCTTTTTATATCTTCAATCATAAGTTTTTCATCTAGAAGTAAGTTATACACTGATAAATCATTATCGTATGGGTTGTATGCTTCGCCTAAGAAATTTCTACTTAAGTTAGCTTGTGGATCCATATCTATCAATAGTACTTTCTTTCCTTGCCCAGTTAAGTGTTCTGTTAAATATTTTGTTGTAGTTGTTTTTCCTACTCCACCTTTATTGTTGTAAATACTAATAATTTTTGTTCTCATCCTTATCTCCTTTGTATTTAAATATTTGTTAACCAATCTATTAATGTTGGTGTGAGAATAATCATCATAAGTCCAATTATTGCCATTCCAATCAACTTTAATAGCTCAAGGTCAAGTTCGGTAGTTTTTTCATTTTTCTCAATCTTTTTTGTTTCTTTGTTAAGTTTAGGTATTAAATCACTCGTTTTTTCTTTATTATGTGATAAAAGCATAATTAACACTCCTAATATCACAATACCGAATATTGAGCCATATAATTGTACACTGCGACTTGCCTCATTGGTAATTAACGTTAGTGCTTCAATTGTTACATTACCCTCTTTAATGTCTTTTATAACTACTATAGATATTAATGATATTATTAACAACATTGACCATTTCCAGCCCGCACTTTCTTTTTCTGTTTTCATCGTTTAATCCTCCCAGTTTTCTAGTTCATTTATTTTTCCTTGCTCATAGTCTGAATACGTATTTAGACTAACTGTAACCTGGCTTTCTACATCATCTCTTGCACTTGACTCATCACATATCTAGCATCATCTTAATTAAAAATAGATATATTAAAAAAAGACAAATAACTCGTAGTATATTTAAGGTGTACTTCATGTCCTCTCCCTATACACACATATATATTGTGTTATTATATATTCGAATTTTTGAGTTTTCAAACTCTATTTAGTTGTACATTAAATCTAAAATCTCGTTTTCATATTTAGAAACATCGTAAGGCGTGTTTATTCGCTGTTTATAGCGTTTTATCACATCTTCGGTGATGTTAACCACATTTAGATTATTAAGTCTAATAAGGCTATTTATAGCTCTTATTTTACGCATTCGATATTCTCCAATTTGCGAATAGAATATTTCTTTACGTTTAACTCTTACATATCTATCTTTAGATACTTTTAACTTTTTATCTGATACGATACCTTTATCATTATCATTCTCGTTGTTATCTGACTTATTATCCATTAGATAAAGTCTCATAGTTTCAAAATATTTTGCTAATAACGCCTTTGATTTGAAATTAAAATATCTTAACTTTTCTGTTACATAAATAGTCTTCTTACCTTTTACATCACCAGCTTTGTATTTTCCATTTTTCCAATCGTTTTTTACGATAACATCAACTACTTTACTATCTGGATAGAAGTATCTGTCAAATAATACAATTGTTACACAACTTTTACGTTTGTTTACAAATGCTACATATTCTAATACAAAACTATCACCAGTTATATATTTAATTACATCATTTACTAATTTTTTTAAATACTTTTCATTTTTAGTAAATTTAAAAGCAATCTCATATTTATAGTATTTGATATTCTTACGTCCATCTTTAAATGACTGTTCCACATCTTTTAGTCTGAAGTCATACTCCTGAAAGTAATCAAGGCAACATAGTTTATTTTTACTTTTTAAATAACTAATGTTAGTTTTTAGTACATCGTGAGTATAGATTAGATCAATAACTTCTTTAGTGTCATAAATAACATATTTTCTATTACGCATTATCATTCTCCATAAATTTATATAACCATTTGTTATATTCAACTCCAACTTTCATATCTTGGTATTCAGTTGATTTATCTTCAAATTTATATCTAGTTCTAATTTCTAATGCTGTTGGCATTTTCTCATACTCACTACGCTTGTCTTCTGGAATTTTATTTAATGCCTTTTGTTTGTTCTCAACACTTAAAACCCCTGCTTCAGCCAACCACTTAGCATACACTTTTGACGCTCTTGATAAATGATTCAAACTTGAATCAATGTATTTAATCACATTCATGCAATCAATAACTTTTAATCTTCTTCTCATTAGTTCAGAACGTAACATCGAATTAGAATAGTCTTTAGCATATGCTTGATTTAAGTTTTGCAATGTTTCTAATTCATTAGTATTAACTACTTCAGTTTTATTTTCGTTTGGCATACTCTTCTTTTATAACCACTTTCTATATATTAAGAAAATGGATACAAAAAAAGAGTACCTCGAAAGGTACTCTCCTGTGCTATTTCGTAATTTAAATGAGCGTTCATTAAGACTTTTTACTAAAAGTCAAACAGCGTTATCTCATCTCTGTTATAAAAAATAAATTATACCATTTATAACACAAATGGTACGCAAAATCGAATGGTTCGATTTTTAAATGGAGCGGATGAAGGGAATCGAACCCTCGTCATCAGAGTGGAAGTCTGAGGTAATAGCCACTATACCACATCCGCATATTTAATTGTAAATAGAATGGTGACCTGTACGGGGATCGAACCCGTGTATGCATGCGTGAAAGGCATGTGTGTTAACCGCTTCACCAACAGGCCAGCTAATAAAATATTCTATTTCATAAAAATGGCGCCCACAACAAGACTCGAACTTGTGACCTAACGGTTAACAGCCGTTTGCTCTACCAACTGAGCTATGTGGGCATTTCAACAAAAGTTATTATACCAAAATGGCAATAATTTGTCAAATTAAATAATGGTGGTTGTGGACGGAATCGAACCGCCGACACATGGATTTTCAATCCATTGCTCTACCGACTGAGCTACACAACCTCACTACCCTTTTATTATACAATAAAAAAAATGTTTTTGCAACAATATTTTTAAATTATTTATTATATTCCTTTATTTACTATACCATTTTAAATATAAGCTTATTTTTTCTTACTTTAAATTCGATATCACGTGCCAGTTTTTGTTATCAAAAGAAAAAGATGTAACTAATGTTACACCTATTCTTAGCGTCTGTTTCTTATTACTGGAATGAATATTAATAATTCTAATACTATAGCTGCTCCAATAAATTTGATCCAATTCTGAGTTGAATTAACTGCATCACTATATTTACTATCGCTAGTAACAATACCGGCATCTGGATACTGCTCTTCTAGTTCCGTAACTACTTGATCACGGTTATCTTCGACAGTAATAAATGCATACTGATTAATAGTATCTCCATATTCTTTTGTTTCTGGATCTATTAAACCTTTAGCTCCATTAGCTACGCTTTCTTCATAATTAATGAAATATTCTTCATCGTCATTACTTGAATCGCTATCATCAAAATTACTTACTACTATATCAGTCTGCCCCTTAAAATAATATTGATTTGATATATCCTCGTTAATTTGCTGAACAATATAGTCTTTGTCTATTTCTCTTCCTCGATTAAATAACATAAAACTATTTTCAAATGTATAGGTTCTAGTTTTTCTAAACGACCCATCATCTTGTGGAGTATATCCTTCCTCTATTACTTCTACAGTTGTATCCTTTGTGTCTTCATATACTCCAACAATTGTAAGGCCTTTTACAAATTCATGGCCAATCAATTGGTCAACGTTAGATAACTCAAATCCTTCTACTAATACATCTGCAAGCGACTGTGCAACAATCACTTGATATTCTTCAGTTGGGAAAGTTCCGGCTACATAATCTAAATCACGAATAGTTTTATTCCCCTCGTCAATTGATATACCTCTTGCATTTACCAGTATACTTTCTAGTTCTATTTCAAAGCGCGGGAAAATATTGCGATTATCAAATGTTACTTGGTCAATTCCATCCATCATCTCCATTTGTTTCATTTGATCTAAAGTGAAACCATATTTGTTGTAAACTCTAATTTGATTATCATCTAACCTTGATAAACTTGTAGTAACTGTCTCACCAAAGTCTACTCTCAACAAAGCAAATATTAGTATGAACAGGTTTACTGAGATGAAACTTATTATTATTTCCTTTTTCATGTTCCCTCCTATACTAGTACTTTCTTTTTAAAAAACAACATATAATCAACTATTAATACTGGTACTAAAACAATAATTACTAGAACAATCGTACTGTTGATATAAGGTGATTTTTGTGTAAACAAGTTAATGTATGGTGATTCATACATTACTCGCAAGTTTTCAGATGAGATAAAAATATAGAACGTTAGTCCACCAATTAGTAATGTACGAACAATGAATTTTGCGACTGCTATATTTCTCTTGGCCATCCCTTGATAACGTAGGCTTGTATTACTGAAAATATCTATTAAATACATTACAACATAATATACTAAGATAAATAAGCAACCTATTACTATTGGTACAAGTATTGTAAATTCGCCACTGTAAACATCAAATGGTGGAATATAATTAAGTTCAAATATTTGTGTGTAAAAATATAATTTTAATATCAGTATAACTATAGTTGATAAAATTACTAGAATAAGTGCACTCACACTTGCAATTAATAACTGTAAGCGTAAATAATAACTTCGACCTCGTTGCATCATAATAAACAATCTATTTCTCCCGACAAATGTTTTAATAGCAGTTGCAAATAGACCTAAGCAAAATAATCCAAACATTAGTCCATTACCATACAACAATATGACTGGTATAAATGATGTTATGTAATTATAGTGAAAGTATCGTATTTTATCTACTGATGCTGCTAGTATTGAAAGTCCACTAAGGATTATGATTAATCCAAGTAAAATTGCTAATACTATCACATTTAATTTATTAAGTTTCCAATAATCTTTAAACATTGTCATAACCTACCTTTTCTCCGAAATGATCTTTTAAATACTGTAGCAAGTTATTACTTTGCTCATATATTTGATCTAAATCTTTATCTATAACTATATGCCCTTCATCTAAATAAAGAACTCGTGATAACATTGGCTCAATTTCATTTATTAAGTGACTAGTAATAATTACGCTAGAAGATTCATTTCTTAAACTTAAGTCAATTATTATCTTTTGAATTAGTTCTCTTCTAAATACATCAACTGCACTAAATGGTTCATCTAATAAATAAATTGCTGCATTAATACTTAGCAAGATAATAATTTGAACAAGTTCTTGATTCCCTTTTGATAAACTTTTAACTTGCTCTTTTCCTGTTAACCGAATAGTTTTAATATAACTTTCAAAAAAATTGATATTACAATTACGACTTTTAGCAATTAATTCGAAATTTTCAATGACTGTTAAGTTGGGAATTAGAATAATTACATCTGGTACATATACAATATTATTAAAATCTGTAGCTATTGTTTGAACACGTCCATTATTAACAATTGTACCCGCTTGTGCATTTTCACGGTTTGCAATAATTCTTTGCATTGTTGATTTACCAACACCATTGTGACCTAGTAAACCAATAATTTCACCACTATATACTTTGAAGGTAATATCTTCAAAAATAGTTTTTTTACCAATACTCATTGATAAGTTTTCTACACTAAATATCTCATTCATAATTCTCCTTAATTATTTGATATACTTCTTCGAGGGATAATTTGTAAGTTTGCATCTTCCGTACAAACTGCTTGGCCTCTTCGTATATTAATTGATCTTTAATCAAATCAATAGTGTCATCACTATTTGCTAAAAATCGTCCCTCACCTATAACTGAATAAAAGATTTGTTTTTGATCTAAATACTCAAAAGCACGCTGAACTGTTTTAGCATTAACCTTATAAGCAAGAGCGTATTCACGAACACTAGAAAGTTTTTGACCTGGCATTATTTGATTAACCAAGATATCTGATAATATCTGGTTTGCAATTTTGATATATAACGGTTCATTCACCTTACCCCCTCCTTACTACACTGATTTTAACACAAATAATATAGTGTGTCAAGTGTTGGGTACACTGATTTTTGAACAAAAAAGCATATGCTATAGTTGCATATACTTTTGGTTATTATTCAGTTACTTGTTCACTAATATTTGACTCATAACCTTGATAGTTTAAAGTTGTCATCATTCCTAGTCCAGCATGGATTAAGTTAT
>CP136956.1:387500-580000 GCA_033105485.1 Mollicutes bacterium LVI A0078
TACAACGACTTTGGGTGTTACCAACTTTCGTGGTGTGACGGGCGGTGTGTACAAGACCCGAGAACGTATTCACCGTAGCATTCTGATCTACGATTACTAGTGATTCCGGCTTCATGGAGTCGAGTTGCAGACTCCAATCCGAACTTAGACTGGCTTTATCTGATTCGCTTACTCTCGCGAGTTTGCAGCAGTTTGTACCAGCCATTGTAGCACGTGTGTAGCCCAAGACATAAAGAGCATGATGATTTGACGTCATCCCCGCCTTCCTCTATCTTACAATAGCAGTCTCCCTAGAGTCCTCAACTTAATGTTAGCAACTAAGGATAGGGGTTGCGCTCGTTGCGGGACTTAACCCAACATCTCACGACACGAGCTGACGACAACCATGCACCACCTGTCACCGGGATAACCTCCACTATATCTCTATAGCTTTGCCCGGGATGTCAAGTCTTGGTAAGGTTCTTCGCGTTGCATCGAATTAAACCACATGCTCCACCACTTGTGCGGGTCCCCGTCAATTCCTTTGAGTTTCAGCCTTGCGACCGTACTCCCCAGGCGGAGTGCTTAATGCGTTAACTTCGGCACTGAGTTATCCCAATACCTAGCACTCATCGTTTACGGTGTGGACTACCAGGGTATCTAATCCTGTTTGCTACCCACACTTTCGCATCTCAGCGTCAATACTTGTCCAGTAAGCTGCCTTCGCCATTGGTGTTCCTTCATATATCTACGCATTCCACCGCTACACATGAAATTCCACTTACCTCTCCAAGATTCTAGCCCTCCAGTATCCAATGCAATTCAGTGGTTGAGCCACTGGCTTTCACATCAGACTTAAAAAGCCGCCTACATGCGCTTTACGCCCAATAATTCCGGATAACGCTTGCCACCTACGTATTACCGCGGCTGCTGGCACGTAGTTAGCCGTGGCTTTCTGGTAAGGTACCGTCAGACAAGAATCATTTCCTATTCTTGCTATTCTTCCCTTACAACAGAGCTTTACGATTCGAAAACCTTCATCACTCACGCGGCATTGCTCCGTCAGACTTTCGTCCATTGCGGAAAATTCCCTACTGCTGCCTCCCGTAGAAGTTTGGGCCGTGTCTCAGTCCCAATGTGGCCGATCGAGCTCTCACTCCGGCTATGCATCGTCGCCTTGGTACGCCTTTACCGTACCAACTAGCTAATGCACCGCAGGCCCATCACACAGCGAAGCAAACGCTCCTTTCAACCCGAAGGTCATATACGGTATTAGCTATCGTTTCCAATAGTTATTCCATACTGTGTGGCAGGTAACCCACGTGTTACTCACCCGTCCGCCACTGACTACAGAATCCAATTCCAATCCGAGCAAGCTCTTCAAGTTCATGGTGTAGTCCGTTCGACTTGCATGTATTAGGCATGCCGCCAGCGTTCATCCTGAGCCAGGATCAAACTCTCAGTAAAAAGTTGTATTCTGTCTCAAATTGTTGTTTTTATAAAACATACATGTTAATGTAATTTGATTTGTTATCTGTCAATTCCTTGACAGGGTTCCTATCTATTTAGTTTTCAAAGTTCTTCAATACTTCTGTCCTTTTCGACAATATTAATTGTACAATAATCTAAGCATCTTGTCAAATACTTTTATACATTTTTATTACTCGCCTTATAAAATGCGTACCAAAGCGTCGGGTGTACAAATTGAATGTATAAAAAAAGTGGCAAAACACGTGCCACTTTCATTATTTTTCACTTAAATGTTCTATCCCATACTCAATAATCACTCTTACATGATCATCATCTAATGAATAATAGTTATATTTACCTTCTTTCCTTGCTTTAACTAACTTTTGATCCTTTAACAATCGTAATTGATGTGATGTATTAGATATAGTTAACTCACAATTTGCTGCAATCGAACTTACTGTCGCTTCACCATCTAATAATTGTGTTAAAATTTTAATTCTTGTTCCGTCACTGAATAGTGAAAAGAACTCAGCTAATTTATTTGTCATAGTTTTTCCTTTTTATACGCATTGAGTTTGCAATTGCTATCAGTGTTACTCCAACATCTGAAAATACGGCTTCCCACATTGTTGTTATACCAAACATTCCGAGAATAATAAAGATTACTTTAACTGTAAATGCAAATACAATATTTTGCATAATGATTTTACTAGTGAATTTACTTACTTCAATAGCAGTTACAATCTTTTCAATTTGATCGTCACTAATTACAACATCACTACTATCAATACTAATTTCACTACTGCTGATACCCATTGCGATTCCAACATCACTTCTTTTAATAACTGCGGCATCATTAAGTCCATCACCGGCAAAAGCAACAATTCTTTCTTTTGCAATCTGTTCTTCAACTAGTCTCAGTTTATCTTCAGGCATTAATTTCCCATAAACATTTGTCTCGTTTAAACCTATTTGTTTTCCAACGTGATTCGCTACCTGCTGATTATCACCTGTAAGCATTAAGACATCTACATCTATTGCATTTAGCTTATCTACTAATTGTTTTGAGTTTTGTTTAACTTCATCCTCTAATATATAAGTAGCAATAATTTTATCATTTTCAATTAGATTTGAAACCGTTGCTGTTAGTCCTTCATCCGCTTTAATTAATTGCATCACTTGACCGTTTACTATGAATTCTAAACCTAGTCCAGGTAATTGTTTCACTTCTTCTGTATTGATTGTTCCATATTCTTTTGTAAATTTGACTAAACTCTTTGCTATTGGGTGGACGACATTAGCTTCCGCTCCATTTACGATTTGATGAATAAATTCATCTGGATAGTTTGATTTATTTATAAATTGTGTTACCTCGAAATTACCTGTTGTAATAGTTCCCGTTTTATCAACTGCTAATACATTTATATCTTTTAATCTATCGATTGCCATTGAACCTTTTACTAAGATTTTAATTTTTGCTAAATGTCCAATTGCAATTACATAACCTAATGGAACACTAAGTACAAATGCACACGGACAAGATATTACTAATAAAGTAACTGCACGATATACAGCTTCTTCTACCGGTAATCCAAAACCTAATGGTAAAACAATTACTAGTAACACTGCAATCAATACAACAATTGGCGTATAAACTTTTGAGAATCTAGTAATAAATTTTTCCGTTTTGGTTTTCTTGGCTTGGGCATATGTAACAAGTTCAATTAATTTTGCTCCCATTGAATCATCACTCGTTGCAACTACTTCAAACAGCGCTTCATCCCCTGTATTAACACTACCACCATAAACTAAATCATCTTCACTTAAGAAAATCGGCTTACTCTCTCCACTAATATGTGATGTATCTACATAAGTCTGTTTTGATTTTAGTTTACTATCGACCGCTATGCGTTCACCTTGAGTTACCTTAATTAAGTCGCCGACTCTTAAACTCTCAACATTTACTTCTTTAGTTCCATTTTCTGTAACTAGATTTGCTGATCGACTATTCAATTTTGCTAAACTCGTAATTGACTCTTTAGTTTTATCTAAAGTTTTACCTTGTATATATTCACCAACGCTATAAAATAACATAACTGCAAGTGCTTCTGATAACTGGCCAATACTAATTGCTGCAAAAGTGGCTACTGTCATCAAAAAGTATTCATCAAAGAACTGATGATTTATTATGTTTTTAAACGCCAAGCGAACAACTGAATAACCAACAATTATATAACCTATTAGATATAGGAGCGGAAACTGAAATAAAAACCCGGTAATCAACATAACAAAACTGATTATCATTTTAAATAATTCTATATCAAGTTTTGTTTGGTCGCCTATTTCTTGGTTATTTTTATTTCGAATTACTACTCCATCTTCTACTTGGTTTACAATTTTAGTCAGTTGCTTATCCGAAACTTCTTCATCATTAATTAATAGTTTGTTCGATATCAAATCAATATGAACTTCGGTCGCTTCTGTATTTCTTTCAATATGTTTTTCTATTTTCCTTGCACAACTTTCACAATCGACATTTTCTATAATATATGTTTTCATATCTCCCCTCACTTGAATACCTCTTCAAGTATAGTATAACACAGTTGAACAATTATTCAAGTATTAAATTTAAAAAAAAATAAGTCTAACTTTCGTCAGACTTTCTTTCTATATAAAATGTTACTAAATAAATTATGGCTACGATAATGAAGATAATGTAACCAATGAATACAGATAGTAACGTATATAATAAATAAAATACAAATTTAATGATTTTTGTTGAAGTTTCGTATTCTTCATTTATAATTGGTTCAACTACACCTGAAATTAGTTCAATTGGCGAATCACACATCTTACGAATAATTGCTGAGAAGAAGTTAGCTACTGCTCCTGTATCTTTATGATTTGCAGCCCACATTAATACTTTATGTGAGAAAATAATTGCAATTACTGTTAAGACAATATGAACAATAAGTGAAATATATTCAACAAAACCTGGGCTTGCAAACCATAAGCCTATTATAACGTAATGAAAATATATATATATCGCTAGCCATATATATGGCATTGTTAATCCACTTATTCCATATATCTCATAAACTTTTTTAGAATCAAACATATATTCTCCTATCTACTAAACTTAAGTATAGCATAATTAAAAGTTTTTATACACTAAAAACTCATCCGTTTCGTAAACGTATTGCAAGTCTTCGGCTTTATCCTTTTTATAAATTGTATAACAGTGATCATATTGACCACGGTATTTTTCTGAATAGTCAAGCTGTGTACATGTTTTCACATCTGGACTCCAACTTAAACTAGGATTTAGTACAACAATTTTATTGATACCTGTATAGTAAACTTCAGTACCATCTGTATAGTTAATATTATCAAATGTCACAAATGAGTTTGGTTCAAAATCATATGAAGCTAAATTTTCAAAGTTACTGTTAATCATCTTCATCTGATAACGCTTATCTGCCCAACCTTGATTAACATCCGAAAGCAATTGTATACAAGCTATAGTTGCCCATAGCATAACCATAAATTTGACAATAACATTCTTTGATAAACTGAATGCACAAATAACAATTAAATAACCAATGAATGTAAAAGCAAATATTCTTGAAATAACAGGTTCAATCCCAATTGTTACATATAAAGTTAATGCGAATGGGTTTAAAAAGTAGAAACTATAAACAACAATATATTTTGCATAAACTCTAAATTTATTCGAAGTAAAAATAACAATTAACATTGTAATCATAAATACTAAAAATAAGATTGGCAAGATAACCTTGTCATAGTCACCATTTCCTAAATTTACAGTAATATTATATAAACGTAACGCTTGTTTATCAGTTGTAAAATTATGATTCGCAAAAACTAACGGATTGAATAATAATACTCCAATTATCGAGTAAGCCACTAGCATAAAGTAACTAATAACGTTTATCGTTTTAATTGACATTTTTTTATAAATTATCATCCACACTTTAGTAAGCGCAAGGAATATAACAGCAAATAATATAACAATTGATAAACGCATTGTTGCAAATCCTAAAAAGCTTGCAATAATTATTAACCAACAAAGAAAGAACGAAAGCATAATTTGCGGATCACGCTTCTTGTTAATTAAATGTTTTATAGTCAGAATTGTGATAAAGAATAAAGGCATTGTGTAATAAAACGTTGTTGAAATACTACTAAACGTTATTAACATCCCAATTAAATAAATGTTTTTTTGTTTAATTGTAAGCTTGTCTTCAATCTTTAAGTAGATAATTGCAAATGGAATCATGAAATAATGAAATAATGCTGTTCCAGTACTAATTTGGAATAACTGAACTGGTGGTTCACTAGTTTGAAATGGAGAAAGATCCAAAAAGATACTTTGTGCAGTTAAGAAACTGAAGATTGCAAACGCAAATAATCCACTTTTAAACTTACTAAATTTAAACTGATGACCGAGTTCCATAAATGATAGAACAATTAGAAAACTATCGAATAACTTATACTCTGTTATTAATGCAATTAAATATTTACCTGTAAATAACATTGATAAAACAGCTTGCCATAAATAGTACGATTCAAAGCGGTGATGCATTATCGTTAATTGCACATTTGATAAAGTTCCGTTGTGAGAATAAATTAAATTATTCTCAATAGTTGATGTAATCATTGCAGAATATAACCAACTGTCACTAAATACACGTGAACGTGTAAATAGAATAAAGAAAACATATAATACTAACATTGCGATTAGCGGAAACTTACCAACTGTTATTTTCCAGTTGATAAAAGATCTATTTAGGAATATATATAATAACCATAAAAATCCAAAACCAGCAAATGCAAGTAAAAACAAACTAAACCTAGTTTGATATAAAATAAATGGAAAACTTAAGATTTGGAATGTAATCATAAACCATGCAAAACCTATCGGCATCGAGTACTTAAATTTTTCATTAAAGAATTTTTTATTTGCAATTTGTCCAATGATGTGGAAGCCGTAAACGACTGCAAACATAATTAGCATATTGATTGCAAAATGAAATAATGATGAAACCAATTTATCTCCTTAAATTTAATTTTTTATACTGAGCACTTAACATATTAGTGTCTAAGTGAGTATATACTTCTGTTGTTGCGAGGGATTCATGACCTAGTAGTTCCTGAACCATTCTAATGTCCATTCCTGCGTTTAGTAAATGACTAGCAAAGCTATGACGCAGGGTGTGAGGTGATACTTTTATTAACAATGCACTTTTATTAACGATGTCATCTAAAATATAACGTATACCTCTAGCTGATAATCTTGTTGATTGATTATTAATCCATAAATATTTACTGTCATTATTTTTTAATAATTGATCTCGTTCAAAGTCAATGTAATCGCGAACTAGTTTATAAGTGTAATCATTAAGCGGTACAAGCCTCTCTTTATTTCCTTTTCCAATAACTGTTATTGTTTTATGAAAATCAATGAATTGATTAACTTCTAAACTTTCAAGTTCACTTATACGCATTCCAGTACTGTAGAGAACTGTAAGGATTGCTAAGTTTCTTTTACCAAATTTCTTTGTTGTGTCAATTGAATCAAATAATGTAAATAATTCACTTTCATATAATACCTTCGGTAACCTAACACTCTTTTTGGGATATACTAGGCCATTAGCCGGATTATGCTCAATAATTTGTTCACGTAATAAATATTTATAATAACTTTTTAAAATTGATATATTTTGAGCTTGAGTTGCTCTTGCATATTTCTTATCAACTAGTTGCATAGAGTACTGCTTTAAATCTAATATATCAAGTTCATCGATATCTTTGAAAATAATATCTGCAAATTTATTTAGATCTTCTAATACGTATTGATACTTATGCAAAGTATGCTCTGAGAAATTCATCTCAACTTCTAAGTAATTAAAATAACTATTTAAGTGACTCATTAATGAAACTTTCCATTGTCTCTAAAGCACGATTTGCATAATGTTGTTTCTTTTCTTTTTTCGGAACTTTGTAACCTAAATCTTTAATAATACCAAACGTAACATTCATTGGCTGGAAGTTTTTCGGAGAAGCATTAGTAATATAATGATTCAATGCCCCCATCGCAGTTTCATGAGGGAATTTAATTACATCTTTACCTTCTAATTTACGAAGAGCTTGAACAGCTGTTAAAATACCACTACTTGCACTTTCAGCATATCCTTCAACACCAGTAATTTGACCAGCAAACATAACATTAGGGTTATTGTTATATTCATTTGCACATGTTAATAAAGTTGGGGCATTAATATAACTGTTTCTATGCATTACACCATAACGTACAATCTCTGCATTTTCTAACCCCGGAATTAAACCGAAAACTCGTTTTTGTTCTGGCCATTTAAGGTGAGTTTGGAATCCTACCATGTTGTATAATGACGCTGATGCATTGTCTTGACGTAATTGAACTACGGCATATGGCGTTTCTCCATCCGGTGTTTCTAAACCAACTGGTTTTAATGGTCCAAATAACATTGTTTTAATTCCACGTTTTGCCATTACTTCAATCGGCATACAACCTTCAAAAACATTTTGTTCAAAGTCTTTTTGTTCTACACATTCAGCTAATACTAATTCGTCATAGAATTTGTAGAACTGTTCTTTTGTCATTGGACAGTTAAGGTATGCTGCTTCCCCTTTGTCATATCTAGATTTTAAATACACTTTATTCATATCGATTGATTCTTTAGCAATAATTGGTGCAGCTGCATCGAAGAAATAGAAATAATCTTGTCCTAAAATACGTGCAATCTCTTTTGCTAAGCTATCACTTGTAAGTGGTCCACTTGCTACTATTGTTAATTCGTCATCAGCAATTTCAGTCACTTCACCGTATACTATTTCAATATTTTCATGACCTTTAATTTTATTAGTGATATACTCACTAAAAAGTTCACGGTCAACTGCTAAGGCCCCTCCAGCTGGAACTTCAGTTGCTTCTGCAGCTTCCATTACTAAAGAACCGAACATTTTCATTTCCGCTTTTAGTACTCCAACTGCATTACTCAAGTCATTTGAACGTAATGAGTTAGAACATACTAACTCCGCAAATCCTTCACTAGAGTGAGCAGGTGAGTAATTTTCCGGTTTTTGCTCATATAATTTAACTTTAACACCGTTATTAGCTAAGTACCAAGCCGCTTCTGTTCCAGCCAGTCCAGCTCCAATTATATTAATTTTCATATTTCTCCTAATCTTTAAAAAATGTGATTATTTTCATAATCACATTCATTTACTTTGGTTATTTATATTTTATTAGTTATAAGCGTCAGTATCACAATCACTACTAAAGTCATCTACTCCAGGGCAGATATCATAGAAGTTGGCAATCGTATCACTGTCATCATCTAAGTATTTACTATTTTCTCTTAAATCTCCGTTATTATCATACTCTGTTTCCACTGGTGCAGTTGAAACACTTTCAACCTCTTCAGTTTCATCATTATTGTAAGCATCAGTCTCACACTCATCACTAAAGTCATCTACTCCAGGACAGATATCATAGAAGTTGGCAATTGTGTCATGGTCATCATCAAGATATGTACTCTCTGCACGAGGAACACCATTATCGTCAAACTCAGCTTCTGGATCTCCTTCGACTTCTGTAGTATCTGCAGTTTCAGAAACTACAGTATCCACACCTTCATTTGGATCTTTTAATGCTTCTTCAGATTTAATTTCAGAGACATCAGAACTTACTTCTGAATTTACATCACTTACTTCTGAATCTACTTCAGATTCAGTTTCAAAAACACCTGCTACTAATGCATAGCCACTAACTGCAATTACTGCAAAGAGTCCGATTAATACTAGTAACACTAAAATCTTTCTGTTCATTTTACTCCTTAATTAGAAGTACAACTGCTTCTGCACCCATACCTTCTTCTCTTCCAACAAATCCCATTTTTTCACCACGCGTTGCTTTAACATTAACATCATCTGCGTCAATATTACAAACTGTAGATATTGTTGCTTTCATACTTTCAATATGCGGACCAATCTTTGGTCGTTCTGCAAAAATAGTACTATCAATATTACCAATTTGATATCCATTTTGATTCATAACTTCAATAACATGAGCCAATAAAACTTTGCTGTCAACGCCCTTGAATTTCGGATCAGTATCTGGGAAGAAATGACCGATATCACCCATTCCCATTGCCCCAATAATTGCTTCCGTAATTGCATGAAGCAATACATCTGCATCAGAATGACCAACTAATCCCATTTCATGTTCAATTTGAATACCTCCTAGAAAAAGAGTTTCCCCTTTTGCTAAGCGGTGTACATCCTTAGAATGACCAATTTTGATTTTCATATTTCTCCTATTTGTTTAATAATTCATCAATACGATTATAGTTTTGTAAACTGTGGTCATATTTGAAGATTAAATTAGGTACTTTACGCATTTTAACTTGCTTAGAAATTTCTCTTTTTAAGAAACCCTTTTTACCATTTAAATATTTAATAACGAATTCTTCACTACCATCAGTTAAACACTGTACATAAACCTTAGCATCACCTAAGTCTTTTGTAAGTTCAACATCAACAACTGTAACGAAATTCAAGTCATCAAATCTTTCACTAATAATTTGGTTTAATTTCATTTTTAATTCTTCTGCTAATCTATCATATTTAAAGTTTGCCATATAGCCTCCTTATTATTCATCAACTGAAAGAACTGAGATAAATGCTTCTTGAGGTATCTCAACACTTCCGACTGATTTCATTCTTTTCTTACCTTCTTTTTGTTTGTTAAGAAGTTTTTTCTTACGAGAAACATCCCCACCGTAACATTTTGCAAGTACATTTTTACGCATTGCTTTAATTGTTGTACGAGACACAATCTTGTTTCCGATTGCCGCTTGAATTGGAACTTCGAATTGTTGTCTAGGAATAATTTCTTTTAATTTATCACAAATTACTTTACCACGTGGGTGAGCAAAGTCAGTGTGCATAATGGTTGCTAAAGCATCTACTACTTCACCATTTAATAAAATATCTACTTTTACAAGTTTTTCAGCACGGTAACCAATAATCTCATAGTCAAATGATGCATACCCTTGTGTTTTTGATTTTAATTGATCGAAGAAATCAAATACGATTTCTGCTAATGGCATTTCATACACAATACTTACACGTTTTTGATCTAAGTATGTCATATTTTGGTAAATACCACGTTTACGTTGACATAAATCCATAATGCTACCAACATAGTCATCTGGGGCCATAATTGTTGCACGAACAAATGGTTCCTCAACTTTGTCAATATTTACACGTTCTGGCATTTTACTCGGGTTATCAACTATGATTTTTTGCCCATTAGTTAATAATACTTCGTAAATTACAGATGGTGCAGTTGCGATAAGTTCCAAGTTAAACTCACGCTCTAGTCGTTCTTGGATGATTTCCATGTGTAATAATCCTAAGAATCCACAACGGAAACCAAATCCAAGTGCTTGTGATGTTTCAGGTTCAAAATCTAATGATGAATCACTAAGTTTCATTTTTTCTAATGCATCACGTAAATCGTTATATCTAGCAGTATCAATTGGATATAACCCCGAATATACTGTTGGTTGCATTGGTTTATAACCATCAAGTGGTTCAGAAGCTGGATTGTTTGCTTGGGTAATAGTATCACCTACTGCAACATCACCAATATCTTTAATTGATGCAGACATCCAACCTACTTCACCGGCAACAAGTTTATCTTTTTTCATTTCAACCGGAGTATTTACACCTAGCTCTACAATCTCGTATTCTTTACCAGTTTGCATGAACTTGATGCGGTCTCCTTTTCTCATCTCCCCACTCATAACACGTGTTGAAATCATTACACCACGATATGGATCAAAGTATGAATCGAAAATTAAAGATTTAAGTTCAGTTTCTTCAGGTTCTTTTGGAGCAGGAATCCACTCTACAATTGCTTCTAATAATTCATCAATTCCAAGTCCGCTCTTAGCTGATACATAAACTGCATTATCTGTATCTAAACCAATTACTTCTTCAATCTCAGCTTTTACGCGATCTGGATCTGCTGCCGGTAAATCAATTTTATTAATTACCGGTAAGATTTCAAGATCATTTTCAATTGCTAAATATACGTTTGCTAGTGTTTGCGCTTCAATTCCCTGCGCAGCATCTACTACTAAGATAGCACCCTCACATGCTGCTAAACTTCTTGATACCTCATAGTTAAAGTCTACGTGACCTGGTGTATCAATTAAGTGGAAAATATATTCTTCTCCATCTTTGGCTTTATATGATAATTGCACTGCATTTAATTTAATCGTAATTCCACGCTCACGTTCCAATTCCATACTATCTAATAGTTGGGCTTGCATGTCACGTGATGCCACTGTATCAGTCATTTCTAAGATACGGTCAGCAAGTGTACTTTTACCATGATCAATGTGGGCAATGATCGAAAAGTTTCTAATATTTTGTCGTTTCATTTTAGTCCTTAATTTTTCTTTATATTATAAAAAATAACAAAAAGTAGCCATCCAACGGAGGGCCACTTAATTAATTACATTACATTGATTTTTTTCATGAAGTTAGATTTTTGACGAGCTGAATAGTTTTTTTGTACTAAACCTTTTCCAACTGCACGGTCTAACTTAGAAGATACTACGTTGTATTGTACTAACGCTTCTTCTTTAGTTCCGTTTGCAATGATTTCTTCTAATTTTCTCATTTGAGTTCTCATTGCAGTCTTTTTACTTTTGTTTCTTAATCTAGCTTTCTCACTAGTCTTAACTCTTTTTTTAGCTGATTTAATGTTTGCCATGTCAATCTCCTTATACATTTTTATAAATAATTTTTCGCATTCCTATCTATTATAACAAGTAATTAATTATTGTGGGGAATTTTCTTATGCTAATTTAAATTAATTAAAATAATCAACTTATGTTAAAATACTATTGAAAATTTGAAACAAAGGAGAATTATGGTAATTTTAGGTTTAGTATTCGTATATCTTATTATTATTAACATTGTAACTTTCTTTACATTTGCAATTGATAAGAGAAAAGCGAAAAAAGATAAATGGAGGATTAGTGAACAAGCATTAGTTACATTAATGGTTATTGGTGGTGCAATCGGTGGATACTTCGGTATGGAAACGTTACGTCACAAAACTCAAAAATTTAAATTCAAAGTTGCACGTGTAATTAGTTTTATTACATTTATCGCAATTATTGGATTAGCATTCTATTTAGGATTCTAATTTGAGTTATTTCGATCGTCTACTTCACTTTTATAGTTTAGTAATAGATGATAGCTTTGAGCTAGAGTCTGACTTCGATTTAAATCGAGCAAAACATTTGCGCAAGAGTCTAGTTCAAAAAGAGAAACAAGTTGCTAAATTGATTCATGATTACGAATCATCATTGCAACTTGTTTCTTTTAATAGTAATCACATTACTGAACAAACAATCCGTCAGCAACTTCAAATTATGAAATCAATCTCCGAATTCAATACTACTGTTTTAGCAATCGATGTAAAAACTAAAACAGGATACTACATGTTTATTAAAGACATAATAGCATATAGCCATTTACTTCCGTAGGCTATATGCTATTTTTTATTCCCAATCTAAATTTGGATAAATTGTATGTGAATCATTTCTAATAAATAAAGTTATCACTAACGCAATAAACGCATATGGCATTACCGCAAAACCAAATACTTCTATTACTAGGACCGCAGATGCAAAGTAAGCATTAGTCGCATTTCCAAACACAAATGCATAGCCTATCGCCCCTACTATCTGATATGGCAATACAAAGATGTAACTTAACACTACTCCTAAACTCGAGCCGATGGCGAATAACGGAGTTACTTCTCCACCTTGGAACCCAATACTAACAAAGTAAACTGTTAATAGTGTCTTAAATGCAAAATCTAAACCATGGATATTTTGTGGGTTGTAAAATGCATCATTGATAATATTAGTTCCAAGTGACATATAACGTCCATCATTAATTATATAAATTAATAATGCACCGATAACACTTAATATAAACACTTTTTGATAATCATTTATTTTAAAGTTATTATTAGCATCTTTAGCACGTGCAAGAAGTAATGCAAATAAGTGTCCGACTGTAGCAAACGCTAAAATACAGAAAATAAAGAAAATCATTTCTCTAAACGTGAACATTTTAAATACAGTTTCAACATGGAAGTGATTAAGCCCTAGTGCTGCTGAAATAATATTGGCAGTAAATGTAGCAATCAGAGTTGCTCCTAGCACTTCTAATTTTATAGCTTTTTTCTTTGTTACTTCAAAGCAGAAAACTGTCGCTGCGAGTGGTGTCCCAAATAATCCTGCAAAACCTGCAGCCATCCCGATTCTTGTCATTACCGTTCTATCAAGATCTGGGAACTTAGTAGCAATTACATTTGATGTTGTTGCTCCTAATTGTACAGCTACTCCTTCACGCCCAACACTTGCACCCGCTAAATGGGCAAACCAAGTTGTTAGAAATTGAAAAGGAATTATCAAAATTGATAATTCATCATCTTTTCTTGTTGCATGAAATATTCTCGGCATACTTCCATTAACCTCAGATTTAAATCGATCACGTAATACAATCGTTAGTAATCCGACTAATGGTAACAATACTAAATTATATGGAAACGCGAGAATGATAAAGTTTGAAATTAAGTTTAATCCCGTTCCAAATATAAATGTAATTATACCTGTACTCAATCCTATTAAAAACGATAACATAAATAAAATTAACATTATATTACCTTCTTTCCAAGTATAATTTTAGCACATTTTTAGTTACTTGCTGGAATTACTGCCCCATCGTACTCTTCATTAATAAAGTCAACAATTTCATCACTAGTTAATGCATCAACTAATACTTCTGTCTTTTCGCTATCTGCATCTTCACTTCTTACAGCTAATACGTTTGCATATTCACTATCTTCACTTTCAGTTAGTACTGACTCGCTTTGATCTAAACCAGCCGCTAACGCATAGTTAGTATTAATCGCCACTAAATCACCTTCACCATTATTGTAAATTGATGGTAGTAATGATGCTTCATAATCTGCATCGAATTGTAAGTTATGTGGGTTTGACTCAATATCATCAAATGTGATAAATTTTGGATCAACACCTTCTTTAATTGTAATTAAATCATTTTCTGCAAATAGAGCTAAAATTCTTGCTTGATCAGATACTGAATTAGATACTAACACTGTTGCTCCATCTTCAATTTGATCTAGACTTGTATATTTTTGAGAGTATACATTGATTGGTTCAACGTGAATATTTGCAGCACTTACAAAGTCGTATCCAAACTCATCAATTTGTTCATCTAAATATGGTTGGTGTTGAAAGTAGTTCGCATCTAAGTCACCATTCTGTAATGCTTTGTTCGGCAAGATGTAATCATCAAAAACCTGAATATCTAGTTCATACCCTGCGTCTTCTACCAATGGTTTGGCCTGCTCTAAAATCTCAGCATGTGGAACGCTAGTTGCTCCTACCGTAATTACATTATCTGTATCTGTTCCACTTGAACACCCTGCTAATCCTAATGTTATTAATAATCCTAATGTAAAATTTCTCTTTTTCATCTTTTCTCCTAGTTTTATCGATAATCGATTTTATTTATAATTTTTTTACTTACAATCTCTACAATAAATACAATGACTAGTATTAGTATTGTTGAGCTCCAAATTGCTAATTGATTGTTTCTTTGAAATCCATATGTATAAGCAAATGATCCAAGCCCACCTGCTCCGATTACTCCGGCCATTGCTGAGTAACCAATTGTTGCTATAACTACTGTTGTAAAGTTTCCTAGTATTGCTGGAAATGCTTCTTTTAATAAGATTTTAGTTACAACTTGTAACTTCTTCAGTTTTAAAACTATCCCTAGTTCTAATAAAGTTTGTGGTAAGTCCAGTAGTGTATTTTCGACTAGTCTTGCAAACATCGGTGCAACACTTATTACTAACGCTGGTATCGCTGCATTAGCACCTGTTATTTTCCCAACTATCAAATTTGTAAAGGGCATCAATAAGATTAGTAATATAATAAACGGAATTGCTCTAAGTACATTTACGATTCCACTCACAAGCTTGTACATTCGCGCGCTTCCTATTAATTCTTTTGTTTGTAAACTATATAGTAATACTCCAATTATTAGTCCAAGTAAAAAAACTAATATACTAACAATAATAGTAATGTAGATTGTTTCACCTAAGGCTGTAACTAATTGATTATAATCCATTTATCCTCCTAATTTCATAACCTGCAATCTGTTCTGCACTTCGAATAAAGAAGTGAGCAAATACACCTTGCTTTGTATGATGCTGATATGTAGCTTCAATGTCCACATTGTTCTCCAAAAGTGCAGTATAACAGTCTTTAATTTCTGATTTTGAGTAACAAGTTATTAAGCCAATTGTAGGGTCATCTAAGTAACGTTCAAACCCTAGTACGTTCCCTAACAATTTAATTGATATGTTTGATTTCGGTTTTGAAAATACATTTATCGTTGTATCCACTTCACATAATACTCCGTTATCAATAATTGCAATTCGATCACAAAAGTCTCTAACGATTTCTAGTTGATGAGATACAAACACAATTGTTAACCCGAGTTTTTTATTTAATTCACCAAGTAAATTTATTATTTCATTTGCAGTAAATGGATCTAATGCACTTGTTGCTTCATCACATAACAACACATCCACATCAGCAATTAAACTTCTTGCGATACCAACACGTTGCTTCTGACCACCACTTAATTCCTTCGGTTTTGAATCAATATATGCTTCAAGTCCGACGAGATTCAATACTTCTATAACTTTAGTTTCTTTCTCACTTTCAGTAAAAGTTGAATTAACTAATGCTAGCTTTATATTGTCACGAACTGTTAATGAATTGACTAAGTTAAAGGTTTGAAAGATAAATCCAAATTTAATATTATCTTTAATAATAACTTCCCCACTCGTTGCTTGTTCTAAATTATTTATAATTCTAAGTAGTGTACTTTTACCGGCTCCACTCAAACCAATCAAACCTACTATTTCTCCTTGATTTATATCTAAATCTAAATTACTTATTATTTGTTTATTACCAAATTGCTTGGATACATTTCTTAATTTAATCATCTCTCTCCTTCTCTATAACAAAAAAAAGAGGACGTCATGTTCGACGTCCTCTTTAGGATTTTATACGTAGTCAAATATGATAGAAATTTCTATCAGTTCGACTCTTGTTATAGATATCTTATGCTAGAAATGATATTAAATTGTCGTTTAACATCATTTCCATCATAGTGTTTAATTTTGTAATTTTGTTTAACATAATACCACTTCCTTTCGCTTTGTTGAATATATCATACTACAGTGCCAATTATTTGTCAACACTTTTATTTACTTTAATTTTACATTTGGCATTTTTTTTAAAAAGAGCATATAGCTCTTTAATTAGTTAATTAATAAACTTGCTGCTTCTTCATCTAAATACACTTCTACATTTGGATGACTCTTTAAGATTGAAGCAGGTAAACTTGGGTTTGCGTCTTCTTTAATCATCTTGTAAATTGCTTCAGCTTTACTACTACCAATCGCAATTAACACAATCTTCTCACTGTTCATTACATCTTTTAATCCCATTGTAATTGCATGAGTTGGAACTTCTGAGATATCAGAGAAGAAACGTTTGTTATCTTCACGAGTACCTTCATCTAATTCAACTTCAAATGTTGTTTGATCGAAACTAGTCCCTGGTTCATTGAACGCAATATGACCATTACTTCCGATACCTAAAATTTGAATATCACGCTTATTTGCATCTAATAACTCTTGGTAATCAGCAATTGCATTTGCGTCACCTTTAGGTAGATTGATGTTTTTATTTACAATATCTACATGTTTGAATAAGTGTTCGTTCATAAACGTGTAGTAACTTTGTGGGTGATCGTAACGGATACCTACATACTCATCTAAGTTGAATGTTGTTACATCTTTAAATGAAATCTCATCATTTTCAAATGCTTTAATTAAATAGTTGTACATCCCGATTGGTGATGAACCAGTTGCTAATCCTAACACTGGATTTTCTTTAGTTTGTAATACTTCAATAAAATGTCTTGAAGCCTCTCTTGCGATTAAATCTGTATCTTTCATAATATGAATGTTCATTTTATTTCCTCCACTTTCTAATACCGTTAACATATGTTTCGACTACATTTAAATCTTCATCTAATACTGTAATATCAAAATCATAACCGTCTTTAATAATACCTTTGTTTTCAATCCCTAAGTTTTGAGCCGGATTGTAACTTGCCATCTTAACTGCGTCAGCTAAACTACAACGACTAAACTCATGCATATTTTTTACTGCTTGATTCATAACTAATACACTACCAGCTAATGCCCCATTTTCCAAACGAGCTTCACTACCAGTTTTATATACTGTTTGACCACCTAAGTCATACTCACCATCATCCATTCCTTTAGCACGCATAGCATCAGTAATTAAAATTATTCCATCACTACCTTTAACATTATATGTCATACGTACACTATCTGGGTGAATGTGAATACCATCAACAATAAGTTCGGCAACTTCATCATTTGCTAATGCCGCACTTACGATTCCCGGGTTACGGTGGTGATGCCCTGTACAAGCATTGTGTAAATGCGTAAAACAACAAGCACCATGTTTAATTGCTTCTTCAGCTTCACTCATCGTTGCACCACTGTGACCAATTGACCCAACAATTTTATTTTCGCTCATGTACTCAGTCATTTCAAAGTTTTCATCAAGTTCAGGAGCATATGTAACCATCTTTACAAAATTAGTTTCATTTAATTTTGCTAAATCTTCACGACTAGGTTTTCTTACGTACTGTTTGTTCTGAGCACCAATAAATTTTACACCTTCAATAAATGGTCCTTCAACGTGTACCCCTAAAATGTTTGCACCTGTATCTCCATCATAATTAGCCAAAGTATCAATTATTTCTTTAACTACATCTAAATCATATGTCATTGTTGTTGGTAAATATGATGTTGTACCTTCTCGTAATAATATTTCACTTACTGTATCAATACCGGCATTATCCATCGTATCAATATTTCCAGCACCATGAATATGTTGATCAATAAAACCAGGAACAATATATTTTCCACGACTATCAATCTCAATTTTTTCTCCCTCTGTAAATGAGATTTTACCTTCATTTGAGAATAGGTCATTTTCATAGTTTTTAAATTCAAATTCTTTTAATATTTGCATAGCTCCCCCTTACTTATATTATAACAAAAACATTATGACACTTGCAACTTTTTGCACCAATATTCTACATGTGTGAAAAAAGTTGCAAAGAACTCAATTATATGTGATAAATTTTGCACAAAACCAAAACTCTATTTCATTTTGAATAAATAATGGTATAATTATTTACAGAGCTTATTTCAAGGAGGTAATAAATGCATATTTTAAGATATATAGCAATCTCATTCATTTCTGGATTGACCGCTATCACACCTGGTGTTTCGGGAGGTACCATCTTTGCAATCTTTGGTATATCTGAACATCTTGCAGAAGATATAAATAGCTTAGTTGAAAGCGTCTTTAATCGTATGCCTTCTTTCAAAAAGATTCTTACAGGGATTATCGAACACGGACAATTGCCAATTATTATTGGACTTGGATCATTATTTTCAAGTTTACTATATGCAAAATTCCTAGTATCATATGGGGAAAGTATTGAGTACCTACTAAGATTTCTTTTCATTGGTTTAGTAATCTTTTCGGTTCCAACTCTTTGGAATGAAACTAAAGTTAATGAAGAGGTCGGGAAAAAATATCATATTAAATATGTTTATGTTGTACTAGGTTTTCTAGTAGCGCTTATTTTATTTAATGCAAACGAAGCTGTTATCGACATTGATGCAACAGATTATAATTCAGCATCATACATTTTAAAATTCTTTTTAGTGTCATTAGTTGCTGGTGTTACTGCCATCTTACCGGGAATCAGTGGGACGAATATATTAATTGTTGGTGGTTTCTTTGAAGACTATATTTTATTCTCTTCACAAATTTCAAGTTACCCAGTTCAATATGGAGCTTATTTATTAGCTGCAATTATTGGAAGTATTATTGCTGCCAAGTGTTTCACTTTATTATTCAAATACTTTAGACGTGGATTCTTTAGTATTATGACTGGCCTTACTGCAAGTACAATTGTCTTCATCTGGTTGTTACCAACTACGCCAGGACAGATTATCCAAGCCATTGCTGGCTTTGGTATATCTTACTTACTAATCAAAACTTTAAATGAACAAGAAGTTCAAGTATATAACAAAAAAAACTCAGCTAATTAATAGCTGGGTTTTCTTATAATCAATAGTTAAAGTGTTATTAAATTTTGGATAGTAACAATGATTACATTTCTATTATATTAATAACTGACAATTTCTTTTGTAAATTGTATTTTAAGTTTGCGTAAAGACTATCTTAATAAATTGTTAAAGTTATCTTAAGTAATTGGTACGTAATTCAGCAATCATTTGTTCAGTAATGCCTAGTTTAGTTTTTATATAATTTTCAACTGTACCAAATTGTTTGTTAATTCCACGGATGTATAAATCTAGAAATGTTTGATTAACTGATGCAACTGCACGTAAACATGCAATATCAACATCGATGTTATGCTCTTCAAATTGAGCCATAACTTTATTCATCATAGCATTGACAAGTACTTCATCTATTTTTAAATATTCTGCACAAATGTCTTCATATTCAAAATCTAATAGGTACATCAGTATTGCTCCCGTAATTCCAGTACGATCCTTACCAGCTGTACAATGAAATAGAAAGGCTTGGCCATCTAAAGAACTAATATATTCTAATTCCATTTTGAAACCATCTGTATTTACAAAGTCATTTTCATATAGATTATTCATGATATTTACAAGTTCATTAGCACTATATTTATCTACTAGGTTTTGATTACCATTACCAATGATATCAATGTTCATAATGTTAATATCATTGGTATCTAGTAGGTACGTGATTTCACTTGAACTACGCAAATCAATAATATGATTGATTGACATTTCATTTAAACAATTAATATCTGCTGCATTAGCTGACGAGACATCCGCACTACGATATATATTGAATATTTTCTTTCCCTGCCTATTTTCAACTCCATCTGCTAGTAATCTGAAATTTAATATTTGTTCCATTATTCTCCTATATCTTTTTGTACTCTTTTCCTTCTACTATAGTCTCTAAAATGTTAATTACAACTTTTGCTTCAAACTCACTAACCGGTAACTCAGCTTGGTCTTTAATTGCAACAATTAATTGTTTATAAAATTGATCATAGTACTTAATTTCTGTTTGATGACTTTCAACTCTCCCATCAGGATAGTATATTTTGGCAACCTCTTGCTGTGGATAAGTTCCGAACTCAGCATCGTCTAAATATCGACTTTGCTTTAAAAATAATTCTTGGCTATCAATACCATACTTTTCTAAAGTACCACCGCTTCCATATACAATGAAACGAGGCGGCTCTTTAATTGCAATTGCATTGAAATTTACTCCCACACGTAAATTCGGGTAAATCATTTGAATGTGATAATAATCATCTACATTACCAATCCCATCAAATAAATAATCTCGTTGATTAGTAATGTCATAAATCAAACTTTCAGGTTGGCCATACTTACTGACTATTTGATCCACAAAATGAACTGCATGACCATATACCATTCCATTGTATTTTGTTGACTCTACATTTGTTGCTACCAACCTATCTTGAGTGTGATTACTAATTATTTCTGCAACTGTTCCAACAAGGCCTTTCTCAATCGCATCAAAGACCGTTACAAAATCATTATCAAAACGTCTATTTTGATATGGACTTAAAACTAAATTATTTTTGTTAGCAATCTGATATAACTTGTTAGTTTGTTCTAAAGTATCACATAATGGTTTTTCACATAAAGCATGCTTACCAGCATTTAGAACCTTTTCACAAAATTCAAAGTGCTTTACTGATGTACAAATAATTATTAGTTCTGCATCTGATTCAAGTAACTGTTCTAAAGTATCAAAACGGTGTAATGCCTCTGTTCCCGGATAGGGCATTTCAAACTTACTTCTTCCTCGCGTATAGTATCCTACTACTTCAATTTCTGGTATCACATTAATAAAAGGCATATGATATCTATGTACACTTTTTCCAAATCCTATAAATCCAACTTTCATTATTCCTCCATGCATAAATTATAACTTATATTACAAAAAAGTTGAGTACATTTAAGTACTCAACTTACATTTCCATATATTGATATCGATTAGCATTACTAACAGATTTTAATTCCGGTTTTAATTCTAAAATTTTCAAGAAAACTAAATCTAAAATTGCATGTGTACAGATTCGAGATTCAAACGAAAAACTACGTTTACTTGCTTCTTTGCCTCCTATTAACAAATAGTTGTCAATATATTCCTCTTCCAACAATTCGTTACTTGTTATCATTACTGTTTTAGCATCTGATGATTTACTAACGCGCATACAATTTAATACATCTTTTGATAGGCCAGAATAACTTAATGCAATTGCAACTGTGTTTTGGTCAGATGTACTTGCTTCAACAAATTGCAAATGAGCATCCGCTTGAAAGTTAACTAGAAATCCAATTCTTTTTAATTTATGTCCAAAATCTTGTAACGTTAAATTACTTTCTCCAATTCCAAATAAATTAACACGTGTACTTTCTAAAATAGAAATTGCTAATGATTCTACAATTGCCATATCAATTACCTTAAGAGTATTATCTAATGCAATGCATGTTGTATTATAATAATCTTTAGCATCACTACTTTGATAACTTGCATTAGAAATATTGTTTTGTGTTTTCTCAATCGCAAGATATGTTTTCAATTCACTGAAACCATTAAGGCCCATATGTTTAGCAAGTCTAGTTGCACTTGCAACACTAATATATAGATCATCACAAATGTCCTTAACTTTCAACTCTGATAAGTTCCCTTCATAATTAAGAAGATAATTTGCTAATAACCCCATATTCCCATGTTCAACACTAATTTTTTCTAACTTCGGTATAATATTTTTCATATGCCTCACTTTACAATATTATAACGTATTTACAGTTTTTTTACAAGTTTTAGATAACTACTATCCGACAAATTTAATTATGACGTTCAAATTTACTTAGCAAAGATTTTATGCTTAAAATTACTGAAAAAGACATACAACAAGAGTAGGTCAAATATAGTTAAATTTTGATAGATAGAAACTATAAGGCGCCGACGTCGCGGCACGTATATACATGTACTTCTTTACCATTAATCGATGTAACAACTTCTGTATTGCATTTTATCGGTGCTGTTAATTCTAAACTTTTTAAACTTTCAATAAACGCCGGAACATCTTCTTTATTAACATATTCACTTGCATAGACCGGAACAACTGGTATCTCTCCATTTATAACTGTAACTGTTGTTGTTAACATTCTTTTAGGCTCAACTAGCTCTTGTGCTAAATACTCTGGGCCTCGCTTACATCCATTGTTTGTTACTTCTAATTGATCATCTACGTATTCATACTTCAAGTGACATCCACGTGGACAAACGATACATACTTTTTCCATTTTTACTCCCTTACAAATACTTTAATATTAGAACTTGTCGACATTACATTTTTGGTTTGTAAGCGAACACTTTCCATTTCAGCCGGTAATAAAACTTGCTTTTTAAATGTTCTAACTTCAACATCATCCACTGTTATTACTACTTCACATTCTTTCATTGGTTTTCTCACACGGAAAAACAACTCAAGATTTCGCTCAGCATTTTCCAAGCTAAGTGATTGCGGCATTACATAACCAACATTCTCTCCATTTTCAATTTGTATGCAAGTACTTTCTTTCTTTAAATTACCTTCTAAATATTGACTGACATATTTACCAACAATCTCCGATTCTTTTGAAACATAATCTACTAAATCATGAACATGCAAACTATTTCCACAAACAAAAACACCTTCTAGTTCTGTTTGGTATGTTGAATCAATAATTACACTTTTTGTTCGAGGATCAACAGGTAATTCTAGTTTCTCCATTAATTCTGTTACAGGTATTAAACCTACTGCTAATAACAAGGTATCACATTCAAAATGTTTTTCTGTTCCTGCTATCGGTTGCATTCGCTCATCTACTTCTGAAATGGTTACTGCATTTAGGTTAGTATCTCCCTCAACACCTGTCACTGTATGAGATAAATATAGTGGTATATCAAAGTCTTCAAGACAAGTCACTATATTTCTCATAAGTCCGTTTGAATATGACATTAATTCTGCAACACCAACAACTTGTGCTCCCTCAAGTGTCATTCTACGTGCCATAATTAATCCAATATCTCCACTTCCTAAAATAAACACTTTTTTTCCGACTAATGCTCCATATACATTCATATACTTTTGAGCAGTACCTGCATTATAAATTCCATTTAATCTTTTCCCAGGTAAACGAATCATACTCGCATTACGCTCATAACTTCCAACTCCTAGCACAATTGAACTTGCTTGTATCCACTCTTTACCATCAGGTGAAGACATCAGAATTTGCTTTTCACGATTAATGTCTACAACAAAGGAATTTAAGCAAACTTCGATTTCTGGACGTTTTTTAACTTCTTGCTTTAATCTATTAGCATAATTTGGGCCACTCATTTCTTCTTTAAAGTAGTGTAAACCAAATCCAAGGTGAATACATTGATTTAGAATCCCGCCTAGCTCGTTTTCACGTTCAATCAGTAAGATTGATCTAACTCCGTTATCATAACTACTTATTGCAGCAGTCATTCCAGCAGCACCACCACCGATTATTACTAAATCATATTTATTCATCATTACCTCCTTTTAGAATTAAGGTGTTGTGACCACGTCTTTTAATACTTGTGATCGGAACCCCCAGTTCATCTGCTAGAATTCTAACAACTTCAGTCTCGCAAAATCCACCTTGACACATTCCAAGCATTGGTCTAATTCTAAACTTAATTCCCGTTAAATCTCTAGCACCATTCTCTTTTCTAATAGCAGCTCTAATTTCTCCCTCAGACACCTGCTCACAACGACAAATTATTTTCCCAAATTTTGGCTCATTACTAATAATTGCATTTTGTTGATCTAACGGTAATTTCTTTAAATCTAAATACGGACTTCTAAATTCAACATACTCTTCTTTAGGTGTCGCATTAGCTAGAGCAACAATTCTCGAGCACACTTCATTACTAATTGCAGGCGATGAGGCAATCCCAGGCGAGTCAATCGCAATTAAGTTAATCATGTTTGAAGTTTTATGACAAGCTTCTATATAAAAATCTCCATTATTTCCGCTAGATCTAAGACCAGCATAAGTTTTGATAATATCACGTGGAAATTGATTTAATATACGGTCAACATTTTTTTGAACAAAACTTAAATCTTCGGTATGTGTTGAATCATCTTCTTTATCCTCTTGAATTACTCCATTTGGTCCGAGTAATACATTTCCGTGAGTTGTCGGTACTGCAAGTACACCTTTTCCATTTGCTGTTGGCACCGGATAAATTACACTGTTAACAACCGGGTTTATATTATTAGTGACAAAGTACTCACCGCGTTTTGGGACATTAGTTACCATTAAATCTGGATCGGTCATTTTAGCAATCTCGTCACTGTACATTCCTGCACTATTAATAACATATTTAGCTTCGATTTCCAGGTTATTGCAACATATTGTATATGTATCATTTTCATAATTAATATCTTGTACTCTAGTTTCATAATAAACTTGAACTCCATTAATCATTGCTCGTTCCAAAGCTGCAATTGTTAACTCCGTTGGATAAATTACTCCCGTTGTTGGCATTGATAGTGCATATTTAATATCTGGGTTGATATTAGGCTCAAACTCATTTAATTGCTCTTTAGATATTATTGTACAATCGATCCCACGACTCATTCCCTGCTCTTTCATTTTTTTTAAGTGTTCCAGACCCGTTTCATCTTCGGCTACAATATATCCTCCACATTGTAAATATTCAACATTTAAGCTTGCGCATTTTTCAGCCATTAGTTTATTTCCTAAAACATTATACTTAGCTTTTAAAGTCCCTTCTTTAGGGTCTATTCCACTATGAACTATAGCTGATGATGACATTGACTGCTCAAGTCCGCCATCGCTTTCTTTTTCAATCACTGCTATATTTAAATCATATTTTGCTAAATCATCAGCAATCAGACTTCCAATTATTCCGGCTCCTATTACTACAACATCATATTTCATATTACCTCCATACTTTAATTCTAATACATTTCAAAGATATTTATGAAATAGTTTTCATTTTAAATACAAGTTGCGAATTTGTATTTAAAAAAAGCCCAAAATTAATTGGGCTCCTCTTAAAATAATGGATTTGTCAAATTTAAATTTACATCATACTTAAACTCACTTGATAGCAGATATGTATAAGTATATTCAACTATATGATTTTTTTCATAACTAATTCTATCTATCTTCATAACTGTACCATATCTTGTATTAAGGTATTCTCTATACTTTTTATCAATAGGACTAACCATAATTTTCTCACGCGCATTAGTTAGTCGCATACCGAAATCAGTACCTAATACAGAATAAAGTCGCTCATTATTTAATTTGCTCGTATCAAGATTCTTAAATCGTTCATAATTTAAATAATTGCATTGTAAAATTAAATCGCGCTTGCTATTAGCATCGACTTTCTTACGGATAATTTCAATTACATAGTCTTTTTTTGATATCCCCATATTTCTAGCTACCTCTTCATTAGGATGGCACACTCTACTTGAAAGTAATTGATTCTCAATCTCTATACCTGACTTTAGTAGTTGATAATCATATGAGTAGATTCCTTTTAAGTATAATGAAAGGCGATCATCTGTAAAAAATGTCCCTTTACCTTGAATTGAGAAGACAATATTGTCTTCTCTTAAAATATCAATTGCTTTAATTATAGTTGTTCTTGAAACAAAATAACGGCTCTCTAATTCCTTCTGAGTTGGTAATTTTTGTCGTCCCTCATTTTCCATTGAACACAAATAATCATTAACTATATTTTGAGCAATTTTAGAAGCTAATCCCTTTTTCATTATTTAAACACTTGGGTTGCTTTAACTGCTTTTTTCCATCCATCATATAACTCAGTACGTTTCTCTTCCTCAATTCCGGGCTCGAACGATGCTTGCTTTTCCCAAATACTAAGAAGTTCATCTTTATCTTTCCAAATTCCAACACCAAGACCCGCTAAGAATGCAGCTCCTAATGCAGTTGTTTCAATATTTGCTGGACGTTCTACTGTTGCATTCATAATGTCTGATTGGAATTGCATCATAAAGTTGTTTAATGTTGCACCACCATCAACTCGTAAGACTGGAATTTTAGTTTCGGATTCTTCAATCATCACATCAATTACATCTCTAGATTGATAACAAATTGACTCAAGTGTAGCTTTAATAAAATCATTTTTAGATGTACCTCGAGTAAGCCCAAATACTGCACCTCGAACATCAGCATCCCAGTACGGTGTACCTAAACCAACAAATGCTGGCACTACATAAACTCCACTATCCGCATTTGCATTTAATGCACATTCTTCACTCTGAGGTGCACTTTCAATAAGTTCTAGTCCATCACGTAACCACTGAATTGCACTTCCTCCTACAAAAACACTACCTTCTAATGCGTAATTAACTTTACCATCGATTCCCCATGCGATAGTTGTTAATAACCCTTTGTTTGATTTGATTGGTTTTTCACCAGTGTTCATTAACATGAAACAACCTGTTCCATATGTATTCTTAACCATACCAGGTTCAAAACATAGTTGTCCAAATAACGCTGCATGTTGATCCCCAGCAACACCAGTAATTGGAACTTTATTACCAAAGAAATGCGCTTCTAATGTTGTACCAAAATTACAACTTGAAGGTTTAACTTCTGCAAGCATTGTACTTGGAATATTTAATATGTCTAAAATTTCTTGATCCCATTCTAAATCAAAGATGTTGTATAAAAGTGTACGCGCTGCATTAGTATAGTCTGTAACATGGCTCTGACCACCAGTTAATTTCCAAATTAACCAAGTATCAATTGTACCAAAAATTAAATCACCAGCATCAGCACGCTCTTGTGCCCCCTCAACATTATCTAAAATCCAGCGAATTTTAGTTCCTGAGAAATAAGGGTCCACCTTTAATCCAGTTTTATCTTTAAATAATTGCTCGTGACCATCCTCAATTAATTGCTCACAAACGTATTGACTTTGACGTGATTGCCATACTAAAGCATTATATACTGGCTCTCCTGTATTTTTATCCCAAACAACAGTAGTTTCACGTTGATTTGTAATTCCAATTGTTGCAATATCTGTTGCAGCAATCTGCTTGTTGATTAAAGCCTCTGCCATTACTCCTAGAGTTTTGATCCAAATTTCATTTGCATCATGCTCTACCCAACCTAGTTTTGGAAAATGTTGTGTAAATTCCTTTTGTGCTACTGAAACAACATTTGCATTTTGATCATAAATTACAGCTCTTGTTGAAGTTGTTCCTTGATCGATTGACATAATATATTTCATATATTTCTCCTTAAATCATTATTATAAATACTACTACTGCAAGCATACTTCCGATTAATGGTCCAAACACAGGAACGTGTTGGTATCCAAAATTAGAACTCCCCTTATTTGGATGCTTCACAAATAAATGATACATAATTCTTGGTCCTAAATCACGGGCAGGATTAATCGCATATCCAGTGATATTACCAAGTGATATACCAATAGCTACTACTACTAATGGTACGAACACCGGCGCTAAGTCAGTGTATAATGTTGTTCCTAAAATAAATAATACTAATAAGAACGTACCCATAATCTCTGATAGATAGTTTCTTGGGATATTTTCAATTGTTGGTCCTGTTGCAAAAATACCTACTAAATCTCCATCTTCATTCTGTTGGAAATAATCATAGTACAGTTGATAAACCATAAATGCTCCAAGGATTGCTCCAAGGATTTGTGCAATAACAAAACCAATGAAGAGTCCAATACTTAAATCTCCCATTAATAAGAATGCAAAACTAACTGCTGGATTTAAATGACCTCCTGATATTGGTATTGTTATTAGCGCTCCTGAAAGAACTGCAAATCCCCATCCGAATGTTATAAATAACCACCCACTGTCCTTTGCAGGTGACTTATCTAAAGTCACTGCTGCACATGTTCCGGTACCAATTAAAATTAATACAAATGTACCTACAAACTCAGCGAATATCATTTGTAATGCTGTAAATTCATTCATCTTCAACCTCCTCTTATTTTGAACTCGTATATTATAACTTGTTTAACACTTAAGATGTAAACAATTACTGTATAGTGAGGAAAAAATACAAATATTGCATGATGTACCCGATTTAAGAAAAAAGTTTTCTAAACCAAAGACATATTCTATACTATATTTTCCATTAATGGCAAAAGAAAATACCCTATAAAGGGCATTAACTAGTTATTTAATAAATTATAATTTCTAACAACAGCTTCATAAGCAGCATCAAGTTGTTCTTTACTGTGTACACTTGAAATCATTAATCTTATTCTTGCTTTACCTTTTGCAACAGTAGGATAAATAATTGGTGAAACTAATATTCCTTCTTCAAAAAGCATTTTAGTTAAAGTTGTTGCTTTCTCTTCACTACCAACCATAAATGGCGTAATCGGTGTCATTGTATTTCCAATCGAATAGCCACCTTCTGTAAACTTTGTTTGTAAATATGTTGCATTGTCCCAAAGTTTTTTTACACGTTCATCACTAGCCTCTAGTTCATCAACAATCTTAAGCCCTGCATTACATAATCCCATGTCTAAACCCGAAGAAAATAGAAATACACGTGACTTTTGATTTAAGTATTCGATTAGTTCGGCTTTACCACCAATAAATCCACCAGCAATACCAAACGCTTTTGATAAAGTTCCAATTTCAATATCAATTTGTCCTTCTAGTCCAAAGTGAGCTACTGATCCACGTCCATGGTCACCTAATACTCCCTCACCATGCGCATCATCAACAATTGTATATGCTCCAAATTGTTTTGCTATTTATTAATCTCATCTAATGGAGCAATATCACCATCCATACTAAACACTCCATCTGTAATAATGAAGATGTTTCCTTTAACCTCTGATTGTTTAGATTCTAAGACTCTCTTTAAATCATCCATATCACAATGTTTATAAACAGCACGTGAGGCTTTTGAAAGTCTTACTCCATCAATAATTGAAGCGTGATTTAATTCATCTGAAATTATTAAATCATCTGCTGTTGTAATAGTTGGAATTAATCCTGTATTTGCTTGGAACCCACTTTGGACAACAATCACAGCTTCTACACCTTTAAACTCCGCCAGTCTCTCTTCAAAACGACGGTGAACACTAAATGTTCCCGAAATTGTTCTAACTGCTCCTGGACCGACACCATATAAATCTGCTGATTCTTTCACAGCTTCAACTGTTACTTGATCATTTGCAAAACCTAAATAGTTATTCGAACACATATTTAAATATTTTTTCCCATCAATTTCAATTTCGCTACCTTGCGGTGAATTTAATACTTTAATATAATTATATGTTTTTGCTTGTTTAGATGTTTCTAACTCAGTTTTCAATCTACTGTATAGTTCCATTATTCTGCTCCTTCTAAATAAGTAAAGTCTAGAATCATTTTTCCACATTTACCTGTTTCCATAACCTCGAACATAGCCTCAAAGTCTTCCATCTTAAACTCATGCGTAATTACATGATCTAGCTTTGAACCTTCTAGCATGCCATTACGTAACCATCTACTTGCAGCATACCAAGTATCAAATAAACGACGTCCAGTCACCATTTGCATTTTTATATTTTTAAACACTAAATCATTCATTGCTACTTCTATTTTATCTTGTGGATAAACACTTAATACATTAATCTCCCCTGCCGGATTGATCAATTTAATCGCTGTATCAAGAGCCATTGCATTACCACTCATTTCAATTGCAACATCAATTCCTTGACCATTAGTAATTGTTTCTACACTAGAATTTATATCCTCTGTATTTAAATCAATTATATTCGCTCCAAAATCCATTGCTTTAATCATCTCTAATCGATAGTTATTAAAATCACTAATCATAACTGTACTAGCACCACTAATTTTTGCAACATAAGCAGCCATTACCCCTATTGGCCCTGCACCACTAATTAATACATTTTTACCACGAACATCACTATAACTTAGTGTATGAATTGCATTACCAAGCGGCTCCATAATCCCAGCATACTTCGGATCAATCCCTGTAACATCCACAAGAATATTTTGAGGAACAACTTGATATTCACACCAAATCCCATCTTGATTAACTCCAAGGATACTCATATTTTCACATACATGAGCATTTCCTGTCTGACATTGATAACAAGTACCACAGTAAATATGTGTTTCACATACAACTAGTTGACCCACTTTATATTTAGACACATCACTACCAACCTCAACAATTTCTGCTAATACTTCGTGACCATTAATCTGTGGAGTATTAATTGTTTTTTGACTCCAATTATCCCAAGAGTAAATATGATAGTCCGTACCACATACACTACTTTTCAATACTTTTAACTTAACATCCGTACTATTATTTAATGTTGGCTCTGCAACATCACATAAGGCAAATCCCTTTGCCTTTTCGGTTTTCATTATTGCTTTCATAAACCCCTCCTCTATGATTTAATTATAACACTCGGCATTAGCAATGTAAATGCAAACCGAAGTTATTATTAAATTAAAATAAAGTTATGACTAAGTCATAACTAATCTTTATTCATCGATAACATAAATAAATCCCCTTGGCTACCTAATAGGAAATTTTCATCACTATATATAAGTTTATCGAAATTATACTTTAACCCCTTAGACTGCAAGTACTCAATTAATTCTTCTAGTACAAAACCATTGTGAACAATATCACTTTGAACATGTTCATTACGAACATAATCAAAAATGATAAGTTGACCATTACTATTTAAGTATTTCACTAATTTAGATAACAATAATTTGTAGTCTGGAATATGAAGCAGAACTTGAGCAATGACAATCGTATCAAATGTACACTCTAACTCTTCACCTACTTCTAAATTTTGACTGCAAACAAGGCAGTTATCCAAACCTAGCTCCAGTATTTTTTGTTCACAGATTGCTCTCATTTCAGTCGAAGGGTCTAGTAAATACACAGACTCAAATTTACTACTCAGACTAATTCCCAGGTTACCTGTTCCACATCCGAAGTCTAAGAACTTTCCTCCCGTATTAATAGCCTGTAATTGTTCATTAAACAACTTATATAAAGCCATTCTTTGCTCAGACTCGTATTTGTTCGCGATTGTATTAAACTGTTCAATATTGGCCATTATAGACCGGGAATCATTTCTGTATGAATAGGGTTATTATTTAAATCATAATAAATGCAAGTCTTCTCATTTAAGTCAACAATCCAATATGCAATTCCACTCCCGGCTGTTAATTCAAGCCAAGTTGGAAAATCAGTTTTTCCTTGTTGGTGATCAACTAAGTCAGCCTTGAATTTATCGACATTAAGTTCTCCAATTTTAAAGTTAAAGAATTCTTGCTCATCATAAACACTATTCTCATCTTTATCAAAATACATTGTCTTAGCTGTTGATGCACATGTTTGGAACTTAACAATTCCATATTCAATATAGTTTTTTACTAAAACAGGAAAGTTTCCATTATGTTCATTTTTAATTTGATTAATTTGGTTAATATCCATATTATCACCTCTAGTTTTTTATAGATAGATTATATCACTAATTAGGCATGTAAAGTCATTCGATACTATTAACATTAAAAAAAGATAGACTTAAAAGTCTACCTTTACTATAATTATATATACTTTTTTTTGGGGACGGATAACAAATATATTAATATCCTTTAAACAGTAAACATAATTGTTTTACCATTTAAATCACAGTCTAAAACATTTAAGTATTCTTGTCTTACACTAGCTACTGCATTAAGATTTTCTTTCGCTGGCATATCTTGACGAGTAATCATAATTTCACCATTATAACGTAATGAGTTTAAATTGTCTTGTGTTATTGTTCCTTTAGGACGCTCTAAAGTATTTACACTTGGTATTGCAGTATCTGTTTTAAGCTCGAATCTACTATTTTCAATTCTAAGATTTAAGTGGTTAGAATCTTGACGTATTTTCAGAGGAGTATTAATAAACTTTTGGTCAAGATTTATATTTGTTATACGAATGGGGATTACTCCTCTATTTAACATTTCTAGATCACTTATTGAATTAGCACTTAGTTCGATATCACCGACGAATACTTCATCGCATGATTCTAATAGTTCAACACAGTTGGCAACAAAATTTTGTGAACGATGGTCCTCTACAGTAGGTAATCCTTTATAGATTGGGCCACGTAAAACTTTATCTCCAGGCACAAATGATAATATCTTAAATCCAGACTTTTTGAATTTTCTATTTAACTGTTCATAGCGCGCTTTTGATAATGCAGTTTCTTCTTTAGGATAAAAATTATGCATTAATGTGACATCTTCCAACTTAATTCCAACATCTAGGTATTGGCTTATTTCTTTTTCTGTTATAGTCGAAGCATTTAGAATTAGATTGAATTGATCATAAAGTTCCTTAGTTTCATACTGGTCGAATCCATAATCTAAGCGTACAGTATTTATATTAAAAGACTTTAACTCTTGGACACTCAAAATTTTAAATGTAACTGGTGATATATCAACAATTAAGTTTAAATTTTGCTCCTTTAAAAATTTTAGATAGTCGATAATTCCAGACTTATCTTCCAAATCTTCAGTAACATGTAATGATACAAACACATTAGTAATACCTATTTTTTTTAAACTCTCAACATAATCTTGATTATATTGTTCTTTATATATTGAAAATCCAAACATTAGTTTTTAACTCCTTGATACTTATAAAATACTTGTGTGAAAATGAATCCAAATACATATGAAATTAGTAATCCACATAAATAGAAGAACATTTTATCCGGTAACATTAGTGGTAACGCTGTTAAACCACTAGGCCCAGTTGCTACTGCACCTACATGTGAAAATGCAATAAATGCCCCACCAACAGCAGCTCCTAAACCTGCTGTAATAAATGGTTTTCCTAAAGGTAAAGTAACTCCATAAATTAATGGTTCTCCAACCCCTAAGAATCCTGGGATAATTGCACCCGAGATAATTTTTTGCATTTTAGTGTCACCTATTTTTTTAGCTTGAAGCAAGATTGATAAAGCAGCTCCTACTTGCCCCGCTCCAGCCATTGCAGCAATTGGGAAAATAAATGTAGCTCCATTCATTTGAATTTCATTCAGATAGATAGGTGTAAACCCTTGGTGTAATCCAAAAGTTACTAATGGTAAGAAGAAACCTGCTATTATTCCTCCAGAAAGAACTGATAAAATTCCACTTGTTCCAACCATAGCAGTTAAAACAACGTTAATTACATCTGTTAATAATCCTGCCGCAATCATAAAGAAGAAAATTGTAAATATCGATGTAATAATTAATGTAATAATTGGTGTAACAATTAAATCTAACATTCCTGGAACTACTTTACGTAATTTTTTCTCAATAAAAGACATAAACATTACTGCAAATAGTACTCCAAATATCCCACCTTTACCTGGCATTGTTTGCCCAAATGCTTCCATTCCTAAAGCAGTGAATAAAAATGTTAAGTTAGATGATACAGTAATACCACCAATAATACCACCTAGAATTTCTGTACCACCAAATACTCTTGCTGTATTGATTCCCGTAAAAATTGCTAGGTATCCATATAATGCTAAACCAATTGTATTAAAGTAGTAAAACATCGCTGAGTGAAGTTCTTCACCAACGTGCATGTTTCCAATAATATTAGCAATCCCTAAGAAAATTCCTGAAGCAATAAATCCCGGAATCATTGGAATGAATACTTCTCCAATTTTCTTTAAAAATAAACTTACTGTACTTTCCTTTTTGTATTTTTGCTTATTTTCTTTCCAATCTTTATCGAATTTATCCTCAGTAGTAGATTGGTAACCATCCATTTCCTGGATAAGCGTTGCTATTTTATGCGCATTCCCTGGTCCAGCAATTACTTGAAACTGATCTCCAGCATCATGCGTGCCCATCACAAATTCTGCACTATTTAAGTTTTCCATATTTATTTTACTTTTATCTTTTAAGATAAATCTAACGCGTGTCATACAGTTAAAAACTTCAACTATATTTTCAAGACCACCCAGTTGTTCCACTATATATATTGCTTGATTTTCTTTACTCATCATTTCCCCCTAGTTAATTGACTTTCTTAAATTTCCTTTGTTCTTTTCTAAAATAGCAATAGCTTGTTCTTTATCGATATCATTTAATATCATACAAATTGCTAACTTACTACTTCCTTCGGCTTTCTGTAAATACTCTTTTGCTACCTCTCGCTCGCAACCTGTAGCTTCAATAACTATATTTTGAGCACGCACAACTAACTTTTCATTAGTTTGCATAACATCAACCATTAAGTTCTGATATACTTTCCCATTTAATACCATAGCACCCGTACTAATCATATTTAAAATCATCTTCTGTGCTGTACCAGCTTTCATTCTTGTTGAACCAGTTACAACTTCAGGTCCCACAACAACTTCAATTGGAAATTTAGCAACTTTACCAACTGCACTGTCATTTGTGATGGCTATGCTTGCTGTAGTTGCACCAATTTCATTAGCGTATTCAAGTCCTCCAATTACGTATGGAGTACGCCCACTAGCAGCAATTCCCACAACAAGATCTTTTGTTGTTAATTCTATATCCTTTAGATCGGTAACAGCTAGTTCTTTACTATCTTCTGCACCTTCCTGTGCTTTGATAAAAGCCTTCTCTCCACCTGCAATTAAACCAATTACTAATTGGTCAGATACACCATAAGTAGGTGGACATTCTACAGCATCAAGTACACCTAGACGCCCACTTGTTCCAGCTCCAGTATAAATAATTCTTCCACCGTTTCTAATTGCTTCAGCTGCTGCTTCAACGACTGCACTAATCTCATCTAACTTTTCATTGATAGCTTTTTGAATATTAGCATCTTCTTCGTTTATAACCTTTACTATTTCACTAGCACTCATTAAGTCTAAATTAATAGTCTTCTCATTTCTTGTCTCTGTATTAATCTTTTTTAAATCTAACATCACTGCCTCCTATACTAATTATAATAAGCATTAAATGTAAAAAGTATCTTTCAAATGAAAAAATTTTTCATAAAGAAAGGACTTGCATATTAGCAAGCCCTTTTGGTTATTATAATTCAAAAAAATTAGATGGGTTTTCATCAATTTCTTCTGCTTCAACTTCTACTACTTCTTGTTGTTGTCTTTGTTGCTCAACTGATACTAGACCACTTTTATTAAACCTTCTAATACGAACATATCCTACAATTGTAATTATTGATCCAATTGGATTTAAAGTAAACAATGCAGCGATTGCAAAACCAAATCCTAAATTAACAATTGCTTTCGTTGGATTTGAACGTAATCGATTATAAGCATAAATGTTAACTCCTAATATTGGATAAATTAGTAGTGCTAAAACAAATAGATAAAGTAATGCTTCCGCCCCAGAGTATCCATCGTAATATTTGTTACCTGCTAATAGGAATGGCATTATTGCTCCCACAAGTCCATTCCAAATTACTCCTACTTTAACTATTTTCAGTTGTTTCTCTGTAACTATATAATTCATTAACCCTCCATACATATATTATATCATGATAAAAAAAGACTCTAGTATTTTTGTGCTAAAGTCCTTTACTTGTTAAGTTGCTTCTTTAAACATTGATTTTCATCTATATACTTTTGACGACTAATAATTAAATCATTTGCCTTATCTTTTAAACGATTAATTTCCGCATTTTGAAAGCTTCCCATTTTTTCAAGGTTATTAATTATACTTTGTTGCTCGTTTACTATATTTTGTAGTTCATTTATAACTTTTTCATAATCATTTAAAACTGCTTTTACTTGTCGATTGGCTTTCTTTGCTTTGCGATTATAATTATTTGTTGCAACTTCAGCTCCCAATGCTTTATCAAATATACTCATCTTATCACCTCATTACTTTCATTATATCATAATTACTGATTATAATAAAAACCCCTAGTGTTATTCCACTAGGAGTTCTTGTTATTAATTGACAGTCTGTTTAGACATTAATCTTCATCAATATAGGCATTGAATGTATTTATAAAATCATTTACTTTAAGTTTTAAACGTCTAATCTCTGCCTTATCTCTTTTCTTTTCTGCTTCTAATTGATCTATAGTAAAACGCAACTGAGCAATTGTCTTTTCATAATCCTTGATCATTGCATTAACTTCTCGGTTTGCATGCTTTGCATTTCTGTTGTAGTTATTAGTTGCTATTTCTGCACCTAGTGCTTTATCAAATAATCCCATCTTACCACCTCTATAATAAGATTATAACACATTAGATAAATGGGTAATAAAAGACACGAGGTTCAAAGGCAAAGAATAATAAGAATAATACCATTAGTATTACAAGTGTTGCAAGCGCTGCATAATCTCTTGTTTGGAATTTTTCAAAGCGATACCATGTACGCTTTTTTCCATAACCAAAACTTCTTAAATCCATTGCATTTGAAATTGTATCTATTTTCTCAATTGAGTTTTTCATAAGTGGAATCAATAAGTTTAAATATAGCTTTAATTTCTTAATCTTATTCGTCTCGTCATCTATATTAATTCCTTTAATCATAAGCGCATTCTTAATTGTCCACATTTCATCAACTACTGTTGGAATATAACGAAGAGATAAATTAACTGAGTATGCAATTTTATAATTAACACCAATACGATTTAAACTTGATGCAAATTGAGTTGGGTGTGTTGTAAATACAAATAATAATGTAATTGGTAATAATGCTAGATATTTCATTGATAGCGTTAGCATATAAAATACTGTTTCATATGTCATCGCATAATGATCAGTTTGAATTACATATGTATAAGTTCCAGTTAGTTCTGATCCATACTGTGGTGTAATAACCAATAGAAATATTGAGTTAAATATTGTAAATAAGACAATAAAGATAAATGGTGCCTTTAGTAGTTTAGCGGGAACTTTAGAAATATATAGCATAATAAGTCCAACAATTAAGAATAGTGCAAAGACACGAATATCTTGAAATTTAAAAATAAAGATAGTCCATACAATAACGCTTAGTAATTTAATACTAGCGTCAAGTTTGTGGAAGAATGAATCTCCATGAAAGAATAAATCTGATGTGTTCATTATTTTTCACCACCAATCAAAATTTGCCCAAGAATATTTGAAGAAATATTATGGTGCTTACTAAAACGTTGAATTGATGTAGAACGTAAGTTATTATTTTTTAAAATTTCTGTTTGTTCATATAAATTTTCAATTTTACCATCGAATTGAATTTTACCAGATCCAAGTACAATTGCACGATCACTATACTCATACGCAAGTTGCATATTATGTGTAATGACAAGTACACTCATATTATACTTGTCACGTAAGTCACGAACAGTGTCCATAATTGATTTAAAAGTTTCAAAGTCTTGACCAGCTGTTGGTTCATCTAAAATAATTAACTTTGGATTTTTCACTAAGCAAGCTGCGATTGTAACGCGTCTACGTTGACCATAACTTAGCATGCTAATTGGCCATTTTTTATACTTTAAAAGACGGCAAGCCTCTAATACTTCTTCAACCTTTGTATCAATCTCACTTTTATTTATACCTGCTTGGCGTAATGTAAATGCAACCTCGTCTTCAACTACTGTTTCTGTAATATAGTGATTTGGATTTTGCATTACATATCCAATTAAATTACTACGCTCAAAAATACCAAGTGAATCAATACTTTCATCATTTAATTTAATTGAACCATTATAATCTTTATTAATACCAATAATTGCATTACATAATGTACTCTTTCCTGTACCATTTGCCCCAAGAAGTGAAACAATCTCACCTTGTTTCACATTTAAATTTACATCAGTAAGTACATTATGTTCTCCATAACTAAACTCAAGGTTTTCAACTTCTAGTAAATTATGATTAGTATTTAAATCCCTACTTTTACCTTCAATATTATCCTTGAAAATAGATAAATCGTAACTATCATAATCAAGAGCATTAGCTACATTAGTAAAATCATAATTTGCTTTAGATAACGCTTCTATAAATAGTGGTTTTCTAATTCCGATATTTGTTAAAACATCACTCTTCATAATGTTACTAGGTGCATCATTTGCAATAATTACCCCATTATCAATAACTACAACCTTATCAAAATTAATTAGAAGGGCGTCTTCCAGGCGATGTTCAATCATAATAATTGTTTTATTTAACTTGTGATTAATATCACTTATCAAGTTCATAACATCAACTGCGCTTTGCGGATCTAGATTTGCAAGTGGTTCATCAAGTAATAAACAATCAACATCGTTTACTAAAACGCCAGCGAGCGAAACCTTTTGTTTCTCACCTCCACTTAAGCGACTTGGGTCTGTATCTTTAATTTCTGTTATATCAAGAAGTTCCATAACTTCATCTACTTTGGTATGCATCGTATCGACATCTACACTTAAGTTTTCTAAATAGAATGCAATATCTTCAGCAACATTAAGTCCAACAAACTGCGCATCTTGATCTTGCATGATTGTTCCAATTTTTGTACTTAGCTCAAAGATAGTACTTTTTCCTAGAGCAAAACCGTAAGCAGAATTATCTCCGCTTACGGTTGCCGTTTGTGAATTTGGAATTAATCCATTTAATAATTTACCAAGTGTACTTTTACCACTTCCACTTGGACCAACGATAAGGACCTTTTCCCCTGGATTAATTTCAAGGTTCATTTCCTTTAGTGTTGGATTGTTTAGTTTACGATACTTAAGATTTAAGTTTTGTAATTTTATCATTAGTTTTCAAGTCCTGTATGTTTTTGGTTATTTTTTGCAAGTAATACAATTGCCGGAATTCCTAAAACTACTAACACAATTGCGTTACTAATTGAAGCGATGATAATTTGAATCCATACTTTATCTGCTGGTTCACCATAGAAGAATACATCTCCAATATATGCTACTAAGCTTGCTAATAAAAGACCAATAATTGTTAGAACAATCATTTTGAAAATATGTTTCTTTTCTAGCATACCTTCTTTAATTGAGAAATCTTTCTCTAAATAGATGAATCCAATTACACCACCTAAAACCGCAGATAAGAATACCCAACTCCACCATACACTACCGTACATTAACATATCATTTAATGCGTGTCCAATGAATCCAACTGAGAAACCGGCAACTGGTCCATAGTAGGCACCGATAATTGCAAGTACTGCAATTGCAATTCTAAATGAAGTATTTGGTCCTACCGGAATTTGGAAGAAGCTAAGCGCTGCGTATAGTGCTGCTCCAATCCCAATCGCCACTACTGTTTGTGTACTTAGTAATTTCTTATTCATAATTTCTCCTTTTATAAAATCTTCTTAAGTTCAATTTTCCAATCTGCACCAGTTCCAACTCTGTAAGCATCAGCAAAGTTACCTTGGTTAATTGCTATACCAACCATTACAAGCGAGTTAATATACGCAAGAGTTTCACCAATTGCGACATTACTGAATGAGATTTCATATCTTATAATATTTTGAAAAACAATTCGTTCTCCATTCGTGATTGTCATATGAATTTTATCCCCATATTTAAATCCTGCTGTATCAAATTGCTTCTTAGTTATGTTTGTCCACAGTGATCCAAATCGATTGTCTAAGACATCAATTGCACCACTTGCAAAGCCGTCTTCTATTATAACATTTTCCGTCTTAATTAACACGATATCTTTTAAATCAATCTTTTCCCCTACTTGTTCAAAACTGATCTTACCACTTGCTAGTTTTGCACCAGTATATGCATAAACATCACGTCCATGAAATGTATGCGATTCATCGCTACCTGATAAACGGTGTTTAGTTTCGTCAATTACGCGTATTTCTTCGATTCCAATGAAATCATTAATATGCGTTAATGTTCCATTATTTGGTGACACTATGTATGATCCACATTTTGTTTTACAAACGACACTTTGACGACTTGAACCTACACCAGGGTCTACAACTGAAACAAATGTAGTTCCAACAGGCCAAAATTTTAAAGTTTGAAACAAACGATATGAACCTTCCCAAATATTAAATGGGGGGATATCATGAGTTAAATTATATACCTCAATGTCTCTATCTACAAGTTTACATACACCTTGCATTGCTGCTACTGCTCCATCGACTAAACCAAAGTCACTTTGTAATAGTAATAAGTTATTCATCTATTTCTCCTAATAATTTTTGTATATATTCTAATTTTCCTTTGCTGTCTTCAAATAAGCCTTTATGTTCAAAGTTAATACCGGGCTTATCTTTATAAACCGGTAATATATGAAAGTGAACATGATTTATTTCTTGATGCAAACCATAGTTTTCAAATGTTGTTATACCATCAGCATCAAAAACCTCATTGATAACAGGGTATAGTTTTTTGACTAGATGCATCATATCAAGCATAACCTCATCTGGAACTTCACTTAATTGATTATAATGTTTCTTGCTAATTACTAAACTATGCCCACTGTTGATTGGATTGATATCAAAGATAGCAAAGCTATGCATGCCTTCTACTATTTTTACTGATGGGATATCCCCATCAATTATTTTACAAAAAATACACATGTTTCTCTCCTTTCATTTCTAAATATAATATAACACGAAAACATTGCTATTTACAATAATTTTACATTTGTATTTAAAAAAAATTAGTGCAACTACTTGCACTAACCTTTATTATAAAATTGTAATTCCATTCATTTGTAAATACTGCTTTACCTGTAAATAGCTAAAATTATTGATAACACAATAGATAATAGCGTTATCTCTTTTATTCTTTATGTATAAGTTTGCATAACTGAAGTTTAGCAAATAGTATTGAATCTCATCTAACTCATATTCAAAAAATATCAAGAACTTAATAAAGGCATCACGAGGTACTGTCCTTCTACCATCTAGATACTTGTACCCAATAGACTCTGATATATCTATTGCTGTAAACAAATCTTTTTTACTAACTTTTTGCTTATGTATGTTATTTTGCAAGAAGACTGATACATTTGTATATTTGCGATATTCTTGCGGTATATATTCTATATCTGATTTAGCCATGGAACTAAATATTTCATTTGTCAGTTGCAAAATTCTCCCATCAAAACTTTCTATTGATAGGATATTATATTATTCGCTAATAATTTGTACATTTTGTACAAAAAAAGAGCAGACAATTGTATGCCTGCTTTTCCTACGCTTTGGTAATTACCGTATTTTCATCATCAATAACAATTGAGTATCCTTCTTTTAGATTAAAAGTAGGATAATCTTCACTTGAGATAAGTTCTACACCATCTTCCGTTTGGAGAGTAATAACTACTGCTTCATCATTTGCTGATGCAAACTGATACTTACCACTATCAATAGTTTGACCTGCTACATAAACACCCGGTTGGATATTGTTAGAATCAAACTGCACATACTCTGTTTGTGGAATGAACTCTAGTTCAAAATCTTCATCTTCTGATTCTATGAATAGTTCATCTCCCTCAGTAATCGCTAAATTATGAAACTCATTCATGACAGTACCTTGGCGCTCTGCTCCTATTTGGTACCCAATACTTCTAAAGCTTTTTTTATTTCCAAACACAACTTCACTACCACTTTTGTATTTAACAGTGTATACACCAGGCTCTACTACATTATGATATCGATAACTATTTCCCTTTTCAATGAAACTAGGCTCAAATACATCAGTTGCTTGTTTTGGTTTTAAACTAGTTTCAGATCCCTTACCTAGTAAATCATCCGGCCCAATAAATGTTTGTCCAGATGATTGAATATCTGCTATTGATATGTCACCTATTAGATCCTCGTTGTATATGTTATCAATAGATTGATTAAATTTGTATTCTTGATATTTATCAACTGCTACACTAGCTAGAGCAATTGCTACTACAACTACAATAATAAAAATAATAATTGTTACTAATTTATTTGGCTTGCGCTCTGTTTGCTCAAAACTACTTGTTTTTCCCTTTTTACTTTCAAATGGATTCTCATTCATTATAACTCCCGATTTTACTAACTAACTTTATTTATCCCTATATCTAATGTTTCGATTACTAGCGAATCTCCAGTCTTTAAATTAAACGTGTCCTGGTCCCCACTATGAACATATTCAACACCATCTTCTGTTTGAAGTTGGACCCATGTTCCTATGTCACTTGTAGACCAAAATTTATACTCGCCAGGTTCGATTGATTGCCCTGCAACATAGACACCATTTTGAATGTTATCCGAATCAAAGATATGATAACTATCCTGCGGTGTAAATTGGAGTTCAAAATCATCAAATTCAGACTCAATAAATAATTGTGCATTTCCATCAACTGCTACATTATAAAATCTATTCGGTAAGTATCCATATGACTCTGAGCCAAGTAAATAACCTTCATATGATAAGTCGACAAACTCACCAAAAACCAATTCACTATCTAAACTATAATTAACCGTGTAAACACCAGGGACCACAATATTATTAAATCGATAGCTATTTCCCGCTCCAAGAATCAGACTTGAATCTACTACATCCGTCGCCGAACGGTTTGTCAAAACTATATCCTTACCTTGCCCTAATATTTCATCACTAGCCACAAATGTAGCAGTTCTTAAATCACTAATATCAAGTACAGCTGAATCATCTAAAACTGCTTGTATCTCTGCATCGGTACGTTCTTGATGAAAATTGTCAACAATCCCATCACTCCATAAACTAATTCCTATTAGGGATAATCCAAATAACCCAATTCCAATAAAATAAGGAATCAGTGTTATCGGCTTTTCCCTCAAATTACTAAGTACTTCGAATTTACTCTCAAATATATCTTTTTTCATATTGGCTCCCAACCAGTACCCTCAATTACAATAATTCTAATTTATGTTGTTGTAAAAAGCGCTTTGTTTCTAAATAACTATATTTATTATGAATGCAATAGATGAGTGCTCCATCGCGCTTGTTCTTTGCGTATAATTTTGGATAACCGAAATTTTTAAAAACTTGGTTATAATCCTCTAATTCAAATTGCAAATATAAGAATATTTTTATTAATATATCACGACTAACTTGGCGTTCCCCATTTATATATTTATTACCATTACGTGGATCCATATCAATTTGTGTAAACATCACTTTTCGATTAATACCTTCTAGCTGTTCAATCAAGAACTGATTGATATTCATCTCTAGTCTATTTTCCACTGGTTTATATTCTTTACTTGCTTTAATTTGATTAATAAGTTGATCAGTTGTTTTCATCTTGCTCCCTATAAATAGTATATCATTGTATAATAGTATTATGGGGGAGAATTATGGATTTACATTATATTAAAAACATCGGAAAACACAAACTACATATTGATCAAAAAACTTTAACTTTAGTTTTAGAAAAAGAATATGAGCTTAGTTCTAAAGGGATACTCGAACACTTAAAAAACAATTCACACTTAACACATGTCCCACATATCTTAAGTTTTGAACTTAATGAGACTAAAGGTAAACTTGTATCATTTGAAGAGTACATTGAAGGTCAATCATTAAGAAATATTTTAGATGAGTGTGGATATATTACTGAAACAAATATCAATTTATATTTCTCTAACTTACTAAATACTCTTATTGAATTACATAAACACGATTTATTACATAAAGATATCAAACCAGAAAATATTATAATCAATGAACACGGGGCGCATTTAATTGACTTTGATATATCTCGGGAATATAATAATCAAAAAGAAAATGACACAAACTTATTAGGGACTAAAGGTTACGCCTCTCCTGAACAATTTGGTTTTGCTCAGACTACAACTAAAAGCGATATTTATTCATTAGGAATGACTCTTAAAGAAATGCTTGAAATTTGCATTCTTGAACCCAAGAAATATGACCACTTTGAATCACTTGCTGAGCAAATGACCAATATCGATAGCGAGAAAAGACCAACTGCTACTGATATTTATCAATCGCTTCAAGAAGAAAAGCTGAAAGATAAATCAACTGCAAAAATGAGCGAAAATGATACAGAATCAGCTGAAGTTGAATATGATTTAGATGGTAACTCAAAACTAAATCTAATATACTTAATACCATTCATTCTAACCGGTAAGGGACTAATCTCTAACCTAATTGCAAATAGCATTGTAATTTACTTCATTATAACTGCTGCTTTTGACCCCGCATATTACAATTATATTTTCAAACCTATCCCTGCTATCTTTTGTTTATTAATAACATTATCTGCAATGAATTCATTCGTTAATTCAGTGACAAAGCCATATTATAAAAAATCTAGACAGAATATAGGTGTGTTTAAACGAATTGGTTTATGGTGGGGATTGAGACTAGGAGATTATCTAGTTGCCAACTTACTTTTTGCCCTTTCATATGAAACGATTAGTGCAATAACTTTCTAATCAATAAAACAAAAAACAACTGTTCTAATAACAAAAAAGGTTCAAGCAATTGCTTGAGCCTTTTTCATATAGTATATAAGTTTACAGTTTATATATTAGTTTTGATTTAATTTTTTATATTTTCTTGCCATTAATACGTTAGCTGTAAATGCTGTAACTAAAGCACCAATAATGATAGCAAAACTGAATGCTAGTGGTTTATTAATACCACCAGTTAAGGCAATTACAAATCCACCGTGTGGAACTACATTTTCGATTCCAATGTAAGCGGCGATTGCCCCACCAATCATTGCTCCAAGAATGTTTGCAGGGAAAACCTCTTTAGGGTGTGCAGCTGCAAACGGAATTGCACCTTCAGTAATACCAACACATCCCATAATTGCTGATGCTGTACCTGCACCACGCTCTTCTTCAGTATAGTACTTAGGTTTCATTAAAGTTGCTAAACCAATACCGATACTTGGAGTTGCTACTGCTACCCCATTGATCCCCATGTATTCTGGGTGACCTGCTTGGATCATCCCAATTGCGAATAACATTGCAGTTTTATTAATTGGTCCACCCATATCAATTGCAATCATGAACCCTAATACAAGTCCCATGATGATCATTTGCTCAGGACTGAAACTAGCTAACCAGTTTTGTAGTGCTAAGAACATTGATGCAATTGGACGTCCTAAGAATAAGATAAACACAGTACTAGTAACAAATGTTGTCACTAATGGGATAATTAAGATAGGCATAATTGATTGTAAGTTTTTCGGTAGGCGAATTCGTGCGAAGTAACGTACGAAGTAACCAACCATAATCCCACCAACAATTGCTCCGATAAATCCAGTTGATGCCTCAGAACCATAGAAACTACCATTATTAGCAATCCAACCAATAATTAAACCTGGTGCTAATGCAGGACGATCTCCAAGACTATAAGCGATATAACCAGCAAGAACTGGAATCATTAAAGTAAATCCAACAGAACCGATACTCTCAATTACTTTCCAGAATGAATCATCAGGAATTACTAATCCTGTTGCAGTTGGCTCTCCTCCCATTCCTAAAGCTAACCCTAAGAATAGACCACCAATTACAACTAATGGTAACATGTGTGAAACCCCATTCATTAAGGCTTTCATAATTTCATTTCCATCTGTACTTGCTTGTTTCGCTTCACCACTTTGAACTGGTGCAGTTGTAGCTCTATTAATAACATCTTCAGCATTATTAATTGCATCTTTTGTTCCCGTCGATAATAGTTTCTTACCACCAAAACGATCTAATTCAACATTACGGTCAGCCGCAATAATTACAAAGTCAGCATTTTCAATATCACTTGCTGTAAGTTCATTTTCAACACCTACAGTTCCTTGCGTTTCAACTTTTGCATTGTAACCCATTGCTACTGCTGCTTTTTCTAAACTTTCAGCAGACATATATGTGTGAGCCACACCCATTGGACATGAAGTTACTGCTACAAATGAACCTTTACTTCCTGTTGATTCAGGTTTAGAACTTAATTTAACTTCAATTCCATTAATAAGTTCAACAGTTTGTTCATCATTACTTTCTTTTAAACTATTAACAAAGCTTGGATCAATTAACTTTCTAGTTAAAGCTCCTAAGATTTGTAAATGGTCATCTCCACCATCGATTGGTACTAATATATTTAAAATTAAATTAGTTGGATTCCCATCCATACTTGGCCATGTTAAATCGTTTGTCTTTACAACTGTTACGATTGGTTTATCAAGACCTTCAATTTTTGCATGAGGAATTGCTATCCCCGCTTCAAATCCTGTTGAAGACATCTCTTCACGTTCGATTAATTTAGAAATAACTTCTTCGCTATTTACTGATACTCCATTTTTCTTTAAGTTACTAGCAATCAATTCAAACACTTGATTACGTGAACTCATTTCATTACTATTAATAATATATTCTTTACTTGTCAACATAATTACTCCTTCATTTACAACTATATTGTATATAACTTTTGAAATCAATAAACACATTAAATTTCCTGGAAATGAGAAAAGAAGGAAATAATTCCTTCTCACTTAATTTTTATTTATTTCTAATTTGATTTTTTAAAATCCATAAAAACTGATCTGTTGTTGTTGTTTCATACAATGCACTAACATATTGCTCTAAATATAGGACCTTATATATTTGCTTGATGATATTGTTGTACTGCTTAATAAAATCTTGAGTAAAAGCGAACACAAATATCATACGAACATCCTCATCATTCACTACAACCGGGTTATCTAATTTATATACTAACAATTTATTATTAGTTATTGTTGAGCCATCAGAGTGCATAATGATTACTCCATTTACATTTGTTAAGCCTTCATCAGTTCTTATACGCATCGCCTCTATAAACGAATTACTTACTCCACTAAAATCATTCTTAATATGATCATATATCTTATCTAACTGCTCAATATCAACTGAATGAATGCTCGTGATCTCAAAGAAACTTTCAATTAAACGTTCATTATATACTTTGTGAATCTTTAGTTTAGCTTCTTCTAGTTCACTCGGAACAGGAATACTGGTTAAGTAAATAATATTTTTATTGTGAGACTCTAAATTCTCAATCGTTGTCAGAATTAAATGGTATTGATTAGAATTGATGTTATTATTGTAATTTAAAATTGAGCTAATTGTAAACTCTATTGGCAACTTAATATTTTGCTCAATCCATACTTGAATATAATTGGATACTGACATTCCATATTGACATACAATTAATACTTGAAATAGTTTTTGTACATTATCAATACGAATTAATGATTGGACATACATTGCAACATAACAAATTTCATTTTCTAAAAAGTCGATATTTAAACTTTTAGTTAAACTATCTAAAATCTGGGATGCAATACTATATGCAAAACTAAACTCAGTCTTAACACGTAATTCCATTTCTTGATCAATTGTACTTGACATCACATTAGCCATCGCTGAACAAATATGGTTTACACAAAATGATAAAAGTTTTGGATTTGATATATTTATATTGTTATTTGCAAACGTAGTTCTGATTGCTAATTCAACAATATAGTTTAAATCTTCATCAGCTTTTTTGGCATTGACATATTTACTAATTAGCTCGATTGCATACTGTTCATCTTTTTGATAAATATGTATACTTAAGATAATTAATAAAATGATAATCTTGCATTCGTAATCAGATAAATTATCAATTTGTTCTAAGACCTTATCAAATATTGAAATATATGTTTGAAACTGCTCAATCGTTATTAAGTCATCAGTTGTTTGATTAACTATTGCTCTTGCAGTAACCAAGTAATTTAAATCATCAACATATGGTAATAGTACTTCTAGGCATATACGAATTCGTTCATCTACATCAGCACTACTACCAATTCCAACATTTCTTTTCTTATCTATATACTTATTCAGCTTTGGTGAAGTTGCAATAATCTTTTCTAACTTACTCTTGGATATATACAATTCACTTGCCAAGTCAACCATCGGAATATATTCAAATTTACTTAGCATTCTAACTAATATAATATCTTCTTCACTTGCAGTCATATTTAATCTGACTATATTTTTCCAATGCGCAACTGGATAAATAGATGAGAAAGATATAACTTTATTAACAACTTTAACTTCACTTTGATATTCAATCAGTGAACTATTGATATGTTCAATATCGCTTTTCAAAGTCTTACTACTGATATTAAGTAATTCAGACATTTCATTTACTGTATACGTATTCGTTTGTAATAAATTAATAATTTTTAATTCCCTTAAATTAAATTTCATAGCTCCCCTATTCTACTATATTATAGCAATCGTAAATATTCATAAATAGATATTATTTCCAATTTGTTAGAAATGAAATATGGTATTACCAACACTTGTGTAATTAACGTGCTATAATCTAATTAGAAAAAAATCTAAATAGATTAATTCTATTTAAAGACTAGGAGGAAATATGGAAACTACTGAATTACTATTAATGCTTTTACCGATTATACTTATTCAATTGACACTTATGATCGTGGCTGTTATTCACATTTTAAGACATGATAACTTTAAAGTAGGTAACAAAGCATTATGGCTGATTATTGTGATTTTTATAAACTTAATTGGTCCAATCCTATACTTTGCAATTGGAAGAGGTGAATAATGAACATTTTACGTGTAACTAATGTAAGTAAATCTTTTTCCAATAACCAGGTAATTAACAATCTGTCATTTACCGTTAAAGCTGGAAATATCTATGGGTTCCTTGGTCAAAATGGAGCTGGAAAAACAACTGTAATGAAGATGATTTTAGGATTATATTCAATTGATAGTGGAGAAATTTATGTAAATGATACTCAAGTGTCGTTTGGTCAAAATAAAACTAATCAGTTCATTGGTTACTTAGCCGATGTACCAGCTTTTTATGATTATATGAATGCACGTGAGTATTTAAAGTTATGCGGTGATATATCGAAAGTTAATAATGTGAATTCACGAATTACTGAGATGTTAGAATTAGTTGGTCTTGATGATAATAAAACTAAAATTAGGGGCTACTCACGTGGTATGCGTCAACGCCTTGGAATTGCTCAAGCATTATTACATAAACCACTACTTCTTATTTGTGATGAACCAACTAGTAGCTTAGATCCAATTGGTCGCATTCAAATTTTAGATATACTTAAAAATGCTGCAAGTGAAACTACAATTATTTTCTCGACTCATGTTTTATCAGATGTAGAAAGAATCTGTGATCACGTTGGAATTCTTCATGAAGGTAAAATTGCACTTGATACTGATATAAATACTTTACAAAGTAAGTATAATAATCATAATATTCAACTAACATTTTCAAGTGCTACAGATCTAGAGAAATTTATAGCAAATACAACATTCGAATATATGACTGAAGACTTACAATTATTAATTACAAATGCTAACCTTAAAGACGTATATAATCAAATTGCAACCACTCAGTTATATCCGACTAATTTGGAATTAGTAAAACCTAATTTAGAATCTATTTTCTTGGAGGTGACTAATGTTTAAATCATATAGTTTAAAAGAAATAGCTGAACTTACAAGAAATTATAAGTTACTAATAATATTATTAGCCTTTGCCTTAATTGGTTTTTCTAACCCGATTTTCGCAAAGTTAACTCCAGAAATCCTTGCTACTACTGGATATCAAATCGATATTCCTGAACCAATGCTTATAGATAGTTGGATTCAATTTTATAAAAATATTGCAACACTATTAATAATCTATATTATTTTATTTTGTGCAAACATTCCAAATGAACTTACAAACAATAGTTTGATAAATATGGTTACCCGTGGTCTTCCTCGCTCAACTATTATTTTATCTAAGTTTACTGTTATATCAGTTCTATGGATAATAAGTTATTACCTTTGCTTTGGAATAACCGCAATTTATAGTCCATTGCTTCTTGATGGAAGTTTGCCAAATATTTTTGTTGCAAGCATATTTCCTGCAGTCTTTGGGATTCTAATGATCAGCTTAATGCTACTTGGAGCAATTACTACTAAACATATAATTGGGAGTCTACTGGTTCCATTTGGTTTCTATGGATTAAGCTCATTACTTTCAATTAGCGATCAACTAGCTGAATATTTGCCTACTCACCTAATGTCTAGTCTTTCATTAATAACTGACGAAGCAACAATAAGTGATTATACAATTCCATTAGTAATTACTTTAATGCTAATATCATTTATCATAGCAGTTACAATTACAATCTTCAACAAGCAATCTATATAAATACAACAAAGAGTTATAAAAAGCGTCCCTTTTAAAGGAACGCTCTTTTCTTTGTCTAACAAAACTATTATTTATTTGTCTAGAATATAAACATATCTTGTAAATTTGTAGTTAGCTTTGGGAATAGTTATTTTATCTCTAAGTGACCATTTAGTATTAGCTATCAAGCTACTTGCATCTTCATTTGAGACAAGTACTAGTTTATCACTAATATCAAAACACTTACTTATTAAACCGGTCTGTAATTCTGCAGTTGTTTTAGACATAAGCCCATATGGAATGTCTAGAATACTGACATCATATTTTGTTTCAATTTCATGCATATCTTGACGTTTAATAACAATTGGCATTCCTAGTTTTTCTAAGTTACTACGAGCTTTATCAAAAACAAGCCAATTAAGTTCTGTTCCCTCAATTTCATAACCCATATCAATTGCTTCGGCAATAACAGTTCCGATTCCACAACAAGGGTCTATCAATTTAGGTTTTGACTGACCACAGGCAATATTAACTACTGTTCTAGATAGTTCACAACTCATACTGTGACTATATGTATGTAGCTTTGCTTGCAACTTTTCAAAGTCACGATCATTTCGGATAAGCTTACCAAAATACCAAGTATCACCAATTAAAGTTACAACAAAGGTAATACTTGGCTCTTTCATTTGTCCATATCCTTCTATCAAGTCTGCAATTGCACGACAATAGTTGATACGTGTATTATATGCCATCACATCACTTTTGACATTAATAAATTCAATCTTAAACCCATTATAGTCAAGACCTAACCCTTTAATAGTTGGTAACATCTCATCTACTGTATCACCACTTGCCATAATATCAATTCGATAGTTTAAATAGTAACTACGATTAGGATTTACTTCATAATCTGTAATAATAAATTCATCATTTACATCTTGCTTAAAGATGCTCGTCATTTCATACTTTATTAGTTCTTCACTATGGCCTTCAAATTTTGTTTTATAAATATACATAATAGCTACTCCAATCAATACAATAAATTATATCATACTCTCGGAATCCTATAACAAACAAAAAAGGATCCCCCCACAGGATCCTCAAAATTATGAATTTAGAATATTTGTCTTAAAAAAATAGTATTTTAAGTATTATATTAGTTTTAAATCTTTGTAATGGAATGCACCAATTTTCATCCTCATTACGTAACTAGTTTAACACAAAAGTAAACGTAAACAAAATGAAATTTGTATCTAAATTTGTATCTTTTATACAAATACTATATAGTCTTGTTAATACCTAGTATAATATTGCTAAAGGGAGTTAACATGTATATAAGTACAAATCAAGATTGGGTTCGCTATACTACAGATAACACTTGGAAGTTAAGTGGTATTAGAGACTGTGGTAAGTGGACTGTCTTCTATAATAATAAAGACAAAGCAAAACAATTAATTGAGACGGCCTTAGAAACAAATATTACTACTCACGCTAAGCATACAAAAGGTAGCCAAGGTGTAATATGTTTCTATACATCAGGAACTGATGCAAATCATCATCGCAAAGTTATTAACTTTTTAATTGATAATCAACTACTTCGCATTACAAATAATTTAGAATATGCAGATAGCAGTTTTAAGTTTAATGGACAATCGTGGTCTAAAGAATATGGTAATCCGTTTAAGGACCTAGTTAGATTATCACATTTCATTGACTTAGAAACTGGGGGACAACTTCCTAACCCAGTTATTTCTGAATTACTAATATTTTCTAAAATTTCTAAATATAAATATATTGAAACTAACGCTGAACTTAATCCGTTGGTAACAGTCCTTGATAAATTCATAGCAACAAAGGTTAACAATGTATTTAATCATAAGCAAAATATTATTGATTTCAATGATAAATTAATGCATCTTGCACCATTTGGATACAATATAGAAAATTTCTATGCTATTTCGAGCAGAGATCAGTTCTTAGCGCTTTCTTCGCTTATTTTGAATCATTATCTCTCCAGTGCTAACGAAGCTCATAAAACACTTATATTGAAGGTCCATGCCAAAGTAACTAATACACAAATTAAAAACTTATTAGAAGGCTCAAATTATCAAGATACACAAGTAATAAATCAATTCATCTCTATCTTTAATCACAATGTTCTTGATAACACTGACTTAGATGCGCTCGGTTATTTAATTGTCCAGTCAATATACAGTTTAGAACCGGACACACTACAGTTGTACAAGGATAGAGTCAAGCAATTATTTAAATATTAGTAACTTGCATGAAAAAAGGAACCTAACTAGGTTCCTTTTCAATTTTCATCCTCTCCAAATCAGTAAAATTTATTGTTACAGTACAAGTCTAATATACAATAACAGACAGAATCACTTTAATTTAAGCATAGCATAGCATTCAGATACAAATAGTAGCAAATTTGTATTTTACCTTAATAAATGTGATAAAGCAGTACAAACATGAGTAATGTTTTTGCTCGCATTATTTAATGTGTTTTCTAGACTATCTACTTTGGAGATGGTTGGAAATATTGATACATCCTTGACTTGAGAATTAGTATATATGTCATTTTCTGTAGAGCCACATATAACTATTATCCTTTTATCATATTTCAAACCAAGATTTATAATTGACATTGGGCCTTTCCCATGAAGTGATTGACTATCGAATTTACCTTCGCCAGTAATAACAATATCAGCCTCTTTAACTTTTTCCTCAACTCTATTTAGATTATTGATTAGATCACTACCGCTTGTAAGCTCACCTTTTAAGAAAGCATAGGCAATTCCACCAATTCCACCAGCAGCTCCACTTCCAGGTATTTCATCTAGATTAATTCTGAATTTTTTATTAATTAATTTACCTATTCTAATAAAGTCCGATTCCAATTGTTCTATTTGCTCAGGTGTTGCCCCTTTTTGCTTAGCAAACACATGGCATGAACCGTTTACTCCTGTCAAGGGATTATCTACATCACATGCAATTTTAAAGTTGGTTGTATATATATTAGGATTAATGTTACCTAGATCAATATCACATACTTGACGTAAACTTTCCCCTTTAATTGTGATTGGTTCGTTATTTTCATTAAGGAATTTAGCTCCTATAGCTTCCAACATTCCAAACCCTAAGTCTACCGTAGCACTACTTCCTAGCCCTAAAATAATATTACTAACTCCTTTATCTAGGGCATCTGCTATAAGTAGTCCTGTTCCGTAACTCGATGTCTTGTATGGGTTCTTTTCACTTTCAGATAGTAACTCAATACCACTACTACTCGCGACATCAATAATTGCTGTGGCATTATCTTCACTTAACCCATAGCGACTAATAATTTTTCGTCCAAGTGGATCAACACTTTCTACTTGAATTATATTTCCGCCTATGATGTCAGTGATTAATTCCATTGTTCCTTCACCACCATCTGCTAATGGAACAACTTGATATTCAAAATTGTCACCAAGTCCGACTTTAATAGAATCAGCTACTTCTAGCGATGATAAAGACTCTTTGAAACTATCTGTAGCTATTAATACTTTTTTCATAATATCTCCTAAGACATGTAGTCATCTACAACGTTTCTCACTTTAGTAATACGACCACCATATACTATATGAACATTGTTCTTATCTGGTTCTATTATACCATTTGGATTTGTTTTCTTGATTAAGTCTTGGTTAACTTTACTGTTATCTTTAATTTCAACTCGTAATCTTGAAATACAGTTATCTACCTCTACAATATTTTCGATACCACCTAAACCATCAACAACAAGTTTAGCTAAGTCTTCATCACTTTGGTTTTGACTTACTTTTTCATCTTCTTCTGTTTCTGAAAAGTCTGATTCGTTTCTACCAAGTGTTCCAATATTGAACTTTATGATTGTGAACCTAAATGCAAAGTAATAAACTGCAAACATTATTGGTCCCCACCATAAATAAATATACCACTTAGTACTTGTACCTTGTAATACACCGAATACAAACCAGTCAATCAAACCACCTTGGATATTCCCAATCGTAACTCCTAATACTGCAGGGATTAATTGTGAGATACCCATTAAGAACGCATTTAATAAATATAATAATGGTGAAATAAAAATGAATGTGAATTCAATTGGCTCAGTAATTCCTGTAAGCACAACGGCTACTAAACCAGGAATAAAAAATTTTAAAACTTTATTACGCTTTTCTGGAAGCGCTGTATGATACATTGCTAGTACAGCAGCTGGCATACCAAATACCATATGTAAAATTCTTCCTTGTGCTAAATACATTGTTGCTTCTGGGCTAAATGCTGTTCCACTATCAAGTTGTGCTAGATAAATATTTAAAGCACCAACTACATTTTCGCCATTAACTGTTTCCATACCACCTAATGCAGTAAATCTAAATGTTTGATTTAAAATGTGGTGTAAACCAGTTGGATTGATTAATTTTTCTAACGCTCCATATGCAAAAGCACTAAATACACCTAAAGAACTAATAACTGAACCAGCAGCGATAATTGCATTATTTACTAGTGGCCAAATATATACTAGCATTGCACCTACTACCGTAAGTGATAGTACTGTAATAATCGGTACAAATCTTTTCCCACTATAAAATGATAACGCTTCAGGTAATTCATGTTGACGAAAACGATTGTGAAGTGTAACAGTTATTAGACCTGCAATTATCCCACCGATTACATTCATGTTGTAACCAAAAATTCCGAGCGATGTTGTATAAAGTGAGTTTAAAACTGTCGCATCAACATTATCCATACCAGATGCCATTAATGCATCAACTGATGTAGTATCAGCCGTTATTCCTTTTAAACTTAATACAAAACTCATAGAAACTAACATTGCAATATACCCAATTGCTGCAGAGTAAGTAGCAACTTCTTTATCTTTTTTCACCATACCAAATGCTATAGACATAGCAAATAATAATGGTAAGTATGTAAATGGAATTCCCGCAATTTTTCGAATTAATCCTAATACTGCTTGAATAGTATCATTCCCTAAGAATGGAACAATATTAATTATGCTTTGATTTTGTAATGCAGCACTTACCCCTAAGAATATCGCCATGAAAGACAATAGCGATATTGGGAATAAAAGTGTTTTCCCGAATGATTGTAACTTTTTATTCATATACTCTCCTATAACTTAACTGTAACTATTTGATTTGTGTTAACTGTAATTTGACTTGTTTTTTCAATGTTATTTTCTAACATATCTGTTAATACCACTTCATTAGCAAAGTCGATAGTAACAGGATCATTTTCATTAAATAAACGAATTACCAATTCATTATCTAAACTATATTTAATGGCACTGATTGTGCATCCCTTAAGATCTAGTTGTAAACTATCATAATTAACTTTAGTTCTAAAATCATTTACATTGAAACGATTATATTTCTTAAGTTGATATCCACTGATTGGTGTTAACCACTCTTTAGCAATATTGGCTTCACACATTTCATCTTTAATAAAACTGATTGCAAATTCCATCTTGAATTCTGTATTATCCAGTTGATTGTCTGGTGTTGGAACTTCGATTCCCGATGGACGACCTGGTCTATTAACAAGCTCTCTTTTACCTAGTTGCGAGAAACTTCTAAATAAAGTAACATAGATTGTACTATCTTTTACTTCATATTCTTTATGACCATACGCATAAACAACATTATACGAGTTTTCATCACTATAATTAATGTATGAATTAAATGTTTCAATTGCAACTGGTTTCTCAGCCCATTTTTCTTCTTCCCATACTGCCATCTCAGCATAGTTGTAAATTGGTCTTGTAATTTTAGATAACTGCATATCAGTTGTTACTGTCTTTGATGTACAATCTGTTCTAACAACTAATCTAAACCTAGAGTCCTTAACTTTATTTTTTGTAGTTATTGTTGTTTTGATTAACTTACTACTATCTAACGTTAATGTAACATTAAACGTCATATTAGTATCATCAATACCTGCTTCTCTGTTTTTAAAGTTAGCAGGCAACAAGAACTCGATATCAAAGTTTAGCTTCTTAATTAATTTTGAAGTTGTCATAGATACATTAGCAATTGCTAACGGTTTTATATATTTATCAACTACAGGAGGTGAATAGTCATAACTATCACCTACATCTGCGCTATTTTCAATACTAATAAACTCACTAACAGTTTGTCCTGTATGCTTATTAAATAGTGTTAATTTGTTGTCAATAATGTCTATTTTGTAATAATCATTCTCTACACTATTACTACTTATCACTTGAGTTGGAGCTTGCCCTTCAACAACTTTCAGTTTCTTCACTGAAAGTCCTTCGATTGATGGAAGTGATGCTGTTATGCTATATTTATTTGTTTTAACATCTAATAATCTAGCAGCTATTTGACGATCAATTGTTCCAGCATCAATGACTTCATGGTTATTAATTACATAGCTAATTTCTTTTCCTTGTTCATCAACAATAATAAAATCTTTATTATCAACTAACAAATCAATATCAACTAATTCATTTTCACGTTTATATGGAAGGTAATTGAATACTGTAATATCTCCAATGTTTACTTGTGTTTGTGCTATATAGCGCATGTACATTTCAATTTGAGTATCAACTACTTCTTTGACTTGAATTAAACGTTGTTTTATATCAGCGTTTACACCATCAGTGTTACATCCTCCAATACTATCATGAGCATGTGCTCCAAACATAATTTTGTAACACTTATCAAAAACATCATGAGGATAGTCAATATCTATTTTAGTCCCCAAAATCGCAAGTGGCTCTAAGATATTAAATAATTTATATTCAAGTTCTGTATTTAATAACTTAATATCCATACGAGTAGAATTAATTGTTTTATGTATACGAGCATGCTTTGAGTGAACCAGTTCACCTTCAACCTCTTCTAAATCTGCCCTGCGTACTACATCTAGGTAATCTTCAAAAGTCCCTACACTAATATCATCATTTGAATAAAATTCTTTTAGGATTGAAATAATATCTTTTATATTACGCTGAATTGGCATCTGATCATGACCATTCATAACAAGTCTTGCATCAGTAGCACTATAATTATCAAGTACATTCATGATTTTACCCATACGAACTTCTAATTCTTTAGGATCGCTTTCTAGGTATTTAGCCCCTTGGTATCCTGTTGCTAAATTAATACCATAAATAACACTACCATCTACACCTTTCCATAAAAAATCTGATTTATCTGCTTTAAGTTCACTAAACCCTCTCCAGAAAATTGTATTGTCAATTCCAAATTGTTTATAGATTTGTGGCATTTGACTGTTATGACCAAAAGTATCTGGAGCATAACCATTTAGCATTGGTTTATCTGTAAACTCTAGCGCTCGCTTAATTCCGTAATATAAGTTACGAATAATACTTTCACCATGAACTAACATTAAATCTGTTTGTGTATACCATGGTCCAACTAACAGTTGACCATTAGCAATTAATTTTCCTAGACGTTCTTTATAGTCAGGTGCAAATTCTAAAAAGTCATCAATCATTACACTTTGACCATCTAGTATGTATTTTATATCTTGATTTTCCTCCAAGTATTCGATAACCTCGTACATATGTGTACGTAAAATTGTTTGTGTTTCATCTTTAGTAAAGTACCACTCACGATCCCAGTGAGTGTGCATAATTATTTTTGTCTGTCTCATAACTTCCTTTCATATCACAAGTATTATAAAACGATTACATAATTAAAACCTTCCAACTAAATGGAAGGCCTTTCATTTTATATTTTTGAAACTACATCATTGATCATTACAAGCATATGTATTTGTTGTTCACGTGTTAATGGATCAAGTTTATCAATTAAAATATTATGAGTAAAACTAACATTCGAAATCTTATCTAACTTACTTCCACTCGCAGTTATTGCAAGTATATTATGTTTGTCTTTTAGATTATTAACCAAATCTAAGATTCGTTCAGTTTCACCACTACTTGAGATGATTAATAAGTTTTCTCCACTAAAGTTCTCTAACATCTTTTGCTGTTCGACATCTATACATTTAATCCCAATATTGAGTAATTGTCTTTCCAAGTATAAAGCAGCTATATTAGATGCACCGGCACTATATACAAATAAGACTTCACTTTCCTTAATTGCGTTAGCTAATAAACTACTTTGTTCAAAGTTAACCTTAGCAATCAAATTGGTTGTATCTGCGACAGTTCTGTTGCTGTTTACATTTTTATTTCTTAAGTTAAGATCATCAATTAACGCGTGTTTTAAATGGCTAAATCCTAATGTTCCTAGTTTCTTACATGTTCTATTAATTGTAGCTGGTGAGGTGAATGTAATTTCTGCTAATTCTTCAGATGAGACTTCACTTATAGTCTCCATATTCTCTCTAATATATGAATATACAGTAAATTCACCTCTACTAAATTCATTAGTAATATTACTGTTATCAAATAAATGCAATACCTTGTACATATAACCTCCAATACTTTAATATATCACATTTCAATATCATAATGTTTACAAATGAGTTCTTGTCGCGTATTGTAGCCATTTTTTTTATAAATTTTCTCCTGCTAATAATACTCCATTCTTTTCATATTTCCTATAAAAAAGAGGATGCAATAGCATCCTCTTTAATTTTATTATTCACTTTTATTTACAGAATAAAGCTCCTGTATCTTCAGTAGGGAATAGTTCAATTCCAAATAATTGAATTAGTTCATAACCAATAAGTAGTGCTAAAACAACAATAATAATTCCATATAAAATTTTAGTTTTCATTTACTCTCCTAATATTCTCTTACTCAACATTATCTAGTAAAGTTGAAAGTTCACTTTGTTCTTTAAAGATTGTACGGTAATATCCATTACCATCATAATCTTGAACTTTAAATTCAATTAAAGTATTTCCTTGATTATCAATTAAATAACTCTTTGATTTTGCACCAATACTGAAGTGCACTAATAAATTATCACTTGGTGTGTTAAATACTGCTGACATAATATCTGCTTTTTGATTATCAACAACAAATGAGTCAATTTGTTCAACCGTACGTTTCGTTTCATCAATAGCATATACTAATACATCTGAAGTATCATAAGTACATACTGAAGGATTTGGCTCTTCTTCATACGTTTTCCATTGAAGTACACCATCATCATTCTTACAGTTATTATTATTAAATACTGAAAGGATTAACTTACCTTGATCACGCTCTGCATCATACTTGCTATTCTCATTAATAAATACTGTGTGTTGTCCTGAAGTTTGTTCAAAGCTATCGGCATTTAAAATCTCTAAACTTTTATCTTTATTTTCAATATTTGATTCATCATCCTGAATAACCCATACAACTGATCCATCGTCTGCATCTAAAGCAGCAATTAAACTTTGTGTTTGAGAACTAACAATTAACTCATTACTTTCCGAGACATAGTCAATTGAGTTTAAGTGAATGAAATCGTTTGTATTTGGAGTACCATATTGAGATACTAAGTTTTCATCGAAGTCATCATGAACATCAAAAATTTCAACTGGGTATTCGCTTGAATCATCATACTTGAAAATTAAACTTTCTGCATATGGAATATTCGTAAAGTCTACATTATAACTAGCTAATGCATACGTATATCCATCATCTGATTTCACTACATCATGGTGGAAGTTATACTCTGCACTAGGCGTTCTGTATGTATTTAGAATTTTTCCCATAATATTTAATTCATAAATAGTTTGATAGTTATCTACTTTTACAAATAAACTTCCATCATTAAACTTCATTGGATTATCTTCTACACCTGCATTTAGATTAAATCTAATGTTTCCTGCTGTATCAAAAGCATTGTAGAATGCATCAAAATACCAACCATTTGCAGTTTCCTCATCAAGATCCGCTTTTATTTTTACATCCATTGGATAGTAATCTGCATTACCTGTTGCAATGATTACATCTGAACTTGATTTTAATCCTGTTTTATCTTCTAAGCTAATTGTTACTTTATTATTTGTATTTTCAAATAGTCCAATAACTGGGATTTTTACAGTTGTATTATATTCATCATTACTGTATACAAAGTTATTAGCTTCATCTTCTGAATGGACAGTATATGTATATTTAACTGGCTTTTGGCTGTCAAAAATTACATATGCACTTAATGGGTTAATTCCATATGGATTAACTTTAACATATGGGTCAGTTGAAGTATACTTTGTATCAAATGCTTGATATTCTTCTTTAAGTTCTTTTTCTTGTGCTTCTTGATAAGCAGCATTAGTAAATAGACCACTTTCACTCCACGTCTTATCATTAACTGGGATTTCGGTAACAGTAGAACCTGTATCTAGTACTCTATTTAATAAAAATAAAGCGACTACTAATATAAACAATCCTACTACAATTGCATCTCTTTTTTTCATCTTCTCTCCTCACATATCAAAAAAGTGTATCATAGATTTGCATCTTAATGGTGACAATATTATGTGAAAATTATCACAATACATCTTAACCATCGACATATATATAAAATACTATATATTTTAATTTTTTGCATTAACTAAATACCAAAAAAGCAACCAACAAATGTTGATTACTTTAAATAGACTATAGATGTTGATCAATTAATATTACATTGCCATCTGGATCTTTAATCATAAAGTGATTTGGCCCACAAGTCTCTTCAGTTCCAAGTTCCCCGACATCATAACCATAATCTTTTAATATATTATGAATTTCACGAACATCATCTCCGTTTGTTTCTTCACAATCACGATTCCACTTTGGATTGAACGTTAGCATATTTTCTTCTAACATCCCTTCATATAATCCAATTGTCATTGTATCGTTTTGCATTACAATGTATTGATATTCAATATTCCCACCGCTTTGTTTAAATCCTAATAATTGATAGAACTCCATTGATTTTTCTAGATTCTCAACTTTAAGTGAGATACTTCCATTTCCAATATTCATAGTTAGCTCCTTTATTTTTTCATTGCTTTTACCATTCTTCGATATTGACCAATTGGTAAATCACCAGGAATTAAGTTCTCCTTAATATCACCATGGGTATTAATTGGGGTTTGAGTAAGTACTACTCGTTTATCTTCATTAAGTACTTTAAGATTAAATCTGTTTAGCATAAATAGTACTCCACTTCTAATAACCGGGACATTTACAAAACTTTGATATGAACGTAAATAGATTATGGTTGTTTGTTCATCAACTGGTACAAAGGCAGCGACAATACTAAGTTTATCACTAATCTTATTTTGCCATAGATTAGGCATGATGAATTTCAATTTAAAGTAGCTATCTAGATCTGTCATCTCACTTGCTTTAAGTGGGGTTTGACCAACATCCACTTGATTATATACATAGATAGTCATCTTATCTTCATCTATTTTAGTAACTGGTCCATTAACTAATGTTTTGTTTCCACGTCCAATTGTAGTGCTATGAACAAATGGAACATGAACTACATCTAGCTGATTCTCAACAGCCCTTGAATAGTGCGTATTCCATTCATTATAACTTGTCTTGTAACTTACCTCATCAAGTCCACTAAAGTATTCAGGAGCAGTATCAGTCTCTACTCCATTGTACATAAAGATAAAACCATTACGTTCATAAGTAGGATATGTTCGAACATTAAACCTACTCGATACTTTGCTATCTTTACCATTAGCAGGAATCTTTATACATTCACCGCTACTGCTGAATTCAAATCCATGAAATGGACAAGTTACACAACCGGACTTAACAGTTCCAATTGATAGTTTAACTCCACGGTGAGAACATTTGTCTTCCATGCAAACAACACTCCCATCATCTTCACGGTAAAAGACTAGGGATTTATTAAGTCGTTTTACTCCAAGTAGATTGTCCTTTTTTACCTCTTTAGATTCCAGCACTACATACCACATGTTTTCAATCATACTTACCTCCACTATTTACCAATATTATAACATCTAGCTGAAACATAAGCACAGCAAAAATATAAATATAACTTGAAACTTATTTCAGATAAAATTAAATTTATTTTTTATAGTCGTTCTATTTTAAAATCCTAGGGTTAAGACACAACATTTTGTATATCTTAATTTAATAGTTTAGATTCTATTTAACTAGCTTCTTGACACATATTAGCATTTACTAATACTAGTGATAATCTAAGTATCTATAAATTCTTCGACTCCATATTTGATTCTATATCCATTTTATGTGCTTTGCTTTCTATAAACCAACCGGGTGACCCATATGTTTGTCGACGCATTAGACAAGCCTTTACATCTATGAACTCATATATATCATTTTCAATAAGTAGCGACTCTTGTTTAAAGCGTTCTATACTTATCTCATTTAATTTTAGTCCCTCATTTTCAGCATAGTGGACTAATTTTCCTACAATATAATGTGCAGTTCTAAAAGTCACACCTTTAACTACTAGATAATCAGCTAAGTCTGTTGCATTAATATACCCAAGTTCACAGTCACTTTTCATTTTTCCGTATTAAACTTCGCCGTTTCAATCATTGGTATGAATAACTCAAGAGCTAGGGTTGTATTTTCGATACTATCAAATAAACTCTCTTTATCTTCTTGAAAGTCTTTATTATATGCTAGTGGTGTTCCCTTAATCATTGTTAACAGTTGAGTTAAGTTTCCAATCATACGTGCGCTTTTCCCACGAGCCAATTCTGCTATATCTGGATTTTTCTTTTGAGGCATAATGCTACTCCCCGTCGAGTAACGATCATCTAAGGTTATATAGTTATACACTTGTGAGTTGAAGATAATTAGTTCTTCCGATATTTTTGATAAATGGACACCAATCAGTGTACAAATATATAAACTATCTGCAATATAATCACGATCAGCAACACTATCCATTGAGTTAGCAGTAGGCTGCTTAAAGCCTAATATATTTGCTGTTAGGTAGCGATCTAGCGGATATGATGTTCCTGCTAAGGCCGCACTCCCCAATGGACACTGATTCATTGAATCCAAACAATTTTCTAGCTTTTGCAGATCACGAATAAACATTTGTTTATAGGCATCAAACCAAAATCCTAGAGTAATTGGTTGAGCAGCTTGTAAATGAGTACAACCAGCCATTATATCTGATAAATAACGTAAGCTTTGTTGATCTAAACAGTCAATCCACGACTCCAAACAATCGTACAGATAATGCAATTTATCTATTGTATATAGACGGGTAGCCGTAGCAACTTGATCATTACGTGATCGGCCAGTATGGACTTTCTTCCCCAGTTCACCTACTTTTAAAGTTAATAGGCGCTCAATTAACATGTGTACATCTTCATCTTCTACAAAAAATTCAATTTGCCCATTTTGATACTCCTCGTTAATTTTTTCAAGTCCTATTATTAATATTTCCGATTCTTCACTAGTTAGTACATTGGCTTGTTTTAAGGTTGTAACATGAGCGATTGATGCCTTTACATCATATGGCAATAATTTTATGTCAAAGCTGATAGATGCATTGTACATGTCTGTTTTTGAATCTGAGTTTATCCCAAATCTTCCATTCCATAATTTCATAATAAATCTTTCCTTTCTACTGTAGAGTCATTGCTCTTTCTATTTCTCGCTCATTGAATAAGCGACGCATAATGATTAATAATAGTCTAGTTAAAACTATTGTTAAAACGAGATAGACTAGAGCTGATATAAAGTAGGCTTCAGTATATAAATAACCAGCTGATGCCGCTTGTTTTGTCGCATAAAATAATTCTGATACTGCTATTACACTAAGTACCGATGAATCTTTAACATTTAATACTAATTGATTAGCAAGAGCTGGCAGCGTATTTTTTAGTGTTTGTGGAGCAACTATATAGATGAATGTTTGAGTATTAGTCAACCCAAGTGATCGTCCTGCTTCTACTTGCCCCTTGTCTAAGCCGTTAATTCCACTTCTTAAAATTTCAGCAACATATGCTGCTGTATTAAATGAAATAATAATAATCCCCGCAGTATTAGGTTCCATAATATCGGCAGCTAAACCATAAAAGAACAGCATCGCCTGAACCATCATCGGCGTACCACGAATTATATCAATATAAATAATTGCAATAAGCGATAAGCTTTTCTTTAGTATCTTTATTACTTGTTTATCTTTATAGTGGATAGTTTGAATTCTCATCATTACTATTCCAAATCCCAAAATAGCTCCAAAAATTGTTCCAAATAAAGCTAATACTAGCGAAGTTTTTATCCCACTTAAATAGAGTGACTTGTTATTTATAAATAAGTTCCATGTTTTTGCAAGGAAGCCATCATTTACTTTTGTTTGATTCCATGATCCATCTACCTTACTACTCGCTTCGTCCATCATCAATTGGGCTTCTTCACTTCCAACAGTTGCAATGATGTCATTAATAGCCATTACCAAACTGTCATCAGCCTTAGTTGTTGCCATTGCATATCCAGAATATGCAGGGTCGATATCGATATCTGTGATATCAATTGCTATTAAATTTTGATTACTATCTGCTTGTTTCGTTGCTGCTTCATGATCTGTAAAATAGCCGTCAACTGTTCCTGATAACGTGGCTTGAATTAGTGTATCAGCTCCTTCTAAAGGGTCAGCAATTTCAATACCATCAACACTTTTTAGAATTTCACCGTTAGACGTTCCAACACCGTATGTTATTTTCGCGCCCGTAAAGTCTTTACTACTTTTTGCATTTGCATAGCTGCCATCAGACTTTGTTACGATGCTCATTACTAAATTTTCATCATAATAGTTATTTGTAAAGTTAATCTCTTCACGACGCTCTGGAGTAGGACTCATCGCTGAAGCGATTAAATCAACAGAACCACTATTAAGAGCTGGAATTAATCCAGCAAAATCAAGGGAGGTTACTTCTAACTCAACATCCAGTTGCTCACTTATAAGCTTTAACCACTGCATATCATAACCTTCACAATATGCATTAGTACCAACTAAAGGAACGGCAGTGTCTGTCGCATTCTCGGCTGTGACTGTATACTCAAATGGTGCATATTGACAGTTAGTTGCTACAGATAAGACACCATCTTCAAGTTGTGGTATATCATTTGTCGAAGCGCTAAATTGAATGTTGTTAACCCCACTTATTATTAATAACATTACTAATATTTTTTTCATTTTATCTCCCATTATTTGATTTATATAAATAATGAGCTACTCCGAGTAATATCACAAACTAAAAAGTTAATAGTTCTAATTTTATAGGTTTTGTCGATTATATGTTTCAACACTTACACTTGTCATACTTCCTCCAATTTATCACAACCTCTAAACAATGTAAGTTAGAGCTTGATTATTTTGTATAAAAAAAGCAAGTCATAAAAATGACTTGCTACCAATAAATGTTGAAACTTTAAAATAAGTATATAAAGTGCGATGGTATGGCAGCTTCTCATCACTTAGTTCCAGGACTATAGTCTCATTGCCATCGGCCTTAGGCTAAACTATAAAGGGAACTCCTTCAACAACTATAGTATAACACAAAGCAATTAATTGTAAATAATATTTTACACTACCTATATTGAGCAAGCAAGTCGAACCATTGAGTACTTCCTACTTGATTATATATATGGATAGTCATTTTATCTTCATCTATTTTAGTACCTGGTACATTAACAAATGTTTTGTTTCCCCAACCAATTGTATTACTATGGATAAATGGAACGCGAACTACATCTAACTGATTCTCAACATCGCGAGAATAGTGGGTATTCTACACTTTATAGCTTTTGCCCCATCAAGTCCATTAGAGTATTCAGGGGCACCATTCCATTACACATAAAGATGAAACCATTACGTTTATGAGTTGGGTATGTTCGAACATAAAACCTACTCGACACTTTACTATCTTTACTATTTGCAGGAATCTTTATACAGTCACCACTACTATTGAATTTAAATTCATGAAATGGGCAAGTTTAGACAACCGGACTTAACAGTTCCGATTGATAGCTTTACTCCACGATGTGATCATTTGTCTTCCATACAATCAGCACTACCGTCATCTTCACGGAAAAAAGACTAACGATTTACTAGGTGCTTTTTGTTCTACTGTTACATCTTTTATATGATCTAGATTAGATAATAAATATTGGTGAATATCTTTTTGAGCCGATGTTAATTTTTCATATCCTTTGCTTAATTTTATATTGTCATAAATTTCTAGATACTAATTCCCCCTTGGATCAAGGGTAACATAAACGCTTAAACTTTTATTTTCTTACCTGTGCAACATTTTATTATTAAACAAAAAAAAATGCCGAAAACAACTAAATGTTTTCGACTTTTTTTAGATATAATTAAATACTTCTATTTACCACTTACATGTACATGGTAACATACTATGTTATTTTACAAATTTTCTTTTTACTAAAATTATGCAAATTAATATACTAAATAAACTTGTTAGGACAATTGCAATTCCTTTCCCAGTTGATAATAAACTCATCATTTTGTATGGAATTGTTGTCGTATCACTTTCTTCTTCATTATTGCTATTTTTCTTTAGTTCATTTGTTTCATTTCCATTTTGATTATTATTATCATTTGTCGATACAATGTATTTCACAACTGGAATTTTAAAACTGATTTCGTTTCCTAGCTGGTTAAAGAAAGTTAGTATATCTTCACCGAATACAATTTCAGATAATACCAAAAAGTTTATTTCAATTTGCATACTAGATTTTGCCTTAACTTCAAGATTTTGTTTTTCCTCAACTAACACATTATCTACGTATATTGATTTAATTTCAGTATTCTTTAGAGATTTTTTTAAGTCAATCGTTGAAACATTAGAATCCATTGTTCCGATATTTTTAATATCGATTACTAAAGTTCCCTTATCATTGATTGTATATTCATCTTGACTAAATTTACTCTCTATTTTTATATCAACATTATTTTCGTTTACTTCGACTTTATCTTCTTGTTCAAGAATATGTCCATCGATTATAATTGTAGTAATAAAGTTAATATTATTAGTATATGTGAATAATTCATTAGTATTAACTTTAAATCTAAGTTCTACTACAGATGTGTGTGGAAGAGCTAAATTATTAATTTTCGAATTGTGATTATTTAGTTTCTTTTGCGAATCATTTGATAAAAATTCGATTCCATTAACATTTGTATCAGCAGTAGATACCTCTACTAAATCAATTGAACGATCTAATTGTGAATTATTAGCAATGATAATTTCCCCTTCAATTACATCACCTGGATTTATTAATTGATCATTAAAGTTTACACTAATATCAATATCATTAGTATCATTACTAACAACATTAACTTGTTGAATGTAACTAGCACTTATGTCATATTCACTGTCAATATATTTGTAGTTTACAAAGTATGCTCCTTCACTTGTGAAATCTAAGTTGCTATCTGTCACATACATACTTGTTAATTTTTCTTCTTTTGTAAGTTCATCGTTTACAAATATACTAGCATTGATATTTGCTCTATTAGAAATGTCATCTAAAGTGACAACTTCATTTTTGGCAATAGTAATCGGTGTAATTGAATTGATTGTTAACTTAACATCCTCATCGCTAATAGTTATTTTTTGAGTAATTGACTGACTATATTGATCTGAGTTTTTAACCATAAATGTTATGTCAAATTCATCACCATTTGAATATTCTGAACCTATAAAATTAGAATCATTTGTTATCGTAACAGTATTTGTTAAATTGGTTCCATCATAGTTGTATGCTGATACATTCATCAATTCCATAATTTCAACATCAGTTGTGATTTTTGAAGCTTCATCAACAGTTAAATAAATATCATTTGCTGCAAGTTCTGGATATAAACTATTTACTACATTTACTTCAATCGATTTATTTGCAATATTATTTTCATTATCATTAACTGATAGTGTTGCTTCATATGATCCAACCTGGTTATAATTTACATTCGAGTCATCAAATGTTACATAAGCATTTAAATCACCATTTGTAATTTCTGTAGCTGATACATCTAATAATGTCATGAAATCTGTAATTACTTCACCTTTTGAAACTTTAACACTATCCTTGCTTTCGATTACTGGTTGTAAATCATTTACTACTAGTTGTCCAGTAAATTGAGCTTTTTGTGGAGGTGTTTGAGAATCAGTAATAGTAAATATTACATCATATGTTGCAGGCTGATTATAGTCAATACTATGTTCAACTGTTACATAACGTTCAAAGCCATCCATATGAATTTCATTACTTTCAATTTCAAATAGTTCAAGTAATTGAGCATCTGTTAAATACTCTGATTCATTAATTTGAGCTTTTTCACTACCTGTTATATAAGGAGTTGCAGCATCAACTTGATTATCTAAATCTACTTCAGGTCCAAGAATACTTGATTCAGATTTTTGTTCATCTAAAGATGATATCACACTAACTTTGGCATTATTTTTTAATTTAGGATCATTCGCGTTAAATGTAACTTCTATAATAATATTTTCATCTATCAATACATGATGTAACTGTAATTGAAGAAGGTTATTTGTCATCTTAATTTGCTCAAAATCCAATTCCTGTGCATCGTTGCTATATTGCGCAGTATATGTGAATTGACCTATATCAAAGTCAGATAAGTCAATATATACATCTAAATTTGAGTAATTAACTGTACCATCATTGAAGATATCGACTGTATAAGTAACTTCTTCCCCATCTGATAACACTTCATTAGAGTCAACATCTTCATAAGTTATACTTGATTCTAAATTATAAAGTTTTTCTCCACTTAAATCAATTGCTGGTGCAGGATCTAGCCATTTTTTGATTTTTTTACCCGTTGCATCAATAACATGTGAACTGTAAATTACCTGATTTATATCAAATGGTGTCTCTGAAATACCGTACGTTACTAATAACGTGATTTCATCACCTGGATAGATATCGTGAATATTCACTGAATGTGTTTCATTATCATAGTCAAATTCATCTGTCGACATTTGATTATTATTTCTAGTTAATTCCAGTTTACGTACATCTTCATAGTCTACTCCACCATCTTCATATACATCAACATATCCACGTACATTAGTATTGTGAACTGATCCATTATTTTCTATTGTATAAAGAATATCGATATCATCACCTGGCTTTAATGCTGATTGAGAACCAATATATTCAAGTGAATAACTTACATTATCTTCCTTACCATCATAGGCATATGCTACTTGTTTATCGTTAACTAATAGACCTTGCTTGCTTGATAAATCCATTGCAATTACTTGTAAATAGTTGTTTTCAACTGGAGGTAATTCAAGTTGATCTAGTATTTGCCATGAAAATGTTACAGTGTATGTTGTATTAGCTGGAATGTAATCAATGTATAATGATTCTGGTGTCCATGAATATCTATCAGCTGTAATTGAATTCCCGTCTTGGTCAACAAATGACTCAAGAATGATCGAATTAATATCGATGTTTTCATCAAAATACTCTACATCTAGGTGCACATCATCTTGTTGTAGATAATTATCATTTTTTATTACAAACTCAATTTCCATAAGTTCATTGGCATTTATCAACCCATTTTCATAAGTTTTTTCTGCAACTGTTGCCTCTAAATCAGTACTACTAATATTAGCTTTATTAAATGCTCCATTATATTCTGGATATTTTACATATGTTTCATCATATACAATTTCACTAGCAACATGTACTGGAATAATAGTATCGTCTTCATATAAATCAATAATATTACCACCAATTTTTGTGCTTACTGAGATTTTAATTGTATCACCAATATTAAATTCTGGTATTATTAAACTTATTCCATCATCACTTGAATTTTGAACAATAACACTAGATGTATAACTACTACCATTTTTTGTAACCTTAAACGATAACCAATTAACATCTAAATTAGGCGATTGTGATGTTAATGAAACAATAACATTTCGTTCGTTTATCATACCATTATTTTCAAGTGTTATTACACCATCAAATTGTGAATTAATTAGCTGCTCCATATTAGCATCATTTTCTACACCATTAATCGTCATTGTTTCTTTAGTTGCATGCAGTCCTTCTGTATTAAATTCATATTTATCTAATACATTAATGTTATCAAGTTCACTGTGAGTAACTAAAGTACGATAGTTTAATGTATCCTCACTTGTAAAAGTACTAGGAGCAGTACTTTTAAGAATAATAGTGACATTATCTTTAGCTTCTATATTCTCGATTTTTATTATCCCATTTTCTTGGTCATATGTATAATCATCATTTACAGTTAGTAAATCCATATCAGAATTATAAACTTCTAATGCACTATCAACAGCTAAAATTCCAGTGTGCTCCACATCAATAGAAACTTGTTCTAAGTTAATTACACCGGTATTTTCAACTTTAATCCCATATTCTAGTTTTTCATCTTTATCAATTAAATTATTTTCAACTTCTTCTATCAAGTCAGTTGTAATTTTCAATTCAGATGAACTAGGATCGATACGCATTTGACTATGTGTATCAACATTAAAGCTTTCGATTGAATCAGTTGCGTTTAATTTAATATCAATATCAAATAAAATAATTTTAAAGATTGGACGTTGCAAAATACTATTAATTACTACATCGAATTTTAAATTAACAGTTTGTCCAACATTAAGTTGATCAATAATGATCGCTTCATCACTATAAGCTATCGTTTGTTCAACATCATCGATATATAATTTAATATTAGTAATTGACTCATTTATATTTTTATCGGTAGTTATATCTGAAATAAGAAGATTACTTAAATCACGATTACCAACATTTGATAAAGAGTAGTCAATTGTAATAATTTCACCTGCACTCGCATAATTATCTAACGTTGCATCAGTTAATGTCATCTCTGTCTCAACACTCGTATTATCGTCTAAATCAATTTCTAAATTTAAGTCTACTTGATCATCATTAAATTCTTCATAAGAAATTAAGTTTTGAATACTCGCAAACTTATCAGAGTTAAATTTACTCTTAGTTTCTGCATTTAATTCAACTGTAAAGCTTGACTTAGCCTTTAACATACTTTTTTCTATTGTTTTTTCTGCCTCATTAACTATAGCACTATCACTACTAGCACTTAAACTTAAGTAATTATTTGAATAGTTTGAATAATCAACTACAATATTATTTATCGCCATATCATTTTGATTTTCAACCTTGATTAAAACCGCTACATTTTCATTAGGGTCTAATAAATTATCTCCATCATCGTATAAGATTTCATAATTTTCAATAGTTACCTTAGGTTGTTCAAGCTTTGATCTATCAATATTAATTGATGCAGTATTTTCAACATAGTTGTCGACACTTGCAATAGGTCTTATCTTTATTTCATTTGTTACTAAATTTGAATTATCAAATTTATCTAACATTTTAGCTTCAAGCGTTATAATTGCTTTCTCACCTGGATTTAATTGATCTAGCGTTATTTGACCACTTTCCAAATTCAGTTGTGAACTTGCGTTACTATCATCGATTGTTGCTGATTTAATTTTCACACTATCGATATTAATATTATCATCATACTCAGTTACAATTAAAATATCACTTAAAACTGTACTACCAGTATTTTCGATATTATAATTCATCTCAATGGTATCACCTGTTAGTACTGATGTCATACCATTTGAATTAGCAATAGTTGCACTTGTATTTATACTTGAGTTTCCTTTGTAATCAATTTTTAAATCATTTGAAAGCGTAAATATTGGTGCGATTCCAGCTAGTTCACTAAATTCAACTTCAATTAAACTAGTAACTTTCTCTTGTTTTACAAAGTATTCTTTTGCAGTTAATGTATAATTAACTGATATTTTATTATGTGCTACTAATTCATCAATTACTAGAGACTTGTCAGTTTGTGTATAATCACCATATGATGACTCAACGCCAAATTCATCAGTTTGTGTTACAGATAAATCATTAATAACTTCACTTAAGTTTGAATCATTCGTGATTTCTCTAATAATTAACTGATGATAACTAACACTACCATAATTGTCTAGAACAACATTAAATGTGATTGTCTCTGAAGGATCAAGTAAGTTATCTCCATCACTATCATTATGTGTCATATTGTATTCTAGACCAACTTGTCCAAGTAAATTCGAATCAAGTTGCAATTGTGTTCGTTCTTCTTCATCTATATATTTTGCACTAAGTGTCGTAACAAATTCTAGGTTTGGTTGATATTCTAAATCTGATAACGTACTTGCCTTTAGTTTTATTGTGTAGTCCTTATATACATACATGTAGTCAATATCTAACATATAAGTCTTAGAGTCGATTACTTTGTTAAATGTATATTCGCTTGCATCTAACTTTTTACCAGTTTCATCTACAATTTCAATAAGTTCTAAACTTTCTATAAAATCACTTGATTCTGAAAACTCAAGACTTAAATGCTCTATATCTGCAAGTCCAGTATTAATTAAATGTAAATCTATAAATAAGTCTTCGTCCGGACCAACCAGCATATTTCCAGATGATGTTGATATAAGACTACTTTCTAAAGCTGCTGATGTATAGCTCTCAATTTCTTTATATATAGATAACGTCTCTGAACTAGATTCTATAAAATCTGCAGAATAGTCATATTTTATATCAAGCGTTTCTGATGTATCAAAATCTGCAGTAACTTGTCCAGTTGCAGTTATTGTTATCTCTTCACCTGATGGTAGTGCATTAAATGAAATTTGATTATTATCCACATCATATTGAAGGTTTTCATCTTCTGAATCAACTTCTAGTTTAAAGTTTATTAGCGCTAAATCAGAAGCATCGATTTGTAATTTAAAATTAGTCAATTTCACAGGCATGTTATTTTCTAACGTGAATTTAAATTCTACAAAGTCTTTTGGCCTAACAACTGAATCTCCATTTACAGTCTTAAATGTAGCATCAGGTGTAATCGTATAATCACTTAAATCTGGAGTAAACTCTAGTTCATTGGTAAAATCAAGACCAAAGTTGAATTTTGTTAATACACTAGACTTGATTGTATAATCTTCTCCTAATAAATAATCAATATACATAGGATTCGCGATTGATAGGTCAAAAGTTAGTGTATACTTTTCATTCATTTCTAATTTATTAATTGTTATATAATCATTAGTTACTATATAATCCTCATTACGTGTAAGAACATTATTTTGACTATCAACAATCATTAAATTTTGAATATTATTTATTAAAAGGTTTTTGTTATCCACATTATATTTAACGATGATATTTTCCTCAGTCGTTAATCCATCATTTGCAATCTCTATTGCATAAGATACTTTATCGCCTGGTTTTACCGATACTTTATCTGTAACTACATCCACATTTATATTTCGATTATTATTTAAATCAACTTCTAGGTTCCCATAGATATCAATAGTTTCTAAATATTTGTGATTTAAATGAATTTCATTTTTACTAATCTGATTACTTACACTATCACCATATACGATAGTTATTTCAATAGTACTTTTTTGTCCAACTGGAAATTTTGTTAACTCAATTTGTTTTTTACCATCAACCATTGTTATAGTATAGTCTTCACTTACAACATCGTCTACATAATATTTTGGCACTACATCATATTCCGAAACTGCTAAATTTTTATCGATATCTAAATCTACCAATAAATGATCTAAATTAACTTGACCATCGTTTACTAAGTCTAATTTTAAGGTAAATTGTTCACCTGGGTCAATGATTCCATCTCCATCACCGATAGATTCTTCAAATGTTAAGTCTTCGTTAATTGAACTATTGCTCATTACATCAATTTCAATTTCAGGCTCATATGATTGTTCATCATAAATGTTCGATTTGATATTTACACTTTCAGTAATTACTGGTTTTTCATCTAACTGTAAGTTAAAGTTTGATATATCAATAATTGACTCAACAGTTAATCCGACAAGAATTTTTACACTACTACCTGCTGAAATTGAATTTATTGTTATTTGATTATCCACTAGTGTAAATTTACCTTTACCTGCTAGTTTGGCTGTTTTTACTGCTTTCGAAGATGATGTTTCAACGCTAATCATTGATTCACTAAGTATGTCTTCAACAACATTAATATCTTCTAGATCAATTGTTATTACATTGTTATTCGAATCAATTAAACCTGTATTTTTTACATCAATTTCAAGTATGATTAGTTCATTTGGAGCTGCGAAACCATCATTACTATCTTTGAATTTTGTAGAAATATCATAATTAACTAATTTTTCTAAATCTAATGGTATAGAATCTTTTAATTTTTCACTGCTGTATAATGCGCTTCTATTTTCAATCCATATATTGCTCTGAACATTCATTTTTAATGTTCCTGGATTGTGGAAAGTCGCTGTTGATAAAACTGTATATGAAACAGTAATTCTTTCACTCGGAACAACCTCATCAATAAAAATTTGTTCCTCACCTACTACATCGTAATCAATACCTTCTACTAATTCACGTTTATCACTTTCTACTTTTAAGTCAACAGCATAATCTTGCGTTAGCTTATCAACAGTTTCTTCATTATTAAATTCAACAGTAAATAAAGAGTATATTGAATCATTATAAAATGTATGCTCTACATAAACTTCTTCATTTTCTGTAATTAAATTGTCTCCCGATTCATCTGTCAGAGAAAAGCCATTAACGAATCCACCAAAAGCTGTATCCTCTAACTCTGTAATAATTTCATAATCCACAGATTCATCATAATAGAATAAAGTTGCATAATTCATAAAATGATCAAGTTCTTGGTTTTCTGAATAAATATACCAATTATCAAGTGCTTTAACATCAAATGTAATAACAGCTTGCTCTCCAACTTCAAAAGAATTAAATGATATGTCTAATTTTTTAGTACTCTCATTAATCTTAACCTGTACATTATCAGTTGCCTCAATGTTAGCAATTGTATCTAAATCAAAATAATTTTTATTAACATCGTATTCAATCAGAGCATTATTTAAGTAAACATTGGAGTTATTAGTAATTGTAACTTGATATGAAACATTTTCATCTATCGATACTTTTGAGTCACCACTTTGATCATAAATTAATTGTGTATCAATTGATACATTTTCAACATTACTGTCATTAACTATTTTCAACCAGGCATTTTGATATATTTTTTGCCCATAACTGTTTTCTACTGAGAAAATAACATTATAATTACCAACTTGGGGATTTGCTAGATCGTATCCTCCATAAGAACTAACTTTAACACTTTCAGTTAAATCTTCATCACCTTGAATAGCCTTAACACCCATCATCGCTTTAATTTGAGATTTAGTTGTAGGCGCATTAGTAATTGTGGTTGTGTAATTGTTAGCAGTTAAATCTATTATTTCTGATTCGTCCATAACTACTACATCCACAGTAGTATTTGTTCTTGCACCTTCAGCATACCCATTTAAATGACTGTATTTAAATGTATAAGTTCCCGGTACATTACTATTGTATCCGCCGTCATCAATTAAATCTTCTAAAGTTAAATCACTTGCAATATGAGTAACTTCATTATTAATAATCTCATAATACTTAGGATTAATTTTATCATGCACTTCTTTTAAACTAGTTCCAGTTTCTACGAAGTAAACTGGGTTATCGATCTTAATATTAGAATATGACTTTATTTTTGCTAATATTTTAATATTATTAATTATTAAATCATTGTTTGTACCACCATTTAATACCATTGTTAAAAAATTGTTATTCATATGTATATAATCTTGTACAATAGATCTTTTTTTAACATTTTTGGCATTTTCACTAAAACAGTTGTTTGATGTATCATCCTCAGGCATTGTACAATACGCAAAGTCAAATTGATCAGCACCAGGTAAACTATGAATAGTGAATGTATTTCGCATTATAGAATCATTTATATACAAACTACTACCTTTGTTTGCACCATTAATTTTATATTTAAGGTATCCACGAGTATTACCTGTCTGTTCAAAGTACCACACAGATTCATCAGTATTCACGCCTCCCCATTGAGCAGACTCATTATGTCGTAGATAATCAGGGCGCATGCTAACTTCAATTAACCCCCCTGTTGATAAAATTATAGAGTTTGGAGAAGCTGCTTTCTCCTCTAATGAAATACCAACTAAGATTTCATCTGATAAGTCAATCTCGAATTTTGATTCTATTTCACCATCTCCACTTATAGTAGAATCAATCAACACTTTACCTTCATCTGCAAGATATTTAACTTTTCCACTTTCTAGAGATGAATCACTAATTTTATAGTCATCCCATCTATCCAATTGCTGCATTGGTATAGATACTGTATCTCCAACACTCAACTGATTCCAGTCAATATCATGTACATCTTCAATAATATACTCTACACTTTCCGCATAATAAAATTCTACGGATGCAACAAATGCAAATAATATTAAAGTATAAATTACAAATTTTTTCATCACTTTTACCTCCAAAGCATACATATATTATAACACAGTTTTCATCCTCGTGTGCTTTTTGTGCCTTAAAAGTGTCGTAAAGGTGAAGAAGAAGTTGCTAATGTGTAGAAAAGAACACATTTCACACACATTCTTCGTTGTTCGAATCATATAATCTTCTTAACGACTTCAAATTGTTAATTATAACAACTATAAATAAAGAGGTATGTGAATTTAAAAAATCACTACAAAAGTAGTGACTTTATTTATATATATATATACATGTTTCATAATGTTTTATTATCTGAAATACTGTCCTAGTTAAAAATTTGAAATATAGTTCTAATACCTGGCTTAAATAATTGCTTCAGTATTAAGAGCCACATTAATTCATTATTGCTTTAAAGATTGTAGTTAATACAATAAATGCTAGAACTAATACAACGGCAAACAACCCATATAGTTTGTGCTCTAGAGAGCGTAGTTTTGATGCTTTATTTTCCTTATCCAATCTTACTCCTCATTTATCAACTTTGATAGATTGATCATTTTTTGATTAAAACGATAAATTTTTCTTCTTACTTTTGAATTTAAAGAATCATAACCGATATTGTAAATAATAAAAGGAACTTCTAGTTTTAATAATTCAATATCGCTCCTGATTTCAATAATTTGATTACCTTTAAAAAGGAGAATAAGCTTCTCCCATTCCTCAACTGTATCAAACCATTGTTTAGATACATCTGTAATCTTTTTTATTTGTTCCTCAGTAATATCATCATTGTAAAAGACTCGCCCCTGATTCCCATTTTTTTTATTTAAATATAATTTATTTTCTTGAGATACTTGTATGTTATAAACTAAATAATTTTTGTTTTTATACAAAGTCCAAGTATCTCCGAAGTCAATATTTTCAAAATTATAAGTAATTGCAAAACCACTAAAGTCATGATAGATTTTTGTTTTTTTACCATCTCCACCTTTAACTTGATAGCGGATTTTATCAATGTAATACTCTAAACTAATATCCTCTAGTTTCCCATGTAAAATTTTAGTTGCCAAGTATGCACGAGAACGATTACTAATATTACAAGTTGGTAAACTGTTGATTGCCTCTTTTGGAATATACTGACCTGTGTTCAACTCATCTAATTCAATATTATTTGCTAAATAAAATTCTTCATTTTTTAAGTGAACATATTGGTGCATAACCTTATCATTTAACAATAAAATTACTATCATAATGATAAGTGGAACAAATATGTAAATTACTAAAATCGGATCCTCGTCTAGTGCATGAGCAATATCAGCTCTCCAGATGGTGAAAACAAGAAAATAAGTTAACCCCGAAGTAATAACTGTAATAATATTAATTGCATTATAAATAATAACTTGTTTATTGTAGCGCATATAAACTCCCTTATATAATTATATTATAGCATAATCAACTAACAAGCCAACTTCAGATATTAATAAGCGCACATTATATTTTCTTCTTGTTAATTTAAAAAGACCACTACAAAAGTAGTGATCTATTATTATACGTACAAGATTTATAATGAAATAGCATAGCTATTCATTCCTTGTATAGTTACTTTATAATTTTCTTAATTAGTGTACTTCTAATAAACAGGTAGAATAGAATATCGTAGATAATAAATACTACATACATCACTAGAACAATTAATGTTAGTTCACGTACTACTTGCTCTGGTAAGTTATGGAAGAATGCATATGTATATAATAGTCCTATTCCTCCACCTAATACTAGCGGGGTAAAAAAGATAAATCCAGTATGACTTTTAATGTACTTTTTACATTCATTATCATTAACTCCAATTTTCTTAAATAGTTTAATTTGCTCACGTTCGTAATCTATATCATTTACAAGTTTATAATATAGAACTACACTTGAAGCAATTAAGAATAGAATGCTGATAAATGTCATTGTAAAACTAAACATCGCCATTGCTTTATCTGTTTCTTCTACTTTAAGGTCTTTACAAATTGGCTGGTAAGCTTCAACCGTATCGTGTTCTACACGCTCAGGCATTGACAACTGCCAACTGTCAGGAGCATTGTTAATTACTTTTAGTTCATCTTTTAAAGATGTACAGAATGTTTGTTGATCTACTCCAGTAACATTAAATAATTGTATTGTACTAATTTCCGGGTTTTTAATTTGATCATATACACTATCATCAATAATACTTGCATTTACTGTTTGGAATTCAATTTCTCCATAGCTGTCAATGAAGTCATAGAACATCGCACTAGTATTTTCTTTGCTAAACTCAAATACTTGGATGTCATTGTCCTTGGCAGTTTGTAAGAACTCATCTAGGCTTGGGTCACTACTTCTAATTGTTGTTGCTGTATTTAATCCCTCACTATAGTTTTGAGTTGTTAAGTATGTATCAAAGTTAATGTCAATTTGATCAAAGTTTAAATCGTCATTTCCCACTATTAATAATTCTTCTGGTTTAACATCGATATCTTCTTTAAAAGCCCTATTGAATTCACTTTCGGAAATTATCATTGTTGTCATTCCATAGTAATAAAACCAGTTTGGTTGATTACGATAAATTTGACTAGAAGCAAAATCATAAGTTACATAGTCAGTAATTTCTCCACCACTTGCTTCTACCATTTGATTAATTTGATCTTTACTAATATTATTATACTCAGACGTAGACTCAATCATATAGTCGTAAGGCAGAACAGTATTCATAATTTTAGTTCCACCAACTTTAAATGATACTTGAATTCCCATGAATAAGATTGACATTCCCATAAGAAGCGTAATTAGAAATAACGTTGTCTTATACGTTGTGAATGAGTATTTCAAGTTTGATAGTAATAAGATATTACGATTATAGTACTTTTTATTTTTTGATATTAAATTAACAATGAAATCAAGTCCTGATGCTAGTACTAAATAAAGCGAACTAAACTGAACAAAGATACTTATAAATATTGCTTCGGTTGTGTATTCATTTAATTCAGATACTAAATCATTATCAGTGAAGATTAAGTAGATAATAATTGTTGATACAGTAAATAAGATTACTCCAAGCGCTCCTAGAATTGTACTTGGTTTCTTCATCCCTTTAGTCTTATCGGCGATTGTAATACTTCTAATATTTGTTTTCTTAATGAAAATAACCGAGTAAATAATATTACAAATGAAGACAATTAGAAATACACCGAGTCCTAGTAAGAATGAGTACTTATCTAAATAGAATAAGTCATCCATTTCTAGTACATTACCTAGTATTAAATAGAATATTCCCGAGAATAGCAATCCACTAATCATTCCAATAATAACTGATATTAACATGATAACTGTATTCTCAAGTAATATCATTTTTGTTAGATTGAGCTTAGTCATTCCTAGTGTTAAATATACCCCAAGTTCTTTACCACGGGTCTTTATGAAATAAACACCAGTGTATGAAATGAAGATGATACTAAATAGTAATATTGAGATAACACCAATATATACGAAGTCCATGACACTGCTTAGGATTGGGTCTTCATTAATCTTTGGGTTAAAGATAATACTACCATATGTAAATAGCATACTAATTACAAATACATTGACGAATATATATGATGTAAACTTAGTTATATTATGCTTTAGATTTTTTAAAATAATATGTGAGAATGTCATTAGTCTTCACTTCCTAATGCACTTTGTAATTCTAAGATTTGATCGAAGAACTGAGTTCTAGTTGCTCCTGTCTCACGGTCAACTACAAAGTTTACTTTCCCATCTTTAATAAATAATATTTTATTACAATATGATGCAGCGTATGGATCGTGCGTAACCATTAGAATTGTTGAATTCATTTCCTGGTTAATGTTAGCTAGCATTTCCATTGTTTGCTTAGAAGACTTACTATCAAGATTCCCTGTTGGTTCATCAGCAAAACATACAGCCGGATTGTTTACTAATGCACGTGCACTTGCAACTCTTTGCTTTTGTCCACCTGATACGTGGAATTGATATTTAGCTGACAAATCATTAATACTTAAATAGTCCATTACTTCGTCTACACGTTTTTCAATAAAGTTTACATCTTTACCATCTAAGATAAGTGGTAATGCAACATTTTCACGCATTGTAAGACTGTCTAATAAATTGAAATCTTGGAATATATATCCAATCTTTTGACGTCTAAATGTTGCTAACTTACTATCTTTTAATTCAGCAATGTTCTCACCATCAATGATTACTGTCCCACTTGTTGCACGGTCAATCCCAGATAAGATATTTAATAGTGAAGTTTTACCACTACCACTTGCACCCATGATTGCAACAAATTCCCCTTCTTTAATTTCAAAACTAATTTCATCCAGAGCTTTATATTCTGTTGCTCCCTTAAATGATGAATATACTTTTGATACATTTTCTACTTTAATTTTAGTTTTCATACTACTCCTTTTACTTCTCTATTATACAAAATAAAGTTAAACCGAAAAATCGATTTAACTTTCATTTATATTACATTTTTGTAAGATAGCCTAGTTTCGAAATTTTATAGACTATTGTTAATTTTATATGTTTTTTTGTTGTCTGCCAACTACTGGCACCCGAAGTCTAGTTTGTATCAGATTATTGTAGAGCATATTCTCCATGTTCAGTTCATTATGTTTTATATTATAACATATGATATTTTTCACTATAAATACTACTACTTCTATTTGACTTATTGAAATCAAGGATGAATAGAGCAAACTTATACTCATACAAATGAAGAGACAAAATAAATAGTATCAACATGTTTTAAGTGAATGACTTAGAGATGAAAAAAACCACTACTATTGTAGCGACTTTCTTTCAATTTTGAGGAATCCCCTCGATCTATAACTTTATTATATCAAAAATGCTAATGAGTGTAAATTTCTCACTATAAAAAGAGCGCTTTAGTTTTATTTTACCACGAATAATACTAGTCACTTCATCACTAGAATCTTCATAATATTTGTATGTGAATAATAGATTAGTACAAATGATGAAATATAATAATATGCACTGTCCAATCTACATTTTTGTAAGGAATCTAAGTTTGAACTCACTTCCGTTTCCGACAGTACTATCGACTGTTATTTCTATGTCTAATATTTCACTTACTGTTTTAACCATACTTAATCCAATACCAGTTGATTGACTATTGTCACGACCATTAGTTCCCGTATAGAATAATTCAAAGATACGATTAAGTTCTTGATTAGGGATTCCAATACCATGGTCACGAATAATAAGGCAATTGTTACTAATCTCAAACTCGATATTACTATCAACACTGCTATATTTAATAGCATTTGATACTAGTTGTTCAAGCATATATTTAAACCATTTACGATCAGTGAATACCGTAACCTCACTGTCACTAATCACCTTCGGATAAATTTGATTGTATATGAAACTACTTTTATTATCATTTATAACTTCGGTTACTAGTTCGTTTAAACTATATTGTTTCGGCATATAATCTGATGCAGCTCTATCTAAACGTAAAACATTAAGGGACTGTTCTAATTGTAATTTAAGTTTTTCATTCTCACTGCGAATATCTTCTATGTTAACTACTTCTCTTGAACTTGCTAATTCAATCACTGCAACACTTGTTTTCATATTATGAACAAACTGTGATAATAATTGTTCATTACGACTAATACGGTTGTGCATATCAATAATCTCAGCTTTATACTGATCATGAATATCATCAATAGTATTTAAGTACAAGTCATCAATACTATCTTGATTATAATCAACAGTATAGTCTGCAATTGTTAGGTTATTAATCTCACTACTAACTTTAGCAAACTTGATGTATTTAATTGCTAAGTATAGACATAATATAACTATACTTAGAATTAACGGATAGATAATACTATTAAAATTATCATTTAATCCATATACAAGCAGGATAACGAAAGTATTAAGTATATAGAAACCAATAGCAACTTTCTCATTTCTAATTAAGGACAAGAGCATAACCTACTCCTCGCTTATTAATTATTACATCATCTAGTCCAATAGCGCTTAAACGCTTTCTAACACGTGTAATGTTAACTGTAAGTGTATTATCGTCTATGAAGTTTGTATCGTCCCATAACGCTTCTAATAGGCTTATACGACTAATGTAATCACCACTCCCGTCAATTAAACAAGATAGTATTTGAATTTCATTCTTTGTTAGTTCTACATCTAATCCATCATAGCTAACTTTAAAAGTTTTAGTATTAACACTTAATCCATTGTATTCAATAGTATCACTGCTACTAACATTACTCGTTTTTATATGAATAGCGATCTTTGCAAGTAGGATATTAATCGAGAATGGTTTTGTAATATAGTCACTCGCGCCATTTTCAAGTCCACGGATCTGCTCGCTCTCATCACTACGTGCACTTATAATAATAACCGGGATATCAAAATTCTTTTTGATTTGTTTAAGAAAGAAGAATCCATCAAACTTAGGTAAGTTAATATCTAGTAAGATTAGATTAGGCTCAAATGATTTAACTTCAGCTATTACGTTATTAAAGTCAGTCACTACTCCCACAACATAATCTTGTTCATTAAGATACTCACTTATATAACTTACCATCTGCAAGCTATCTTCTATTAGCATTACTCTGTTCATATAATCCTCCAATACTATTAATTATAGCATACAACAATCAAAGGCAATATTGTTTGAATATTATAAGGCACAACACTTACGACAAACAAACATAGAAAAAGTCACTACCAATTTAGTGACTTTTTTCAACCTCAACTTAATTATTTAAGATGAACTATGTTATTTCCTTCACTTCCCCTTCATAGTAAGCTACTCCATTCAACATCATAGTATTTTCAATTATGAGATTCAAAGAGAATGACGTAGGCAGTGTCCCTGGGGCGTGTCACTGTTGTATGCAAATAGTTCACAAAATGTCCATACATCAAGTGCTTTATGCAAATCACTTGCAATAAGTGTATCAAATTCATCATACATACCACGTTGTAATAAGCCATACATTAGTAAACTATTTGGACCATATTTATAATTTGTAAATCCACTTAATGTAAGATTAGGAGCGTATACAGTGTCAAATAATTCTAGTAAACGATCTAAATGTTCTTGATCTAAGTTTTTAATAACTAACGCCGACAAAATCATGTGTACATTTTCTGGAAGTACGCCTCTAACATTATTATGCATATTTGATCCATCTGCATTATAATGCTCTTTATAATATCGCTGCCAAATTCCTTGTGATGTTTTATCAGCAGGATGTCCATCAGTTCTAACTCCATTGGATGATGAAGGAAATGCACCTTGTCCTTCAAGACTATTTGAATCAACAAAGAAATAACTATAATAATTAGATAATAGTCGGTCATAAATTGTTTGCCAATAATTCACTTCCTCTTCATATCCCAATTCAGTTGCTATCTTTTGCATATATGTCGAATCAAATAACCACGAAATAACGAACTCACTATCTATTTCATCCTCAACATTTGTACTTCCCCATATCCAATGCAGATTTTGTGATTTATTCTCCTTCAAGAATTTTTATCACTTTCCTCATTTCTAATTCGTTTGATTCTAATAAATTTTTTGCTTCAACTTCTGTTACATCGTAAAAGTATTTTAGTATGTTGATAGCTCGTTGCATTAACTTTTTATTGGTTATTTTCACATTAATCATCATATTCTGTTTAACATATCCCTGCTTAGTCATTACAATTGAACTAATCATATTCAAAATCATTTTTTGGGCGGTACCCGCTTTTAATCTTGTAGATCCCGTAATTACTTCAGGTCCAACATCTATTTCTACTGCATATTTTGCTACTTCTGATATTTCACTATTTTTATTACAACTTATAGCAATTGTTAATAAATCTTTATACTCCCTTAGAGCAGACTTAACATAGGGAGTGCGACCAGAAGCACTTAGACCAATAATAATATCATTATCTTTTAGTTTAAGTTTTTCCAAATCGCTAATCGCAGCTTCTTCACTGTCTTCAACTGATTCTAATGCACTATGAAGAGAAGTAATTCCACCAGCTACAACAGCTACAACACGTTCCGGAGAAACATTGAATGTAGGCGGACATTCTGTTGCATCACACATAGCTAGCCTTCCTGAATTACCAGCTCCAACATAAATGATTCTTCCCCCAGCTTCATATGCTTCTGAAATTTTATCAATAATAATTGATAAGCTTTCTCGTTCTCTATTAACAGCTTCTGCGACTAATTTATCTTCATTATAAAACATATCAATAGCTTCTAAACTTGATGCTTTATCTAAGTTTAGGGTCTTTACGTTTTGCACTTCAGTTTGTAATTTATCAATCATTTGCGTTCCTAAATTTAATTTTATGTACTGGTTTAATTAATTTCAATAATGGTATATCGGCTGTATCTACATATCCAATTACTGTTTTTTTCCCATCACTAGGTAAAGTGCCTTTAATAATTTGTATTTCACCTTGATACCTCGATATAGCATTTGTATTTTGAATAGTAATTGCTCCAATTGATTGCTGATAAATATAACCAGCTGTATCAGCTTTCAACATTTTTCTATCAGTTATCCTAATTAAAGTATCATTATAATCTGGTCTAATTATTAGTTCCTTATCATAGATATCACACTCTTCATAGAACTTAACACGTAGCTCGATTGTATCAATGTTATTGATTAATTCTAGCTCTTCTTTGCATATTTGATTGTCACCAATAAATACTCGATCGACAAGCTCTGCCATCTGTAAATATGCAACAAGTGGTCTGGAACCTCTATCCCTTTCCAAGGTTGGCAGTCCATTGAAAACAGGACCTCGTAACTTTTTATTACCTGCAATAAATGCTAGCACTTGGATTCCATATGATCTAATCATAGTATTCGTTTGAATAAAGTATTCTAGGCTTAAGCCTGTGGATTCTAATGGATAGAAATTATGCATAGCAACACATTTATTTACATTTAATCCAGACTTTATTTGCTCTTCTATGTCAACTCCTTTAATATCACTTGCATTTAAGTAAACTGTAAAATCTTGACTTAGCTCAGCTATTTCGTGATTACTCAATCCGCCATCAATACGTATATTAGTTAATCCAATAGTCTTAAATTCATATAGTGTCTTAAATCCAAATCGACATGCTGATTGTTCGTCAACATCAGCGATTAAGGTCAATTGATTTTGATTACAATATTCTATTAAGTCTTTTGCAGATGGTAACAATCGTTGATAATCTTCCTCTATCATTTTGAATGATGTGAAGATTTCTTTTACCCCATTATCAACTGCCATTTCAAGATATGAGTAATCCACATCATTTAAATATACTGAAATTCCAATCATTTTACTCCTCGTTACTCTCTTTTGAATTTTCATCTTTTAAAACTTCTTGCTGCTCAGTAACAAGTGTTTGCTTATCAAGCAATTTAACAAATGGTAACCAGATAACAAACATTATTACATATTCAATCATTGGCCAAATAAAACCTACAATATTTGCATTTGTTCCAAGAAATGCTTTTATTGGCCCTGGTAAAGTCCATGGCATTTCTAAATATGGAATAGGTATAGCATGAATGAATGCAAGTATATATGATAATATACCTACTACTAAGAATGATAAAACATTTGGAATCATAAGCAGTGGATTCAATACAATAGGAACCCCGAATGTTAGTGGTTCTCCAATATTGAATAATGCCGGCACTAAGCCTAGCCACCCAATTGTCTTAAGCGTTTTAGATTTACATAATATTAAAGCTACTGCTAACGGTGCTAATCCAATCCAAACATATTGATCAAAGAATGTGTATGAAACAATATGTGGTAGTGTCTCTCCTGCTTGGGCAGCAGTTAAATTCGCTGCGTCCATTGTACGAGTAATCGGATCAGCAATGGCTCCAACTACCGCACCACCGTGGATCCCAATTGACCATAACCCACGATTTAATGTTACTAATACAATTACTCCAAATAGACTATCTGTTACATGAATTAATGGGTTAAATATACTCATGATGATTCCTTGTACATCAATACCCAAGATTCCAACAATAATTAACCAAAATGAAATAGTAATAATTGAAGGGATTAGCGAAATAAATGCACCCATTATATTAGGTGGTACTCCAGCCGGTAGTTTAATAACTAAATCTTTGTTAATTACGAATCGATAAATTTCAAGTGTAACTAAACTAACAATAATTGCTGTAAAGACTGTTTTTGTTCCTAAATTAACTAAGTCCATAGCGCTTCCGCCATCAACTGTTTCAGCCGTTGGATAGATTAAAAAGAAACAAGCAACTGCCAGTATTACTGCCGGCATTGGAGCATTATCTTCAATATAATTTTTATTATAGTAAGTAACCCCAAAGAACATTGTCATGATTGCAACATATAAACCAATTGTCTTTGTTCCTACTCCACTCCCGAGCATTAATGTGCTTAATAACTTGTCTCCTAGGATATCACTCCAACCTGGAACCGGTAATTGGGCGATCAATAAAAAGAATGACCCAATGATTAATAACGACATTAATGAGATAAATGTATCTTGTAAAATCTTCATATATCTCATCTCTGCTAACTTTGTTAAAGGCGGTACTAAATACTCCTCAATAAATTCTGTAAACTTTTCCATAATTTCCTCCTAGAAGAATTATAGCAAAGAATATATGTAACAAAAAACAATAAGTGATTCATAGATCACTCATTGTTTTGTAGATGATAATTTCTCATTGTAACTAGTTGGATTTAAATTAAGCAGTTCCAAAAAGATTAAATCTAGTACATAAGATACACTAGCATTTGAACTTATAGAAAAATTACGTGATATAGGCTCACTTTCTGATAAAGTAACATGTTTAATGCAATCAGCATCAAACTTATTGTTTGTTGATATTAAATAACATGGCACATTATTGTCGATTAGATTATCAACACACCTTACGACATTTTCAGTTGTCCCAGAATACGAAATAGCAATACATGTCGTATTTCGATTCAAGATTTTACTTTGTGCCCGCTGCTGATCAAAATCCATACATGATATAATTCTGATTCCCAATCTTCGTAAACGGTACTCAAAATCCATTGCACGCAATAAGGTAGATCCATTTGCAAATATTGCTACTTCGTTATTTATTAAGATAGACTTTGCAATATCCTTGATAAGTTGGTAGTCAAAGCTATTTGTAGTATTTAATATTGTTGAAAAATAAGTGTTGATGTAGTTATCAACAACTTGATTGGAATATTGCTTTTGTTGTTTATCAATACCTTCCAACTCTTTTAATAATTCATATTTAAGCTCTGTGTATCCACTATATCCATAGCTCTTTGCAAGTCTTGTTGCTGCCGCACTTGATACATAGGCTTTTTGAGTTAACTCTCGAACCGTTAACGTGCTGATATCATCTTTATACTCTAGTATAAATTTTGCCAATTGCCCTTGGCTAGTCTCTTCTAATTGCTTCCTTTGTAAATAACTAATAACTGATTTCATAACTCCTCCTCACATGTACTTTAACACAATATTAAAACAATTACAAATTTAACTACTGCTACAAATGATAGATGAACTTGAAGCAGGTGTAATTCACTTTAATAAAATATTAGATGACCACTTTAATACAAATTCAAACCAAATCATTGGAGGTGGAGCTGATGGTGGTTTAGGAACTGCTCTAAACTTATTTTTAAATGCAACTTTAAAACCCGGTTTTGAAATAGTCGAAAACTTACTTAATCTAGAACAAGAAATAAAAAGCGCAGACTTAGTAATTACTGGTGAAGGACGTATGGATAGTCAATCCATTAATGGTAAGGGCCCAATTGGTGTTGCTAAACTTGCAAACAAATATAATAAACCTTGTATTGCAATTTGTGGATCACTTGGACAAGACATCGAAATTACATATGAACATGGTATTACAGCTGCTTACAGTACAATGTTAACAGCTCAGAACCTAGAATCTGCAATAGCTGATAAAAAAACTAACTTACAAATAACTGCAAGAGCAATAGCTAAAACAATTAACATCAATATATAACAAATTACACATAAACCTATAAGTGGAATTAAATTGACTAATAAATAACAATAAAGACATTCAACTTGTGTACACTGAACCCAATAAAGTATAATAATTAAATAAAAGACGAACTCAAGCTATAATTTGAGTTCGTCTTGCTATAATAATTACACTAAGGAGTCTAATGGCTAATAAAAGTTTACACAGAAAACTATTGATACTTTAAGAAATATCGATGTTGTTACATATATTTCCGAAACACAAATAAACTTCACTCCTGACTTTAAAGTTGTAAAATGTAAAACTAAGTATGATACAAGACAATTATGCAAGGACACAGTATAGACATTGACCTTATTGCCCAATCTAGATTCGATTCATTATATTCTAGATTTAAATCTAAGTATTCCCCAATATTAAAGTAATAATTCCAAATATTTGCAACGCGATTATTTTGCTCACATTATTCACCTTAACTACTTACATATACCAAACTAAATGAAATTAGTATTTATTTTAAAAGCTCTTTGGCCATTCTTCGGTATTGACCAATTGGTAAATCACCTGGTATTAAGTTCTCTTTAATATCACCATGAGTGTTAATTGGGGTTTGTGTAAGTACTACAAGTTTATCTTCATTCAGAACTTTTAGGTTAAACTTATCTAATGCATATAATACAATATTTCTCACAACGGGTACATTAACAAAGTTTTGATAAGAACGTAAATAGATTACTGTAGTTTCCTCATCAACTGGTGTAAAAGCTGCAACTATACTAAGTTTATCACTTATTTTATTTTGCCATAGGTTCGGCATGATAAATTTTAATTTAAAGTATTTTTCTAATTCTGTCATTTCACTAGCTTTTAGTGGTACTTGACCAACATCAACTTGATTGTAGACATAAATCGTCATTTTATCTTCATCTATTTTAGTTACTGGACCATTTACTAGTGTTTTATTTCCTCGTCCGATTGTACTACTATGAACGAATGGTAGATGTACAACATCTAGTTGATTTTTAACTGCACGTGAATAATGGGTTTTCCATTCATTATATGTCGTGCTATACTTGACATCATCTAATCCGCTAAAGAATTCAGGGATAGTTTCAGTACTTTCTCCATTATATACAAAGATAAAACCATTTCGCTCATACGTTGGATATGTTCGTACATTAAATCTACTTGATACTTTACTGCTTTTACCATTGGCTGGAATAGTAATGCATTCTCCACTACTGTTAAATTCAAAGCCATGAAATGGACATGTAACACAGTTTCCTTCTAATTTCCCAATTGATAGTTTTACTCCACGATGAGAGCATTTATCCTCCATACAAACTACACTACCATCTTCTTCACGATAAAAGACTAATGATTTATTTAATCTTTTAACTCCAAGTAATTTTCCACCTTTTACTTCTTTACTTTCTAATACTACATACCAGATATTTTTAATCATCTTACCTCCATAGTAACATAACAACTTTTATTTTTAAGATAGCATTAGCAATATATAATACAAATAAAAAAAGCACTATCAATAGTGCTCTAATTGTCTATAAAATTATTCATTTGCTTTATCTTATATCCTCTAAATTGGGAATTGACTCCAATGCTCCATAACTTTGTGTTGTTATTGCTCCTACTTTATTTGCAATTTTGACAATCTCTTTCATTCGTTCTAAGCTTAGAGTATGTTCTTCTACTGCTAAAGCTACAACAGTGCCAATAAAGGCATCTCCAGCTCCAGTGCTATCAACCATCTCCACTTTTTCAGTTGTTATATGTTCCATTCCTTGGCTATGGAATAAATATGTACCATTACTACCTAATGTAATTAGCATATACTTACCACTTAACTTTTGTAGTTTTTCTCCAGCAATTACTAGATTACTTTCACCACTAATTAATAATGCTTCTTCATCACTTAGCTTAACTATATCACTACTAGCAATATACTCTTTACATTTGGTAATAAACTTTTCTTGGTTATCAGCAAATAAAGCATCACGATAATTTGCATCAAAAGTTATTAATTTATTATTTTTTTTAGCATATTCAAGTAACAAGTCATATGAATTCTCAAGTTCCTCTCCCATAAATGCCGTTGCGCTTGCAAAGTGAATACAATCAAATTTTTCTAAACCTTTGACTGTTCTAATTTCTAATTTAGCATCAGCTCCACGATTAAATTTAAAGTCGCGCTCTCCATCTTCAGTTAAACTTACAAAAGCAAGTGTTGTTGGCTTACAATCAATTTGCTCTAAATAGTCCGTTTTAATATTGTATGTTTCCATTGTTTTCTTTAAAAAGTTTCCAAACGGATCATTTCCAACTGCCCCCATGAAGTATGCCTCTACTCCGAGTTTAGCCATTGCACCTGCAGCATTTGCTGGTGCTCCTCCTGCTTTCTTTACAAAATCATTACTGCCTTCTAGGTTACCTAATCCTTCAGTTGCAACAAAATCAATTAAAGCTTCTCCAGGACATAATACTTTTTTCATTATCCCTCCTTATATTTAATTGCTTTTAGATATGAAAATTGGCTTGTATCGCTACCACTTAATTTAAGTGTTGTTAAGCTATCAATGAAAAATCTACTTGTCATTACATATTTTCCTTCATTAATAAATATTTCAATGCTACTCATATCAACAATTATTTCAAGTTCACAATTGTCTTCCTCGACATTTACATAGCGAACATTACCATACTTTTCATTAACAAGATATTGACACTTTGAGCGATCTAAACTAATTTCATTTCCTTGTCTAACAAGTCGAATATTATAACTATCATTACCTATAACTAATTCAAATTCTTCGCTAGCAGAAAATTTTAGCTTGAATACTTTAGACTCCAACTTAACTTCTCGTTCAAAACTTATCCAGTTCGTTTCCAACTGCTGATACTCATCAATGGGTTTTTGTAATAAATTTCCATTGACTAAAGTAAGTTCTCGCATCGTTGTCAGCATTTGACTCCAGCGGTACTGTTCATCCCCTGGATAAATAGTATCTGGAACTCCTTGCCAACCGATCATTAGTGTTCTTTCACCGTCATTGAATACTTGTGGTGCATAAAAATCGAATCCATGATCAAGTTGTTTAATAATTGGATTATCCCACATCATTTCTTCAATAAAAAACTTATCAGATATTGAATATACTACATCGTGAATATTATTAAATGTATACTTATCTTGGGCTTCTACCCCTTGTGGTGAGAAGACTAAAATATTTTTGTCTTCTAACTTAAATAAATTTGGACACTCAAACATGAAACTATCTAAGTTCCAACTATTTTTAATGAATGATAATTTACTATCACCAAGATAATCTTTTTGACTATAACCCATTACAGCTAATTGACCTTGATTATTCACATCTTGAAGACCGATTAAAACATTGAAATCATCGATTGCAACCGGATCTCTAAAATGTTCAGTATGTAATGTTTCATCTGGTTCACGAATTATTCGCTTTGATACAACATTATAGTTTTCATCTAAAGTTGCAAGTACTTGATATGCTTTTCGTTTATATTCATTGTTTGGATCACGATAGTTTGCTGTGTATAATAAACACAACTTACTATCAACAATAATTGCACCTCCAGAGAAAATACCAAAGTTTTCATATTCTTCAGTTACATTTAAAACAATTCCATGATCTTCATATGTTAGAAAATCTTTCGTTGTGACCAAATTCCAACTTTTCATCCCATGAAATGGTCCATTCGGACATGCTTGATAAAAGATATGATACAGCTCATTGTAGTAGACCAAACCATTTGGATCATTTAATAACCCCGATTTAGGAGCAATATGCACTTTCGGATAATTCACCATATCTGTTTTAACTAGCTGTGCATCATCAATTAATTGCTGAGGTTTTAAATTCTCAAACTTTGTATACACATGTGAAGTGTATCTATTCATATAATCTCCTATTCTTTAATAACTCCAATTTTCATTGATAGAACTGCAGCAATTACAAATGTAATAACCATTGTTAAAATGTAACCTAGGATATTTCCATCCATAAATAATAAGATACCTGGAATACCTGTTACACCTGTACCTGATGCCGATAATTGTAAGAATCCAGCAATTGCCCCACCGATTCCACCACCGATCATTCCTGCAATTAATACTCTTTCAAAACGTAAATTCACTCCGAATAAAGCTGGTTCAGTAATTCCAAAGCAAGCAGTAAGTGCTGAAGAATAGGCCATTGCTTTAGTTTTTTCATTTTTTAACTTAAGTGCTGCACCAAATGCTGCACCAGCCATTGCAATATTAGCTGCACTAATTGCCGGATTCATGTAGTTGTGACCCGTTTCAGCAATTAATGAAATTTCAATTGGTCCAAAACTGTGGTGTAAACCTGTGATTACAATTAATGGATTTATGAAACCAAGAATTGCAGTACCAATACCGAATGGTAAAGTAAGTAAAGCAGAAATAGTATGTGCAACAAATTCTTCAACTTGGTATAACACAGGTCCAAATACAAATAATCCTAATAATAAACCTACTAATAATACTACGAATGGCGTTACAATTAAATCAATGAAATTTGGCACAATCTTGTGTAATTTTTTTTCTAGTTTTGCAGCAAGAATCCCTAATACAAGTGGTGTTAAAACTTGTCCTTGTGCACCAACAACACCGATTGTTAAAGGCTCAAAATTAAAATCAAGTGGAGTAGCGTCTCCCATTCCTCCTGCAGTTGACCACGCATTTGGTAATGCAGGGTTTACTAACATTAATCCTAAGATAATCCCTAATACTGGATTTCCTCCAAACTTCTTCATTGCACTCCAACAAATAATTGCTGGTAAAAAGGCAAATGCCGTATCAGTTAAGATTCCTAATACTAATGCTAAGTTACTATCTGAATTTAAAATTTCCATGAATTTAAGTGTGTTCGCAACTCCCATGAATAATCCAGCTGCTACAATTGCTGGAATAATTGGTACAAATACATCACCTAAGATTCTTGAAATTTTTTGTAATAAACTTAATTCATCATATACAGATCCTTTATTGTCTGCTGATACTTCCCCGTGTCCGTTTAATTCTGCATATACTTGATTAACAAATCCTGTACCTAGAATAATTTGATGTTGCTTACTAGCATAGAAGTAACCACTTACCCCTTCAACATCTTCAATTTTACTTACATTAGCTTCAATGATCGAGTCGTCTTTTGCTACAATACGTAAACGTGTGGCACAGTGTTCCATTGATACTATATTTTCGTATCCTCCTACTAACTCTAATAATTCATTTGCTACTTTTCTTGCTTTTTCCATATAATCCCCTTCCTATGGTATCGTTACCACTTGATACTTGTGGTATCGTTACCATATTTCATTATTAGTTTATAACATGTTAGCAACTTAGTCAAGTTATTTTTGTAAATATTTTAAAAATTATGATTTCATTAAAATAAGTCTCTCAAACTTAATTGAGAAACTTTTACTTTTTTTTATGTCCTGTAGTCTTTCTATAGTTAATAATAGGTTTAATTTCAGTTGAGTCTGAATTACTGTTAACAATAGTATCAACAGCGAGGCTTCCAACTTCTTCATATCTACCATCTACTGTTGTAAGTTCTAATAATGAACTAGTGCCGTAGTCACCATATCCACTTATAAACACATCTTTACCTACTACTAGGTTTTGTTCATTAGCTAGTTGAATTATTTGATAAGCTTGACTATCAGTTAAAGCAACGTAGTAAGTGCCCTTACGCAATTTAAAACTAGTGTGTACTTTATCAAAACTTTCTTCCCAAACTTTATATGCAATCCCATTTGCTTTAGCTGCGTCAATTGCACCTGCTACACGATTGACAAATTCAACATCGAGTATATCAATACCTAAAACCTCGACATCGTAAACATCATTATTCTTAATAATATTATCTACAAGTTCTGAATACACTTTTTTACCATTTGAGTATATTGATTTATACTTTTGAGAGTGTTGCCCAACAACCAATAAATTTTTGTAATCTACATTAATTTGTTCTGTAAAGGAATAAACAATAATTCCTTGTACATTACGATCAACTGCTGCTTTTATATACTGTTCTTGTAATTTAAGATTAAAATTTACTACATGAATCGTAGGTTTATAATCAAGTAATTCACATTGTTTAATTACTCCCTCTAAGAATCTTGAAGTTGTATTCGAACTTACACGTTGGACAATTACTACTATCTCCTGTGATTTACCACGCATTGTAACCGCAGCCTGGTTACGTTGATAGTTATTATCTTCTATTACACGTTTAATAATTTCTCGTTTTTCTTCTGATACATATCCATCATTTAAGTATCTTGATACTGTCGAAACACCAACTCCTGCTTGTTTTGCTATTTCTTTTATAGTCATATTACCTCACTTATATTTATTATACCATGTAATAGCAAAATATAAACTAGAACGAAAAACAAACTAAACTTAATTGTTTAGCTTGTCTAATTTCTTATGTGCGTTGATTAATGAAGATTGTATTTCCAACCTTCATTATTACTACAATTTATATATACTTTATTTCATTAAAATTTGCATAACTGCAGTATCTACATCAATCATTGCATCGGAAATTAATTTTAATCCATCAATTGTCTCTTCAATGTTAGGTTTAATAATTCCCGTACCATCTGGTACAACACTTCCGTTGATTGCAAGTTGGGCACTTAATAGTGCAGTGTCTAGTCCTGAATAAATTTTTAATGCACATGATGCCTTCGCACCATCACAAATTACCCCCGTATTATTGGAGATTGAATTTTTGATCATCATTTCAATAACTAACTGTGGGTAATCTAGCATATATAGTATTCCAGCAATTGAACCGATTGCAGCAAAGGTAGCTCCACATAGTGAAGATAATCGTCCTGTTGTTTGTTTAATTCTAATTGCAACTAAATCTGCAAATAGTACACTGCGTTTGACTTTATCATTATCTATTTTGTAGTGCTTAGCATACTCTAATATTGGTAATACTACTGTCATTCCTTGGTTACCACTACCGTTTAGTGTCACCACTGGTAATGAGCAGCCACTCATTCGTGCATCACTACCACTGGCAGCAACTGCACATGCACTACGACGGATATCAAAGTCTAATCCATCAGCTTTTGTTTGTAGCTTATTGATACGTCCTACTTGTGCTCCCCAAATACCGTTTAACCCTTCCATACTAATCAAACTATTGTATTTAATTTGTTCATCAATAATTGCCGGTATTTCTAAGTCATCATCTTCAACTAACATACGAATATTTTCCAAGCTTAAGTTTTCCTTAGTTGTAAGCGCACTATTAATATCATATTCGTCACATGGTTTATTTTGCAGGATCATGTCATTTTTGATAATTTGAACAACGTTAGTATGCATGTGCATTATAGTTGCTTCTGCCCAACCATTTGATCCGTATAGTCTTACTGTCATCATTAATTTAGCAGGTGAATCTGATTGTTTTAATTTGACAATTCCACTCTTTAATATTAATTTAGTTTGATCAATTGCTTGCTGGTTAATTCCAGATAGCACTTCCATTTTAAGCTGACTTTCACCGATTAAATATCCAAGTACAACTGATGCTTCAATTCCCATTAAATCGGTAGTTCCAGGAATAATTACCCCTTTAGCATTTTTAATGATGTTTTTACTAGCAGTTATTTCAACTGCAATAACTTCTTCATCTAATATTCTTTTAGCAATCGCACTTGTATATGCTCCAGCAATTGGTTCTGTACATCCTTGTGCAAGTTCTGTTTCTTCTTCTAAAATTGTTAATAATTGTTGTTTTATTATTTCGTTCATATTTACTCCCCATGGTAACTATTTATATTATTACATAAAATTATTTGATAAATTTTATAAAAATAAAAAATAAGTAAATTAAATAAAAAAGAGCACTAGAATATCTAGTACTCTTGGATAACAAATTAACTTTAAACTTATTATGGAAAGATTAAATTAAATCTTGGGAGACCCTATTTAATTAAGTTTAAACTATTGTTTAGTGTATAAAACTTAGTTTGATAAGTTTATGCTTTATTAACTATTTAGTTTTTTATATTTTCTAACCATTAATACATTGGCAATAATTGCTGTAACTAATGCTCCAATAATAATTGCAATACTAAAAATTAGTGGTTTGTTGATTCCACCAGTTAAGGCAATTACAAATCCTCCGTGAGGAACAACATTTTCAATACCAACGTAAGCTGCAATAGCTCCACCAACCATTGCTCCAATAATATTTGCTGGGAATACTTCTTTTGGATGCGCTGCTGCAAACGGAATAGCTCCTTCAGTAATTCCAACACATCCCATAATAGCTGATGCCGTTCCTGCTCCACGTTCTTCTTCTGTATAATACTTGGGGCGCATTAATGTTGCTAGTCCAATCCCAATACTTGGTGTTGCTACTGCTACCCCATTAATACCCATGTATTCTGGATGTCCAGCTGAAATCATTCCAATTGCAAATAACATTGCAGTTTTGTTGATTGGTCCACCCATATCGATTGCGATCATGAACCCTAATACTAATCCCATGATAATCATTTGTTCCGGACTAAAGCTTACAAGCCAGTTTTGTAAACCTAAGAATGCTGCAGCAATCAGACGACCTAATAATAAGATAAACACTGAACTCGTTACAAATGTAGTCACTAATGGAATTATTAAGATCGGCATAACAGATTGGAAGTTCTTAGGTAATCTAATGCGTGCGAAGTAACGTACGAAGTAACCAACCATGATACCACCAATAATTGCTCCGATAAATCCCGTTGATACTTCAGAACCATAGAAACTACCATTATTAGCGATCCACCCAATAATTAAACCAGGTGCAAGTGCAGGACGATCTCCAAGGCTATATGCAATATATCCAGCCATTACTGGAATCATTAAGGTAAATCCAACACTAGCTATACTTTCAATTACTTTCCAGAATGAATCATCTGGAATTACAAGTCCGTTAGCTGTTGGCTCTCCACCCATTCCTAATGCTAATCCTAGGAATAGTCCACCTACTACAACTAGTGGTAACATGTGAGAAACACCATTCATCAGTGCTTTCATTATTTCGTTTCCACCTTTATCAGCTTTTTTAGTTTCACCATTTCCCTCATACACATTTGCTTCATTTCCTTTATTAATTAAATCTTTGGCATTTTTGATTGCATCTTTAGTTGATGTTTCAATCATTTTTTTACCAGCAAAACGATCTAGTTCAATGTTACGATCGGCAGCAATAATTACAAAATCAGCATTGGCTATATCTTCGTTACTTAATACATTTTCAGCTCCAACAGTTCCTTGTGTCTCAACTTTAGCAGTATATCCTAGTTCCTTAGCTGCCTTTTCTAAACTTTCTGCTGACATATATGTGTGAGCAACTCCCATTGGGCAAGATGTTACAGTAACAAAGCTACCAGTAGTATTTACTACTTCATTATTACTTGCTAACTGCACATCGATTCCATTGATTAATTCAACTACTTCAGCATCACTGCATGACTTCAATTTAGACACAAACTCCGAATCAATTAACTTTCTTGTTAAAGCACCTAAAATTTGTAAGTGATCATCGCCACCATTAACTGGGACAAAATATTTATTATTAAGTTAGTTGGCTCTCCACCCATGCTTGGCCAGTAAAGATCATTCGTTCGTACTACAGTAATCATCGGTTTGTCAAGTCCTGTTACTTTTGCGTGTGGAATTGCAATTCCTGCTTCAAAACCTGTTGAAGACATTTCTTCACGTTCAATTAATTTACTTACTACTTCATCGGTATTTACATCTACACCATTTTTACTTAAATTAGTTGCAATTGCAGTAAATACTTCATTGCGCTTACTCACGCTATCAATATTTAAAATATACTCTAAACTTGTTAACATTTTTACTCCTAAATTATGCTTGATAATCAAGCTTGCTTTTAACTCAATAATATTACATATAAAACTTGCTTTAAATAAACACATACAATTTCCCCGTTAATGGAAATAAAAAAAGTAAAGCAAAACTTGCTCTACTTAATATAGTTATTTTTCACGTATTTGATTACACAAGATCCACATAAATTGTTTATCGGTTTTAGTTTCATATAATGCATGAACGTACTGCTCTGAATATATAACGCGGTATATTTGCTTGATTACAGAATTAAAACGCTCAATAAACTCAGTTGTAAAAGCAAAAACAAAAATCATTTTAACTGCTTCTCCATTATATGTAATTGGCTCATCTAATTTATAGATAAGTAAGCGATTATCAGTTATTAATGTTCCATCCGAGTGCATTATAACAACGCCATTAACAATCGATAAACCGGCCTCTGTCCGCTTTCTCATCGCATCAATAAATTGATTGTTAGCATGTTTAAAATCATTGCTTATAATCTCGTACATTTGATCAATTTCATTTATCTTAATTTGTTTGAGTGTATTATTACTAAAGAAACTATTCATCTGATTTTGGAAATAAACATTAGTTATTTTATTTTTAACTTGTAATAATTGACTATCAAGCGGAACTGTATCAACTTTAATTAGATTAGTTCCATCTACTTCCAAGTTGTCAATAGTCGTAACTATCAAATCATATTTCTTACTTGCATCCTTAATATTCCAATAATTTAAAACAGAACTAATTTCAAAGTTAAGATCTAAGTTAATATTACGCTCAATCCATGTTTGAATATAATGAGAAACTGACAATCCATATTGACATACTATTAAAACATTCATCTTATTGCTAACATTACCACGATTGATTAATGACTGAATATATAATGTTAAATAATTTTTTTCATATTCTGGAGTATCGCAATTAAGACTAATACATATCTTATTAAATAACTGTGTTGCAATTGAATATGCATAACTGTACTCTCGCTTTAACCTAAGTTCCATATTCTCTTCAATCGTATTTGGGTAATGATTGTTAGTTTTATTTTCAATGTGATTTAAAAGACTATTTAAAAATTGTTCGTCTATCTCATTTATATTATTATCTTTCAATACATCACGTACATCACTTTCAATTACTGCCTTAATCTTATCAATTGATTGATCTTGATTGATGTATAGACTAACCTTATCACAAACTAAGTCATCACTATAATTTAAAATATACTTACTAATTAAAATTAATAAGATTAATATCTTACATTCTTTATCAGTAATACCATTACATGTAATTGACTTATTAAACAAATTTATATACTGATTAAACTTATCTAATTTAATTTCAGCATCACTAATCTGCTGAACTAGAGCGCGGGCTGTAACTAAATAGTTTAAATCATCTACATATGGTAGTAATACAGAAATCGCTAAACTAATCTTATCCTCTTCACTTAGATCAATTTTAATTCCTAGATTACGCTTTTTACTTACATACTCATTTAAAATTGGAGTTACATGAATAATTTTTTCAAGTTTACTTTTACTAATATAAAGTTCTGCTGCAAAATCATTCATTGCAATGTAATCTTTTTTAAACAATAGCTTTAAGCATATTAAATCTTCTTCTTCAATACTACGATTAAGCTTAATAATATTCTTCCAATGGATGCTACTATAAATCGATTAAAAAACTAAATATCCATCAATTATGTCAATACTAGAGTCATCATTACTAATCTTATTATTTATATTATTAATATCATTTTTGATAGTTTTATTAGACACATTAAACAACTCAACTAATTCGTTAATACAGTAACTACTTTCTTGAATCTTTCCAACAATACTTGCCTCTCGCGTTGTTAACCTCATACTTCCCCTAAACTAAACATACTACAACTAGTATATCATAACAATAAAAAAAGCCACTACAATTGTAGTGACAAACCTTGGGAGTATCTAATATCGCAGAAGTAATTAAAACAAAAAAATAAAAAATTGACATTACAAAATAATATCTAATTAAACTTACAAAACTATCTTCACCTATCTCCCCTAAACAAATTTTATACTGACGCTGCCAAAACTTACCAAACGCGATTGCTCCATCACGTGGATTAAAAATAGTAAACTTAATCCAACAAAAGAAACAAACTAACTGCTTCACTAGGTAAATAATTAAGTGTTGCCAAATGGTATTAACAATAAGACTAAGCAAATCATAAATTCTCATACTAATTTTCATAGCTCTTTCCTCTATAAATTCTATTATACTAATTAAATTACAAATACCGGAAATTACTTATTATGAACAGATTTGATTGCAACCCAGCGGTATCCATTTAATTATCTTAGTTTTATGTAGAATTTGATAATTATCAACACTAACTTGGATAGTTCTAGTTGTATAATTAATTAACTCTAAACTTATTATGGAAAGATTAAATAAAATCTTGGGGAGACCTTACTTAATTAAGTTTAAAAATTGTTGTTTATTATATTTATTATTGTTCACAATTGTTTCTAATAAGTGAATAACACATAGTGCTTCTTCTCTTTTTACCGGAGCTGCAACTCCGCGACTAATTCCATCTATCATTGTTTTATAAAATTCAGTATATAAAACTTTCTCAGTAATTCCAGCTGACGATAAAATATCGCCTGTCTTAAATATCAATCCTATATCATTTGTTTATGAAATAATTAGGGTTAAAGAAATTAATGGGTTTAAAAATATAATTAAGTATACATAAATGCAACTTGAATTAGTTCCAGGGTTGTCTCAAAATCACTTAGAAAGTTCAATTTATGAGTATATTCAAAATGAGCAAAAAACAAATATTAAGAGTTCAAACATGATTATAAACCAGCAATGCTCACAGGGTTAGAACTTGAAAATCTGCATTTTAAATCAAAAAAAGTTTCTTATTGAAACTGAACAAATAGTATATACTGATACTTTCCAAATACTAGAGTATACAATAGCTAGAAAAGTTCATGATGATTACATTTTTGAAACTACTTACTTGAGATAATAAAATACAATACAACAAAAAAAGAACTAACTTACTACCTTAATTGGTAATAAATTAGTCTTTTTTTTTTATTAAATAATGTAATAATTTAATAACTTATTAATGTTTCAACTAACTCTATCCTTGTTAATTTATTAGTAAATGCAATGGATTTAGAACAACGTGTTATTGTAGAAATTTCTCCGTCTTGTGTTAATTTATTAGTAAATGCAATGGATTTAGAACCATATCGAAGATTGTTTTCATCTATATGAAGTGTTAATTTATTAGTAAATGCAATGGATTTAGAACATTAGGTTCTACACTGTGGGTAACGATTCAGTGTTAATTTATTAGTAAATGCAATGGATTTAGAACGCTTAACTGCTCCAATTTCAATAATTTGATGTGTTAATTTATTAGTAAATGCAATGGATTTAGAACCTAATGTTTGGAATTCCTTTTGTATTAGGTGTGTTAATTTATTAGTAAATGCAATGGATTTAGAACCTGATAGTATAGCTTGTATTTCATCACTATGTGTTAATTTATTAGTAAATGCAATGGATTTAGAACGTGTAATCGATATAGACTTAATATCATATAGTGTTAATTTATTAGTAAATGCAATGGATTTAGAACATACCTTTGTTTCAACGTTTATTGCTAATCGTCTTAATTTATTAGTAAATGCAATGGATTTAGAACTTACGGGTCAAGTTGTTGGAGTTTTAGAAAGTGTTAATTTATTAGTAAATGCAATGGATTTAGAACTGTAGCTTTTCTATTAATGTCTAAAGTAACGTGTTAATTTATTAGTAAATGCAATGGATTTAGAACGTTCCGTTCCACCTTCAGGGTTTGTTGATAGTGTTAATTTATTAGTAAATGCAATGGATTTAGAACCTAATGTTTGGAATTCCTTTTGTATTAGGTGTGTTAATTTATTAGTAAATGCAATGGATTTAGAACTATGCAACAATAAGGTATAATACTTAAAGAGTGTTAATTTATTAGTAAATGCAATGGATTTAGAACATTCCACCCATAATTGCAAAACTAACATTTGTGTTAATTTATTAGTAAATGCAATGGATTTAGAACTCATCATATTGCATTGAATTTTTTATATGTGTGTTAATTTATTAGTAAATGCAATGGATTTAGAACCTTTAATGACTAACTCACTTACTTGATTCTGTGTTAATTTATTAGTAAATGCAATGGATTTAGAACTAAGCATTGTCAAAGCATTTGAAATTAATTGTGTTAATTTATTAGTAAATGCAATGGATTTAGAACCTGTCGGTACTTCGCAAAGCGACCTATGTAGTGTTAATTTATTAGTAAATGCAATGGATTTAGAACTCTACGGGTAATTCTGTAGTAATTAGAAATGTGTTAATTTATTAGTAAATGCAATGGATTTAGAACCATCAACTCGGTTAGTTGTATTAACTTGTAGTGTTAATTTATTAGTAAATGCAATGGATTTAGAACGCTTATCAGAGTAATCAAGAAATGTTTCTCGTGTTAATTTATTAGTAAATGCAATGGATTTAGAACAATTTTAGTGTTCTTTGATGTTCACTATAAGTGTTAATTTATTAGTAAATGCAATGGATTTAGAACACCACTTTACGACTAGATGAGATAGTAAATGTGTTAATTTATTAGTAAATGCAATGGATTTAGAACTTGGTTTTAAAACAGGTGAATGGTATTTATGTGTTAATTTATTAGTAAATGCAATGGATTTAGAACCTGCAGTAGATTATGCTAATAAGTTAGAAAGTGTTAATTTATTAGTAAATGCAATGGATTTAGAACCCTCGATGTTACCTGTTCTTTCAATGTTCAGTGTTAATTTATTAGTAAATGCAATGGATTTAGAACACAACCCTATATGACCTATCATCTTCTTCAGTGTTAATTTATTAGTAAATGCAATGGATTTAGAACGAAAATAGTTTATTCGAAGACTCAATTTTAGTGTTAATTTATTAGTAAATGCAATGGATTTAGAACTCTGCTTCTGGTATGGCTATACCAATGGTAGTGTTAATTTATTAGTAAATGCAATGGATTTAGAACTTGACGTCTTCTTTGAATGTTTTCGGCATAGTGTTAATTTATTAGTAAATGCAATGGATTTAGAACTGCTGACTGTGTAAACATTATAACTAACTGGTGTTAATTTATTAGTAAATGCAATGGATTTAGAACAACGCTTGTGTTACTGTGCTTATTAGTTTAGTGTTAATTTATTAGTAAATGCAATGGATTTAGAACCTTCCCTAGAGAAGTGCTCACTCTTCCCACGTGTTAATTTATTAGTAAATGCAATGGATTTAGAACTACTGACCTATCGTATGTTAGAATACTGTTGTGTTAATTTATTAGTAAATGCAATGGATTTAGAACGCTTGGTATATTCTTTAATAAACTTCAAGTGTGTTAATTTATTAGTAAATGCAATGGATTTAGAACACATCATCATCCGATATATAAGCTTGTTCCGTGTTAATTTATTAGTAAATGCAATGGATTTAGAACCACTGCCTGTATATTATATCAAAAAGCCTATATTTAAAGGCTTTTATGTATATTTACATCTCAATTTTTTTTAAAATTTCTAGAAAATGTTCTTCCATAAAACTATTATAATCAGTTTCTGAATAAAAATTTTCACTTTGAATTATATAGTTATCAAGTGATAAATTACTTTTCTCCATTTTATGATATCTATCAAACATGGTTTCTTTAGCAATTGGTAGTAAGTCAATTACATTAAAATTTTTGTCAATATACTTTAAAAGTTGTAACTCATACAATAAATATTTATTTTTTGACGTCATTACAATAGTTGTATCTTTTCGTTTAATTATAAACTCAATAAATTTAAGTATAACATTTGAGTCTAAGTAACGATCTATGTCATCTATTAATATTATATTATTGATACCTTCTTTTAAATTTGCTAATGTTTGATAAAAGTAAAACTCCTCCTTACTCCCCATTGAGTGCTTATCACCTGAATATATTTCAAATAAAATGGTCTCTAATTTCTCTAACTTCTTTGTATTCACTGCTATTTCATTATTACTTAATGGATAATCATATATTATGTTATGTTGCTCTTCTAGAATTGAGCTCAAGTTTGATGCAAATTCTTCTGTGAATTGCTTTAATTGGTTATAGTTATTGTTAACTAGAGGTTTTACTACATTCATATGAAATGCTGATTTGGCCTTAATTTGTATTTCAGCTTCTATATCCCTATTTTCTTTTAGATACACAACGTTATATAATCCGTTATTTACTTCAACACCATTAATAAGGGCATAGTCACTGTTTCCATTAAACACTTCATTCAATTTTTCCAATTTTTGTGTTTTACCAGATTTATTAGCTCCAAGTATAAGGTTAACTTTTCCAAAGTTTATAACTCTTATATTCCCGTTATTTTCTATTCTTAATTCCATTATAATTCTATAAGTGGATCAGCACTTATTGTCCTTTCATGTAATGTAAATTCACCATTAAATATTATCATTGAATTATATTGTTTATCTGTTATAACAATGTATCTAACTTCACCTTTTTTAGGTTTATTTTTTTCTAAACGTTGCTTATGCTTTTCTACAGCTGCATAGTTTCTACAAAAACGACTATAAACTGAAAATTGCACCATAATATAACCATCTCCTATAAGAAACTTCCGAAACTTTGCATACTCTGCTCTCTCTTTTGCTGTCTTGGTTGACATATCAAAAAATAATAACATTCTCATATCTCTGTATAAACTAGATTTCATAGAAGTTTACCTTTGTAATCTCAACTTCTAATAATTCAGTTTCTGTCCCATCTATAATTTTCATAAATCTAGCACAATACTTTTCTATAGCATTTTGAAGTCGCATTTTTTCACTACCTACTTTAACACGGGCATTAAGTAGTGATAATAATCCGCGCTTATTATTTGGAGTAAGCTCTTCGTTTACTAACTCGTAGTTCACTTTTATGTAGTAATCGACTATTGGTCTAAATACCTCGACAATGTCATAAGAAAGGTTGAGAGCATTACTTCTAGAGCTATGCCAAATACCAAATTTGGGGTCTAGTCCATATGATACTAACTCGCGTGTTATTGAACTAACTAATATTGCATAGCCATAATTCAAACAACTATTAATTTTATCTTCTTTAAAACGAACAAATTCGGAACCATACATTTTACTAAAAAAATATTTTGCAGCAACTGCTTCTCGATTAGTCTTATCATTACGTTCCACATCTTTGCTAAGTTTCATTAAATATTCATAAGCTTCTTCTTGTTCGCATAATAAATTAACACGAGCTTGATTTTTTATTTTTTGAATAATCATTTCACGCCACACATTTTGCTTTTTTACTGTTTTAAACTCCAATTGTTTATATGACATCTCTAACTGTCGATAATGACCACTAAACGGCATAATAATACCATTTGGTAAATGCTTATTGTTACATACAACAAGCATTACACTCTCTTCCATACATCGATTTATTGCATGAGTAGAAATCGATAAATCAAGATTATCTAAAATTATAATAGCCACATCTTCAATTGGAATTTTTACAACATTTTCCTCTTTAGTAAATTCGAGTAAGTTATTTTTTACACTAATGTATTTAGTATCAGTAACAAGCACTTGTCTAAAACTCATTATTTTACTACACCACGTATACTTATTTTTTTCTTTTGAATATTTGATATTGCTGATACTGTTACTTTTAATCTACTTCCTATTTTCATATTTAAGTCCTTATTAATATCATAATCATCACCTAATGGACTAGCAACTTCTAACTGTCCACTTGTAAAGCCTACAATATAACATAAACCCTCTCCACCACTAGTTTTGCCAAGTTCTATCAAGTCACCAGGGTGAATAGATAATAAGTGTTTAAAGTTATCATGTAATTGCATATTGCTTATTTGTAAATAGTTTTTTCCTTGACCATACCAAAGTATTTGATTTATTTCTTTACCTTGTTCAGTTTGTGCTATAGACATTGCGTTTTGACCTAAGAAAAATAATCGATCATCGTTTTCTTGTTTATAAACATCAATTCTAACAATATTTTCACTTGCTACTAATCCACGCCCTATATTTAGTGCTTTACTTGCATCACCATCAAATACTTTTACTTTTTTTATTGCTCTACCGTTTTGAAGTTGTGGAAATTCTGTAGATTTTTTATTATCTAACCAGTATTTACATGCTTCGTATACCTTAATATTTGTTGTTTCTTTATTAATTATTTTTTCTAATTTCTTTGTATCCAAGTCTTTGACAGAAAGACGTTTAGTTAATTGACCATCGAGTTCACCATAAACAGTTTCTTTATGTAGTGCTGATACTCTAGTATCACTTAATGTGTTACCATACCTTAACTTTTGTGTTTGAACAGGTATTAGTGGTCGAATACTTCTATGCTTTCCATCATTTAGCATTTCCGTCTTCTTATCCATATCCATTTCATAAACAAAAGCTTTAACCTCTTCCCTGTAATTTTCAAATGGTAATGGTGCGAATTGACGAATGAAATATGGTTCCAACTCAAAATATTCATTCGGGTTCGAAATTTGTGCTGATATTGCATTTCCTTTGTAATCTGTATATTTTATTGTAATACTATCTTTTAATTTTAGCTGCTGTAATACATCATCGCGTTTTTTATCATATTCAGATAGTTTCTGTTGAGTTGATCGAGTAAGTGAAGCAACAGCTATTGCATCTAAAGCGTGATGAAGGTGATTATCACGATTCTTCTTGATTATTTGTTTATTAATATTTGCTTTCAATGTTGAGAAAACTCTGTGTACTGCAATCAAAGTTTCACTTTCATCATTGAAATAAGTAGATAATTGGTCAAATACATCGAGTTCGTATTTATCAAGTTTCTCGAGTTTTATACCTTGCAACTCCTCAAAGTTAATTTTATGATTAATTGTATGATAAACTTCAATTGCATTATTCATACGTTTAATATATTCTGGACTCTTATCAGTTTCTTTTACTAATTTAATTGTATCAGAATAACTTTTATCACTAATAGTATCGATAACCGTCATTGTTATTGCTAAATCTTTTGAAGCATGGTCTATTTTTTCGAATACTAAGTTTCTTTGTTTCTTATAATTTTTACTTTCTAATGAATGGGTGAAATTACCAATTCCACATGCTTTTTTGAAATAGTTCACATATCCTGCTTTATGTGAGATTACACGTTTTATATCATCATTTCCCTCTTCTTTAAACTGTAAATTATTTTCAAGTATTTTCACTAGATACTTAGTAATAAATCTTGTATCCTCAATGCTACCATCTGTCATGTCTTCTGGCAAATCACTCAGTGATTTCATCAGATAATAGTCTTTTTTCTTATCTGATAAACGATAATTATTTTCTATCTGTTTTCGATACTCACTTACTCTATCTGGATACAATACTTGTAAATATTCAAGTGGAACTCTGTCCCCTTTTTCCTGGTTAGCCTTTTTTGTAACTAATGTCTTATTTGTGAAACTATTTAATTTACTTTTCGAGTAAGGTATTATATGATCAATCTCGTAATCACTTGACAATAAATGTCCCTCAGGAATCATTTCTCCTGAATACGCACATTTACCTTCTTGTTCTTGATAAAGTTTGTATTTCTCAATGTCATATTTTGAGATTGAATCATAACCTCTTGAAGGGTAACTTTCTAAGATTAATGACTTAATATACTCATTTTGGTTTAAGTTTTGTAATTGTTCATTTTCTAATTTAGCTCTATTTCCGCGTTTTAAGTTTATATCACGAGCAACTTCTATATTTATGAAGTACGGTTGTCCATATTCGCTAATTACTGAATTTATTAAACTACCACATTTATTTAAAACTCTAATAACCCGAGGATTAGAAATTTCATTTGGATATTGTTCATTTAGTATTTGGCTTATTATATTAAGTTGTGACTTCTTTTCTACAGAACTTTCTAGTTGGCTATGGTGGAATCCAATTTCCTTCATAGCCTCATCATATTGCATCCCTGTACTCATAATCTCATTTAGCCTATGGAGTACTTTTAAACTAAGGGCAGCAGATTCTTTGAAAATACTATCTTTAATTTTAGGAATAACTTCTTCTACTATTGTTGGGTACAGTTCCCAATCTAACTCTGACACTACTGAAGTATTTTGCCCTTCAATGCCTTTAAAGTATGCTTCAATTCGCTCATCTGTTTTATAAAATGTTAATCCTACCGCAATGTCATCTTTGTATTCTATAGGTAAATTATCATATAAAGCTACACCGCCATTATTTTTAAAAATTGCTCTCACGGCTTTATGAGCTTTCATTTCGGCAATATCTTTTTTATACTCCTCCGCTAAAATGATATCCTTAAATCCAACACTATCTGTATCTACTGTTTCAACATTGTATAATTCTTTATATTTGTTTAAGCATTGGATATATTTATCACGTGATAGTCTATTACCCTTAAATTTTAAATTCCCTTTCTTTAAGTAACTTGCAACTACTTTATATGTAATTTTTTTACCATCAACTGCCATCTTAACTAATTCTTTTAATTGCTGGCTAGTAAGCTGCTGATATTCTGTATCATTCTCTGCTTTATATCTTAAGTTAATTAACTTACCTAGTACTGTGTTTAGTTCTTGGCTATATGCAAAACGTGGAGCACGATACTCACCTTTTTCAAACGTACACATTCCAAATACATTAGCAAAGTCAACAGCATAGTTAGATCCTTCACCAGGTCCATCAGAAAATGCGCGTTGGCTTGACCAAATTTCTAAAGCAGCATCTTTAAATCTCTCATCAATTACTTTAAACTCTATTTGTTTGTCTAGTAACGCTATTATTTCCAATTCATATTGAGCACGTAAGAAAGAATAATTATAACTATCACTATTTTTGATTTTATTCTTACCATCTAATTCTGTTAATAATAATTCCGATACGAATCTATCACCTAGTCTTTGATTATTATCTTCTATTGCTTTTAATACTTTACCATCATCACTACTTGCATTTTTCTCTTTACGATTCGATTTGAATCCTCTATGTTTACAATAATGGATTAAACATTTTGAAAGTTCAGCTTCAGAAAGTTGATTACTAAGTCCATTAACTTTTAATTCATAAACATTTGTATTTGTATTGCTATATACATCTGCTATTGAATCAAATCCAAACTCTTGTTTAACTAAATTCTTCATTCTATTTACACGATGTTGTCTACGTCTTAATGTTCTTCTCGCACCACGATTGTCTCGTCTTTTAGCATTGATTAAATTTCCTTTATCGTCTTCCATTGACTGAACCTTAATAACACCTGTATCAACAATGTGCGTTGGTTTATTTTCCTCATCAAGGTTAAGAACTGCCCAGCCTACTGATGCTATTCCTAAATCTAAACCTAAAGTATATTTTATTTCCTTTTTTCCTGCCATTTCTTCTCCCGACTTTTGGGCATAAAAAAAGGGAGCAATGCCCCCATTAACGGCACCTAATTAAAGGGCCTTATTCTAGAGTCATTGCATCCACTAATAAATTAACAATTATATTTTACTATACAACTGAACAATTGTCAACCATTTTCACCCAAAATATGTATTTGTTTACATTTATAGTATATCATGTATATTACATTTCCATTAACTTACTTCTAAGTTTGTCATCATATGCATAAATATATGTACCTTTTATCCCACGTTTTAAAAGTACATTAATTGAGTTTAGAACTATTTGTTCTTTAACTTTATTAACATCTATTGACTTATCAAACGTTGAAGGAACACTAAATGCTTTTGTATCTTTATATTCTTTTATATCAATATAAATTTCGTCCCTATCTTCATCATATTTTACTGAAGGCCCTAGTATGACACCTACATAGTTCAAATCAAATCCCTGAATTGTATATATTGAGCCTACTTCGTCGATTGTGCCATCCACCTCTGCCCAACTCTTATTTTTATATTCTCTATTCCAAGGTAATTTAAAGTCCGTAGTCTCTACATAGTAATCAGCACCATCTTTTTTATGAAGGAAATCGAAAGTAGACACAACTCTTGATAGTCCTATACTATCATTCATTTTTCTAATCTCTTCATGCATTTCTTTTGCACTATTAAATGGCTTAATAATATAATTTTCATCATATGGTATTGGTAGTATTTTTTTATTAACTAAACTGTTCATCCAGTCTACCGATGCTTCACTTGCATTCATTCTTAATTGGTTAACTAACTTAGATTTTTTATTAACTTTACTCGTTTTTAAAATTTGATCTAATATTTTGTTGTCCCAATATGAGCCAACTTTTAAATATTGTTTTGGATCATAAATTAAGATTGTTACGTTACTCTTATCTATAATATCTTTAAGATGGTTATCTCCATTAAATCCATTAAAAGAGTCTCGCGAACTCAATAATAGGTGTGCTTCATCAATTATTGTAATATCAGCTCTATCAACCTTATTTAAAAATGTTGTTGGTTTTTCAATGTATTTCTTCTTTAAGTTAGGTAACTGTTTAGAAAGTGTATGGTATGTCTTTAACATTTCACCATGGTTAACTAGTAAATAATTTTGAGTTTGTGCTAAATCATTCGTTGCTAATTTACTCATATCTTGGATTGTATTATAAAGTGAACTTATTAATACACTCTTACCTGTACCAGCCTCACCTTGAACTACATACACTCCCTTAGTACCATTGATTATATTAGTCTTACAAAAATCAAGTATATCAGCTTTTAATTCAGCCTGCTCAGTAGACAAAGACTTATAGGGAGAAATTTTAAATACATCCTTATTTTCAATTTGTTCAATTGTTTGAGTAACTATTTCTTCTGCACGCAGCTCATTCCAAATTCTCTCAAACATAATCTTGTTGTAATAGTTCTTATCTTTATAATTATGCATTACTTTCTGCTTAGTTTGACTTACATTTTGAAGTTCATATTTACCTTCTGCAATAAAATAGTTAATCAAATTAGTTTCAATATTGTAAGTTGCAGATTGATTGAACTCATCAGATAATATTAAATTAATATTCTTAATACCTTTACGTCTCTTATCTTTAATATGGGCATTCATTCTAGAAACAACATTTGTTGTTTCACCAACATATGCTTTCTTTTCATTATTCAAAATATAAACTAGAGGATAATCTTTAAACTCCTGCTCTTCAAACTTTTGTTTAAAGTCCTTATTAAATTTATAACTTTTTATTTCCATTAAAATCCTTTAAAGTTTCTTTATTTTTATTATACCACTCATTTTAATAATATCTGATTAATAAAAAAGATACCTTTTCGGGTATCCTTAATTTTCATATAATTTATCAAACTTATTAAAACTAAGTCTAATTGTTTCCCTAATCATTTCATCTGAGAAACCACATTCTTTTAAAACATAACTTGGATTGTTAACAGAACAACTAGATCCAGTTGATGCTGCAATTGATTCCTTGTTTTCTTCTAAAAAAATTTGATTAACTTCACCTAATAAGCGAATTGAAACAATACTATCTACAGTGTTTTGATCAAAGTTAATTACTAAATCATCTTCAAAATTGTCTTTAAACATTTGTATTATATATTGTTTATTCTTTTTTAAAACTTCATTTGATTCATTTAAAATAATATCTACTGCAGTTGCTATACCTATGACTAATTCATTAGGCAGTGTTCCTGCTCGATTATTATTTTGCTGCTCAGATCCATGGATCAAACTTGGTAATTTAAGGCTTGTATTGTTGATTGCTAATCCTATCCCTTTAGGCCCATGTATTTTATGTCCTGAAAAGCTAAGAAAATCAATCTTGCTATAATCGAAATCCAGCTTACCTAATCCTTGTACTGCATCACTATGGAACTTAATTCCGTGGTTATCAGCTAACTTTTGAATATCCTCAATATTATTAATTACCCCTGTTTCATTATTTACATGCATTATTGAGATAAATACTGTATCTGCTGTAATAGTCGCTTCAATATCTGTTACAAGTATTTGACCATCTTTTGTTGGTTTTACATAACTTACATTAGCGCCTCTTGATTCGATGTATTTAAACGTTTCTAGAACGCATTTATGTTCAATAGTGCTAGTAATAAAGTGTTTGTCTGGATATAATTCGAACATTCCTTTTATTATATAGTTATTACTTTCAGTAGCTCCAGAAGTAAAGATAATACTATCTTTATTTATTTTCAGGTTATTAGCAATTGATTTAGTTGCCTTATTAATCTGACTTTGAGCTACAATTGCTTCTTCATAATATTTCGCATTGTAGTTTGCATAAGATACTTCACTCATTGCTTTAATTACTTCAGGGTGCATCTTAGTTGTTGCAGCATTATCTAAATACATTAGACCTCCAATATGTAGTTAACAACCTTAGCTATATCATATTTATTAATTTTCAGGACCATTAACAGTTCTGTAAATCCTGCTTCAATTAATACACAAATGTGTTCATGTTTGATTTCATCTGCATTAAAGTAAAACTTAATAACCTGGTAATAGTAGTCTAAGTCTTCTCCAAATAAAATATGAGTATCAATTTCAAAACCTTGTTGATCGAATTCAACATTCTCTAACTGTTGTGCATTATATTTGTTCATTGCAAATGATATTGCTAATTTAAGTGTTTCCGCATTAGATGAAAACTTTAAGTTTTTTGTCGTTTCAGCTAGTTGATCAAGTGTATTTTTACTAGTTTTAATTCTCATCTATTACACCCACCTTTGTCTTGTATCCATCATTTTCTAACTTATAAATTTTATTGATATTATTAAACTTTTCTAACTTATCTGCTGGTAATTCTGAATCTGTTGCGATAAATAAAATTTGATTGTTCAACTGGCTACATAAGAAATTAATTAAGTTGTCCTGTTGTACATCATCAATACGAGCAAAGAAAGTATCTAAAATTAACGGTACTTCTACTCTTGCTTGCTTTAAAACTGCAAAGATTAGTGCAATTAATAATAGTTGTTGCTCACCAGCTGAAAATGAATCAATTGGTCTAATCTTCCCATCTTTAACAATTTGTAAGTTGTAGTCAACTATTGAAATAGAATCAATTAAGTTACTCTTTCTTAGTAAATGATGTTTTAAAAATTGTTCCATAGAGCCAGCTACTTGATGGAATACTGTATTAGATTGTTCACTTAAATAGCGTTCACAAATTTCAATTAAGTTATTCTTCTCACGAATCGCATTATTTAAAAGTTCATCATCTAACATCTTCTTCTTTTCAACTTCAATCATATTTAAAATATCATTGCGCTCTGCTAGTTTCAGATTATGCTTAGTTTCAATACGTTCATATTGCTTGTTTAAATCTTCTCCATGTTTAACTAAAAACTCATAGTTTGTATTAAAGTTCATCATTTTTTTACCGTCTTCTGACTTACTAAGTTTAGTCTGATTAATTTTCAGGCTACGTACAATTCTATTATAGTTTTCAATTTCTGATAATATTTCTTTTTTATCATAATCTAAAATACTATTAGCTATTCTAACTTCTGTTTTTAAATTTAAAATATCAACTGTATCTAAGTCGACGTATTGATCATTTTCTATTGCTGAATAAACATTTCTAAGAATTTCAATTCTTGATTTACGACTTTGTTTAATTTTTTCATTTGATTTCTTTAACACAGAATTCATAAGTAATTTATGAGCGTCTGTCTTTAAGAAGTTAACTAATTTTTTTTCAGATAGTGAGTATTCTGACTTTGCATTGTCAACATTTCCTTGAATTCTTTTTTCATCCCTTGTTGATAGTGCATGTCTTTTTTCCATCTCTTGTTCTAGTTGGTCTATTTTTACATTATTAGCTTCAATTTCATTTACTATCCTAGCCATAGATGTACTATAATCTTTTAATTTCATATCATTACGAACTAGTTTTTTTTCTAAAACTTTGTATTCACTTGTCGCAACTTCTTTTAGTGAACGGTTAATAGCATTTTCTGTATCTTTCTTGATTAGTTTAAATACATCTAATTCAAAATATACATCGACTATTGTCTCAACAAATTGCTTTAGTTCCTTGTCACTACTCGTTAATAGTGATATATTCTCCCCATTAAAGAAAATATTATTAAATAAGTTATAATTAAAATTATCTAAGAATTTTGCATCTTTTTGTTTTTGACCACTAATAAATACAATAATATTTTCACTATATTTTTTACCCACAGTTGACGTTCTAACCACATCAATTAATTGGTCATTATATATAAATTGTAAACCAACTTCAAAGGTATTATTTTTAGAATTAAAGTTAACTTCACGATTAGCCCAGTTGATGTAATCTTTCGTAAAGAAATCTGAACCAAATGTTCTTGGTCCAAATAATACATATTTAATCGCTGATAAAAAACTAGTTTTACCAGTTCCATTTTGACCTAAAATTACATTAATGTCATTTTCACCTTTGAAGGTAAATTCTGTTTTATGTTCATATGATCTAAAGTTCTCAATAGTCAATTTATTTATTCTCATTATTACCTTTCAAAAGTGTTTTGTGTTGTGATAAGATTGATTCAATACGTTTAATATTACTACTTCTATTTTTTAATGAACTTGTCTTTTTCGTACTGTGGACAATTTGATTTATCGCTTCACTATTTAAACTAAAGTCTTCACTAATTTCTTTAATTAACTTAAAATCAATATTAGTTGTGTTCACTTCAATAGACTCATTGTGATATTGATTATATATATCAATAGCATTATATTCCACATATCCATATGTATTCCACAGTTCATCAATAGCTAGAATTTCTTCACGTTTAATAATTTCATAGTCAGGTAGTTCTTTACGAATTAAGGCTTCAGTTTCAAATAACTTGTGAAGTAGTTCTGCTCTTACTTCTTTTGTAAATCCACTTGTACCAATTCGGTAATACTTGTCGTTTTTAAACATAATAGTTGTTTTAAAGCGTGGGTCAAATCCTTCTTTAATTTTACTTAATAACTCGTCTTCTGTAACAATCTCTTCAGCACTAATTACTTCTTCCTCACGGTTAATCTTTTTGGGAATTGTTACAAGCCCATCTACTGGAGGTTTAATATCTACTAGCTTTAATTCACCACGGTTACCAAATAAATTTCTTTTAGCTGTGTTATCACGAATTTCTAATAAGTAATTTCTAAAATCTAAGAATGGTGTTAGCCAAGTTTCTCCATTTTTGATGAAACCAGTAAGTGATTTATCTTCTTGGACAACGGTACATGTCCAACAACCAAAACGTGAGTTTCCACAACTTCCTTGTCCTTTGGTTTCTTCATCAATTACTAATGGACATTCACCATCTGCATTTGAATTTGAGTATAGACCATATAATTCATTATTGTTATCACCCCATGGGTTTTTATTTTTAAGTAAGTATGACCAAATATCATTAACAGATAATTTACCGATTGGAGCATATGTAAAGGCATCATCAATACTACTGTGCATTGATAAACTGCTTCCCTCTATTTTATGTTTGTCCATACTACGCTTACGTGATGTACTTTCTTCTTCACGTGTCCCTAACAGCAAAATAACCTCACCATTTTCACTTATCTTATTAAAGATAAAGTCGTTGGCAGGTTTGATTTTAATTCTATCTGTACACCATCTAAATGATTGTAATGGACTTGGGTATCCTTTACCTATTGTATTTACTAGGAATGTATCGTTAAACTTAGGGTATACCATCTCCACATGTAGTGGTATGTCTAATGTCTTACTAAATTCTTTTAATCTATCCATAGATGCTATCGTACTATTTATAACTAATGGATTCTCAACTAAAGTGTCTGCACTTATAACATAAACATCTTTATTAGCGATTCCATCTTTCTTAAGATCAATAAGTACTTCAATTGTTAGTTGAAGTACTGTTGTTGAATCTTTACCACCACTGTATCCAATAATCCAGGGTGTATCTTTTGTCTCAATATATACTTTACGTATATCACTTTTAATTTCATCTATAAGACTACTCTTATTTCTTTTTAATTTCATTTTATTCCTTTAAACTTTAAAGTCAACCACATCAGTAAGTACTTCTTCATTCAGTACATAATTTGAGTTAGTAACTGTTGTATTTTGATGAAGTTTAATCTCTCCAATATCTCTTGTCAAAATTAAAAATACTTCCTCGTTAATCTGGTCTGCATTTAATTCATTAATTTTAAATTGTAACAATAAATAAAGGGCTCCGTTTAGTGCGTAGCGATACATACTTGAACCGTACCCATCTCCAGTTTTTGATATTTTGGGATCGTTCCATACTCTTTGTAGTTCACTTGGATCAAGATCATCTTTATTTTCAACTGTTGCAATTACAAATAATAATCGCTTTATATCCTGCTCTTGTTGCATTAATATAGTACGCGGTATGTTATATGAAATATTTTTAAATTCTTCAAGTTTCCTCTCATAATACTCTTCCACTTCAACTATCGAACGTCTTTCACGATCATTCAATTTTAATCCTAAATGTGCACATGCCATGAAGACATTATATTTTGGTTTTTTACGACTAGTAAGAGTACTAAAATATGATTCAACTTCTATAAAATAACCTGCTTCTATACCTTGAAATGTTATATCTGAGTTTAAAAAGTGTGTTTGTTCTTGCATTTTATCTCACCACCTTATAAGTTACATTAGTGTCTTTGTCTCGTTTCAATTTTATTAATTTGTCATCAATTGTTGTTAAATCTGATTGCTCTATTATGCTTTTCTCTAATTGGTTTAGCATCTGATCATTTGCTAAAAATAACACTTGTGTATTGGCTTCTAAAATGTTCTTTACCATATTATCTGTATGATTAACATCTAATTTAGCAGTTACTCCATCCATAACTATTGGATAAGATATATCCTGTGCTACAAGCTCATCATCTGATTGTTCTTTAGCAATTTGCATTAGTCCAAGAAGATAAGCTAAACTTATCATTACGTTTTGACCTGATGAAGCAGATGTTGACCCTGCTGCAAAACGAACTTCAGGAATTAAGTTATTTTTCAACTTTAAAGTTACTTCATCTCGCATTAAAAATTTAATATTTTCATTAACACGAACCTCAAGTTTTCCACGGATATTTCCTCTCTTATTATCGATTTGGTCTTTCAAGAATTTCTCACTACCCTCAAGTACATTACGAACCTCATTTTCAATACCATTTGCATTTTCTTTTGCTAACTTTTCATCTAATTCTTTTTGCTTACCCATTAATGTATTAGTTATTGACTGAAGTTCCCCTTCAAGATGAGCTATCTTACCACGATACTTTGCTTCATATTCAACACTATTATGACGCTTTTGTTCAATTGTTTTGATTTCTGTAATATTAATATTTTTTATTTGCATCGAAACTGCTTTTATGCTCGTATTAATATTAGTTATCTCAGATAAAGTCTTACTATAATCTAAACGTAAGTTTATGTATTTTTTTTCTTGATCATCTAAATCAATTGCGGCATTTATTTCACTTTTCAACATTGATTCAAAACTTTCAGGCGGTAATACTTCTTTTAGTTCTTCAAGCGTTGTTCTCATACTAGTAGTGATATGACTTCCACAGATACACTTATCTTTAGTCAAAATATCAGCTACTGCTTTTTGCTCCATACCGCTAATTTCATAAATGCTTTTTCCAGTACTTAATACTTCATTTAGAGATTTAAAAATTGATGTAGTTGCTAATTTTGGCCCCACTTCCCAAACCATCTCGAATAATTGACCCTCAATATTTTTTTCTAGTTCTTTAGCTTTGCTAAGTTGAGCTTGTAAAGATTCTCGCTCTTTCTGGTGCTTTATACTTTCCTCATGAGTTACTAACAGTTCATTATACTTACTTGTTTCTTTTTCTTGAGCCTCAAGTTTTTGCATTAATTTCAGTTTATTATCTTCCTTCTCTATGATCTGTTCTTCATATGTATTACACTCTTTTTGTAATATAGCAATTTCTCTATCATTAGATTTTGAAGCCATATCTTGTTTCATACTATTTTTTGTTTTCCTGATTAATGATAGCGCTTCCTCATATGTCTCAATATTTAATATTTTCTCAATCTCATTTTTAAAATCTTGGTTATTTTTCGAGGTATTAATAACAGCCTCGATTGAGTTAATTCGTTCACCATCAAAGAATAACAATGGTGCAATATTCTCTGGAATTAAAGATGTAACTTCTGTAATATCTACTTCTTTCTTCGCTAAATCTTCAATTAAAAAAGTTTGAACTTTTTCAAAATTCGCCGGATTAAAATAACCAACTTCATTATGCTCAGCTTCTGCTATATATCTGTTGTTATTTAAAGTTCTATTTATCTCGTATACTTTTTGATCTCTTTTGGCTGTTAATATTAATGTAACTTCTGTCATATATTCGCGAAATGAAAAACTGTTTAAAGATGTATCGACATTATCCTGGTTTGCCATATATCTCATATCTTCTATTAATCCTGACTTCCTTACTTGTTCAATACCATATAATGCGAATATAATTGTTGACATAAAAGTACTCTTACCAATACCATTTTCTGCTTCAATTATGTTAATATCTTCGTTAAAATCAAACTCAATATCTTTGTATTGACGATAATTTTTAATTATTAACTTTTGAAATATCATTAGTTCTCCTCCCTTAAAGAGTAAAAGCTTTTTATGTACTTCTTTAAGTCTTCCTTACGAGCCTCATCCCTTTTGTTTTTATCTCCGTTTAACTCCATTGCCTTAAGAATTACTTTTTTGTATATTATCTTATCTCTATCATTCATTTATTACTCCCAATTATTTTTTATTCTAAAACTATCAATTTCTTTTTGATTCTCTGCAAGCGAAGAGTACTCTTCAAAACGATCCTGTTCAACTTCAAGAATTACACCGTCTATTGCAACAACAAAGTCATAGATATTAGTTATTTTTTTTCCAGGATATCTACGTAATACTCTACCTCTTCTTTGCACATATTCTTTTGGATTCTTTGTAGAACTCATAATATATGCATCCTTTATTGCAGGTATATCAAATCCTTCGTCTAAACAGCGAATAGCCAATATAGCATCAGTACTTCCACTTTCAAGTCTTTTTACAATATCTAGTCTCTTCTCTTTACTTTCATCAGCTGTTATTTTTTCCAAATGTTCATTTGGTCGTACTGATTTAATCTCACTTGCAATATATTCAATGTACGATAAATCCGTCCCTTTTACCTTACCAGGATTACAGTAAACCAAAGACCTATCTAATTCTTGGTCATTTAGTATTTCCTTTAATTTAATTATTTTTCCAGTTGCTGATGATAAAAGTAGATTTCTTTCTTCTAACAAATTTAATATTTCTGCTTTATCATTAACATTTTTTAATTTAAAATCCAGTTTTTTATAAACTTCAATTTCATCATTATTCAAATTAACTAAAAATGGATAGTAATTGTACTTAGTAAGGTACTCATTATTGATTGCTTCTTCTAAACCGTATTCAAAATAAGCACCAGTAAAGTAATTAAATAAACAGCTAGTACGCTCCTCAAACATATAGTGCTCTGGAGTTGCTGATAATCCTATCTTTCTTTTATAATTTAAATAGTCTAAATCTTCGATATTTTCAAGATTTAAATTATGCGCTTCATCTACAATCAAGATACTATTTTTTGTTACTGAATATCTAATTGAATTAATATTACTAAAAAAACTATTATTTACAAATATACTAAAGCAATCTTTACTTTTACTTTCATAACGTGTATTATTAAATTGACTTTTCCATTGATTTTTATTTGTATGACACTCAGTTATAAATGCTTCTGGGAAAACCTCTTTTATTGACTCTTGCCATTGCGTAACAAGATGCGTATAAGGGACAACAATATGAACGTTTAGGTTTTCACAATTGTTCTCTTTCCACATTTTCAAAGAATATATTGAAGTGAATGTTTTACCGGTTCCAGTAGCCATCTTTAAGAATCCATTCATATCATTATCTAAAAGATTGTTTATTGCTTCTTCCTGATAGTCTCGTAGTTCAATTGTGTCAACTGTAGTATCTACAGCAAAGCAGCCACGAGATTCTAGCTCCTTTGAGATTTTATTAATAACGATTTCTGATAATGATTCACACCTAGCATTTGGAGTTATGTTATTCCACGCATTAGAAAAAATTCTTTTATATGTTCCAAAATCATCCTTACCGTCATATAAATGAACTAATTCATAATTTCTGTATAAACCACTATAAGTTAAATTCAGTGACCCGTTTATTACAGTATTAGTCTCTTCATTTTCGAATATATAATATTTAGAATGATAGATTCCCCCATTTTCACTAAACCCTACTTTTATCTCAATCTGCTTATTTCGAAATAAAATTAGCAACATCTTTAGAGCTTCATTAGAGGTATTTGTTAAATCCCCAAAATAAAATTCACTAATTTCAACGCACGCGTCAGTTTGACTCATATTTTCTATTCTTTTAAGTAGATTCAATTCTTCAACGCTTGTATCAGCACCTATAATAATCTTGATTAACCCATTCTCATTTTTAAACTTATTAAACTCTTCATAAAAAATTTCAAAAATAGACGAGCTAAAATAGCCAGTCGACATTTCAATATTAGATGAATCTTTTATCAAGCGCTTAAAGGCTTTTATAAACTCAGTATTAGATTCAATTATCATTTTACTCCCCTTAGTAACTTTCCCATAATCTATATTATGTAAACTCTTGTTTAGTTCATTGACTCTATTTTAACACATGTTAACTAATTTTAAAACCTCATTAATAGCAATTTTCACGATAAATAGGCGATTTTGCTATACATAATATAGATTATCGGGAGGGATTATGAGTTATCTGATGGTTGAGCAGCAAATACTTAATATGAAATGTCAAAAAATATATAAGCCAATTCTGCTTTTATCATACATTGATTATCTAGAAATTATGCATCATAACACTACTAATTATAATTATCGAGTTAACCTTGAAAGCCTACTTCCAATTATCAAATACTACTTAGAAAGTGACTTAATACGAAAATCTCATTATGGATTACAAAATATTGCGACTGCTGACTCTAAAGAAATTTTCGGAATTATAGTTAACGGACCTTTATTTCGAATTCAAAGTGAAGTGTCAATTTTCAGTGCATATGAGGTTAATAATAGCTTTACTTTTGGATTTGCAACAGATAATGAATCTATTAATGTTAAACAGTTATGCACAAGTATTCGTAAAGCTTGCAATAAACTTATCAATCAACTCCTTGGAAATGACTTAGAGCCGCTTCAGTTAGCGCTTTACCAAGAAATGGTAAATGAAATAAAAACAACTAAAATCGACTTAAAAGGACATCCTAAGATATACAAATATCTTGTAATTCTTTCTTATATAGATTACTTCACTGATTTATCTACATTAGAAGGTTGCTTTAAAATTCAAGTGCCAGTTGAAGAGCTATTTATTTACTATAAGCTTTATTTCAATATTCCAGAGTTTGGGGACAATATAAAAAGCCCAGAAGTAAAAGATGGGTCTGATAAATATATCCTAAACCATATGAAAGCAATGCCAATTAGAAAACTTTGCAAACCTAACACATTCTTTGAATGTACGCAAATTGATAACAAGTCAAGAAAAGTTGAAAATTTACCAACAAAGTTTGGAATAATCATTGATGACACTTCTCTTAATATTGATATTATGATTCAGATTATTCGTGGCTGCGTTTTGAATGTAATCCAACTACGTACTAATAAGATTATTAATACTAATTTAGTCATGGACATTAAATATTCAACAGAAGATATACCTCATACTGTTAATGAACAAGAAAAAGTTACTACACCTGCAAGATATGGTCAAAGTCAATACCGTAAGAGTCTAATCGAAAAATACAACTGTACTTGTGCTCTATGTAACATGGATTTAGATTTCGTACTTATTGCTTCACATGCAATGCCGTGGCGTGATTGTACTTCTACTCACCAACGCTTAAGTCCAAATAATGGATTATTGTTATGTGAATATCATGATTCTTTATTTGATAAAGGTTTAATTACTTTTGATACAAATAGTAATTATGAAGTTATCTTCTCTGAGCATATGACTCAAATATCAATTGATCATTTTTATAATGAATATGAGAATAAAATTCCAAATTATGTTTTACAAAGTCCGCGACTTAAAACTTATTTAGAATATCATAAGAATAATATCTTTAAGATATAAAAAGAACAACTCTTTTATCATTAATTTGATAATCTGAGTTGTTCTTTTTTATATTTAGTTAATCTGTTTATTTCCTTTTTAGAATAAATTCAATCCAATTATTCAATGGATTGTCATTTCTAGTTACCTTATAATCACATACCTGATAACCAAGGCTAGTTAAGTCCACTTTTAAACTTTCATTATACAAATAGTATAGTTGGTTATTGTTTTCAATATGTCCTTCACCATACTTCAAACTAATATACATTACTCCTTCATCAGCCAAGTTATTTTTTAATTGATTTAATACTTTAAGTACTTGTTGTTGTTCCATATGAACTAATGACGCACAGGACCATATTCCATCATATATACCTTCAGAACGCGATTCAATATCAATTAGTGTAACATCAATATTATATTCCGTCTTTGAATATTGCATAGCATAAACACTATTATCAACACTTGTCACGTAATAACCTTGTTTTCTAAAATAATTACTATCTCGCCCTGATCCACATCCTAGGTCTAAAATTGTTCTTCCTTTAAAATACTTTAGAAAGAAATTATAATTTTCTGTCATATCAATTTTAGACGTTCTTTTAAAATACTCATAATTATAATGCATAACCACTCCTTGTTACAAACTTAGCTCTATACATATATTATAGCAAAATGAACTAGTTTAATTTACTAGTTCATTTTATTTAGGTTATTTAATATCTATTTGCACTGTAACAAAGTAATGATCTGATAGCATATTGTCTTTAAAGTGGATATTATGATTTAATAATTCATAGTCTACGTTTGTTAGAATGTAGTCGATTCTAACTTGTCTGTCATCGTAATTAAATGTTATTTCCTCTTCTAATTTAGGGTCACAGATATCTTTAAAATGATTTGTTAGATATTTATAATTATCCGTATTGTAATCATTATTAAAGTCTCCCATTAATATACATTGCTTGTTTTCAAGGTGAGGTAATAATTTATCAATTTGATCTGTAAACTTCTCAAGTTCATTATCCCAACAATAGTGCCCATTAACTATCGTTAGTTCCCTGTTCTTATAGTTTATTGTATTGATTTGAATCTCTCTTTTGTTAAAGTTTGTACTGTCAGTTGTGTTAGATACTAGTACATTGTTTTCGCTTGTGAATTCGTGTTTACTAAGCATTGCTAAACCTTCTAAGTTATCTGGAAATCCATATTTAAACATATTTAATGATAGATAGTAATTCTTATTATATTTTTCTTTTAATATATGCTGAAGCAGTTTGGCAGTATTCGTTGCTTTTTCTTCTGAGAAATCATATACAAATTCTGCTACTTCTTGTAAACCAATTATATCTAAATCAAGTTCATGGATTTTCTCAGCTATTGTTACCAACGTATTCAGGCGATTCAATTCATAGTATTGGTGTAAGTTAAATGTTCCTACTTTCATTATTGCTCCTTATAAACAATTGCTTGATATGGCTTAAGTTCATCAGTTGTTGGATAATTGCTAAAAACAACTTCTCCGGTTATACTTATTTCTTTTGTATTTTCAGACATATTGCAAATAACAAATAAGCCATTTTTCGAATATGTTATTACTTCATCATCATAACTAATTCCATCAAGCTTGTGATCTATATATTTATCAAAGTTCTCTTTTTTGAACTTAATTATTTCCTGGTAATACTTATATACTGATTTATCTGACTTTAAATCATTTTCTACATTTATTTGTGAGTAGTTTTCATTTTGTTTTAACCACGGTGTACCTGCAGTGAACCCTCCATTTGTACTATCGTCCCATGCCATTGGAATACGTGCGTTATCTCTTGAAATAAGCTGTATTCTATCAATTATTTTTGTCTCAGATAGCTTGTTTTGATGTTTGTACTCATTATACTTACCAAATGTTTCCACATCATTATAATCATTTATATTGGTCATCTTAGCATTAGTGAACCCTACTTCTTCACCTTGATAAATATATTGAGTACCATTTAATAATCCGAATAGTGTTGCAAGTAACGTGCTACTTTCATATCTATAGTTTGTATCATCTAGCCATAAACTTATTAATCTTGGCATATCATGATTATTCATAACTACCGTTTGATTCCCATCATATTCATTTTGCCATTTCTTTATTGTTTCAATTACTTGATTAAAGTCGATCGGATTTTGCTCCCACTTGTCTTCACCATTAGTTAGTGTTAGATGACTGAAGTGAAAAATTTCTGTAAGCCCATTTTCATTACACATCTTATTTGCTTCTTCAATTGTACTATTCCAACATTCTCCAACAGTTAGTATTTTATTTTTGAAAGTATTATTATTTAACTCTTTTAAGTACTCGTAGAACATCGGACCTTTACCAGTGATATACTTCTCTGGTTCTTTAGCTATTAAATCAATAACATCTAATCTAAACCCTTCGACACCTAAGTCAATCCAATAGTTGATCATTTTATAAAGTTGTTGTCTAACTTTAGGATTATGCCAATTAAGATCAGGTTGACTTTCATCAAATAAGTGTAAGTAATATTTATCTACTTTTTCGACATACTTCCAGCATCCCGAACTAAAGAAACCTTCTAAATCATTTGGCTTATCGGTCCACACGTAATAGTCAAAGTATTCCTGGTCCCCATTACATGCCTTTTTAAACCATTCATGTTGATCTGAGGTATGATTTAACACTAAGTCAAGCATAACCTTTAAACCTAGCTTATTGGCTTCAGAAATCAATTGTTTGTAGTCGTCATCAGTTCCAAATAGTGGATCAATATGATAGTAATCACTAATATCGTATCCATTATCTTTTTGCGGCGATTCATTTATTGGACTAAGCCAAATATAATCGACTCCTAAGTCTTTTATGTAACTTAATTTTTTGATAATCCCTTTAATGTCCCCTATTCCATTTCCAGTTGTATCTAGAAAGCTTTTAGGATAAATTTGATATACCACTTTGTTATTTACATTCATCTTACTCCTTGTTTTAAAAAAAGCAGAAGTTGCCTTCTACTTTTAGTTTGTTAATAATTAATTTGAATTGTAACTGTATCTTCGTTTAAGCTAGTAATTGCTTCTTTCGAAATTACATAGTCATTATCTTTATACTTGTTTGATGAAGTTACTGGTTTAAGTTCTTCACCATTAATTAGAATTGATTTTTGCTCTGCTTTTTTGTATTCAAATTTGATTGCTTTACCAAATGCATTGTAATCAATTGATGTACTTGAAAAGTCAGCAGGTAATACTGGATCAATTTGCATAGAGTCAGCATCTACTTTAATCCCAAATACATTTCTAATTAATTGGTTTAGGTAAATACCCGGTCCACTTGAGTAAATTCTCCATCCTGTTTTAATTTCTACACTTCCCTCTTTTAACTTATCGAAGTTTTCTTGGAAATCATAACGTGTTTTGAAGTTACCCTCAGAACTACTAAAGTATGCATTACGTTGTTTTAACATCGTATTTTTTACAAATCTGTTATTATCGAAAGGTTGAATTTGATTTAAACCAAATAATACTCTATCTTCTTTACCAAGTTTAGCCATAGCTTCAGCATATCTGATGTGTGCATGCACGTATTGTAGTCCTACTTCACGACCTACAGTACTAGCTTGTTCTGCACGTTGGAATAATGTATTGTAACCACAATCGTAGTTTGCAGGTTTATCCATTAATCTAATACCATCATTACACTTTAATTTGGTATCAATGATATCAATTCCTTTTTCGATATGCTCATTATCAAACATTTCACTTATGATACCTCTATTAATTGGTAATAAACGATATTCAATACCTGTCATATTATCAGTTGGGTGTAATAACTTAGTTATTTTATCCCCTTCTTTAATAATGAAACCAGCACAAACATTATCTTCAACCATATATTTAAAGTAATCAGACTTTAAGTTAATAGTATATTCTTTAATCTCTTTTGCAAATTCTTGATCTTTAGATTCAATTTGTTTACTTAAGTTTGTTAAAGCTTCAAATAATAATGATACTGTCCATCCACTAGCCATGTTCTTACGTTGCTCAGCATTTTTAGGTTGTAAAGTGTCATCCCAATCTCCATCTCCATAACATGGTAAATATGTTCCTTCTAATAAATTATTTTGAACATAATTCCATTGAGTTTTTAAGTGATCAAGAATTGTAAATTTTTCACTACTAAATGTAAATGGATTAGTACGTAATTTGTATGTAACTTCTTCATCTAGGATTGATAAGTCGCCTGTATTTTGGATATACATTGCAATCGCTTTAAATGGCCAAACTACAACATCACCATGGCTTTCGCCAGCTGCAACTTCAATATACTCATCAAACATGAACCATTGTGACCAGTTTCCATCATCAAATTGAGATGTATATACACGTTTAATAATATCTCGTGCTAAATCAAACTTTTGTAATGTTAAAAATAACTCTAATGGCCCTTGTAATACATCACGAGTTCCCCATGCAGCACCAATATATTGCTCAAGTCCACGAGGCGTGCCATAGTGAACCATAGCATTATGAACATACCATCTAGTTAATTGATTGAACTTAGTAATTTCTTGACTATCACTATTTATTTTAAATCCATTTAAGAATTGATCGTACTTAGCTGTCGTTTCTTCTACACTTTGTTCAAAACTAAGTTCTGCATGTTTGGCACCACTTGTTTTACTACCACTAATACTAAATTGATCATTTGTAATATCAAATTTAATAATGTTGGATTGTAATTTTTCATTGATAGTTAAACCCTTAATTGAGTAATTTAACTCTGGACATTTTGATAACACGTACTCATTATTTGGAGTAATTGTTATCACGTCTCCTTCTGCTATATTAAACTCCTTTTTCATATCAATTTGCATTGATACAGATGTTTTAAACGGTGAATTTACAGTATAATAAACTTCATTTGTATCCATACTTATATAAGAAGTAATTGTGATAGTTTCAGTTCCTAACTTATAAATCCATTTTGCTGAGTTTAATCCCATTTCAAAAATTGATGGTAATCCTAATTGGTATTCTTTCTCATCTATATTTACGTACATTCTTAAACCTGAACCGCGATTCATGTTTAAACCATTTTTTAAAGGTGTTAATAACTGATTGAAATCTGTATTTCCAACTGAAATTTGTCCCCCAAAATAACCGTTCATATACATAGTATTCGAAAGTACTTCTTCGTTACCACTAAATACACTACCAGAAGTTACAATGTGACCATGGTTTCTTTCCATTTGCATTTCTTTTTGTTTTGTAACAACGTGAGTATTTCCAACAAAGAAAGAGAGACCCTCTTCTTCTAATTCACGTGTAGGATAAATTTCTGATATTTCTGATTGTGTTAACTCATCTCCAGATAGTAATTGACTAGTTTCAAAGTTTGCAGTAGATAAATTATATTTGATATCATTATACTCTGGAAACTTTGCACTATCCCAAGCTATGTTTGAAGTTACGTTGTCAATGAAACAAAAATTAAACTCGCTTACTGTTTGACCTTTGCATTTTTTTGATTGTAAACTTAGCATCGCAAATTCATATTGATATACAGAATTCTCTAAATCATTCATTAGGTTATTTAAGTTCTTACTATCGCGATATAAACTTTTAAACGTTTGATATCCATCAGTGTTAAAGGCTACAAAATCTTCTAATTTAGAAGTTATTAAACCTGGAAACTTTCCAGCTTGACTTACTGTTTTACGTGACGCAATTTGTATTGGATTTGATGTAACAACACGGTGGTCTAAATATTGAGATGCATACGCTTCATTTGTTTGTAAGTATCCTTCTTCACCTAAACCTAAATCTAGTGTGAAAATGAAGTCAAATTCTGTTTCACATTTAATATCGACTTTAACATTAAGAGCATTTCCATTTGCTTGGAAATAAATACTAAACTCTTGCCCATTGTACATTCCACCATAAATTGCATTTTCCTCAGTTGTATACTTACTTGTAACATTTTCCATAAGTGAAATCACTTCACCGTTTGTACGTAAATATACATTAATTAAATGATCATCTAAATCTGTAACTCTGATTTGATTAATCATGAATCCTTCATGGTCAATCTTTGCTATACGACCATTTTCGGTAAATTCAAATCTCATTATTTCTCCATTCTAATAATTTTGTTTGTTGTGTTTTCTAAGCTAAGTCCAACCTTCACTTCGAATTCTCCAGTATCGATTCTATGGTTTAAATCACTACCAATATAGCCAAATTCGAAGCTATCAACCTTCACTTCATATGTTGCTGTACTATTTGCATCTACTGTAACTTTTCTAAATGCTTTTAGCTCATTATCTGGTCTAATAACTGACGCAACTAAATCATTAATGTAAACTTGGATAACTTCTTTAGCCTCGTGTTTAGAATTATTTTCTAGCTCTACCTTAATAATTAGATCATCTCCAACGATTATGCTATCAGAAAAATCTACACGTTTAACTTGAACATTACTATACGTTAGACCCGAACCAAATGTGTATAGTGGGGTATTGGCTTGATCAATATACTTAGATACATATGTATCAATTGCCTTTGATAGTGGACGTCCTGTACTATAACTGTTGTAGTAAATAGGACACTGTCCTACATTTCTTGGTAATGACATAGATAATTTTGCACTAGGGTTTACTCTACCTGTAAGAATATCATATAATGACTGTGCTGCCATACTTCCAGGGAACCAAGCATATACAATAGCATCACAATACATATCAATGTCTGAGATATCTAAAGGTCTTCCAGCAAATACAACTGTAATTACTTTCTTACCAATTAGCTTAAGACTTTTAATCATCTCAATTTCATTCACATTTAGCTTAATGTTTGTTTTAGATTTTGCTTCTCCACTCTCATTACTCTTTTCTCCAACAAACACTACTACAGTGTCTACATACTCATAATCTTGGATATCAATAATTTTTGAGGCCTCTTCTACTATAGTTACATTACTATCTTTGCTAAATACTACTTTAATCGATTCATTTTTAGTAATATCGCCTTGCCAAGACCATGGTCCATTGTAATCTCTACTTGTGACATGGTGACCAACAATTGCATATTTATTTGATAAAGGTAAAATATTGTTATCATTTTTTAATAATACAATAGATTCATCTGCTGCTTTCTTAGCATCAGCTACTAACTCTTCACAGCCAATAACATCATCTGATTTATCAATTAAATTTTTAAATGGATCAGTAAACAAGCCATAATCTTTCTTCAGTTTTAAGACATTCATAACCATTTCATCAATTAATTTAATGTCTACTTCACCTGTTTGAATTAAGTCTTCAAGTTCAGTTAAATAAGCCATTGACATCATATCAATATCAACACCTGCATTTGCACATTGTCTTGCGGCATCTTTAAAATCAGCTGCTAATTTGTGATTAATAAGCTCAGTGACTGCAGCCCAATCCGAGATAACTACTCCATCAAATCCCAACTTCTTACGTAAGTCATTTTTTAATAAATCTTCATTTGCTGTTGCTGGAATACTTTCAATTGTATTGAATGCAGACATAACCATCTTTGCACCACTATCAATTGCTGATTTATATGCAGGATAATGAAATTCGTTAAGTACTCTTTTACTTAAATCAACATAGTTGTATTCTCTACCAGCTTCAACAAGCCCATAACCTGCAAAGTGTTTTACACAACTAATAAGTTCACTTTCGGCACTAAGTTTTTCACCTTGATAACCTTTTACATACGAGCTTGATAAAACTTTATTTAAGTATGGATCTTCTCCGTTAGTTTCCATGTTACGACCCCACCTCGCATCTCTCGCTAAATCGGCCATTGGAGAGAACGTAACTTGAACTCCGGTTGCTGCCGCTTCCTTAGCTGAATTACGTGCCATATTTTCAATTAATTCAGGATTAAATGAACATGACATTCCTAGAGGAACTGGGTACATAGTATGTGAACCATGGATTACATCCGCCATAAATAATAGTGGGATTTTGTGACGACAGTTTTCAAGGTATTCTTTTTGAATTTGATATGCATCCTTAGCATTATTTACACCTATAATACTTCCCGCAGTATACTTATGAGTATCAGTAATATCGAACTTTGCAAGAGGTCCCGTAATTTCAGACTGATTGATATAATAAACTCCTGCAAGTTGAACTAGTTGACCGACTTTCTCCTCAACTGTTAAAGTTTTTAAAATTTGTTCTAAATTAATGTTTGACATTTTTCCCCTTATTTAATACCAGATAAGTTATATCCATCTAAAATATATTTCTGTAATGTAAAAAATACAATTAATATTGGAATAATCATCAGTGTTGCACCAGCCATTTGTAGTGGTACATCTGAAGTATTTTGACCTTGTAATAAACTAAGACCAATTGATAGTGTATATTTATCTTGACTTTGTGCAACGATTAATGGCCATAGGAAAGAGTTCCAAGAACCAATAAATACTAAGATTGACTGAATTGCTAAGATAGGCTTAGACATAGGTAGTACGATTTTAAAGAAAATTTGAAATTCACTTAATCCTTCAACTCTTGCTGCTTCAATAATTTCATCGGGAATAGAGTTCATAAATTGTCTAAATAAGAAAATTGTAAAACCAGATACTAACCCAGGAAGAGCTATTCCGGCAAATGTATTTACTAGTCCTAATTTGTTAATTAATAAAAAGTTAGGAATCATCGTAACTTGATACGGAATCATCATTGTTGCTAAAACAACCACAAAATAAACTTCCTTATGTTTAAACTCATATTTTGAAAAACCATACCCAGCTAATGCACTTAATAGTAAACCTCCAAATGAGAATAAAACAATAATAAGTGTATTTTTTAAATATAAAAGGAATGGCATTTTGTCAAATAAACGACCGTACGCTTCAAGACTGAAATCATGAATTGTAAATGTTGGTGGAACTTGGTTCGCTTCTGCTAATGTTTTAAATGATGTTGTAATCATCCAATATAGAGGGAACACCATAATAATAGCTCCTAGTAATAAAAATAGGATTGTAATAATTTTTGATTTTTTACTTTTATACATTAGTTCTCCTTACTTACTTTTAATTGGATAATTGTAATTGTAATAATTCCAATGAATAGAACAATTGAGGCAGCACTAGCATAACCATAATCCATCATTTTGAAACCATGTTCATATATGAACAAGGCAATAGATTTTGCATTGGCACTTTCTCGTTCAATCATCATGTATACTTCATCAAAGAATTGCATCCAACCAATGGTTGTTGTAACGATTACGAAAAATAGTGGATACTTTAATTGAGGTAAAGTAATTTTGAAGTATTTTTGGAAGGCATTCGCACCATCAATATCTGCCGCTTCATAATAATCTTTTGAAATAGCTGTTAATCCAGCAAGTAAGATAATCATATTTAGACCGATACCTTTCCATACTGCTAGGATAATTAATGCAAATTTTGCATATGCAGGATCTGATAACCATGCAATTTGTGAATCAATAATATGTAAATTCATTAAGAAGTAATTGATTAACCCATGTGAAGGATTATATAAAAACATCCAAACAAATGAAACCGCTACAGTGTTTGTAATTGCTGGCAAATAATAAATTCCTCTAAATGCTTCTCCAATTCTACCCGATACAAAGTTGATAGCTGTTGCAATTGTAAGAGAGCATGCTACGACTAGAGGTACACCAACTACTACATAAAATAATGTATTTAAAATAACTTGTCCAAATTCCGAATCTTGAAAGATTGCCTTATAATTATCAAAACCGATAAAGTTTACTGCTGAGTAATCATTTAATCCTACTAAATCCATATCTGTAAAACTTATTCCTAATGCTACCACGATTGGTAGTATAAAGAATAAAATTAAAAGGACCATTGCTGGTCCTATGAATAAGTAAGGATATTTTTTTAAACTATTCATCTAAATTCTCCTTGTCATCCTATATTTATGCTTGAAGTGCATCAATTTTAGTTTGTAATTCTTCAATTACAGTATCTGTATCTTTTCCTTCAACCATTACTTGTTCTTGTGCAGAAACAATTTCTTGGGCAATCTTTTCCCATTCTGCTATCATTGGGCTTCCAGTTGCATCTTCTAATGCATCTTTCCACACATCTAACATAAATCCACTTTCAATAAATTCAGCGTCATCCCATACGTTTACGTTTGATGGTAAACTAGCTGCGATTTCATACCATTCTTTTTCTACTTCTGGAGTAGTTAACCAGTTAATTAAGTCAGCTGCACCTTCTTTATTTTCAGAGTATTCAAAAATTACTAAGTTACTACCACCCATTAATGAAGTGCTTCCTTCATCACCTGCAGGTAATTGAGCAATTTCATATTTTCCGACTAAATCAGGATTTGCTTCATTAATAACATTAACCATCCAAGGTCCTGAAATAAACATTGGAAAACTTCCATCAGCAAATGTTTGAGTAATGTCTAGTCCTAAATCAAATTCAGTAGCACCAGTCTCTGCGAATTGACGTACATAATCTACTGCTTCAACAAATTTTTCATCTGTTACATTAACTTTACCATTTTCATCTAATGCAACCCATCCATTTTGCCATGCATATTGTACAAAGAAGAATTGATCTTTAATATCTAAGTCTACAGAATATTGATCGTCACCACGTGCAGATAATTTTTCTGAACAATCTAACATTTCATCCCATGTTTGAGGTGCAGTATCTAATCCACATACATCGCTAACAATATCAGTACGATAATATAAAACACGAGTATCAACATACCAAGGTACAGAAACAAATTTGTCATTTACAAACATAGTATCTTGTGAACCTTCAAAATATAAATCTTTATCGAATGATTCTCTTCCATCAGCAAATTCACTTAAATCTGCAAGAGCTCCTGCATTACCAAATTCTGGAATCCATGAAGTACCCATTTGAATTACATCTGGTCCCGATTTAGATGCAACAGCAGTTGATAATTTTTCGTATGCTTGATCCCAAGGTATTGCAACCACTTCAACTTCAACACCTGTATCAGCTGTATATTCTTCTGTTAATGTGTGAAGTCTATTTCCCTCTTCACCCATTGCCCATACAACAACTTTATCACTTGATGAGCTTGAACCACAACCAGCAAGTAGTAGTACAAACACACTAATTAATCCTAATAATTTTTTCATCTTTCCTCCTGTAAAAGTTTTCTACACAAATGATTGTATCACACTAAAACGTTTTAGTAAAGCGTTTTAGGTAATTTTTTGATAAAATATAATTATGGAGGTTTATAATGGTTACAATGAAAGATGTTGCAACACATTGTGGGGTGTCTGTTTCCTTAGTTTCTAAGGCTATAAATGGATATGATGATATCAAACCAGACACAAAACAAAAAATACTTGATAGTATCGAAGCACTTGGTTACGTGCCTAATGCAAGTGCAAGTAGTCTATCAACAAAACGTAAAAATAAGATTGCAGTTATAGTGCGTGGTTATAGAGGTAATGGGCGTGATTTATTTATTGATGAAATTTCGATGATTTATTCTACTACTACTTTTAAACGTGCTATTGAAAAAAATATTGATGTTGTTATATTATATGACGACATTATACTTGGGAAAACTAGCAATCAGATTGAAAGTCATTTAAAAAGTTTGGGCATTACGGGGGTAATCATGTTTGGACTAAACAAGCATGAAGATGAACTATACAACTTATTTAAAAGTAATAGTTTTAAGAAAGTTATCATAGATGTACCTATCTATAATTTATCAACATCTTCAGTCTCAATCGATGATGTTAAAGCGCAAATTGAAGTTTTAGAAAAATCAGTTAAAGATGAACATAAAAAATTATTATACCTATCCGGTCCAGAAGAAGATATTACGTCATCACAACGTATACTTGGATTTAATTACTATGCAAAAAATAATGATAAAGAAGTTATTATAAAAAACTGTAATTATGAATTAAAGAACGCTAAAGATTATATTCTTCAAAGTGACCCAAACTCTTATGACGCTGTAATTTGTGCTAATGATATGATGGCTGTTGGTGCAAGCTTAGCTTTAGATGTTATCGGGCAAAATAAACTCGTTACTGGTTTTGATGGAATAAACGTGCTAAATTTAATACAAAAAGATATTCCAACAATAGATCAAAACTTTCACACAAAAGCAATCCTTGCTGTTGATGAACTTTTAAGTTTATTTGATGGAAATGATTCTAAACTGATTCTTGACACTTATACGTACTTACCTTCAATTCACACTTCAAGGAATAAATTATAAAATAATAAATTAAAAGTAAGCCGTCTGGTTTACTTTTTTTATAGTCAATAAAGGTGATAAAATTATATATTATTTTAAAATCAATAACTGCACTTTTCCGCAAGTGCATAAATTGTGCTACAATTTATTTATAAGGGGAAATATGAATAAAACAAATGGGAGCAACAAAAATACAGGATACAAAGGGAAATATTACGATCCTAACTATAAACGTAATAAGGAAAAGTATGGTGACTTATACGATCCAAAAGACTTTGCAGTTCCTAATCCAAATTATGAAGCAAGGAAAAGAGACACTAGTCAGAATTATAAAGGGCGTAATACAAATTATAAAGGACGCCGATATAATCCTAACTATAATAATTCAGAATGGCAACGTAAGAAAGGGAAACAAGGAAAAACATTCTTTACACTTACTGTAGCATTTGCAGTACTAATGTATCTTAGTGTTACAACAACAATGTTTGATAGCGTTTATGATTCACTTGGTATTACAATGCCATCACCAAATAATGTTAGCGTTAGTAATACAAACACTAGTACTGAAACTCCTACTGATTCGGTAGTAACGCCAGATATTGAGAACCTCTTATCTAATAAAGAAATATCTGTTGATAGTTGTGATTTATCTGGTAATAGACAAGCAAATGTCAAAGTAAACATTGGCTACGGTTCTAGAGAGTATTATGGCTATACAAATGAGTATGGTCAGTTAGCATATGTCCAAGCTGATAGCTTGCAATTACAAAATAGCTCTACTGAGAACCTTACTTCTGATGGACGCTATTGCGATTCACAAGCCAATGTTGATGGTGCTAGTGGAAGTTATAATAGAGGTCATGCAATTGGTGATGCTCTTGGTGGAGATAGTAATGCGTATAACATCTTTCCACAACTTACAGATATAAATAGTGGAACTTATAATGATATTGAAATGCAATTACAAGACACACTGTATAATGGTGGAAGTGTTACTAACTTTGAATTAAAGTTAACTTATCCAAATAGTTTAACTAATATTCCAAGTAGTTATACAATGTCATATAACATAAATGGTCAATATGATGAACATACTTTTAATAATAAATAAAAATAAGTCTAGTATCTACACTAGACTTATTTTTCATATTACATTACTAATCATTAATTGGAAATACAACTAGTTCTGATGATACGGCTGCAATTGAGTTACTAGTTGTTAGATCTAGTCCAAAGTTAAATTCATAGAATCCTGCTAAGGATTTTACAAAGTTGGTTTCCCAATAGTTGCTCATAAGCCAAATATATGGCTTTTTAGGTTGATCTTGTAATTTATCCTCTCCAAATAGTATACGTGGTTGTGGCTCAAGACTTCCTAATTGAATTAAGTGTGTATCTGGTGTTGACATTGCTAAAGTGTCTTCAATTTTAAATCCATCGTAACAAGGGAAGTAATCTGCTAATGTCCCCGGTAATTGATCTTTCCAAGGTTTAAATGATGACTGCGATTGTCCAAGTGTTAACTCAGTATTTTTAAATGGTAAGCTCAAGTATACATTCTCAACATCAGATGACAATTGTTTATCACAGTTTACTTTAAATTCAATTATTGGTTTGTCATTATATACTTTAATATATAGTTTATACATTTCAAAGCCTTCTACTTGATATTGTTGTTCTAGAAGTGTATATAGTTTATTTTGGTTAGTTACTGTTGTATTTATTAAATGACCAAAATCTCTTTGTACATCTATTCCTTTTCGATTTCTTCCTAATGTATGTCGCTCAGCTTTTGATAGTTCATAAACTACGTTTAAAAATCCTTCAGTTCCATTTAATATTTCTTGGTTATTACAAATGATACTAGTAATACCTTGTTTAGTCCATGTCATTGTAAGTGACGGTGTAACTAATTGATTACTTGTGATTTGAACATCTTGGTTACCAAATGCTAAATCAAAGACATTATCACTACCACGTAAATTAAAGCGTGAGTAATATGGAACTTCATCAATGATAGTACTATCTTGAGGTAAGACTGTAAGCAACAACTCCTCTTTAGGTTCTAAAGAAATATTAATAATCGGGAATTTGCGCCAATCATCCGTCACAATATAGTCATAGTTTTTACCAACGTTATCAGTAATAGTATATTTACCCGTTAAATTATCAGCATCACTATTATCAAAGGGAATTTGTAATTGCCTAGTAACTGTACTATTACTTGGATTTATTACTTTGAACTTAGTTGGAACACTTGCTATTGTTGTAACCTTACCTAACGACTTTAACAGAACATGTTCATACTCATCAATATATCTAAGAGCAGTTGATAGATAATTTTGTTTTAAAGCCCACTGACGGTGTGTAAAATCATGATAAGGATTTGATATACTATCAAAACTTCCATATGTGTGCTCTGCATACATTGTTAAATTGTAGTCAATCTCATCTTTGAGTTCTTTTGTTAAGACTGCCTGCTTATCAATTTTCTTTAATTGATTATATTGAGTTTGAGCATTCTTAAATAATTTAAGTTGTGCTGGTGCGCTTACTACTCCATCAGTCCACCAATCAGGCCATTCCCCACTATATACAGGAATATCAGTTTCTTGGTTTAAACGTTCAAAGAACTCTGCTAATGTACACATTTTCACTTCAATTTGGTCTTTATTTTTTTGATTCCAAATATCAACTCGATTAGCAATATCTAAATTCGGCATACTATTATCCGTAAATTTACCGTGAATAGTAAGTGGAATGAAATCATAGTTATAACCATCTTCTTCTAATTTGCTAATGTATTTTTCAAATCGACTTTCTGCTAAATCAATCCAACTATCATCTTCAGCCATGTTATATTTTTTAAAATCGACATCATCAAAGAAACCATGTACTGAAATCGCACCTTTCGAAAACGCAAATCCATTACCAAACATGTAGTGTTCTCCATTCCATACATTAAGATACTCTCCACCACCTAAATCCCATTTAAATGGTTGTTGTTTTTTAAATAATGGATACATACCATGATGAGTGTGAACTGCTATAAAGTAATCATGAATTCCATTTTCAGATAACTTTATAGCATAGTCACGTGATAAACCATTGATATCAGCATTCATTGCACTCTTTACACTTATTCCGTATTTGATTTCAGCTTCTTTTGCTCTTTTAATCATTGCATCAAGAATATCAGCATCCAATACTTCTGCTAAGTTTGCATACATTCCTGTAACTTCAATTTTACCTAGTTTAACCAATTTTATAAAACGTTCAATGTCCTCATCTGTTGCTGTCTTTAAAAAACGATCAACAATAATAAAACTTTCACATACCCACTTATAATTATTATATTGTGGCAATTTACCTGCTTGAATTTCCTCAAATTTACTTATTAAAAAATATAAATATTCCAATTGCTCGTTAATCGTTAGCTCCGGACTTCGAGTATATCCAATGTCAGTGTGTGAATGTTGCATTAAATATACTGTATATTTCTTGTTTAGTTTCATATAATCTCCTCAAATATATATTTGCTACTTCTACTTTATTACTACACTATAACTAATATCATAAATTATAAAAGATTTCATAACATAAATAAATTTTAAAAAAACCAAGTTTTCACTTGGCCTTATTTATATATAATAGACTCTACTGTTTATTTAACAGCATTTCTAGTAGTTCATTTATTACAATCATCATCTCTACTCTAGTTGATAGATCATATTTATCACTAGACTGTAAATACGTATCATAGTTTATTACCGCATCACAATATTGATTTACCTTACCGTGGGGGTTACCGGTAATAAGTAGTATTTTATGATCGCGGTTCTTTGCTATTTGGCATGTTTTAACTATTGATTGTGTATTTCCCGAATGACTAAATACTATAATAAGCCTATTACTTTCGTACTTATAAATTTCCGAATCGATACGACCGATTGAATTACTATTAAGAACTCCATATTTATTGTAGGAAGCGATGTTAGCAAATATTTCAGCAACATGATATGAGTTTCCTCTTGCTATACAAATGATTTTATTAATGTCATCAAATAGACTAAGGATTTCATCTTTATTCACATTACTTGCATTATTTAAAACTTTTTGGGCGATATGCATCATTACATTTTCACTGTTTATTAAACCGTTTGTTAAACCAACATTTTCTAACATAGATTGTTTGTCAACTGTTAAGTTACTAGATAATTCCTTCATTCTTATAATAGCTTCACACATTAGTTCTAATATCTCATTTAAGTTAGTTGCCATTAGAATATAACTTGAACTATCTGCCTCAAATGGTTTACTACTCGCATATAAAGATGAGTTTAAAACAGAGAATATCTTCTGGCTATTAGCAATAATTCCTTTAGCTAATTTAGGGTTTACTTTTTGAGGCATTGTACTACTTCCAACAGTACCTGCAATAAATGCCTCTCATAATTCATCAAATTCTCCAAATAAACTTTACTATATAACTATATTATAACTCTAATCCACAAGAACAAAATTACAAAAAAGAACAAAAGCATACGCTTTCGTTCTAATTAAGAGTTTTTAGACACTCTCTTCTTTTTCATAGTCCATTTCCACTATTATTTTCACTTATATTCTTAATGAGAAAAGTTTACTTTTGTGATTTTTTTTTCTTGTGTGTATACTTGTTCAAGTGTTTTTTCGGTATTATGATTTCTTTTCTATTTGTAAAAACAATCATCTTATCTTGGTTTTTATTAATTACATCTTTATATTTCTTATTTGAATTAGAGTAGATTATATCTGCATTGTTTGAAACCAATTTCAGCATCTTGTTATCTAACTTTACATTACCATCTAATTCTATTGCTATTTGTTGTGATCTGATCATATGATTAACATCTTCTAAAATACTTTGATTTTTTACAGTATAACTCTGTTTATTTAATTTTTCTAAATATCCATGGGCAAAGAAATTATATTTATCTTTTTTGTTTACTGTAGTTTTCTTCACTTTGGTAACTTTTTTTTCTTTTGCTTGAATAACTGGTTGTTTATTTTCAACTGCTTTAACTTCAACATTTCTCTTTTTTAGATTTAGCTTAATTGGCACGATAGTCCCCGCATGTAAAGTCGGAGCATTCTTGTTATTAAAAACAACACCTATATATCGTAAGTACATTAAATAGGCAATTTCTGAAATCAAATCAAAATACTGATAATTTACGTTATTTAATGACCCTTCATTAAAGTGAGCTATCCCATTACGTAATTTAATAATTTGATTGGCTATATGATCGATAATCTGCTCATCAATTACATTTATAAAACTATTAAATTTTGCAAATAAACCATTATCGTATTCACCATTATTGTAAAAGTATAATACATGCTTAATTAAATTTAAGTTAGACATGCTATTTACATTTTCTTCGATATTATATTTTTCAAGCATAGTATTTAATGCTGTATCCTCTTTAAAGAAATATATAATATATTCAACTTGACGTAAAAATATTAATTTTCGCTCAGGTAGTCTACCTTGTTTTTCAGTTAATCCAAAATGTATGAATTCGTCAGTTATTTCTTTGTATACTTGCTCTAAATATTTTTTATGAAATTCATCATAACTAAAATTTGTATAGCTAATACATCCATTATAGATAGCTTGTTTTGTGTTCAACGTTTTACACGTAAATTTATAATATGAAATGTCATCAACCATATAGATAACCATATCGTCTTTATACGTTCCTCCATTAATTAAACATTCAAAAGCTCGACTACTGCGTTCATACTCAATAGCTCCTTTTTTTCTTATACTATAACTTTTATAAACATTAGAATATTCTTTGTTTAACGGTAAATAGAAATCTGAGTTCTTAAAATTTATTAAATTTCCATCTTCAACTTCATCGATTTCTACTGTCTTAGTTGGAAATAACGTTTTGACTTTTCTTTCAAAAGATCCAAATGTTATTTCCTCAATCTTCTTATAAAAATTTTCTGAGAAACTATTATTACTAACTATAAAACTGTCAATTTGATAACAAAACATCTCGTTTATTATTTCATAATGTGCTGCTTTTATCATAAAATATAGTTTTGTTCCCGGTAAATATGGTAACGTTGAGGTTACATCATCAATTTCTATTACTCTATTATATAAATATTCTTTTTCTCTTGTATATAAGCGAAAGTCCCATACATCATCTATATTTGATATATCAATTTTCTGTATTTGGTTATTATTAATAACCGTTTTATTAATCCTTAAATTATCCATCTTAACTCCCCTGCACTATATATTTTAGCACCTTATGACCACTAAGTGCTTTTTTAGTGCTGAGTGAATCTGTATCAAATTTTAAATCACTTGTAGCAATAAAGAAGTAGCCAATAACTAATGTTATAGGCTACTTCTTTCTATTTATTTAAGTTATAACTATGTAATGCTAATTGCTTTATTAGTTCTACTGGTACTTCCTGGTTATATTTTACTCGTAGTGTTCCCTTCGAAAAACTATAATCTCCGAATTGGTCACTGAATGCCATGATTGCATCAGCTCCTGGGTAGATACCTACGTGTTGCTTACTACAATTGAAATGAATAACATTACGTCTTGCTTTGTATGTTGGCATTTGGTAAGCCATTGTCTTTTCAGTTGTATCACCTAGTAGTTCTTCTAAGATGTTGTATACCTTCCACAAGTGATCTTGTGCTTTTGTTTCTTGCATTAAAATATATTCTGTCATTATATTATTTTCCATTACTACTCCTAGTTGTTATTTTCGTCCAATTATTATTACTGAATCATACTCACTTTCTATAAAGTCTGCTTCTTTGTAATAATTAAATTCAACAAACTCATAATCCAACTCTAATATTTTAATAAGTGTTTGCTTATCAATAAAACTATCATCCTCTTCTTTATCACCATACCATAATGTATGGAAGATATACCCGCCTTTATTTAAAACTTGATACTGTCTTTTAAATGATTCAATAATTTGATCCTCATTTAGTGAGTTTAAAACTTTAGATGAGTAAATACAATCAAATTTATCCTCTACTTCTATTGTTATTGCATCTATTGTTAAAACTTTATCATTATAGTTTTGATTGAATACATTTATAAACTCTTGACTATAATCTGATGCTGTAATATTATAAAAGTCCTTTAAATGTAAATAGTCTTTACCTGTACCAAATCCAAGCTCTAAAACAGAGGCTTCTTTTGGTATCTTCTCACAAAAGATATCTAGTATATAATCATTATTGTAATCTTCCATCATCTTGCAGTAATTAGCTACCATTTCTTTATCATAGTTCATATTTCTCCTAATATTGTAATTGACTTATTTTAAGTTTAACATACGCTGGTACATCAAATTCCTCACTATTAAACTCATTATTACTATATTCTTCCATTCCCGTCTTTTCAATTGATAATAATAATTTTATATAATCATCATTGCTTATCTCTAAATCAGCATCATATAATTTTAAAAACTTAATTTTATTAGAAGTTGCACGTGCTGTAAAGAACTTATCTACATGAATTTTGCTCACCTCATCAAATCCGATTGTATTAACCATATATTCTGCATATTCATTGAAAATAGATTTTTCAAGTTTCTTAAGTTTTCGTTTATCCATCGTATTGATAATGAATAAAATAATAAACACTGCAAAGCTAACAATAAACAACATACTCTCAATAATCGTAAATATTAATGTTAGAACTGCAAACAACAAAGTAATGCTGAAAACTTTCCAACTTTATCCTCACTAGCCCTATTTCCTTGTAATAATTCATCTTAATCACCTCTTCTACTTCATAATACGATTATATCATAACAACTATTATCTCTATTAAATATACCCACAAAGTATATAAGAGGCCCTTGGCCCTCTTCCTTGTATACCTTGTCTAATATAGAATACATATTGTACACCAAGTATCCTACTTTTCATATATAATAATAGTATATTCAGTTTTATAATAACGAGTATATTTAGGATGTCACAGCAAAATGATTGCATTTGAGCATCTATTATATACTAGTTCAAAAGAAATTGGATATTAATGGTGATTCCGCTTATGTGGAGTCACTTTTTATATTCTAGACACTTATATTTATTAAAAAAGTTTGATATTTGTAAACAGCAAATAGATGCAATAATCCATTGGTCCGTAAAGACAATAAACTTCAGGAGGATAACAAATGGAAAGCGGTACAATCATAATCGTAACCGGAGGTTGATAGGTGTCTGAGCTAATTCTAGTTCTAGAACTTATTATAGTTATACTAGTTTTAAAATAAGCTAGTAGCAGTAGTTGTCCTCCTAAAAGCTGCAAAAAGGAACCCGGCTAGGGGTTCCTTTTTCTTATAACTAGCAGTAGTTATCAATTAGATTGTAACACACATAGTAAATAATAGTACAATAACTTATTTCTATTTCTTTACTCATTTAATGTATCGATTAGTGCTCCGATTAATAAGAACAATTGAATCTGTTGCTCTCGTTCTATAACTGTTGCATTTGTATAATCGATCTTATGTGTAATCGATAATCTTGATAGCTCGTGTTGTGGTGTATCTTTCTTTGTAATCGATAGAACATCAACATCAATACTTCTAAGTACATCATTTACATGATCGTTAGTACCAATACTTGATACACAAATAACAGTTCCATGACTTAGTTTTGTTAACATATCTAAATCGGGAATATACACAACATTGTAGTTTTTATTTAATAACTGACGGAATAAAAATAAACTACTGATGTTACTAACTCCATTTCCATAAATATACATCATATCTAGTTTCTTTATTTCCTCAGCAAATGTCTCTACTTCACTATAATCAATATCATCTAGAATCATATTAATATAGTTTGTATAACGTTCTTCTGGTTTTACTTGTTGCTCTTCTAGACTGTATGAAAACATCTCGAAGTTCTTAAACTCTGTAAAACCTTTAAAGTCAAGTTTCTTAACTGCTCTATTAACAGCTGATGTTGAACAAAAACATGCTTCTGCTACTTGCTTCGATGTTAATGAGCTTATGCTCTTAATATTACTTGCTAAATAATTTAATATTTCTTGTTCTTGGTTTGTACACTCTTGACCTAGTGCAAACTCAATTTTATCTTTCAGTACTTTACTCATATATCTATTATATCACTTTTGGACGGCCATCCAATTTATTGTTAAGCCTTTTGCAAATTGTTTTACTATAATTTAACTTGTATTCAATTTTTAAGGAGAACAATGAAATATTTCGATTATGCAGCAACAACACCAATTGATAAAGAGGTATATGAATTATATAAACAAACTGGGGAGACTTGTTTCTTTAACTCAGGTTGTAATAAACAGGCTAAACAGTTAGAAACTGAAGCAAGACAAAGTATTATGAATAGTTTAAAACTAGACACTGATACTTATGACTTAGTATTTACTAGTGGAGGAACCGAATCAAATAACTTAGCCATTCTTGGGTTTGCAAAAACATTAGAAGGACCTAAACACTTTATAACATCCTGCTTTGAACATGCTAGTGTTAATAGCTGTTTCTTAGAACTAGAAAAGCAAGGGCACTCAGTTACATACATTCCAGTAAATAAGAATGGACATGTAGATGTAAATACAGTTTTAAACGCTATACAAGCTGATACAGTTATGGTATCAATAATGCTAGTAAATAATGAACTAGGAACAAGACAGCCGATAGAGACGTTATTTAAGCGTATTAAACAAGACTACAATCACATCATTACAATGACAGATTATGTTCAAGGCTTAGGTAAGCTTGCATTTGATCCAAGTGATACTGATTTATTTACTATCTCTAGCCATAAGATATATGGACCTAAAGGAGTCGGAGCGCTGATTAAAACTAAGACTACTAAAGTATTACCACTTATTGTCGGAGGAACTAATGAGTTTAATATGCGTGCAGGGTTACAAAGTTTACCTGCGCAAGTAGCGTTTGCTAAATCAGTTGAAAATGTACTAAAAGATTTCGAAATTAATAACCAGAAAATATATGCAGTTCAAAATTACTTTAATAATTTAATTGATAATAGTGAGTACCTTACTCTTAACTGTAAACCCCAAGGAAATGTATCAAGTATCCGTGTTGACTGCAGCATTGAAAATACTGAAATTTTAACAGAAATGGAAAACCGTGGATTCTTTTTATCAGCAAGATCAGCTGATAGTGCTGGAATTAAATTATACAGTCGTTCACTATTAGGTATTGGTTTATCTAAAGAACAAATCGACCACACGATGCGTGTTAGTTTTTCACATCATACAAGTTTACTAGATGTTTTAGATTTAGTAAATAATCTAGAAGCTGTCGCAAAAGCATACTAGTAGATAATAGACGATATATACAAGGAAGGTCCTCTCTTATGAGAGGGCCTTATATTCTTTGTAGGATTTTTTTATTAATACATAGTAATAGCATGTAAGTAGGGGGTACTCACATGCTTCTAAATTAGTTTCTTTATCGTTTTGTTTTGAGGAGTTTAGTGTATTTAAATAATACATATTGCTTGCGGATAATAAAAGCTATTAGTAGTAATCCACCTAATATCACTTCACTATCTGCCATTCCAAGATTATGATAATTTTGATTATAGTCTCTTACAATCTTAAGTTCATAACTAGCATAGAGATAAATTATCGCTAGCATTATTATTATAATTTTTCGCTTCATCCTCGCTCCTCAATTGTATTGTACTACTCGCTTTATATTTACAAAGTAAATTTAATATTAAGATTTTGTAAAAATCAGTGTACAAAATGTACAATTTATTTTCATGATCACTTTTATAATATGATTACAACAAAATTATATTTAGGAGACAAATGAAAGATACATTTAAAAAATTTGGGAAAGATGCATTAAATAGTGCGAAAAATGAAATTAGTTCAGGAGTTGAAACAGCCAAGAAAGAAACTGTTAGTCAAGTAAGTGCAACAATTAGTAATAAAACTGATGCAACAAATAACATTGGAGAAAAATTAGTAAAGAAGGCAACGGGAGCTGGAGACTTATTAGACTTTAAAGATATTACTACTACAAATAATATTATTAATTCATTATTATTAGCTGATGAAAAAGTAATTTACTTTTTAGAATCAGTTGATGAAGCTATTGCATTTACAAACAAGGCAATTATTATTTCTAACAAAGCAAGTATGACTTCAAGTAAGTCACAAACTAAGCGTTTAGAATTAAATGATACATTAATTACCGATGTGCGTATTGAAACAGCAGGTACAATTGATCGTGATGCAGAAATTAAATTTAAAGCAAATGATAAGAAATTTAGCTGGGACATTAATAAAACTCAGATTGAGTTAGTATTAAATTTATATATTTCGATGGTAAATATTAGTAAACACCAGCATATACATAATGCCAAGTTAGAAAACTTAATGTCTGCTTTAAGCACTGCTGCAGTAGCAACTAATGTTAGTTCTAATCAAAACAAACTAGAAGACTATGTGAGCATTGTTGAGTACAACCAACAACGTCTTGATAAGTCAATCATCATTGATTTTGAAGTTGATTACATTATTTAAATAGATAAAGGACTCCTCAAATTGAGAAGTCCTTTTTTGATATTCCAATATAATAGTTATTAATAACTCTATTTTGTGTTAGTATTTACCATTTATTGATACTTTAATTGTTGATTCAATATCCTCTTTATTAACTGATACTGTTTCTTTATCTGCTAAAGATTGTTTTGCTTCTTCAATTAACTTCTGATCAACATTTGGATTAGATTCTGGAAGACCAATTCCTCCATCTTCATAACCTAAAGTAGTTGTTCCAGCAGTAAAGTTTCCACTAAAGTGTGATTCTAAACCTTCGATTGCAGCTTCACCAACAATTTTAATTGCTGATGTTAGGATAACTGATTGTTCAGTTCCATTTTCATCTACATATAAACCTTCATTGTACATGTCACGGTCAACACCAATAACTGATACTTTGTTTCCTGTTACAGTATTATCAATAGCTGCTTTTAACACTCCGTCATTAGTTGATCCTGCCGAAACGAAGATAATATCTGTTCCTTGTCCAATCATTGTTTCTGCAATTGTGTTACCTGTATTTGCATCATCAAAAGTACCTGCATATTGATAATCAATTGTTGCTTCTGGATTAGATTCATTTACACCCTGAATAAAACCATAACCAAATCTTTGAACTGGTGGAATTTCAAGACCTCCAATAAAACCTACGCGATTTGATTCAGTCATTGAACCAGCAATATACCCAACTAAGTATCCTGCATCTTGCTCATTAAAGTAGTAAGATTTAACGTTATCTAACTTTTCAACTTCACCTGTCTCAGGGTTTGTTGGCTCTGCATCTATTAGAATATAGTTAGTATCAGGATTACTAACTGCAGATGAATATAAATCATTTGCAAATACAAATCCAGATGCTACAACTACTTCAATCCCTTCAGTACTAGCTACTAAATCTAAGTTATCTCTTAGCTGTGACGAATCTGCAGTTTCAACATATGTTGCACCAACTTGATTATCTGCACAATACTTCTCGATTCCTTCCCAAGTACCTTGGTTAAACGATTTATCATTAACTCCACCAGCATCAGTTACAAAACCAATTACAGGCTCTGCACTGTCACATGCTCCATCAAACTCGTATCCTCCGGTTGCCGTAGCACACCCACTTAATACTATAATTCCAATTGTTAAAAATGATAAAATTTTCTTCATTACATCTCACTCTTTCATAAATTTTTTCGATTTATTTTTTGAAATGGGTTCAAACATACTGTTATATTTACTATCCATTGGAAGAATTATTATAAAAAAAACGGTTAATACCAAGACTGGTATCAACGCGTTTTTGTTAGTTATATACTATTATAAGTTTCCATTTACACTGATTACTAAATTGTAGTAGAATTATTTCTCACTGTAACTAGCTATGTAATCACAAGATTTTCTTCCGAGAATAATTATATCACAAAACAATAATACACTTGTGAAAATTAGGTATTGATTTAAATTATTATTACCTGAATTGTATCTGCTAATTGAGCATCGATGGACGTGTCGGCTAAGTACTTACTCCACTCTTTCTCTGTTCCTAAACATGGACATATATATAAACGATTATCTTCTTGAATTGTTTTACGGTAATGAACGTGTCCACAAATTACATATTCAATATTATCATCTTGTGAAAGTTTATACAAACCTTCACTTCCAATGAAACTATTAAAGAAACCTTCATTCTTACGTAATGGATCATTTTCCACTTTAAAACCAGGGTGGCTAATCATATGTGTAAGTAGAATTTTCTTACCGCCATTACTCTTGATTAGTCCTTCTAATTGTGCATTAAATAAATCACACATTTGTTTGTTGCTAATTCCAAAATCTACATAGTGCTTATCATTCCAAGTACGCTCATTAATTGTCATACTATCTAATTCAGCAATAGAATATTTTGAAGTATCACCTAGGCTATAATCATACCATCCAATATGGCCGATGATTTCAACTCCTGTTTTAGTTATTCCAGTTTTCATAAGTAAACAATTTGGATCTGCTAAGTACATTTGAAAAATATCTTTAGTTTCCATCTTATTATATTTATTCCATAAATCATGATTCCCAGGTACATATTTCACTGCTACTTTAGTTGATATTATATTAACATACTCGATAGTTTGGTGAACATCTTCACTTATATCTCCAGCGATTAATAATAAGTCAATAGCGTTATTTACAACATACTTCCATAGTCCTTCAATAATAGTCATTGCATTATTATCATTTAAGTGTAAATCGGCAATTGTAGCTATTCTCATACTTTCTCCTCTTAATAGTTCGTTATTACTATTATACTCTTGTTAAGTTTAATTTATAGGAATATTTTGAAATCTAACGATCATAAATCAGTTTAGTATGAATACGTCTAAAAAATATGAATCAATTCATAGTAATTAGAACATAAAAAAAACACCAATAAATTTGGTGTTTTAATCTAATAAACTAAGTTAAGTTATTATTCTGCAGCTTCTACATCAGCTGAAATTGTTCCTGATACTGTAGTAGCACATCCGTCTAATGTAGCAGTACCTGTTACTGAACCAACTTCTGAAGTTCCATCAGTAAATGTAATTGATACTTGATCATCTTGTAATCTACAAGTTGAAGAATCTGCAGCTTCACTTGTGAACTCAGACGTAGTGTTGAATGAACCAGTGAACCCTCCGATGTTAACATCAGCTAAAGTATCAGTACTAGTGATTGTTACTCCTAAAATAATAGATAAAGATAATGCAATACCTGTTGTAATTACTCCCATTCTTGGTGACATAATTTCCTCTTAATTAATAAATTTAATATCTATACGTATGTATTATAACACTTTGGCACACTTGTGGCAAGTTATTTCTCATCCCTAGCACATTTAACACACAAAAATAAAATTATTTATGCTAAAATATATATATGGAGGGGTTATGAATGGTAGTTTAAAAACAGTTACTAGTGTTGCTGCAATTGCTATTGGTCTCGGTGTATCTATAACAGATGCTCATACCGAAGCTGATCTTAGCGTAAAGGAATGGCAACTAACTGGTAGTAATAATATTAATACTGTTGTTAGTGGTGTTACAGAACTTGAAAATTGTCCAATTGAACTAGTATCATGTGATGTAGAGTATACTGGTGATGTTAATGTTAATATTGATATTGTAGATAACAAACTACAATTGTCCCCTACTTTTTCTTTATCAGAAGTAAGCTATGTGGAATTACCTTTAGCTGAGGAAAGTGAAGTTAATAGTGAAGTTATTAGCGAAATTAATAGTGAATAATAAAAAGAGATTAATGGATTTTCCATTAGTCTCTTTTTCATTGCTATATAGTTCTTATTTGTCTTAAATGTTATTTTTAACATATTCAAGTATAGTCTTATCTTCTGCTAAACCACCAATACCAATGTCACCAGAAGTTAATGTACATTCGATCGGGTCGATGATATGCATACCATCTTCTTTTAAGATTTGAAGATTTGCTTGAACTCGTTTATTTGTATACATGTTATCGTTCATAGCTGGACATAATACAACCTTATTTGGTTTTGCTACCATTACACTTGCAGTTAACATATTGTCTGCAATCCCATTTGCGATTTTCCCAATTGTATTTGCACTTGCTGGAACAATTAATACCAAGTCTGCTTCTTTCGCATCTTCAACATGCGTAACACGATCATCATAACTATCAAATACATCAACATGAACTTTATGTTTCGATAATAATTCTAAACTAAGCTCACTGACAAACTTGCTTGCACTTTTAGTCAGTACAACCTTAACATCATAATCCTTTGCAAGTTCTTCAACTAACCTCGTGGTTTTGTGAGCTGCGATACTTCCGCTAACCCCAACTAATAATTTCTTTTTCATACTTCTCCTTATTTAATATACCTATTATGTTCTAGCAGTTGTTTATAGTATTCTGGGTTACTATCAATAATATTTAAATAGATTAAATCTAAAACTGCTAAACTTGAAAACCTTGATGAAATTGAATACGTTCTTGTACTATTATCTGTACTACTAATATCAATTACATAATCAAGGAAATCATAATTAACATTTTTGTTATTTGTTATTAATACTGTTACTGCTCCATTTTTTTTACTAATCTGTAAGTTCGCTAATATCTCGTGAGTTAGTCCCGAGTAACTTAGACCAACACTTACATGTCCCAGTTTACAGTTAGACGCTTCTACATATTGAATATGTGTATCACCATGATACGTTACTGGAATCATTATACGCGATAACTTTTGAGCAATATCGGTTACTACAATATTACTGCCTCCAACTGCAAAGAAATTAACTTTACTCGAGTGACTAATCTCATAACTTACTTTAGTAATAGTTTCATTATCGATAGCTGCTAATGTTCCGTTTAAAGATGACATAATATCATCATAATATTTCTGAGAAGTAATATTTGTATAACGATGTGTTGACTTTTGATTAGTACTACGTTCTTGTGCTAAGTAAATTTTAAGTTGTGAGAAACCATCTAACTCAAGTCGCTTAGCAAGTCTTGTTGCACTTGCTACACTTATAAATAAATCATCACATATCTTACTAATTTTTAGTTCTGCTAAATCTCCATCGTATTCAATTAAATACTTGGCTAGCATCCCCATGTTACTATTTTCTTGACTTATACTCTCAAGTTTAGGAATTATATTTTTCATCTTATCTTACTCCTTTCACTTATAATTTATCTTGATACTGCTTAAGTACTGAAACTGACTTTTCATATATATCTACTTCAAATTTAGACAGTGCTATCGGTTGTCTAGAAACTACACCTTCTTTACCGATCTTAAATAAATTGGGAATAAATAAATTGTATCTTGAATCATAGTTAGTTACTAATAATTGACTATGGCTATCATTTGCGATTGCTTCTACAATTTTAGATATACTAATTGCAATTCCAAATTCAGTCGTTCCTTTGGCTTTATGAATTTCTGGACCTTTACGAATTACCGTTTCAATTATCTTGTCATGGCTTATTACAATACTATTTTGCTCTAAATATTCCTCTAAGAACTGTCCATTAATTTTTGTAGTACTAAATAGCAGATCTATTGAAGCCCCATGCTCTCCAATTGCATTACATTCAATAAACTTATAATCAATGTTAAGCTCTTTACTAAGTTCTAATTTAAAACGAACATTATCTAGAATAGTTCCGCTTCCTATTACTTTGTTAGTTTCAAAGCCAGAATGTTTATGAACGACTGCAGTCATAACATCAACTGGATTAGAGGCAACTATATAGATACCTTTAAACCCTCCTGCATTGCACTTGTCGACAATGTTTTCCATAACTAACTTATTATCTACAAATGCATCTAGACGGGACTGACCGTGCTTTAAAGTGGCCGACGCAGTAATTACTACTATATCAACGTCTTCAAGTTTACTGTAATTGCCTACAACTACTTTTGTTTTACTTCCTGCTAATGTAAATCCATCTTCCAAATCACGAACTTGAGCAACTACTTTATCTTTAGTGTTTCCTAGGCAAACAATTTTTGTTACCGTGTTATTGATTCCTAAATTAAAGGCTGTAGCCGCTCCTACATGACCCATACCGACAATTGCAACTGTTTTCATCTCTCTCCTTATTAACTATATTATAACATCCTATTAGACACTTAATATACTTTTGCTTAATCGTAAACTGATATAAAGAAAAGCCGAGTCTTATGACTCGACTTCTTTAAGTTCTGAAATTATTCTATATAAACCTGCATATTTAATATCATTCATACTTCGCACTCTAATGCATGATTTCCCACAATTCGACTTACCAAAATATTCTTGATATTTAGGAACTAAATAATTTCCTTCGTTATCAACAGCCATAATGTAAACATTAATTGTTGACTTTTGTGGAGCAATTGAAACAATCGGCCATTTACCATCATAACAATTATTTTTATAATCTGTTAACTTATAACCGATCATTGTCATATGACTATCAGCCATGCTTTCAAAAAGCTGCCCCTGTTCTCCAAGTAATCCATTAAGATACTCTACAAGTTCAATAAATAGTTGTGGATTATGCGAACTTGTTGCAAGTTCCTCAATAAGTTTCGTATGTACAATCATATTGCTCCTTTCCATAAATTTAGTTTTAAAGTTCGTTAATTTTTGATTTTAAATATTCTGAAAATTCTTCACGTAAATCTTCACGCTCTAAAGCAAAATCAACTGTAGCTTTTAAGAATCCGACTTTATCACCAATGTCATAACGCTTACCTTCGAATGTACAAGCATATACATCTTCTTCAGCCATCATTCTTTTAACAGCATCTGTTAATTGAACTTCATTACCTGCTCCCGGTGCTTGGTTTTCTAGATACTTGAAAATTGTTGGTGTAACAATATATCTTGCAAGTACTGCTTTATTACTCGGTGCATCTTCAATTGCCGGCTTTTCAACAAAGTCGGTCATAAGTTCAACAGTAGAGTTTCCTGCACATTTTACAATACCATATTTGTAAACTTGAGAATGCTCAACTTCCTGAACTCCCATTTGTGAGCAACCAGTTTGCTCATAAGCAGTAATCAGTTGACCAATTGCTGGTGAATCATTAATTACAACATCGTCTCCTAAAATGATTGCGAATGGATCATCTCCCATAAATGATTTTGCACATAAAATTGCATCCCCTAATCCTCTAGCCTCGTGTTGTCTAATATAATGGATGTTCGCCATTTCAGAAATACCTTTTACTAACTCAAGGTATTCAAACTTTCCACTTTTTTCTAAAGTATATTCAAGTAATTTCGAAGAATCGAAGTGATCTTCAATTGCACGTTTATTCGAGTGTGATGCAGTAACAATTAAGATATCAGTAATACCGGCTTTCACCGCTTCCTCAACAATATATTGAATTGTCGGTTTATCAATTAAGGGTAACATCTCCTTCGGCATTGCTTTAGTAAATGGTAAAAATCTAGTACCAAATCCCGCTACTGGAATTACCGCTTTAGTAATTTTCTTCATAGTCCTCATTTCATCTCGCTTATAGCTTATATTATATCATATCTGCAAAACAAAAAAAAGATGCTTTAAAAGCATCTTACCCATTTATGAATTGTTTAACAACTTCTACATCTTCATCACTACCATCGAATTCAAAGCGGTGAACTATTGGTACACCATATTCTTCACTAATAGTTTCTGCAACAATTGTGTAATCATCACCATATGCACGATCTCCACTTGCAGCTACTCCCTTACATAAGTCTTTATACTCATCCATAAAGTCTTCAATTTCATATGGAATTTCCCCAGCATCTGGTGAGTGTGTTACTAATACGAACTCTTCATCTACTTGTTCATCTCCATTAATAATTTCTAAAACATTATCTGTTCCCAATTTACTTACAAAGTTACGAACGTTACCTGTAAGTGACATATATACTACTTTCATTTTAATTTCCTCCTAAAGGTTTTGTAAGCATATTATACACTTATTTATAATCTTTATATTTAAGAAGCATAAAGAAAGTAAACACTAATGTGCTTACTTCTTATCTTTATATTGTTTTATAATAAAGTCAATTATCTTATCACCAAAGATTGCAGCTGGAATAACTAGAAAATCTAGGAATGGTAAAAACATTGTTGTTACAATTATTGCCATCCATTTATTTTGTTCTAGATAAGTTAATACTTTGATCGTAAAATCAATAGTATTATTCCCAGTTTCTCTAATTTCTCCATCCCAACTTGAATTTTGACTAGTTTGTTTACAATCACTACTAGTTTTGGAACTATTAGTAGTATTACTATTATTAGTTGTCTTTGACTGCTTATTTATATTAGTAGTTGTCTTTGATTTCTTTCCTACTTCAAATGGATTATTTTCCATAATATTCCTTACTCTACAGACTTAAGCGCCTCTAGCATATCTACCTTAATTAACTTACGGTGTACAATGATTCCTAAAGCGAATGAGATCACAATAATAAGTAATGCCGGCATTATAAATGCAGCTAATACTACATTGTAATCAAACATCATGTTACTAGGTGATACTGTTTGCATCATGAACACGTGAATAATGCGACCAAATCCATATCCAGTAATGATACCAATTAATGATAAGATTACAGTCTCACGATAAATATACATTGTTACCTCATTATCATAGTAACCTAATACTTTAGTTGTTGATAATTCACGCATACGTTCATTTACATTAATGTTTGTAATGTTGTACAAGATAACGATTGCAAGTAATCCAGATAAGATAATAATTAATTGCATTACGCTGTTTAAAGAATCAGCCATAACATCTACTTGCGAAATTAAACTTTCATTTTGCATTACCGTTAGTACTCCATCTAGTTTTAACATCTCTGTTGCTGCGAAGTTAACATTGTCTAATGAACTATCCTTAAACTTAACTAGATAACTATCTAAGTTAGCTGGCTTACCAAATGCTTGCTCATATGTTTGTGGACTTGCATACATAAAGTGTCCCATGTACATTTCCGTAATTCCACCAACAGTTAGTTCTACTGGTAAGTTTTCACTTGATAAGACCTCAAAGTTATCTCCTTCTTCTAATTCCATAATTTGTGCAAGTCGTTCACTTATAATTACTTCACCTGTATTTAAAGTAACTTGCTGGTCATCAGTTCTGTGTCCAAAGTTTACATAATCAGTAAAGTCATCTGCAACAGTTAAGGTAATTGCTTGACGCTCATTATTTTCACCTGCTACACTACTAATACTTTCAATGTATACTGGTTTTGAATCTTCAACCATATCATTACTAATGTATGATTTTATAATATCAATATCTTCCTCATCTGCATTCTCATCAACTACAGCAATCATATCATAATCGATGATTTGTCCAAATTGAATTTCACTAATTGACTCAATACTCCCTTGCATTGCTAGTCCAGTAAATAATAAGGCAACTGAACCACTTACCCCAAAGATAGTCATGAACATTCTTTTCTTGTATCTAAAGATGTTACGTGCTGTAACTTTATGAGCAAAGCTCATTCGTTCCCAAATAGGTGTAATACGCTCTAAGAAGATTTTAGATCCATCACTCGGTGGCTTTGGTAATAATAAGCTAGCAGGTGAGAATTTAAACTCTGCTGAGGAAACTAAGAAGGCAGGAATAACTGCACATAGCATTGATACTACTAATGCAGTCGCTGCAACTCCAAAGTTAAATGTAAGAATTAAATCTGGTGTCGTAAACTGTCCTCTAAATGCTGTATATAGTAATAACGGAATTAACACTGCTCCTAAGATAATTCCTAGAATTGCACCTAAACTACTAGATAACGCACCATAGATTACATATTTCTTGACAATTTCACTTTCAGTATAACCTAGTGATAATAATGTCCCGGTATTGATACGTTCATCTTCTACAAAACGAGTCATTGTTGTAAATGTAACTAGTGCTGCTACAGCATATAATAAGATTGGAAAAACATTCGCCACCTTATCAATACTTGTTGCTAAACTTGATAGTAATTGATAGCCACCACTAGTAGATGTTTCACTACGTGTATTAACAGTGTATGTTGGTAAACTTAAATCTTCAATCTCTTGTTTGGCATCTTCGATTTCTTGTTTAGCATCTTCTATACCTTGTCTTGCTTCTGGTTCATTTTCATTAAACTCAGCTAATCCCTCTTCGTACTTAGCTAAACCATCTTGATACTCAGCAAGACCTTCTTCATATTCAATTAACCCTTGATTAATTTCTGCTTGAGCGTCATTTAATGTTTGCTCATTAGTAGCAACTTCGTTAAGACCATTTGTTACTTCTAGTTGTCCTGCCTCAAGCTCAGCTAAACCATTTGTTACAGTTGCTTGATTGTTATCAATTTCAAGCTGAGCTACATCAAGTTGGGCGTTACCACTATCTATTTCAGTTTGTCCGGTTTCAATTTGGGCAAGTCCACTATTTATATCAGCAATACTAGGATTATAAACATTAGTCATAAACCCGTCATACTCAGCTTGTGTTTGAGTAAGCGTTGTATTTAAAGCTGTTAAAGTTGCGTTATACTCTGCAATTTGCACTTCTGTTAAAGTTGGGTCGCTTAGTGCTAAATTAATATTACTAATATTAGTTTCAATTTCACTAATACCCGCTTCATAACCTGCTTTACCTTCATTTAATTGTGCTAAGCTTGTATCAAGTTGCTCTTTATTTGTATTTAATTCTGCCTGAGCAGATTCCAATTGCGCTCTATTTTCATCAATCTCTTGTTGCCCTGCATCTAACTCAGCTTGAGCGTCTTCAAGAGTTGTACGATTCGTATCGATTTCTGCTTGTGCTTTTGCAAGTTCTGTTTTAGCAGTTGCAATTTGTGCTAAACCATCTGTAACTTCAGCTTGCCCATCATCTAATTCTTGTTTTCCACTTGCGAGTTCGGCCTCAGCTTCTTCTAGTGTTACTTTCGCATCTGCTAATTCCTGCTTAGCATCATCAAGTTCTTGTTCACCATCAGCAATTTCTTGCTCAGCATCAGTAATTTCACTATTAGCTTCATCTTTGATTGTTGTTAATCTTACTTTCGGTTGGCCTTTTAGTACAGCTTCAACTTCAGCTTTACGATCAGCAACTTCCGTTAAGTACTCATCTAAAAAAGCATCATCATTACGTAAATCATCATAATCAATACGCGCAATCATGTATACTTCACTATCAAAGTCATCTGGACTAACAACACCATATCCATTCAGAACACCTGTCCCAACATTAGTAGCACCTAAATCCATTGTTGATAAGATTTCTAATGAATTAACATATCCAACAACTTCATACTCATGAACTGCTAAGACATTGTTAATCTTCTTCCCTTTTTCTGTAACTGTAATTGTACTTCCAATTGGGTATTCTTCACTCATTTGATTAGAAATAGCAATCTGCCCACTAGTCGTTGGCATGCTTCCACTTACAAGCTCTACTTCAGATATTGAGTCTGGAGTTGAATAAAGACGTACACCTTGGTTTGTATCACCAACGGTTACATCCGTAAAATATCCATATTCAATATTAGCATCTGTAAGTTCTGCATCTAATAACTCAGTATCATCTTCACTTAATCCGTAGTTACTAATAACAGTTAAGTCTGCTAAACGATATTCATTTAAATACTCGTTGGCCATCATTCTAATATCTGGACCAACTAGTTTTAAACCTACTAATGTAAATGTACTTAAGAACATTAGCAACATAATCGAGATAAATCGTCCACGTGATGTTTTTAATTCTCGAAAGAATCCTATTTTCATTGTCTTTTTCATATTACCACTCAATATCCATAATTGACTTTGGCATGATGTTTGTAGTCATTTCTTTTACTTTCGCATCATGCATATGAATAACACGATCAGCAATTGGTGCAATCGCTGCATTGTGCGTTACAATGATAACTGTTGCATTTTGTTCACGACTCATTTCTTGTAATAAGTTTAAAACTTGCTTACCAGTTTTGTAGTCTAACGCTCCAGTTGGTTCATCACATAATAAAATCTTCGGATTCTTTGCAATTGCACGAGCAATACTCACACGCTGTTGTTCTCCTCCACTTAACTGTGCTGGGAAGTTATTAATACGTTTAGAAAGACCAACTGATTCTAATACTTCAATACTATCTTTACTGTCAGCCACTAAATCTGATGATAATTGCACATTTTCTTTAGCAGTTAAGTTAGCAACTAAGTTGTAAAACTGGAATACGAAACCAACATCATTACGACGATATGTTGTTAGTTGTTTACGATTATATTCTGAAATATTAATTCCATCAATAATAATATCTCCACTAGTTGGACTGTCCATTCCTCCTAAAATATTTAGAACTGTTGATTTACCAGCTCCACTACTTCCTAAAATTACTACTAATTCTCCCTTTTCAATTTCAAAATCAACACCGTTGTTAGCAATGATTTCGCTTTCCCCTACAATATATTTTTTATAACAATCTTTTACCTCAATATATGCCATATTACTCCTTTTCGTTTACCATATACATATGGAAATAGTTATTTATAAAGATATCAATTCTCGTTTGATAATCAACTTCTTGATTGAAGTGTTCATTATCTTTTGCAAGCTTTGATTCTGTCATGTATGATACGATGTTTGCTGCTAATACTTGTTCAGAAATTACAGTAACGATTTGTAAATCTTCTATCTTTGTAATGTCACTAATTAACTTACTAAATTTACTATAACCAACTGATTCTAAATAAGTTTGATATTCATATCTAGTTTTAAATAAATCTTGCTGATCCATTACATAATTTACCAAGATTGGCTCACGCTCGATTAATTCAATTACATCAACAAGAAATGTTTTTACCCGATCAATTGGTTCTTCACTTTGGTCATCTAATTTATCAAATATAATTTTAAGTGCACTAAGCTTCTCAATAATTATTTCATTTATAAGATTATCCTTACTACCAAAATGATAACTAATTGCTGCGACATTTACATCAGCTTCTTTTGCAATCGTTCTAACTGAAACTGAATACCCTTGTTCATCTATCAATTGTTTTGTTACATCATATATTTTTTGTTTAACCATACATTCTCCTAACACTGTTTCAAACAGTGTTTAACTTAAGGTAATAATAACATAATATTATACTCATGTCAATCTTTGTGTCTTAAGTGTGTCTTAACATAAATTACAAATAAACTATATAATACAATTAAAACCAACAACTTTATAATATTTATATTGACCTGTTGCAAACTATCTAGCTTTAAACTGTATGTTGCTAGGTTTACCTTCAAGTCAATATACATGACTAGTGTGTAAGCTAATAGTATAATATTGATTATTAAACTACATATAATACTAATCTTAAGTAAGCTCTCAAATTTATACTTAAGTTTAAACATAATAACTAAGCCGATTGCGATTAAACTAGTTAAGTAGAATACATTTAATAGGCTCTCAACTATTAAATACGAACCTAATAACAGTCTACCTACAAATGAGATAACTAGTGGTATAAATAGTAAACTTATCTGTTTATAAACTTCTAAAAACTTCTCTTTATCAATCTTCTTTGCTTTGCTTATTATCGCTTCACATAATTCCATATATTTTTTCATAACTCCTCCTCACCTACATCATACTACCATTTCGGATATAGAAATATATTTCTGACGTTAAATTTGTATTTATTATGGTATAATTCAGTTAATAGGAGCGTATATGCAAAATATTATTTTATTATTTATTATCTACGGGTTTCTCGGATGGATTGTAGAAGTCTGTTATGTTCGTATCAGGAGTGGCCATTGGTATAACCGTGGGTTCTTACACATGCCATTTTTACCAATCTATGCAGTTGGAGCAGTAATTATTAGCCTCACATTATCTGATTTGTCATCACCACTAATTGTATATTTAGCCGCAGTTGTTTTAACTACTACTTTAGAATATATTACTAGTTATATAATGGAACGATTCTTTCATACTAGATGGTGGGATTATAGTCAAAATAAGTTCAATATCAAAGGCCGTATTTGCCTACTTAATTCTAGCTTATTTGGAATCTTAGCAGTCATTGTAATTTATATAATGAATCCCTTCTTCTTAAATGTTACAAGTTTAATAGGTAATCAAATCCAAGTAATGTTTATTAACTTATTCATGATTGGTTTAATAGTCGATCTTGCATACACACTTCGTGATCTTAATTACATGCCTGTTCGAGATATTCGAATTATTACTGGTAAAGTTAAAGCTTATAAAGATGGGAAACTTCGTGATCTTGATTTACTAGCGGAAGAGCTAAGCGACTTTAGAAATACTAGAGAAGAAATCAAAGCTGAACTGAGACAGTATAAACAAAACATTGAAGATAAGTATCAGATTCATAAACCACTTATCATTTATAGTACAATCGTTATTCTATTGGGAATTCTTTTAGGAGACATCTTCTTTATTCAAATTATTGCAGTAATTAGTATTATTACTATTGCTTTAGTAATTTACAACCGCAGACATAAAAACAAAACTAGCAAGTAACTGCTAGCTTTTTCTATGCAACCATATTGTCAGTTGACTCATATATTCCACGATTATAAGTAACAGTTTTTACTACTTGATTATTCATGTATTTATTGACAAGTGCTTTCTTTCCTGATTCATCATATAGTGTTTCTATCTTAATCATATTGTCTTCATATTTAATACAACGAACCTTTGTTCCGGCTACATAGTATTCACGCTTTAGGACTCCTCCTTTTGGTGAGCTATAGACCTTAAGCATAACATCTCCGTCAACGTAAGTTGTAACTTCGCTGGCATAGGCTGTCGTATATATTATTGAAACTAGAAACATTGCACTTAGCAAGAGATATACTTTCATATTAAAGCCTCCTACTAATACTTTACCAAATATAAATATTAAACTTAGTAAAGCAGTTTATAAACTGTTCGAATTTATTATCTAAAAAAAACTACTGACTAAATCAGTAGTTAATTGTTTGTTATTTTTCATCAGTTGAATTTTGTTCTTTTAATAAATCTCTAATTTCAAGTAAGATTTTTTCCTCATTAGATAAAGCAATTTCAACTTCTTCTTCATCTTCAGCGTTTGATTTAGCAAATGCTTCTTTCATCTTAGCGTATGCTTGAAGGATAGTAAATGCTACAAACATGATGATAATAAATGAGATTAATGCTGTAATGAAGTTTCCAATATAGAAGTCTACTCCAAATACTGTTGTTGCACTACCTGCATCTGCATTGATTCCTAGTATTGATAATAATTTTAAAATAATTGGTGTAACAAAACTATCAGTAAATGAAGTTGCTACATCTTTAACTGCACCGGCAATTAATAATCCGATTGCTACGTCAACAAATGTTGATCCTAATAAGAATTCTTTGAATTCATTAATAAATGATTTTACGCTTTTCATAATTTCTCCCTAACATTTTTCATCCTTAATATTATAGCAAATTATTAATTATTAGCATAGAAAAAGACAGACACTGGCATGTCTGTCATATAAATATAGTTTTTATAATATTAAATAGTTGTTTTTTTACTTAAGTGTAGCTTTGAAGAACCAAATTTGTTTTTGTAGATATGTAATGAATTCTTCTAACATGTTATCTTGAATCATTGGTAATGTTTCTTTAATTTCATACATATATGCAATTAAGTTTTCGTAGTCTGATACTAAATCTTCTAAAATTTCTTTAGAAGAGTAATCTCTACTTTCAGCTTCTTTAATTGAAGTAATTTCTAACATTTCCTTTACAGTTGCTACTGGATATTCTCCATCAACTTTCATACTTTCTGCTGCTTCATCAATCCACTCGTGGAAAGTATCGTATTCTTTCTCAAGCATAACGTGTAGGCTGTAGAATTCTGGACCTACTACATTGTAGTGATAAGTGTGTAATTTTGTATATAATACAGTAAAATCTGCAATTAATTTATTCATAATATAGCTCCTTCTTAAATTTTATACTCCCATTATAGTAAATGCTAGTAAGATTCAAGTTAAAGAAATATTTATTGCATTTTTAAGTTAACTTTGAATTAACCTAAGTATAAACGTTCTATTATTATTTTACTATCATTAATCTGCTTAATGATAACTTGATAACGTGCACTGCTTAGGCCCATGTTATCAATATATATATTACTATAGTTATTAACATCCCATTTATTACCTACATCACTCGTTTGATAGTCACTTAATAAATTGTATTTATTAATAAAGTATAGAGCTGTTGTATCCGCTACTACTTCAGCCTGCTTTTTCGTCAAGTCACGGCTAAACATATGATTATTTATTAAGTGCGTAAGTTCATGGATTATCGTATATACTTGGCCACCCATATTATCTTTACGATTGATCGCAAGCTCTAATTTATATTCTTGTGTTCGTTTATTAATTGTTGCTTTAATATGACCATTACGTTTACTATCTGAACGTAAGTATCTAAATGTACAGTCATAGTCTTTTAATATTTGATTCGTTCTTATTATAAACTGCTCAAAGTCAATTACTTCTGTGTTAGATGGTTCTTTCAATAATTCAATATGGGCCTTAAGCTGTTTTTTCATCTTTACTCGCGATTAAATGTAATGATACACTTAGAATTGCAAATACTAACATTGCAACGAAAGGCATTATTGGATTTAAAGGATATAATAATGTCATGCTACCACTACTTAATAACATTCCGATTGCATTAAATGAGTTAATTACTCCTAAGATTTCACCTTGATCAAACTTACCACTATTAACAACTTCTTTTTGTACGTATGGGCGGTAGAAAGAACTACCTAATGTCACTAGCGTTAAGGCCGTTAAGAATAAAAATCCAAAGTAGGGATTAGTATCAATTGTTGCTACTGCATATAAAATTAATAGAGTACCGACAATTGTTGTTACCCCTTGAATTAAATATGATGTGAAGAACGTAAACTTCTTCTCCATTATACGGATAATAAATAAATTAGAAATTAAACCAAGTAAGTTAACATATGCATTCATATTCCCAACTTGACTTGTTGTAAAGTTAGCAACATCACTACCGAAATACGATGGCATCCCACGAGAGATATTATTAATTGTAGCAAAACAAATCATTGATAACATAAGTAATAGGTAACCATGCTCACGTAATGCTCCTACAGCCTTAGTAAAGCTTGTTTTAGCCTGAACTTTAGCTTCTGGGTATAAGTTTTCAACAATACCAAATACGACTAAACCAAGGATGATTAAGAACGTAATTTGGAAAATGAATGAGTAGTATACATTGCTACTACCAATTTTCCCACTTAGCATTTGCCCAACTACTCCACCTAGGTTAGTTGCAACTAATTGATAACCAAAGTTTTTAATTTTCTCATCTGGTTTTGATTTTAAATTAATATAAGATGTTACACCAACGATCCAACCTGATGCAAATGCCCCGGAAATAAAACGCCCGATTAGCATTAATAATGGATTGGTAAAGTATGCAAACATAAACTGACCAATTGCATAAATAAGTGGGGCAATTGTTAAAATCTTTCTTGTACCAATACGGTCAATCTTACTTCCCCATTTAGGAGAAAAGTAGAACGTCCCGGCACTCATGGCAAAGAAGAAAAGTCCGAATAAATAGTCAGGACTTCCTTTGAGTTCCATCATCTGTGGGGTTACTGGATGGGCAAAGTTAAACAACGTTAACATTAAAAAGTTAAGTATTAATATTTTTTTCATATAGCTCCTAAATTACATTAATAATATTATAATACATATTTTTAAACGATGTCTTGTAAGCATCAAAAAAGCCTAACAATAAGTTAGACTTTAGTAATTATTCATAAACTTCAACTGTTAAAGTAGATCCTACATTTACAAATGAATTGGCATTTGATATTGATTTAATTGTTCCCGACCGAACTCCTGCTTCTTTATCTTCATCACTTAATGCGACCTCGGTCGTAGTATATGATAAATTTGCGCCTTGAGTATTAAAATCATTAATCATTGAAGCCAGATCACCTATTGTTGCTCCACTCATATCAGTAATAAAAGGTTGACCAAGAGAAACTGTAACTTTTAAACTCTCTTCTTCTGGATATATGCTTTCTCCCTCTGCCTTCGACTGATATATTATTACTCCTGCATTGCTGTCACTATAGCTTTCAGCTGGTTCTAAACTTAGATTGATTTCAGCAGCTACTTCAGTCGCATCATCGATATTATAACCAATTAAATACGGTGTATACTCTCCTGGTCCTTTTGAAATCTCAACAGTTATCACGTCACCATATCCTAGCATCGTTCCTGGCTCAACACTTTGACTAACAATGTAGCCCTCAGGTATATCACTTGGAATCTGCTCTTCATCAATCATTATTCCCGTGTCTTGATTCCATTCATAGACACTGTCTATTGTCTGATTAACAAAGTTATCAACTTTTACATTTTTCTTTTCTTCTTTACTTCCTTTAGAAATAACAAATTCAGCTTTTGCACTTCGCGTATAATTTTTTTCACTAACACTATCATCTTCAAAGTCAATACGAATAAGTTTATCATTGTCAACTTTATCACTATATTCATATTTAAGGCTTGCATTAACTAACATTTTATTTTCAATTAAGTTATTGATCTGTTCCTTAGACTTACCTTCTAATCCTGTTAACTTCACTACCTCATCCATATTTGGCCCACTACTAACTTCTATCGTTTGTAAATCTAATACTCCAATCTTCTCTCCACTGGGAATCGATTGTGAGATAACCGTACCACTTGGTTTTTCTTGGCTCTCAACTGTTATCAAATCATAGTTCACCTTATTATCATCAAGCCACTTAACAGCATCTGTTTGCGATTTATCGACTAATGTAATAGCAACGGTTTGATTCATATACCAATAACTAGATACAAAAATTAAAATAGCAACTATTATTGTCACACATATTACAACAGTACGTTTAAATAAGAACTGATTATAATCCTTATCAATGCTTATCTTCTCCTCTTCAAATGCAGCACCACTGAGCTCTAATTTGAGTTCATTTCCCTCTGACTTTACTAATTGTTGTTTTGTCTCTTGCTTATTTTCAATAGTGTCTTGATTTTCTTTATCTGCCGCTACTTGTTTTTTATATTTATCATTAGAAAAATTATTTAAAAAATCACTCATAATTTATTTTCCCATCATTAATTCTTAATATTTTATCAGCAGATGAAGCAACTTGATCAGAGTGGGTAACTAAGATAACACACTTATTATATTGATTCGCTAAAGTTTTAAATAGTTTAATAATTTCACGTTCACTTTCACTATCTAAATTCCCTGTTGGTTCATCTGCAAAAACTAAATCCACATTTGTAGCAAGTGATCTTGCAATTGCTACCCTCTGCTGTTCTCCACCACTTAACATCTTAACTTTTCTATCAGCCTTAGTTTTTCCAATCCCGACAAAATCCAGAAGATTATACGCAATATCACTACTGTTTGGTGGTAATTCATTATCTGTAATTCCCATTGCAGTCATCAAATTCTGATGAGCAGTTTGAAACTCAATTAAATTATATTGCTGAAAAACAATACTAGATTTATTACGACGATATTTATCAAGTCCATAGGTCTCAATATTAATTCCATCGTACTCTATAGTACCTTTGTCTGCTTTATCTAACCCCGATAAAAATGATACTAATGTTGTTTTACCACTTCCTGAATAACCAAGGATTGCATATAGTTTTCCCGGTTCAAATATTAAATCAATTTGATCTAGAACTGTTCTTAATTTCTCACCATCACGGAACTGATGTGATAAACCTTTTACTTCAAGTTTTTCCATTATTTCTCCTATAATAAAATTTTCTTTGGTTGTAAACGTAATGTGTAAATTGCTGGTATTAATGTTATTAATCCAATAATAATCACACCTACAATTACACTTTGAATTAGCGGTACAATTGTTAGACCTAAGGCTAAAAATCCAAATTTTGAACTTAAAACTGTAAGAATTACTAAACAGATTGGATATGCTAAAATAGTTGCTAATGACATAATAATAACTTGTTCAAATACTAATTGGAAATAGATATTACGTTTAGTTTCTCCTAATGCAACCATAATTCCAATCTCTTTCTTTCGACCACGAATAAATAATGTAATCAGTATTGTTAATAGCACTATTACTACTACAACTCCAAATAATAAAAAGTAGTTTAAGATACTTTGAATTCCAATAATTACTGATAATCCTTCAGCTGTTTCACTTTCTTCACTATTTAAATCGAATTCAACTTCTACTTGTGTACCTGTTAACGCTTCTACATCTGTTTTAAATTTACTAACATCATCAAGTGATTTTAAATAATAAGTTGCACTAGCGCCAATAGCTTCTCCATTTTGCTGATCAACACCTTCATAGTATTTTAGATAGCTTTTTCCTGCAGAAAGTGGAATATACGCATTTGTATATAAATAACTAAACGTTAAATCCGGTTCAAAGCCATATTCTTCTGCATTTGCATTTTCATTATCAATCATTGCTTGAGTTGGCTCAGCCGAATAGGAACCAACTATTGTAAATTCTTGTTCTTCCAGTTCTGGAATCGATTCTACCTCTGAGTAATCACTATTAATATCTAAGACAATAGTATCCCCAACCTCTAAATTATTCTCATCTAAAATAAGATCATTTAAGATAATTGACTGAGGATTGTTTTTAAATAATTCTTTATCGTAATTAAATTGATAGGCTTCTTTATTTTCTTCAGACACACTTTGCTCCGGATCCTTTACGTAATTGATACTTAGACCATAGTCCAGCATTTCATTAGGCATAGTTAATTGTCCAGGTTTTAAACTCGAATACATGCTAATATCGCTACTTTCAACTTCCTCTAACTCAGCAATATCAAATTTTTGCTGTGAGCTGATTTCCTGATAGTCATTCCAGTTATACGTTATATTTCCAATTAAATCATCTGGATATGAATTGCGTACATATACCGGTACTGTTCCATCTTTAAATGTTTGCTCTAGAGTTTTATTATACATTCTTGATGTCATGAATGCGGTTGACACTGCACCCATAGTTACTAAAAAGATAATAAATATTAATAGACTCTTACCCAAATTAGCTTTCACGTGGATTAATGCTCTTTTAAAATAATTCATAATACTCCCTCTGCTATTTATTTGACTTGCAATAACCTTACCCTTAAGTTACCACACTTCATTTATATTTATATTAGCACCAATTCACAATCGTGTCAAGTTGTGGGTACGCTTGTTTAAGAGTTAAAAAAAGCCTAACTATAAGTTAGACTTTATAAGCTATGAAATATTTTGGACCCAGTTATAACGACTATAACGGTAATATCCAATAAGCATCTTAACTACTTCAAAGGCTTGAACACCAATGAAGATCCCGTAAATTGGGACTGAAGTAAAGTATACTAAGATGAACCCAACTGGAATTGATAATCCCCACATTGTTCCACCATCCATTATTAATACACCTAGAGTATCTCCTCCAGCACGTAGCGTGAAGAAAAACGTTACTGTTATTACATAGACTGGATATACGAATCCAATAATACGCAATAAGTTAGATGCTTGGATCTGGATTACACTATCTACATTTCCATATAAGGCTGGAATGAAGAATGCTAATACTTGTGCTATTCCGAAGAACGTTATACCAGTAAGTAGTCCTAATGCAAGTAGTTTTTTCGAGTTCTCGATAGCTAAATCAAACTCTTCTTTTCCAAGTTTCTGTCCAATCAGTACTGCAACTGCAACACCGAATCCAGCCATCGCAACAAATAAAATATTGGCAATTGTATATGTAATCTGAATTGAAGCTAAATCAGTAATACTACGAGCCCCATATAAAGCCATAAGTGTCGATGTTCCAAATCCCCATAAGAATTCATTCGTTGTAAGTGGAACCATTTTCCTAATCATCATTACAAATTGCTCTTTCTTAATCGTAGTAAAACTTGCTAAGTTAAAGTCAAATGCAGTTTGTTTGAATTTTAAAATAGACATTAAAATTAAAAACTCAGCCACACGGGAAATGATTGTTGCAACTGCTGCTCCCTTAACTCCGAAAATTGGAATTAACAAGAAGTTTAAACTAGTGTTTGCTACTACAGCAACAATCCCAGCTCCCATTGGCACCTTAGTTTGACCTATCGCTCTAAATGCTGAACCGATTACTGCATTTACCATAAGTAACCAATAACCCCAGACTAGAACATTTAAATAATCCATACCATATTGCATTGCAGCAAGACTATCTGCATCATTACCATGGATAAACATACGTAATAAACTTTCATCAAATATATTGATTAATGTTAGCGCAATTCCGGCCATTAAAAAGATAATACTAAAGCTGATTGCAAGACTGTTACCCATCTTGTCTTTTTTACCGGCTCCATATTGTTGGGCAATAAAAATTGAAGCACCTTCACTTATCCCGAATGTTGAAGTCATAATTACAAAGAAAATCGAGTTTACTGCCCCAACCCCAGCAATTGCTTGTCCATTAATCGTCCCAACCATAATATTATCGACTAGCTGGGCTAGTGATGTAACTAGCTGTTGTATTACAATCGGCATTGCAATAACTAACGCCGATTTAAAAAATACTTTATCAAAATACTTCTTCATATCTCCCCTTAAATTTTAAAACAGGTAACAAGCAAAAAAGCTTGTTACTTGATCATTTGCGTTAAAATATACTTAATTTTCTCTTCAGTTGATAGTGTTTGATCTACTGCTTTTAAGTGTTTCTTAACATCTTTTTCACTATATCCTAAAGCTAATAATGCATCGACAACATCTGTATTATCAACTTCAATCTTTTGTTTATTGTCTGTTGGTAAACTAATGTTTTGCTCATACTTACCGCCTAGATCAATAATAATTTGACCGGCTGCTTTCTTTCCAATCTTTGGAAACTTTTGTAAATAAGTGGCATCTTCGCTTGCAATTGCATTACGAATAAACATTGGTTCACTAGCAGCTAAGATTGCAAGTGCTGTCTTAGGTCCAATTCCGGTTACCGAAATTAAATCTAAAAACATTGCTTTCTCATCACTTGTTTTAAATCCATATAAACTAATCTCAGCTTCTCTAACATGTTGATAGATATACACGCGATCGATTAAAGGATCAAAACTATATGAATTAGCTACATTTATTAAGTAACCAACTCCATTAACATCATATACAATTTGTGACGGTAGTACATTTGTTAATTTTCCTTCAAAGTAACTATACATTATTTTAAGTTTGAGTAAACACTTTGAACATCATCATTATCTTCTAATTGTTCAATTAATGCCATTACTTTCTCAGTTGTTTCTTCATCTAATTCTACTTCCATAGTCGGTAGCATTGTCACTTCTGCTTCCATATATTCAGACACAACTTCCATACTATCAATTGATTTCTTAATTTGTTCAAAGTCATTAGGTTCAGTAATGATTTGTAAGATACCATCTTCGACAGTTACATCTTCAATTCCAAACTCTAATACTTCTAATTCAAATTCTTCGATATCAAGTGAAATGTTTGCTGTTTCAATAACAATATTGCCTTTACGGTTAAATAAATATGAAACAGAACCATCAGTTCCTAAGTTTCCACCACGACGAGTAAATGTTGAACGAACAGATGAGGCCGTACGGTTTAAGTTATCTGTTAAACAGTCAACCATAATCGCAACTCCACCAGCTCCATATCCTTCATATCTAACTTCATCGTAGTTTTCTCCATTTTGAGATCCTGTTGCTTTCGCAATTGCTCTTTCAATGTTATCTTTAGGCATCGATTTAGATTTTGCTTTATCAACTGCTAGACGTAATCCTGCATTTGATTCTAGTGAATCTCCACCACTTTTCGCAGCTACATAAATCTCTTTTGCAAGTTTCTGGAACTCCTTACTTCTTGCAGCATCCTGACGACCTTTACGGTGTTGTATATTTTTCCATTTACTATGTCCAGCCATATTACTCCTTAGTCATTAAATTCAAATTCGAAGTCGGCAATACGTACGATGTCTCCTGATTGTACTCCGGCTTCTCTAAGCGCTTGGTCTACACCCATTTTACGTAATTGATTCGCGAATCTTCTTTGGTTATCGTATGTAGTAAAGTCTGTCATTAAGAATAACTTCTCAACTCTTTCTCCACTAACAACGAATACTTCATCTTCATCCTGACGTACATAGAAGTCATCTTCAGGCATGAATTTATAAACTTTAACGTGTTCAGCTTCTGGTTTAAACTCTTCAGCTGCTTCTAACATATCTGCTGTTTTAATTAACATTAATTCAAGACCTTCTTGCGTTAATGCAGAGATTTCAACAACATCTACATCTGGATATTTTTCTTTGAAACGAGCTAAGTTTTCTTCACCCATTGGTAAGTCCATTTTATTAGCAACAACTAATTGCTTTCTACTTTCTAAGTTGTAGTTGTAAGCAAATAATTCTTCGTTAATTTTTTCGTAATCATCGATTGGGTCTCTACCTTCAAATGATCCCATATCTAAAACGTGTAAGATAACTTTAGTTCTTTCAATGTGACGTAAGAATTGGTGTCCAAGACCTTTACCTTCACTAGCCCCTTGAATAAGACCTGGTAAATCGGCAATAACGAAACTACGGTTATCTGTTGTTTTAGTAACACCTAATTTTGGTACTAAAGTTGTAAAGTGGTAAGCTGCGATTTTCGGTTTAGCTTTTGATACAACTGAGATAATAGTACTTTTACCAACTGAAGGCATTCCTACTAATCCTACATCTGAAATTAATTTAAGCTCTAAACGAACATTAACTTCTTTTGCAGGTTCACCCATTTCACGGATTTCAAGACCAGCACGTCCTGCTCTTGCAAGCTCAACGTTACCACGTCCTCCACGTCCACCTTTACTTACTACGTATTGTTGGTGGTTGTGAGTTAAGTCACAAATTAATTCATTTGTTTCATCATTATAGATGCTTGTCCCTGGTGGTACTTTTAAGATTAAATCTTCAGCATTTTTTCCGTGTTGAGATTTACTTCTACCTTTTTCACCATCTGGTGCACTATACATTTTGTTGTAACTGAAGTCTAAAAGTGTTCTTAATCCTTCTTCTACTTCGAAGATTAAGTTTCCACCATCTCCCCCACTACCTCCAGCAGGTCCTCCTAAAGCTACATACTTTTCACGACGGAAAGCAGTGATACCATCTCCACCATCTCCACCTTTAACTTTGATTCTGACTTGATCAATAAACATTTGATTCTCCTTAATAAATAATTAGTATTGTAACGAGTGCAATTATAATATAATACGGATTCTTACTACGGCGTACTGCCTCAAATCCTGTTGCTAAAACAAACAAGTATAAAATAATATTAAATATGATTCCAGCGATACCAGAATGTGCACTTAGTAATCCAAAGTTAGTAATAACTTGGAATAGATTACGAATTGTTACAATCATATAAAAAATAATCGTAATTAAACCAATTACAGTTACTGCATTAACAATTCTTTCATCATTTTTTTGCTCATTTAAGTTCATTTTTTTCATATCACTCCATTCCATATTATTATAACATAGATAAGCCAATAATAAAGAAAAGTAATGAGCTTGCCCATTACCATTTTATCCTTTATTTAATTGAAATATTACGACTATAAAGATGCAAATTTAGACACTTAATTAATGCTTATAGTTAGCAATAAATTCAAGTGCTTCTAGCATTCCACCATCGCTTTGAGTACTTACTACATGATCAGCAATTTGCTTTAATTGTTCACAAGCGTTCCCCATTGCAATTCCAACATCAGCATGCTTTAGCATCTCAATATCATTGCTTCCATCTCCGATTGCAAATGTTAGATGATCACCAAGTTCCATGTGCTCTACATACTTGGTTATTCCATGGACTTTAGTAATTCCCTTCGGAACAATTTCCAGGTTATTACCGAATGATGAATAGGCACTAACTTCATAATTAGATTCTAAACTATCAATTGTATCCTTCTGGTTATGGCAGTCAACAATCTCAAGCTTTATCACATCACTTGTATCTAATACTGAATCAATGTCATCAGTTGCAATATTAGTATTATAAAATAAGTGTAAGTGACCATTAACGTTAGCCTCAAATTCCTCAACACTAGTTGAAATAGCTTTTGCATATGTATAAGTTTCTTCCATAATAACCTCTAAAAGTCCTTCAAATGTTGGAACATATACACCACTAGTTGTATAAATATTTAAGTACTTTTGCTCACTAATAAGTTTTCTTACAATACCGCGGGCAGTGTCTTTATCCATTGTCTTTTGAATTAACATCTCGTTATCGACAATAACTTCACTACCATTCGAACAAATCATGTCAGCATTGATTTCTAAGTTTAAGTGTTGTGCGCTATCATACATTCTTCCCGTTGCTACAACAAATTTAGCATTTAGTTCTTTTAAACGATTATTAATATCGTCTGTTACTGTAAATGAGTGGTCTACTAATGTCCCATCTACATCTGAAAATATAAGTTTATTCATACTTCCTCCTACAAGATATATCATAGCATAGACAAAACTCAAATTTTATGTTTTAAAAAAAGTACTATAGCAAAAAGCTATAATACTCTAATTTATAATTAATTTAAATGTTCTTTTAAATACTTTCCAGTATAACTTTCTTCAACTTCTATTAATTTTTCTGGTGTTGTTTGAGCAACTACTGTTCCTCCTTTAGCACCACCTTCTGGACCGATATCAATAATATAATCAGCGACCTTAATTAAATCTAAGTTATGTTCAATAATTAACATACTGTTTCCATTTTCAACTAGTGTTTGTAACACTCCAATCAAACGCTTAATATCTTCAGAGTGAAGACCAGTTGTTGGTTCATCTAAAATATATAATGTATTACCTTTAGTTACCTTTTGTAACTCTTTAGCAAGCTTAATACGCTGCGCTTCCCCACCACTTAAAACAGTAGCTGGAGTACCAACACGTAAGTATCCTAAACCAACATCTAATAATGTTTTGAATTTACGTTCAATTTTTGGAATATGTTTAAAGAATTCATATGCTTCTTCAATTGACATTGATAATACATCAGAAATATTTTTACCTTTGTATTTAATTCCTAATACTTCTTCATTGTAACGCTTACCATCACAAACATCACAAGTTACATAAACATCTGGTAAGAAGTTCATTTCAATTTTAATAATTCCATCACCTTCACAGTGCTCACAACGACCACCACGAACATTGAATGAGAAACGACCTTTAGTGTAACCTAAAGCTTTTGAATCTGGAAGTTCTGCAAATAAATCACGAATGTCATCAAATACACCAACGTATGTTGCCGGGTTTGATCTCGGCGTTCTACCGATTGGTTTTTGATCAATATCAATAACTTTTTTAATTTGCTCTAAACCTTCAACAGCTCTAACTTCTCCAGCTTTACGTTTAAGCTCCGGATTGAAGTGGTTATAAATATTTTTGTATAATACTTCGTTTACTAAACTTGATTTACCACTACCACTAACTCCTGTAACACACACAAAGTTCTGAAGTGGGATATTAACATTAATGTTTTTTAAGTTATTAGCTTTTGCACCTTTAATCTTAATTTGTCCAAACTCTTGCTTACGTCTAACTTCTGGTAATTCAATCTTACGTGTACCAGCTAAATATTGCCCGGTAATACTCTTCTTATTTTTCATTACTTGAGCTGGTGTACCAGCAGCAACTACGTCACCACCATATTCACCACTACCTGGACCAATATCAATAATATAGTCTGCTTCACGCATTGTATCTTCATCGTGTTCAACTACAACTAGTGTATTACCTAAATCACGCATTCCTTTAAGTGTATCGATTAAACGATCATTATCACGTTGATGAAGACCAATACTTGGCTCATCTAGCACGTATAATACTCCTGTTAATTTAGAACCAATTTGAGTAGCTAAACGAATACGTTGCGCTTCTCCACCACTTAAAGTAGTCGCAGTTCTTGCTAAATCTAAGTATTCAAGACCTACGTTCTTTAAGAAACTAAATCTTGCATTAATTTCTTCTAATACCATTTTCGCAACAATTGCTTCGTTTTCAGTAAGTTCTAAGTTTCCAAAGAACTCAACTGCATCAACAATAGCAAGCTTTGTTACTTCATAAATATTTAAACCATTAATACGAATTGCAAGTACTTGTTCACTAAGTCTAGATCCTTTACATTTACTACAAGTATGGTTTGCCATTTGTCCATCAAGGTATTTACGCATACGCATACTACTTGTTTCAACATAACGTCTTGATATATTGTTAGCAATACCTTCGAATTTAAAGTCTTTAGTAAAGTCCATAGTTGCACTACTATAATTAATTGATAATGTTTCATCAGTACCATAGAATAAAATATCAATTTCCTCTTTAGTTAATTCACTAAAAGGTTTTTCCATATTAATATTATAGTGGTAACAAGCATTGGCCATCATTTGGAAATAGTAAGATCCATCTGGGTTATAACCATTTGTTCTAATTGCTCCTTCCATTAAAGATAATGACTTATCAGGAACAATTAAATCGATATCTGGTTCTTTAAGTTCACCAAGACCGCTACAAGCCGTACAGGCACCGAATGGAGCATTGAAACTAAATAAACGCGGTTCAATTTCAGGAACTGTAAATCCACATTGTTCACAAGCAAAATTACTTGAAAATTCTTCGACACCATCTTTAGTTCTAATTACAACATTTCCACTACCATGTTCATTAGCAACTTCAATTGCAGTTAATAAACGGGCTTTGATTCCATCTTCAACTTTCATACGGTCAACAATAATATCAATATCATGTTTTTTGTTTTTATTAAGTTTAATAGAATCTATTTCTTCATCTAAATCTACACGATCATGGTTAATTTCAACACGAGTAAATCCATCTTTTAATAAAGTTTCTAATAATTTAGCATGTGTCCCTTTTTGCTTAATTACAACTGGACTAATGATTTCAATACGCTCACCTGCGTATTTTTCAATTACACTATTAGAAATATCTTTTGGTGATGAAGCTTTAATCTCAGTACCATGGTTAGGACAAATTGGCTTACCAATACGTGCATATAATAGACGTAAATAGTCATAGATTTCAGTTACAGTCCCAACTGTACTTCGAGGGTTGTTACTCCCTGATTTCTGATCAATTGAAATAGCTGGACTTAATCCTTCAATTGAGTCAACATCTGGCTTTTCACTCCCACCTAAAAACTGACGCGCATAAGATGATAAACTCTCAATATATCTTCTTTGCCCTTCAGCATATACCGTATCAAATGCAAGTGTACTCTTACCACTACCACTTGGACCAGTAATAACTACTAATTTATCTTTAGGAATCTCAACATCTATATTCTTTAGATTGTTTTCACGAGCTCCCTTAATTACGATTTTATTCTTTTTCATAGATAACTCCTTACGTTATATTATAGCAAATAATTGCTTAATTCAATCATATTTACACAAAATAAAAAAGAAAACCTTAGTAAAAAATTACTAGGCTTTTTCGTTTTTTATATTTCCAGTTACAACAATTTTACTAACTACAAAAGTAATTGGAATTGCAGCAAACATTGCAACTATAGATGCATATTTAGCATCTAGTAATCCCGTGTTTACAAACACAACTGTTCCTAATGTACTAATAACTAAGTTAGGTAAAAATGTTAATGGGAATTTAATAAATGTGCGCATCGTTGGACGTTCATTAAAAGTATACATTGTTGTCATAAAGAATGAGCAAAATGCACTATATAAGAATGCACAAATATGTGCAATGATGTACTCAATGTTAGCAAATCCAAATAAAATTAAAAACATTAAATAGTAATTAAAAGTATTGAATCCCCCAGTTAAAATGAAACGATATACATCTTTATTAAAGAAATTAATCTTAGTAATTACAAACATTGCAATTACGATTGCGATTAACGCAAGTACTGTTAGTCCAAATAATATCATTTTTTATAAACCTCATCTACAATGTATAGTGGACGCTCTTTTACTTCATCTAGAATTAATCCAATGTAGTAACCGATAATTCCTAGAACAACTAATATGATACCAAATAAGAATAACATCACACATAATAACGTACTATATCCAGGTACATCATTACCATATACAAAATAACTAATAATAACAACAACACCATAAATAAAACTACTTAATGCTGTTAAAATACCTAAGTAAATAGCAAAATATAGTGGAATTTTTGAATAGGCAGCAAGTGATACGAATCCATAACTAAATAATTGACTAAATGAACCATAGCTACTTTCACCACTAACACGTTCATCGATTTCAATTTCTAGAACTTCATATTCAAATCCAACAGTTGCAATTATCCCTTTAAAGAAACGGTTAGATTCACGGTTTTGACGAACTTCATTTATTACTTGGTTATCCATGAAAACAAAATCTAATGCATCTTCTACGATATTACTTTTCGTCATTCTGCTGAATACTGAGTAATATTTTTGAGCTAAAAACCCTTTAATATTCTTAGTATCACGGGATTTCTTTTTACAGATAGTTAACTTAACACCTTTTTCGTAGTTTTCAATCATTTGACCAATGTATCTAATTGGCATCTGTAAGTCACTATCAATAATTGTCGCTGCATCTGCGTCTTTAGCATAATCTAAACCAGCAATAACTGCCGCTTCCTTACCAAAGTTACGAGATAAGCGAATATATACAATACGCTCATCATCTAGTTCTAAGATACGCTTGTGACTATCATCACTTGACCCATCATTTACTAATACAAATTCAAATTTATGTTGCGGATATAAGTTAGCGAATTCGCTAAGCTCTGTAACTAATTTTTTTACGTTGTCCTGTTCATTGTAAATAGGTGCTATAATATTTATCAACATAATTATTTTACCTTTACTATATTTTTCTTTATATGCTTATAGAAGTTTGTTGACATAATAAGCTCTTTTTGTTTAGATGAGATTGACGTTCTTACTTTTAAGTAATACCCAAGGAAATGTTCACCGATTGCACTATTTACTTCCTTCGAACATAAGTTCTTATTAATTAAATTAAAGAAACGCTCGTATGCAAGAATGCTTGACTCAATATAATGAGATGAAATCACTGTACTAAGTGAACCAACGCGATCATCGATATACATTGTTGTTATATATTTTGTAGTTCGTATTTTCGCTCCATTTACATATGTTGTATATAAGAATAGTAAATCTTCTCCAATACAGTCTTCATAGAAACGGATATTATGACTATTTATAAAACTACGTTTATATAATGAACGTTGATTACAAACATTAACTACTTGTCTCCATAGAAATTTACAGCGATCTACATTAGCGTCCTTTAATACTATTTTATCTAATATCTTGCCTTGAGGATTACTAATTTTAAATGAGTTAACAATTATATCGTTACCTTGGTACTTTTCATACGCTTTGATTAATTCATTTCCTAAATAATAATCATCTGGATCGATAAAAGCTAGGTATTCACCACTAGCTGCTTCGATTCCGGCATTACGCGGACGACCAGCAAAACCACTTGCATTGTCAAAACTGATGATCTTTATTCCATGTTGATTTTTCAGTTCATTTAAAATATTTAAAGTATTATCTGTTGAACCATCATTCACAGCAATAATCTCAATATCAGCTTCACCCATTGCAATGATGCTGTCAACGCACTTGCGAACGTAGTCTTCAACATTGTGACATGGTAATATAAAACTAATTTTCATCTTCAATCTCCATAATCGCAATCTTAAGTGTTACTGTTTGCACTAATTTTCTGATTTTTAAATCATCAAGCAGATTATATAATAATCTCATCAATCGTCTCTTTGTCATAAAAACTCCTAACTTTGATATTATATCATTATTGGAGGATTAGCATAAAAAAAAAGCACTACCTAAGTAGCACTAATTTTCTAAGAGATTATCTTAAGTTGTAGAAAGATCCTAAACCTTTGTATTCACTTCTACCTTCTAATTCATCTTCAATTCTTAATAATTGGTTGTATTTTGCAATACGGTCAGTTCTTGAAGCTGAACCAGTTTTGATTTGACCAGCGTTAGTTGCAACAGCAATGTCAGCAATAGTCGCATCTTCAGTTTCACCAGAACGGTGAGAAACTACTGCAGTATATCCTGCTTTTTTAGCCATTTCGATTGCATCGAAAGTCTCAGTTAAAGTACCGATTTGGTTTACTTTGATTAAGATTGAGTTTGAAATTCCTTTTTCAATACCTTCAGCTAATTTCTTAGTGTTAGTTACGAATAAGTCATCTCCAACTAATTGAATTTTGCTTCCTAATCTTTCAGTTAATAACTTGTGACCAGCCCAGTCGTTCTCGTCTAAACCATCTTCGATTGAGATGATTGGGTACTTTTCACACCACTCAGCGTAAAGGTCAACCATTTCTTCTGAAGTTAAAGTTCTTCCTTCACCTTTTAATTCATACATTCCAGTTTCTTTGTTGTAGAATTCACTTGATGCAGCATCCATACCTAATCTTACTTCTTCACCTGGTTTGTAACCAGCAGCTTCGATAGCTTCGATAATAATAGTGATTGCTTCTTCGTTGCTTCCTAAGTTAGGAGCGAATCCACCTTCATCACCAACTGCAGTGTTGTAGTTCTTAGCGTTTAAAACACCTTTTAACGCATGGAATACTTCTGCACCAGTTCTGATTGCTTCCTTGAATGTTGGAGCAGCTACAGGTAAGATCATAAATTCTTGGATATCAACACTGTTGTCAGCGTGCTCTCCACCATTGATGATGTTCATCATTGGAACTGGCATTTCTTTAGCGTTTACCCCACCTAAATATTGGTATAATGGTAAGTCTAATTCATCAGCAGCAGCTCTTGCAGCAGCCATAGAAACACCTAAGATTGCGTTTGCACCTAATCTTCCTTTGTTTTCAGTTCCGTCTAATTCGATCATAGCTTTATCGATTCCGATTTGATCGAATACGTCAAATCCAACGATTGCTGGAGCAATTTCATCGTTTACGTTAGCTACAGCTTTTAAAACACCTTTACCTAAGTAACGTTCTTTATCTCCATCTCTTAACTCAACAGCTTCATATTCACCTGTTGAAGCACCACTTGGCACTAAAGCGCGTCCGAATCCACCGAATTCAGTTTCTACCTCAACTTCAACAGTTGGGTTACCACGAGAGTCTAATACTTCTCTTGCATATACATCTAAAATGATTGACATATTACCTCCTAATTTTTACAAATATATTATAGCAAAATTTATATACAATGTTATTTTTTTACACCTTATATGCAACTATTCGAAAAGATTTTCCAAAAAAAAGATTTTAATACGTAAATGTTACCTATTTTATTAAAAATCAGACACAATCTAACTACGTAATAATAAAAAAGAACATAGAAAAAAGTAGAGGCATTGCCTCTACTCTTTATTAAAATGTAATAATCCCGTATTCTCCATCTTTTCTTTTGTATAGTAATTTCTTATCATTTGTTACTCCATCTAGGAATACGAAGAAGTCGTGTCCAATAATTTCAAACTGTAATACAGCTTCCTCTTCACTCATTGGTAATAATTCTAATTCTTTACGTTTTGTGATTTTTGAAACATCCTCACTAGATTCAAAATCTGCAAAGTAATCTAATAATACTTGTCTTTCATTTTCATGATCAGCAGCTCTATTTTTTACTTTTCTAATTTGTTTTTCTAACTTATCAGTTGCAACATTAATTGCTTGATATAGATCTCTTTCAACTGTTTCTTGTCTTAAAACGTGTTTCTTATCAATTGGTAATTCAATCTCGATTTTTTGTCCTACTGAATATGTCTTGATTGTTACCTTAGCAGTTAATTCCTCTTCCTTGAAGTATTTATCTAAACCAGATAATGCAGCTTTTACATTCTCCTCGATACCTTCTGTAATTTCTACATTTTTTGTTAATAATTCAACTCTCATGTTGCCTCCCTGATTCTATTTATAAATTGATTATAGCATAGTGCCATTTGTTTTGCACGAAAACATACCAACGGTTTGTACAGGCACAAAAAAATACTACTACATAAAGTTGTAGTAGTAAATTAACCCAATTATCAGTGCTAATAGTCCAAAGATAATAACGAAATTTAAAGTTAACACATTCAACTTTTCTGGGAAGAACTCCTCAGGATTAATTGATGATACATTTAAGTCATTATCTTCGCGAATTTCTGCTAATTGATATTTTAAGTTTTCTCTTGACTCTTTTGCTAATTCCTCATAATTTTCTTTTAATTCCTCAATTACACGTTTATGGTTATCAACGATTTTAGTACGAATTTGTTCAAATTTTTCTGGATCAATATCTTTATATTTTTCTAGATTTTGAATATTAATTTTCTTTAAAAATTCATTGTCAATTTCAATTTTTCCTTCAATTAACTTTAAAGTACTTTCTTGATAATCAATATAGATTTTAGAAACAGGCTCATCAGCAAGTTCATTTTTACTAGCTTCGATTACATTAGTTTCTAAATCTATAAGATGATTTTTAAATACTTCAATCGCTTTTTGTTTATACTCTTTTATCTCATTTTTGTATGACATTAGTTTACAAACTCCATTAAGTTTTCACAAATTGTTTGACATGTTTCTAAATCTTTTGCTTCAACCATAACACGTACTAATTCCTCTGTTCCACTAGAACGAACTAAAATACGTCCAGTTTCTCCTAGTTGTTTCTCATATTTTTCAATTTCAGCAAGTAACTCAGGTGATTCCATTGCCGCATGTTTATCAGCAACTTTTTTATTAATTAATACTTGTGGGAATTTTTCCATTTGATTTGCTAAATGTAAAATATCATCTTCGCTGTTAACAATTAAGTTTGCTAAGAATACACTTACTAAGATCCCATCACCAGTTGGTAAGAATTCAGGAAGAATAATGTGCCCTGATTGCTCCCCACCAACAGCTGCATCATGTTCAACGATTCCTTGCATAACAAAACGATCACCAACACTAGTTTTAACAACTTCGATTCCTTCTTTAGCTAATCCTTCAATAAATCCTAAGTTCGCCATAACAGTTGAAATAACAACATTATTTTTTAACTTATCATTTTGTTTGAAGTACTTACCTAATAAGAATAAGATGTAATCTCCATCTAAAATTGTTCCATCGTTTGCAATTAAGATAATACGGTCAGCATCACCGTCATATGCGAAACCAAAATCATACTCTCCAGATTTCATAAGTTCTGCAATTTTCTCAGGGTGTGTTGAACCAATGTTATCGTTGATGTTAATTCCATCAGGACGATCACCGATAACAGTAACATCAGCACCTAAACGTTTGAATACAGCTTTCGCTAAGTTATAACTTGAACCATTTGCACTATCTAAACAGATTTTTACATCTTTCATGCTTGTACCTAATGATACTAAATAATTTTCGTACTCAGAAACAGCTGTCGTGTCGAATGTATGAGTTCCTAAATCTTTAGTATCAACTAAACGATATTCTTTACTGTCGATTAATGCTTCCATTTTTGCTTCTAATTCATCTGATAATTTACTTCCGTTCTTACCAAAGAACTTAATTCCATTGTCATAGTATGGATTATGAGAGGCAGAAATCATAATTCCTGACTCATAACTATGATGGATAATGCTGTATGATACACATGGAGTTGAAGTTACTCCAAAGCTTACAACATTAACACCTGTTGCTAATAATCCACTAACTAATGCAAACTCAATTGTACTTGATGACTTACGTGGATCTTGTCCAATACATACTTTACTTCCGATTGGATAAATACTACCTGCTGCTTTACCGATTTCAAAGGCTAAGTCTACTGTAAGTTTATTATTAAACTCACCTCTAATACCATCTGTTCCAAAATATTTCCCCATAATGCTCCTATTCTTCTGAGATTTCCATCTCTACTGTTTCTTGTGTTGGTTCTGCTGTAACATAATCTGCGACTTGAATACGTAATGGTACCGTTGCAATATCTCCAGCTTTATATCCATCTAAATCAACAGTTAACTGTAAGTTGTTACCATCGATTTGATCTAATGTTGATTTTGCTCCTGTTACTTTAACATCGATAAATGCATCCTTACTATCAACAGTTTTGGCAACTAGACCCTCATCTAAGTTTTCATATCCGATTGATACATCTTTTAATGTTTTAGTAACTCCTTCTTCCATTGTAATTGTTACTGTCTGCGTTTGAGTTTGTGTATAAACACCTTCAGGAAGTACTGCTGTTGCTTCTACTTGGTTATTGTTTAAGTTCATGTTTGCTAAGTTGATACGGTACTCAACTCCTGAAGTCATTTCCTCAATCTTTTCCTTGTTACCAAATACAGCTACTGTTGCTTTATATTGTGAACCATCCGAAGCGACACATGCTTGTAGGTCTTCTTTATCACAGACTGCAGATACATATTGATCTGTTGGTTTATTCGTAAATGTATAGTTAACTGGTAATGTAACACTGTTTACCGTAAACTTCTGAGTTACAGTAATTGTATCTGTGCTCAAGTTAATATTTTTGACAATCTCACCTTTATCATCATATGCATTTAGTTTAGCTTCAATCTTAACTGAGTTTTTATCACTACCATTTAATTTTGATAAATCAACAATTGCTTTAACTTCTTCAATTTTACTAACGTCTTGACTACCACCAGTAATTGTTACAAAGTCTTCAGATAAAGTTGGATCTTCCAGCATTAATCCTTCAGTTAAATCACCTGCATTAACATAGTTAATTGCAATCGGCATATCTTTTGAAATTTTCTTTTGTACTTCAATATCATAATTTTTAATAATTGGAGCAATTGTTACATCTCCAATTGAAGTGAATGTAATTTCATTGGCATCAACAGTTCTTGACCCTTCTTCACTAACATTTAAGTCTAGTGTTGCTTTTAGTAAATCTTGTTTCTTCTTAGCAGATTCAATGTTTGCATCTGGTCCACTAACAATAACGTTGATACTTTCTGGTAATCCTGTAACAACAAAGTCATCATTGTAAACTACTTCTAGTGGTACATCCTCAATTGTAATTGATGAAGAAAAGTATTCTGCAAATGAAGTTCCTTCTCCATTTACTGCAAAGAAAATAAGTAATGCAGAAACTAGTGCTACGATCTTTAAGATATTATCATTAGTTAAATACTTCTTTACAAAGTTATTTTCGATTTGTAATATATTTTTCATATTAAACCTCTTTCTCTATTAAAAATTGCTTTAAAAATTGTCTAGTGACATCACTATATAATTTCCCACGGTATGCAAATGACACTTTACCTGTTTCTTCCGATACAATCAGTGTAATAGAATCAGTCTCATTTGAGATTGTCATTGCTGCACGGTGTCTAGTTCCATATTCTTTACGAATATCTAAATCTAAAGAGATTGGGTAATATGTCGACGCATATTTGATTCGCCCATCACTAATAATAACTGCACCATCGTGAATCACTGTTTCTTTATTAAATATTGTTTCTAACATTTGTTTTGTAAAGACTGCATCAAGTTCAATTGCATTACGTGTATATTGAGTTAAACTCATATTACGCTCAAGTGTTACTAATGCTCCGGTCTTCGTACTACCAAGTGTATATAAACTATCAATTAGTTCATCATAAAATTCTGTTGATTCCTCAGCTTTTGAAGTGAATAAACTCCCCTTCATACCTAAACGCTCTAATGCATCTCTAATTTCCGTTTGGAATAAAATAAAGATAATTACAACAATCCATGATGCAATTGAGTTAAGTATCGTATTTAACGTTTTAAGTTCTAAGAATACCGCTAATAAGTAAAGTAGTATATATGCAAAGAAAACATTAAATAAAGTTAATAATCGCTCTGATTGCACAAGTATTTTTAAAACTATGTATATTAGTATTGCTACTAATGTTATATCTAGTATCGATGTTAAGAAATTTAAAACATCAGTTAGTAAGCTATAATTCATATTACTCCTTAGTATATATTATATCACGGAGGTGATTAGTAGTTGTCATTATATAACGTTAAAAGTAAGATGGCAAAAGTCATCTTACTTACAATAATATTACTTGCGTTTACGCATTTGTTTAAGCTTTGGATATAACTTATTAAATCCAAAATATAGTGGACCATTAATTGGTAAATCGAATTCTCCAATAAACTCAATTGCATCTCCACCAAAACCTTTTTTAAAGTCATATAATCCAAATACATGATTATCTGGATCAAAGTCTCCACCAATCCCAAACATATCAAAGTATTCAAATCCGTTGTCAACACATTCATTTATCATGTGCGCAACTAACGCATATGAAGGTAACATGTATCTAAAGCTATCACTTGTAGCACCGTAGATATACCATGCTCTTTTCCCTTCACAAATATACATTGATCCACCAATATATTTTCCTTCAGGGTACTCTGCAAGTTCAGTTGTGAACTCATCAATAACTTTATTATTTTTAGCAATCTTACCTTCGAACTCTTTAATACGATTTGTTAATTTCTTACGGTATTTTGCTCCCATTTCCGTATTATCTAGTTCTGGTAGTAATTGGTCAAGTTCAGCTTGGACATTATCACGTTCAACTGTTAACTTTTCAATTGAAGATTTGAAATCAACTTTAGCTAAACGTAACTTTAAATCATCTCCAAATACTTTATACATTTCTTCAAAGTAACTAATATCACGAATCGTAAAGTTATCACGTTCACTAGTTTCAGATAATATGTTCATAAAAGTAGGCAGCATATCAAAGTTTGCATCTTCGATTACTAACCCATTTTTACTCCCTGCTTTAGTACGGTTACGAGTTTTTGCGTCCATACGCTTAAGCGCTTCATCATACGTACAATCAGTCGCAATACGAATAGTGTGACGGGGTTGCATCCCTTCAAAGTTATTAACAAAACCCAAGTGTTCATAACCAAGTGCAATTAAACCATCAACACGGGCTTGGTCATTTTCACCAACACGTTCAAGATTCTTATCTAATTTACTATAAATTTGATTAGGATCAATTTTGTAAACAAATGCACCTTTTTTACGTAAGAACTTTTTCAGTTCAGTTGTAAATAACTTTTCATTTGCATTATCTTTTAAAACATAACCACGAGATGAATAGGCAACCTTGAATGGTAAGCGACCGGCTTTCTTAAGCATAATTACTGCTGCTATTGTTAGTTCACCTTCCTCTTCTAAACCAACAATCTCATAATCCCAATTAATGTGCTTTCTAAATTTTGCCCATCTTACACTATGTAAAAAGTGTTCGTTATTAGTTTCAATTGCTAACTTATTATATCTTTCCTCGGTTACGTCATTTACAAACATAATGCTCCTATCTTCTTAATAATTTTTTTATAGTATTTGCTCGTTTTAATTTACCAGCATTTAAAATAAGTTCATATGTTCCAACAAACTCATTTACATATCCATCAAAACTTGATTTGAAGCGTAGTACGCTATCAGTTCCATCAAATGTTCCATCGATTCCATACATATTGTACTCTTCGATTCCTAAGTCAATTCCCATTTGCATTACATAATGTTGTAATGCAAATGAAGAACAGAATTTTTGGTAGTCTCCATTGTTTCCACCAAATAAATAAATTAACTCTGGACCATTAATTAAGAACACACCTGCTGACATAATAATTTCACCATTAACAACATCGTTACTAGTTTCAATCACTTCAACATCCGCTTCTAATGTGTTTAATTTACGCTCTAAATCTGGAATTTGTTTTTCCTTTTTTGTTCCCACAAAACGATCAATTTTCGATTTTGTATCTTCAATTTCAGCTTTTTTAGAACTTAAGTACTTTTCAACATCAAGCTTAGCAATAATATATTTTGCATTTACACCTAAGTGCTCATTTGCACGTTCATAATATCCGATATCTCTTGCTGCAAACCCATGCTTTGAAGCTGACATTTCCATAAGTTCATGCATTTTTTTAGTATTGTCATAAGCTAACTCTTCGATTTCAATTCCATTTTGAATTGCTTTTTTCACACTACGTTTTGCTTGTGAACCATATGATTTTAATAAATCATCTTTCGTTAAAGAACCTAAGTTTTTCATATAATGGAAACGCATGTTCCACATCCCATTAGTGTTTAAGTTGATATCTTGGTGTACATAACCAAGTTCTTCTAAAACTTTTAAGTTTGGGTATTCAAATTTGTTAGTTTGCTCACCACTTGGAGTATATTGTTTCCATACTAAATTTGGATTAAACTCAAACTTACTAGTGCCAATACCTTTTAATAACTGCGGTAATTGTCCGAAAAAGGCTTCAACAACACTACTGTTAGTATAGTCTAAATGAGGTCCATATTGACATGTATAAAACATTCCTGCAAACTTCATTGGCTTACCGCTTAGGATAGCTGCCCCAACTACTTCGTCATTATCAACTAGTCCTAGATAGTGACAAGTCCACCCTGTTTTTTCTAGCATTTTTTTCATACCACTTCTCATCTGAATTGATATATTTTGTTTACCTTCTAAGTAGTTATCGTATTCTGTTTCCGTAATAAATTTAAGTTTCATAATCGCTCCAATCTCGATTAATATTATAACAAATTATGTCCATAAAGACACAACTATTACAAATATAAAAAAATCCCACATTGTAATGTGAGATTAATTAAATAATTATGTTTTTTGTAATTTTCCATTTTCAAAAATATACTCTTTATTTTCTTCAGGAACAATCTGAATACTTCCTTTTGCTGTTAACAACTGCGGCTTAAAACTATGCATTGGAAATGTGTATTTAGGACCAATTGCGTCACAGATGAATTGTAAATTTTCAGGACTTGCATGCCCTCCTAATCCTTCTACAATAAATTTAGTATTATTAGCTTCTAACTCAGCTTCTAATTTACCAAAGCGTGGATCATAAGCGCCTAATGGTTCTCCACCTGTTTGAATAAGTTCTTGACCAACCATACTTGGTAATAACTTATCTTTATTAACATATTCGAATTGAATAAACCAGTCACTATCAATTTGATCCAGATTTATAACAGGGTATCCACTGTCATAGCAATCTTGTTCTAAAACATATAGGTTCTCATAATCTAAATATGTTTTAGCAATTAATGCTGATGAAGGAGATAATGCAACTTGCTTCCCGCAACTATTTGCTAATTCAATAATTGTTTGTAAGCGTTCAAGTCCCATAATATATGGATTAAAGAATTGAGTTTTAGATTTGTCAATAACTGTCTCTAAACGTTCTCCAAACTGTACCTCAGTTTCAGTGACTTCACTACTTGCGATAATTTCAAAGTCATCTTCTATAAATGAGATTGTAACCCCTTCCGAGATTAACACATCAACATCTAAGTCTTTACACATTTCAATTAAGTTATGAGTACGCTCTGGATGACGACCATGTAAACGTAGGTCTCCTGTATAAACTAAGGTAATATCCTCATTTTCAAAAATGAATGCAACAGCACCCGGTACATCGTGATCGACTAAAATTGGAGTTACTTTAAATCCGCCTATTGTTGCTACTTGATCAATTGCTGTATACGGTCTAAACTCTCCACTTAAGCCATCAAACTTTACAGTTTCTAAAATATTTAAAAACTTAATAGAATCACTATGCATATAAATTGGAACTTGATTCGGAATTAAATTCATCGCTTTAACATGGTCTAAATGAATGTGCGAAATAAATACGTGATCGTTATACTCGCTTGTTCCATCATAAATACCTTCTACTTTAGGATTTACTTCAATATCGCTTGCTGGATCAAATACAGTTCCAAAGTCGAACACTAAACGCTCTTGATCTTTTATTAGTTCAACAACCGTTCCTCCAATTGTATAAACTCCAGATCTAATAATTAGTTTTGTCATATTATCCTTTCACTGAACCTTTTGTTAGTCCGGCAACAATATACTTTCTAGAAATAATAAATAAGATTATAATTGGGATAATAATAATCGTACTCGCTGCCATCAGTAAGTTAAACTCTGTTCCGGCATCAGTAGTAAATTGCATAAGACCAATAGGTAATGTACGTTTATCTACACTATTTGTAATAATTAATGGCCATAAGTAACTATTCCAACTAGCAACAATATTTAACATAGCAACCGTAATTAATACTGGCTTTGAGATCGGAACTAAAATCTTATATAAGAACTGGAAGTCACTACTTCCATCAACTTTTGCACTCAAGTATAATTCATGAGGAATAGTCATAAAGAATTGACGTACTAAAAAGATATAGAAAATACTCGCTAAATACGGTAAGAACAAAGCAACACGTGTATCGTATAACCCTAGCTTCGAGATTGTATTAAAGTTAGTCATGATTAGCATTTCACCTGGTATCATAAGTGTTGCAAGTAAAATTGTAAAGATGATTTCTTTACCTTTGAAATCAAACTTAGCAAATCCAAAGGCACTAACAATTGTTACTACTAATAAGAATGCGGTAGATAGTAAAGCAACAATTAATGAGTTAAAGAAATAAGTAACAAACGGTGCTCTTGATAAAGCTTCAGCATAGTTTCCAAATTGGAATGTTTCCGGGAATACTGCCGGCGGCATTTGCATTGTTTCAGGTAACGTTTTAAGTGACGTTAAGATCATCCAAATGAATGGGAATAAGGTAATTAGTGCAAAGATGACTAATACTGTATATATACAGATTTTTTGAACTTTATTCATCTTAATTACCTCCTAACTTTTTCGAAACGAATTTATTTAATAATGTTAATAATCCAACGAAAATTAATAACATAACAGCTCCAACTGCAGCTAAACTATAGTCTTGAACTGTATAGAATTGTTGATAAATGTAGTATACCATTGTCATTGCTGAGTTATCTATTCCGGCACTACCTTTAAATAATGATACAACTTCTTCATATACTTTAAAGTTATAAATTAAATCGATAACTAATAAATATGTAACTACAGGATAAATTTGTGGAACTTTTACTTTTAAGAAAATTGTTAAAGATGAAGCATGATCAACTAATGCCGCTTTTTCTAGGTTCTCATCAATTCCTTGTAGTGCAGTAAATAAAATTAAAATATTAAATGCAAGTGATTTCCAAATCCCAAATAAAATTACCGATAGCATTGAAAATTTAGGATTAGTCAGCCACCCGATTGGCTTCATTCCAACTGCTTCTAATATGGCATTGAAAACACCGTAGTTTGTATGATACATCATTGCAAATACACTACCGATTGCAATCGTACTTGTTACATACGGTAGGAAGTATAATGTTTGGAATGTATTTTTAAATTTAATTTTTAAAGATAATAAATATGAAATTACAAGTGATACTGCAATTGAAATTGGTGTTACTACAACTGCGTAAAGAAGCGTGTTTTTAACACCTTTCCAGAACATGTCACTCTTTAAAACATACTCATAGTTACTAATATTAATGTCTCCATTCGGTGCCTGGAAACTCATATAAAATGCATTAAAAATCGGATATATTGTAAATATAGCAATTAAAATTAGAGCAGGTAAAATGTAAAAATAAACACTTTTATTCCCTTTTATTAAGTTATTATTCATGGTCAATTCTCGCTTTACTATCGATATCGAAGATCATTACATCTTCCAGATTTACACTAAATGTATTAGTTGTTTCTAAGTTATTTTCATTAATATTACGAACAATAATACGTAAATCAATATCATTTACTGTTGAATATACTAAGATGTCACGACCTAAAATTTCCTGAGTTTTAGGACTAATTGTAAACTCACTATTTGTATCAATATGGAATGCCTCAGGACGAATTCCAATTTGGTATTTACCATCAGCAATATTAATTTTTCCAGAAATTAGTGATTCAAAACCAGCTATTTTACCATCTTTAATCTCAGCATCAAATAAGTTAATGTTTGGAGAACCAATGAAGTTTGCAACATAACTATTAGCTGGTTTACGATATAAATCATTAGGTTTACCAATATCTTGGATAATTCCTTGATCTAAAACTACAATACGATCAGATACTGCTAATGCTTCTTGTTGATCGTGAGTTACGAAAATTGTTGTAATATTGAATTGTTTCTGGATATCACGAATTTCCATAATTGTTTTAACTTTTAGTTCAGCATCTAAGTTACTTAATGGTTCATCAAGTAATAAAACTTTTGTTTTTTTTACAATAGCACGAGCAATTGCAACACGCTGCTGTTGTCCCCCACTAAGCTCACCTGGCTTTTTATTAATGTGTTCTTCTAATTTGACCGCTTTAATAACTTCCATTGCGCGCTCTTCTGCTTCTTGTTTACTTACTTTTTGGTTTAAAAGTGGAAACATTACATTTCTAAGTACAGTATAGTGTGGATAAAGTGCATAGTTTTGGAACACTAAACCAATGTCACGCTTATCCGCAGTAAGGTTAGTAACATCTGTATCTCCAAACATAATTTTCCCAGCTGTAATTTCTTCTAAACCACTAACCATAAATAATGTAGTTGATTTCCCACAACCACTTGGCCCTAGTAATGAAACTAGTTCACCTGATTCGATATCTAAATTTAAGTCACTGATTACTTCAGTTTCTCCATAACATTTCTTTAAATTTTGAATTGATACATTCATTCTATTTCTCCTTATTAATGCGTGATAAAAAGGTCGAGCTAAGTCGACCTTAATAACTAGTTATTACGTGCGTAAATGTCAGTTGCTTCTTGATTTAAGTCATCTAGAGCTGTTTGAACATCTTCGTCACCTTCTAAAATTGATTTCATAGTATCAGTAATGTTAACACTGTTAATTTCATTACTTCCACCAAATACAGGAATTAATAATTCCATGTTTTCTACTTGGTTAGCAGCTGCAGTTGCAGTTGCATCTTTAGCCATGAATGCTTGATAGTCATCACTTTCTAAAGCACTTGTAGTTGCTGGTAAGTAACCAGTTGCTTGAGTCCAAGTATTCATAGATTCATCGCTTGTTAAGTATTCTAAGAAGTCAATTGCTGCTGCTTGTTGTTCTGCACTTGCAGTGTTGAATACTGCAATACTTGTACCTTGTTGAATTACTGATTCAGCTGGGTAACTTGCAACAGACCATTCGAAAGCACCATTTACACCAGACTCAACGTATTGAGCAC
>CP136956.1:587500-840000 GCA_033105485.1 Mollicutes bacterium LVI A0078
ACTGTAGCACCTTCAATGTTGTAGTCTCCTGGCTTATTAACAATCCAAACATATTCCATATTCGGGTTTACCTCTCGCATGTATTCAAACATTGCACGCGGACTATCATTATAGTTACGTCCAAGAAATGACTCAAATACGACCATGTCATGATTTAACTTTTGTTTCATTAAAACCGGATAGATCGTATAAAAGAATTTACGATAAAGGTTTCTTCTATTTATTATTCTCTTTATTTTTTGCACTTCACTCCTAATTAACATTAATAATTATATCACATTTATAAAATGTGTAAAAAAGAAAAGAACTAGCCATTGCTAGTCCTAGTCTAATTGCTAATATGCTACCGTTTCTTTTGGCATTAATCCATAAGCATAGTTATCTCCATACTGATATGATGGTAGAGTAACATCTTGATTTTCTAATTCCAAGTTCTCTCTTAAAGAGTTAGAAACTTGATATAGCTGATCATATTCTACATTATAATGACCACTATACGCAGTATTGTATAATTGATGATTTGTTATTATTTGTCCTTTTAATGTTTCCGCATCAACAGCATCTGATTGTAAATAAACAATGAATTCATCAATCTCTTTTTGACGTTGTTTTGGTGTTCCAGTTAAAGTCCCCTCAAATCCTGTTAAGTCATATAAATTCAACCAAACAGTATCAGGCATATCTTCAACAGCAACCTCACCATTTCCGGCAATCATTTCCAGAACAGACGTTAATGACATTACATACTTATAGTACTCATAAATAAGTTTATATGGCATGTCGGTTTCTACTAATGAATATAAACTCTTAACTAAGTCTACATTTATTGATCCCTTTAAAACTTTATTAACAATTGCCGATAGCACTTGTTGTTGTCTTAGTCCACGACCATAGTCTTTCTCAGAGTCATGTCTTGAACGAGCATAAGTTAAAGCTTCATCACCATCCATCGTAACCACTTCTCCTGAAGTCCAGTAATACGTTTCTGATAAATCAGTATTAACTTGTGATAAATAATAATCTGGAGCGTATACTTCAATTTCAACGCCACCAACAGCATCAATTATTTCGGCTAGCTGATCCATATTAACTTTCACGTAGTAATCAATTGGAATATTTAAAAAATTAGAAATTGATGTTGTTAAACACTCCATATTCTTACCAGAAACTTGATATAACTCATTTATCTGATCTTGGTACTCATATCCTGTATATGGATTCCCGTAAAAATCTTGAATAGAATCACAAACATAATCAACTGATGTATCCCTTGGGATTGATGTTAAGTCGACTGTATAAGTATTTGGGTTAAATGTTAACACAATTAGAGAGTCTGTTTTTTCTGGTTTAGTTCCTCCGTAATGTTCATCACGATAACTACTCACATCACTACCAACTAATAAAATTGATAACGGATCCTTAGATTCACGAGTTGGAATAACTAGTTTTGTATAGAATATGTATGCTCCACTAGCAACTAATATTAGTAAAAGTACAAGCGTAATGATTGATGCTCTTGCAGCATGTTTACGTTTTGACGTTTTACCTTTTCCTTTTTTTCCGGCAGCTTTTTTCTCAAGTTGCACTTCTCTTCTCTTTTTTGCCATTATACCTTCCTAACTTTTAAGCATTATCAATAATAACATATTATATGTATAAATTACAGTATTTCCGAATAAATTTGCTCAAGATAGACAGCTACACCATCTTCTTTATTAGATAAACAAACCTCATCTGCTACTGCCTTCACAGTATCAAATGCATTTTCCATAGCAACTGCATGGCCAGCTACTTCAAACATCGAAATATCATTTTCGCCATCCCCAAAAACAATTAAATCCTTTAAGTCCCATCCTTTTAAATCAAATACAGTTTTTAAACCTAACCCCTTAGTTGAACCGTTAGGTGTAATCTCTATTAATGTCGGTACACTTCTAAACACATTGACATCACTATATTTATCTAGCACTTCTGTTTTTACTTGGTCATACACTTGTTCAATGTGCTCTGGTTTATCGACTAATAAAATCTTACTTGCAACTTCAGGCTTTCCAATTTTAGTAAATTCACGAAACCTTATTAAGGCACGTAACATTTGACTAACATTAATTTTTGTTATATAACGAACTCCATCATTGAAAGATGACTGGACTTTTGTCTTACCTTTTGTTAAATTTAAAATCCCTAATAACTGCTCTGCTTCAAACTTAGCATTACGTAACACACTACGTTTACCGTTGTCAATCTCAGTAATAACTCCTCCGTTATCTGAAATAATAAACGTGTCATGATGATCACTATCAATTTTTTCAGCAACAAAATTCATTTGACTAACGTTACGCCCAGAACAAAGTAATATTATTATTCCTTTATCTTGTAACTTCTTTAATACTTTTACGCTACGGTGTGATATGTTATGATCCGGTCCAAGTAATGTTCCATCAAAATCTATCGCAATATATTTATACATATATCCTCCCAATCCTCCTAATATTATACCAAATGATTACACTTCTTATTAATTAATCTTTATTTAGTCTTAACCTATGATAAAATTAATCCGAAGGAGTTATATGTTAAAAACTATTGTTATTGCTGTATGCATTTATTTATACGCATCAATTCCATTCTCTTTATTAGTAGGTTTTTTATTTGGAAAAGATATTAGAAAAGAAGGAAGTGGAAATGTAGGAGGAACAAATCTTGGGCGTACTTGTGGCTCAAAAGCATTTGTTTTAGGGTTCATCATGGACTTATCAAAAGGGGCTCTTGCAGTATTAATCGCAGGTGGCCTTGGGTTCAATCCACTTCTTGCTGGAGTTATTGCAATCCTTGGACATACATTCTCTGTATTCTTAAACTTCAAAGGTGGTAAAGGCGTAGCTACTGCTTTTGGTTTCGTTTTAGCTTATAGTTTCTGGGGAGCAATTTTCGCAATTACTGTATTTCTAATTGTACTTAAAATTAGTAAGTATGTTTCATTGTCTTCAATCATTGCAATATTCTCATACTTTTTATACACAATCTTTTTCCAATCTGCTGTTTATTCAATCGCTATTTTCATTGTATTTTGTTTTGTAACATTTTTACACCGTGAAAATATCAAACGAATTCAAGAAGGAACTGAACGTAAAATCACATGGATGTAAAAGAGACCCGAAAGGGTCTTTTTTTTTAATATATTAATCGTATATTAAATTTGGGTTAAAGCAGCTATCTTTTACAATATTATTGATTAATAATTTATATCATAGTCTCAAAGGAGAGAATATGAATTTAAAAAAGATTAGCATCACATTATTTACAGTTACGTTATTCCTATTTCTAATAGGAACGTTTTATGATTGGCAAATTGACACGTTATTGAAAGGACACTTTCACACTTATGGTAAGTTTTTCGAAACATTTGGATTACTTCCGATTACTTTTGTTCGCGTCTTCTGCGCTACATATATTTTTCGAATTATAAGCCTAGAAAATAAACGCCTAGAAAATTGTACTAAAGTTATCCTTTACTACTTCAGCACTAAGTATGTTGCAAACGGTTTATTAACCGTTAATCTAATGTTACACTACTGGCGAACAGGTGAGTATACAATGCCAGGAGCATTTATGATTATCTGTTATTACTTAATCGGAGCAATTCTTACACTTATTGTGATTCGCTGCCTATACAAAGTTAATCGTAATACTTTACTACCGCTTTTAAATCGAGTAATTATGGTTTTCATTATCACCTTTATAATTAACTTTGAAGTGGAGTTTATTAAAACCCATGTCGGTCGTGCTCGTTACTACACTGTTGAAGCAGGACTTGGGATTTATACACCTTGGTATCATATTAACGGTCTTACTGATAATAATGATTTCATGTCATTTATATCTGGCCATACAACAACAGCGTTCATGGCAATCTTACCAATATTCTTCACATTGCCCCACCAAACTAAACTTCGAAATTACCTATATGCCTTCGGTGTAACATTTGGAGTGTTAGTTGCATTTTCAAGAATGGTTTTATCTCAACATTACTTAACTGATGTTACAGGATCATTTATCATCTCAACGATTACCATCTTCTTAATGTGTAAACTATTCAAAGTAAAACTAGATGGAAGTGAAATAAACATAACAAAAGGAAGCTAATAATAGCTTCCTTTTTCTAATTAAATTACAATAAAGTAAAACATAAAGAATACAGTCAATACATATAAGATTGGGTGTAATTCATCTTGTTCTTTTTGAGCAATTTTTAAAACTGTGTAAGTAATGATACCTGCAGCTAAACCAGTTGCAATTGAATAACTTACTACCATTAATAACATTGTTAAGAATGAAGCAGCAGTATCTGCATAATTTTCATAGTTAACCTTACCTTTGTTAACAGCCATTAATGTACCTACTGTAATTAATGCTGGAGCTGTAACTGAACTAGTTACTACTGCTAAGAGTGGTGAGAAGAATAATGCGATTGCAAAACATACTGCTACAACAACTGCAGTAAGCCCTGTACGTCCACCAGCTTTTACACCAGATAAACTCTCAACATATGCAGTTACTGAACTTGTACCGATTACGGCACCAAATGTAGTTGCAGTTGCATCTGCCATAAGTGTTCTTGATGCACCATCTAAGTTTCCATCTTCTCCGATGAATCCTGCCTCACTACCAACTGCTACTAATGTACCAGCTGTATCGAAGAAGTCAACGAATAAGAATGAAATAATTACTGCCCAGAATCTTAAATCAGTTAATAATTCAAAAGCATGTACATCTGTAAAGATACGACCAAATACTGGCTCTAAACTTGGTGGTGCTGAAAGGACTGCTTCTGGTACAACAATACCAGTATCCATACCAACAAATTGCATTAAAATACCTAATACAGTAGTGATTGCCATACCGACAAAGATTGCCGCTTTAGTTCCTCTTGCTACTAAGAACATTGTAATGAATAAACCAATTACTGCAAGTAATACTGGAGGACTAGTTAAATCTCCAAGACCTACAAGAATTCCTTCATTATCAACAATGATTCCTGAGTTTTGCATCCCAATGAACGCGATGAATAAACCAACACCTGCACTAGTTGCATATTTAAGAGAACGAGGAATAGCATTAATAATAATTGCACGTAATCCTGTAGCTGATAAAAGAATGAATAATAAACCTGAGATGAAAATAGCGAATAATCCATCTTGCCAAGTGTAACCCATTCCTAAAACTACTGAATATGCTAAGAAACTATTTGTCCCCATACCTGCTGCTAATGCTACTGGGAAGTTAGCATATAGACCCATAATTAAGGTTGCGATAATTGCTGAAATAGCAGTCGCTGTAAATACAGCCCCTGGATCCATTCCGGCATCCGCTAAAGTTAAAGGGTTAACAACTAAGATATATGCCATTGAAAGGAATGTTGTAATCCCAGCAATAATCTCAATTTTAACACTTGTCTTATTTTCTGAAAGTTTAAAAAACTTATCCATAATATATAATCTCTCCTTTGCAAAATTAATTGCATTTTATTTCACTCCTATTATAACTTATTTTTAACTTTAAGTTTACATTTTATTTACAAGGACCTCATAAAAAAATGCCCTAAATATATAGGGCAAAATTTACTGCTAAAAAGAATAAAAAGGCGGCAACTAATACAAACACATGCCATAATGCATGGTGAAATTCAAACTTAGTAAAAGCATAAACTAATGCACCTAACGAATAAGTTACTCCACCAGCTACCATTAAAATAACAACAATCGGATCAAAGAAATTTACAATATCTTTAAACATAAAGACTGCAAGCCATCCAACGATTAAATAAATACTAATCGAAATTAAACTACTGACATTTATAAATTTAACTTTAATAACAATTCCAATAATCGATAGTATATAAACTAGTGCTAGTATTATGTAACTACTTGTCGTTCCCATTGCCAAACAAAATGGTGCGTATGTCCCGGAAATCATAACTAAGATCATTGCATGATCCATTCGTTTTAAAACTGCTCTTCGATTTGGATCTTGCTCTTTATGATACATACTACTTGCTGCAAATAACGCAAACATACTTATTCCATAAATTATAATTCCAACTTTAATATCGATACTTACTTGATTGTGCTCAATAAGTAAATAGACTAGACTAACTAGAGAAAGCACAGCCCCAAGGCCGTGCGTAATATAGTTTAAATTGTCCTCACGTTTAGAATACTTAAAAAGATTATCTTTATTTACTTGCTCCATATCTCTCCTCGACTAAACACGCCCAAGACCGATATCAGTACGATAAAATAACTGTTCATTTTCAAATGAATCTATTTTCTCATATACACTTGTTCGTGCATTTTTAACTGAATCTCCACTTGCAGTTAACATCATAACTCTACCACCTGTTGATACTAACTGTCCATCTTCATATTTTGTTCCCATATGATATAACGGACGCATGCTTTCATTTACATTTAGTATAACATGTTTTGGATATTGATTAGGATAACCACTAGCTGCAATTACAACACCTACATACTCTTGTTTTTTTAATTCACAAGTGATTGGCTTGTCATCATATACAGATTGAATAACTTCAAGTAAACTTGAATCTAACTTTTGCATAACAATTTGAGTTTCAGGATCACCCATACGAACATTGAACTCAATTACTTTAGGGCCCTCAGTAGTTTGCATAAGACCGATGTATAAGAAACCAGTATATTTGTAGCCACTAGTTTCAAATTGAGTTAATAATGGTTTTAAAATATTATCTTCAATGAATGGCAACTCAGAATTATACTTTGAAGTTGTATTTGCACCCATTCCTCCAGTGTTCGGACCTAAGTCATTATCAAAGGCACGTTTGTAATCTTGTGCAACTGGCAATAGTGTATAGCTAGTTCCATGAACTACTGCAAATACACTATACTCTTCTCCAACTAAACACTCTTCAACAACAATCCCATCATCACCGAAACATTTATTATCTAATACTTCTGTAAGATAAGTCAAAGCGTCCTCACGAGTGGAGCAAATTGCGACACCTTTACCAGCAGCTAGACCATCATACTTTAAAACAATTGGATATCCAAAGTCATCAGCAATTTCTATTCCAGCGCTAACAGTATTTACATATTTATATTTAGCTGTTGGAATATTAGCATTTGCCATCATTTCTTTAGCAAAGTTTTTACTACTTTCAAGTCTTGAACAATATTTATCTGGACCAACAACAAAACATTTATGAGCACGTAAGTAATCAACTATACCCGCTTCCAAATACATTTCTGGGCCAACAATTGTTAGATCAATATCTTTAGTTTGAATCAATTCGTAAACATCATCGAAATTCATTCCATCGACATCTGTAATTAAATTCGCTTTATCAATTGCTCCATTCGTCCCTAACATGTAAACCTTGTTTACACGTGGGTCTAGTTTAATTGTTGTAAATAAACTATGTTCACGACCACCACTACCTATTATTAAAACGTTCATTTATCTCCTAATGTTTAAAGTGTCTAGTATTTGTAAACACCATTGAAATTCCAAGTTCGTTACATTTATCGATTGAATCCTGGTCTCTAATTGAACCACCTGGTTGAACTATACAAGATACTCCATACTCTGCAGCTAAAGTTACTACATCATCAAACGGGAAGAATGCATCAGATGCTAAGATAATGTCTTCAGTATGTCCTAGGTCTTTCGCTTGCTCAAAGGCGATCTTAGCACTATCAATACGACTAGTTTGTCCTCCACCGCTTCCAACAGTTTGGTTATCTTTTACTAAAACTATTGCGTTAGACTTTACGTGTTTAACAACTGATTGACCAAAACGCATTTGTTCAATTTCAATTTCAGTTGGTTGTTTTTCTGTTACTACACTATATTCGATTTCGTAGTTGTTTACAGTATCAACATCTTGCACTAATAAACCATTACCTACTGATTTAAATTGAGTTTCCACTTTAACTTCATTTTCAATTAAACGTAAAATACGAACATTTTTCTTTTTCGTTAAAATCGCTAATGCTTCATCTGTATAACTTGGTGCAACAATTACCTCTAAGAAAATCTTACTCATTAACTCAGCAACACTAGCTGTAACTTCACAGTTAGTAACAACAATTCCTCCAAAGATACTTACTGGGTCTGCACTGTACGCTTTTTCCCAAGCCTCATCAATATTAGAGCCAATTCCAACTCCACAAGGTGACATGTGTTTGATTGCACAAACAGTTGGTTTAGTAAATTCTGATAATAAGTCAAGAGCAGCTTGTGCATCTTGAATGTTATTGTAAGATAATTGTTTACCGTGTAACATTTCAGTACATTCAATTGTATTGTGTCCACCAATACGTGTATAGAAACTTGCACTTTGATGTGGATTTTCTCCATAACGTAATTCTTCTTTTAAGTCGAAAGTTAAAGTTTTACTCGGCATCTTTTCAGTTGCAACATGTGTTTCTAAGTATTGACTAATGATTGCGTCATAACGGGCAGTTAAAGCAAATGCTTTTGCTCCAAGGTTAGCTTTTAACTCACTACTATCCTCATCACTTTTGATCGCTTCAATTACTCGGTCGTAATCACTACAGTCTGTAACAACAAATACATCTTTATAATTTTTCGCACTACTACGAATCATTGATGGACCACCGATATCAATGTTTTCAATTGCATCTGCTAAGCTACCACTTTCGCTAGCTTTTTCAAATTGATATAAGTTTACACAAACTAAATCAATCGCTTCAATCCCGTGTTCATTAATTTGGCTGACATGACTTTCTAAATCACGACGATATAAAAGACCCCCATGTACGTATGGGCTTAAAGTCTTAACACGTCCATCTAAAATTTCCGGGAAATTAGTAACTGCCGTAATGTCAATCGCTTCTACCCCCTGACCTTGTAATGTACTTAATGTTCCACCCGTTGAAATGATTTGGTATCCACACTCAACTAAACTTTGACAAAATTCAACTACACCTGTTTTATCACTTACACTAACTAATGCTCTTTTCATTTCGCTCCTTGATTACTTTTTTTACTGCACTACTAAATACTTGATATTCTGCATTATGAATATTTTGCTCAAACTGCTCTAAACTATCTGAGTCATCTATTAATACAGGAACTTGACTAATGATTGTTCCCGCATCCATCTCACTATCAATAAAGTGAACAGTTACTCCACTTACACATACTCCATAATTATAAGCATCACTAATTGCATGCGCCCCTTTAAATGAAGGGAGTAATGAAGGGTGAATATTAATAATATTCCCTTCATACTCATTTAATAAAGTTGCTCCAACCATACGCATATATCCGGCTAATAAAATTAGTTCGATATTATACTTCTCTAAAACTGCTAACATTTCCGTTTCGAACTCTACTTGGTCACGACCTTTAGTTGGAATTACTACACAATCAAGATTGTGATTGTTCGCTCTAGTTATTACATAAGCATCTGGCTTATTACAAATAACTAAATCAATTTCAATTCCATTTTCAACTAAAGCTGTAAGATTACTTCCATTACCTGATGCAAACGCGGCTATCTTCACTTTGCTCCTTAACTACACCAATTTCAAATGCCGTTTCACCATTTGCTTCTAGTAATTCAATTAATTCTTGTTTATCTTCTTGATTACAAATCAAACACATTCCAATTCCCATATTGAAAATACCGTGCATCTCATATGTATCAATCTTATTAATATCTTGAATCATGTCAAAGATAGCTGGTATCGGATATGAACCTGCTTTAATTTCAGCCATTAAACCTTCAGATAATCCACGCTCAATGTTCTCATAGAAACCACCACCAGTAATGTGCATAGCACTTTTGATATCAAACTTTTGATTTGCAGCAAGAACACTATTTACATAGATCTTAGTCGGTTTTAGAAGTTCAGTTCCTAACGTAGTACCTAACTCTTCAACCTCAGCGTTTAAGTCATAACCTTCAAATGTTTTTCGAACAAGTGTATATCCATTTGAATGAATACCATTTGAACCAAGACCAATAATTGCATCTCCTACTTTAACGCTACTAATATCAATCATCTTACTTTTACTAACAACACCAGTTACAAATCCGGCTAAATCAAAATCACCAGTTTGGTATAAGTTACCCATCTCTGCTGTTTCTCCTCCAACAAGACTACAATCACACTCAACTAAACCATCACAAATTGACTTAACAATTTGACCAACGATTTGAGGATCAATTTTATTAACAGCAATGTAATCTAAAAAGTATAATGGTTTTGCTCCAATCGTTACAATATCATTTACACTCATCGCAACTAAGTCTTGACCAATTGTTGTATAATCTTGACATTCAATTGCAAGTACTAGTTTACTTCCAACTCCATCAGTTCCACTTACTAATACTGGATCAGTAATATCTAAATTTGATAAATCATATAATCCTCCGAAGCTACCGAAGTTGTTAATTACATTAATATCATGTGTGCGTAATACATCACTTTTAATTGCTTCGACTGCCGCATAACCACGTTCTACATCAACACCACTTTTTGCATATGCATTCATTTCTTCTCCTATTTAATAACAGTATTTGCACTATCTGTATCTTTATATAATTTTGTTGGATACTTCCCAGTAAAACAAGCTAAACATAAACCTTTAGTTTCATCAGTATTACAAGCCTTTTGTAAATTGTCAACACTTAAGAAATCAACACTTGTCGCATGAATAAATTCCGCTAATTGATTACAGTCCATTTTGTTTGAAATAAGTTCTGCTTCTGTTGAGAAATCAACTCCATAGAAACAAGGCTTAACAATTGCAGGTGATGCAATCTTAACATGAACACTTTTCGCTCCTGCTTGCCATAACATATCTACAATCTTTTGCATTGTAAATCCACGTACGATTGAGTCATCAATAACAACTACATGTTTATCACGAACTAGCTCCTCAACTACTGTTAACTTAAGTTTAATTCCTAACTTACGAAGTTCATTTGTTGGTTGGATAAATGTACGTCCAGAGTATTTATTTTTAAGTAATCCTTGTTCATAAATAATCCCTGCTTCTTTGGCATATCCACGAGCTGCTGGTAATCCACTATCTGGAACTCCAATTACAACATCCGCTTGAACATCACTTTGCTTAGCTAAGTATTTACCTGTTTGTTCACGAACTCGATATACACTTTCTTCACGTAAGTAACTATCTGGTCTAGAGAAATAGATATATTCCATTGCACACATTTTGTTTTGAATTTTCTCACCAAATGTAGCTGATGTAATTCCATCTTTATTAATCTTAATAATTTCTCCCGGCATAATATCGCGCTCAAACCTTGCATCTACTAATGTGAACCCACAAGTTTCACTACTAACAATATATCCATCGTCTAATTTTGCTAAACTTAGTGGACGTAATCCATTTGGATCTAATGCTGCATACATCTCATCTTCAAAGATAAATAAGAATGCGAATGCTCCTACTAATTTCGGTAATGCTTTTTGTAATCTTTCCGTAAATGTACCAGTCTCTCTTTTTAATAAGTGAGCAATAATTTCTGAATCTGATGTTGTTTGGAAGATTGTTCCTTTTTGCTCAAGCTCTAAACGTAATTCATCAGCATTTACAATATTTCCGTTATGACATAAACCAAAGTCTTCGTTATATGAATGAAAAATAAATGGTTGTACATTTAATAACTGACTCTCTCCTGTTGTTGAATAACGAACATGTCCAATTGCATGGTTACCAGTTAATTTTGCAACATTAGTTCTATCAAATACTTTTGATACTAATCCTTCTCCTTTGTGGGAGTGTAAAACTTTATCAGCAGTTACAATTCCACATCCTTCTTGTCCACGGTGTTGCAATGATTGTAAACCAAAATAAGTTAATTCACTTGCACGCTCACAGTTATATACTCCAAATACTCCACATTCCTCATTTATGCTTCGATTAAACATTCGTCTCCTTAAGTCTGTTTAAAACCTGGTTATAATTATCTACTAAATCTCCAAGATCACGTCTAAAGTTATCTTTGTCCATTTTCTGATTTGTTGTTACATCCCATAAACGCATTGTGTCTGGGCTAATTTCATCAATTAACACTACTTCTCCATCATTTCTTCTACCAAACTCTAATTTGAAATCAACAACTGTAATGTTTGCTGCTAAGAATAATTCAATTAATAATTGGTTAATAGTTAAAGCCGCCTCTTTAATCACAGTAAGTTCATCTTTACTACAAATACCTAAACTAGTTGCATAGTCACTATTAATAAATGGGTCTCCTAAACTATCATCTTTATATGATAATTCAAAGATGGGATGAGATAATTTAATCCCTTCTTCAATTCCCATTTTTTTCGCCATGCTTCCAGCTGTAATATTTCTGATAATTACCTCTAGAGGAACTAATTCACAATGATGACAAATTTGCATATTTTGTTCTAATTTGTTTTCAATCAAGTGAGTCTTAACTCCATTTGCTTCTAGATGTTTATAAATTAAACTTGAAATCTCAGCGTTTAACTTCCCTTTGTTTGCAAAGCTATCTGCCTTCTCACCGTTCCCAGCAGTTGCATTATCTGTATAAACAATTGCAATTTGTCCTTCAATATCTGTTTGATAAATTTCTTTAGCTTTACCTTTATATAGTAATTTCATTATTCTCCTTTGATATAATCTACAGCATTTTTAAATAACATTGTATCGTATTCACCATCAGTATTAACTAATGTGTTTTCAGTATAACGTTCATTGTGTCCCATCTTACCTAAGACTAGTCCACAACTACTAACAATTCCTTCAATTCCATATGTACTACCATTTGGGTTAACTGCTCCATCCATACTTACATTTCCATCTAAGTCAACGTATTGCGAGAAGATTTGACCATTAGCAATTAATGTCTCTAATACCTGCTTGTTACAAACAAATTTACCTTCACCATGTGAAATTGGTAATTTGTATTGACTACCTACTGTATGTGACTTAAGCCATGGTGAATTATTACTTGTAATCTTAACATCAACAATTCTTGCAACGTGCTCATTTAAGTCATTTCTAAATAAGATTGGACTTTCATCAGTTAATGTTCCAATTTTATTAAATGGTAATAAACCACTTTCAATTAATGCCTGGAACCCATTACAAATACCAACTACTAATTTCTTAGCAGCTAAGTGTTTCTCAATTGCTTTTGCAACTGGCTCAGCTTTAATAATATTAGCAATAAATTTACCACTACCATCTGGCTCATCACCTAAACTAAACCCACCACTAAATGCTAAGATGTCAGTTTCATCAATCGCTTTTGCAAATTCCTCAATTGACTCATTTAATAATTCACTACTTAAGTTATTAATAACAATTTGTGTAATGTTTGCACCTTGACTTGCAAATGCACGACTTATATCAAATTCACAGTTTGTTCCTGGGAATACTGGTACAAGTACATTAACTTCTGACTTTGGTGTTGGGAATTTAAATTCAGTAGCAGTTTGATAACTTTCTAATTTAACTTCAGAGCTAACTGGTGTGCTTGCATATGGATATAAGCTACTAAATACATTTTCACTAATTGTTAATAATGATTGTAAACTTGTATCAGTTCCATCAATTGTAATAACCGCTTCTGATTTAGTGCTACCAACAACTGTAAAATCTAAGTCTTCAGTTGATTCAATAATGATTTGTCCATAGTTTTCAATGTATGGATTTACATCACTTTCAAGTGTTGATCCGATCATTGAACCAAATCCCATTTCACTAACAGTGTGTCCAATTCCATATTGTCCAACAACTTTCATACTAAGGATTGATCCTGCTTGTACTAAGTCATAAATTTTTGTATATTCAGCTTTTAAACTATCGAAATCAAATTCACCATTTTCAAAACGCTTAACATCTGTGATGTATAATTTACTATTAGTCGATTTTAAATCAGTACTAATTACTTTTCGCGTATCAATTGTATTAATTGCAAATGCAACTAATGTTGGTGGTACATCAATGTCTTTGAAAGTTCCACTCATAGAATCTTTACCACCAATTGATGGTAAACCAAGTGCACGTTGCACTTTGAATGCTCCTAATAAACTAGCTAATGGTTTTCCCCATTTTTTCGGTTCAGTTTTTAAACGTTCAAAATACTCTTGGTAAGTAAACTTAATATTAGGTAAATCACACCCTGCTGCAACTAATTTACTGATTGCCTCAACATTTGCATACATTGCACCTAAATATTCATTTTGTTTACTTATTTCCGGGTTGTAACCATAACCTAAAACACTTGCAGTTGTAGTTGATGTTTTAACTGGGAATTTAATTACACTTGCATCACTTGGAGATTTTTGATACTTTCCACCGTATGGAGCAAGAACTGTTCCGCTACCAATTGTTGAATCAAACATTTGGTTTAATCCATATTGACTAGCTCCATTTAAACTTCCAAAACTTTGCTCTAAACTTGTAACATAGTTTCTAGTTGGAACTGATTTAGCTTCAATTTCAACATCTTGATAAGCTGGGGCCCCATTTGTATTTAAGAAGTCACGACTTAATGATACGATTGTTGTATCATTGTATTTCATTTCTAAACGGTTAGAGTCAGTAACTGTTGCAACAATTGTTGCCTCTAAGTTTTCTGCATTAGATAATTCAATGAATAAGTCCGCATCCTTTGGTTCAACAACAACGGCCATACGCTCTTGTGATTCACTTAAGGCAATTTCATAACTACTTAAACCTTGATATTTTAAAGGAATACTATTTAAGTTAATTTCAATACTATCTGCAATTTCACCAATCGCAACACTTACTCCACCTGCTCCAAAGTCATTACTTTTCTTAATTAATCTCGCAACTTCCTTTTTCGCAAATAATCTTTGTAGCTTACGTTCTTCAACTGGGTTACCTTTTTGCACTTCAGCCATCTTACTAGCTAATGTATCTGCAGTATGTTCTTTTGAACTACCACTAGCACCACCGATACCATCTTTACCAGTACGTCCACCTACCAAAATAATTAAGTCACCAACAACTGGCTCTTCACGTCGAACATGATCAGCTGGAGTTGCTCCAACTACTGCCCCTAGTTCCATGTGCTTAGCTTTATATCCAGGATCAAAAATCTCTTTTACAAAACTTGTTGTAAGTCCAATTTGATTTCCGTATGAACTATTACCTTTAGCTGATACTTTTGAAATTTTAGATTGGGGTAATTTACCTTCGACAGTTTCACTTGCCGCCTCTAATGGATTAGCACTACCACTAATACGCATTGCTTGGTATACAAAACTACGTCCACTTAGTGGATCACGAATTGCTCCACCGATACAAGTTGCAGCTCCTCCAAAAGGTTCAATCTCAGTCGGGTGGTTGTGAGTTTCATTTTTAAACATCATAAGCCACTTTTCATTTTGACCATCGACATCAACATCTACGTATACACTACAAGCATTAATTTCACTACTTACTTCGATATCAGTAACGATTCCCTCGCTCACAACATAACGTCCAAATAAACTTGCAACATCCATAAGTGTTACTGGTTTAGTACGTCCAATTAAATCACGTACTGCTAAATAGTCTTCATATGTTTCGCGAATGTTATCATCAGCAATATTTTTAATATCTAAAATTGTTTCGAACGTTGAGTGACGACAGTGATCTGACCAATAAGTTTCTAACATTCCAAGTTCTAAGTGAGTTGGGTTACGCTTCTCTGTATCACGGAAGTATTCTTGGATCCACAGTAAGTCATTAATATTTAAACTTAAATCGTGTTCAATAATATGCGCTTCTAACTCTTCTTTATTTAAAGTTGTAAACCCATCATGAGTATAATCTTCAGTTAATAGATAGTTATTGTTTTCTTCTAAAATTGTTAGGTCAAATTGTTGTTTTTCAATAGGATTGATTAGATAGTTAGTTACTAACTCTAAATCAAATTCACCATCTAAAAGGTAAACTTCACCAGTATAAATTCTTGCATTTGAATCAAACTTAACTTTTAAACAATCAACAGCTGCAGCTGATCTATTGTCATATGTTCCTGGTAATAATTGACTACTAACATATTTACTACTTAAGTCAATTTCAAAACTTACAATATCTTTATTAGCAGTTGCTATTACATCTGATAATAAGAATTCAATCTCTGCTTCAGTTGCATCAAATACATCATACACTTTTAGATATCTTAATTCAAGATCATATCCTAAGTCACTTTTAATACTTTGTTTGAAACTATTTGCTTCAGTCGCAAACATTGATTTCTTTTCTACAAAAATTCTCTTATTCATTTCTCTCCTTAATAACTAACTTATACTCATTTAATTTTTCTACCTGATTACCTACTGCAGTAATATGAGCCATCTTTCGGTTATGTTTTGGTTCTTGTTTAAAGTAATCATGGAAATATAAACCATCGCTTTTATGCTCTTGATACCAGTCTTTAGCAAATTGATAATCTTGACCTAATACATTAATCATCATCGTTACATCCGTAAACTCAACTTCCGGCATTGGTAAATTACAAATTGCTCGCAGGTGCATATCAAACTGACTGTGGTTGCAACCTTCAATTGAATAGTGTCCACTATTATGCGGGCGAGGTGCAATTTCATTGAAATAAATACTACCATCTTTAGCTACAAATACCTCAACAGTTATGATTCCGACTAAGTCGTGGTAACTTATATATTTGGATACTAAATTTGTAACTCGCTTATCAACACTTGGGTTTTTAATAGTCGATGTGAATAATATGTTGTTTACATGACAATTAATCGGACTTGGAATTAATCTCATCTCTCCCTTTAAATTACGAATAACAATCACGCTTTGTTCGTAATCTAAATCAATCATCTTTTCTACAACTGCTCCTTGATTGATAATACTAGTTACATCAAGGCTTGTTATATCTGATTCAGTTTTTATAACAAACTGCCCTTTACCGTCATAACCAAACCTACGAGTTTTGATAACTAATGGATAACCATGCTCAGCTCCAAATAACTTAATATCAGATTCAGTCTTAACATTTGCAAATGGGGCTGGACTAAAACCACTTGACTCAGCAGCCTCTTTTTCAACTAAGCGATCATTTGATAATGTTAATGGTTTAGTTGTTTGAACTACATTTTGGTACTGCTCATTTATTTGATTTATACACTCTACATCTACGTTCTCAAATTCATATGTGACAACATCACACTTTTCAGCAAGTTTTTTTAAACTTTCTAAACTATCATAGTCAGCAACAATTAACTCGTCACAAACAAAACTTGCACTACATTCCGGATTCGGATCTAAAACTATTGTTTCTATCTCTAATTTTTTTGCAGCCTCGGCTAACATCATCGCTAGCTGACCACCTCCGATTATTCCTACTCGCATATCGCTCCATTATGATTAATTTCTACATCTTCTTTCATTTCTAATTTAAACTGGTCTAGTTTAGCACGTAATTCTAAATCACCAATCGCTAACATTTGCAGTGCTAGAAGCCCAGCATTTTTTCCACCGTTAATTGCTACTGTCGCGACAGGAACGCCAGGTGGCATTTGAACGATTGAAAGTAAACTATCAACTCCATTTAAAGTTCTTGATTTAATTGGTAATCCAATTACTGGTACATTAGTAAAAGCGGCTACCATCCCCGGCAAGTGTGCACTTCCCCCAGCTGCTGCTATTACTACATCGTATTTACCATCAGCTTCATGACCAAATGTTGCCAGTCGATCAGGAGTTCGGTGTGCACTTACTACTTCCCGCTCTATCTTTACTCCAAAACTTTCAATAACTTCAATTGCTTGCTTACATACTTCAAAATCTGATTTAGATCCCATAATCACTGCTACAGTTTTCATTTTTCTCCTTACAATAAAAAAAGAGTGTCCATATGAGGACACTCTTAGGGCATGACAAAACATACCGAAAATGTACTCATAGTCTCGCATTTACGGTGCGAGGTAGAAACGATAGACCTTATTACTATCATATATGATTTGCTTTCATACATATGATAACACAATTGTAAAAATAATGTAAACTAATGTTTTATAAATAAAAAAAGGAAGCCGAATGGCTACCTAAAATTAATATTATTTTTGATCTGCAAACACGATTGAGTAAACAGCTCCTGCTAATGCTCCACCAATAGTTGGGAAGATTAAGAAGATTGGGAATTGCATTAATGCAGTTCCACGTTCAAAGATTGCTACCCCAAAAGATCTAGCAGCATTTAAACTACCACCAGTAATTGGTGAAGCTAACATTACAAGCATAGCTAACGCTAAACCAATAATAAATGGAGCACGGTGATTATTTTCATTGTCTTCACTTGTTACAAGTAAGATGATCATTACGAATACAAATGTAATAATAGTTTCAAATAATCCAGCTTTTGCTAACATTCCTTCAGGAATAATGTTTGTTCCTAATACACCTGTTGCACCTGCAGTAAATTGTCCACTTGCTGTTAGTGCTAAGTAGATTAAGAATCCACCAATTACTGCACCAATAAATTGAGCAAGAATATAAGTACATGCTGTTTTAGCATCTAACTTACCTGCTACTAAGTGACCAACTGTAATTGAAGGGTTTCCGTGTCCTCCTGAAATGTGACCAACTGATTGACTTACTAGCATTACCGCTAAGAAGAATCCAAGTCCTGTTACCGGTAATACTAAAATTAATGTTGAACCTGCAACGATTGCTGCCGTACCAGCACCGATTAATACAATAAGCAGACCTGCAATAAGCTCTGCAAAAAATAGTTTTTTCATAATTGCCTCCTAAAATACCATAAAATTATAACACACTATAGTTAATATAAATTAAAAAAAAGATAGGCAATGCGCCTATCTTATTCTGAAATAATTGTATTAATAATATCCTCAACTTCATCTTCAATCTTTACCTTTGGTGCCGGATTTAAATCAATTCTTGTTGGAACTACAGTTGCGTATAGTTTCTTTAAGTAATCCATGTCAACCTCACCTGTGTATAAAACTTCAGTTGTACCAATTTTATTTACTGGTTGTAAAATAATACGATTTAAAATATCAGAGAAGGCTTCAACTACAACTTCAGTTGAGTCAATGATATTTACATCACCAAATGTTTTCTTTAGTAATGGACGAATTTTTGCATAGTGTGTACATCCTAAAACAATAGTGTCAAACTTCTCATCTTTTAAACCAGCAGTTTCTTCAATGAAAGTTTGTTTAATGTTCTCGTTATTTTCAATAGCTGAAGCTAAGTCATCACAAGCTACACCAATTACATTTGTATTTGGGTAGTATAATGCACTATTGAATAAATAACTTTGTGACTCTATAGTATTAGGAGTTGCAAGTACTGCAATTGATTTCGTTTTACTAACATCAACAGCTTTTTTACTTGTTGGTGCAACAATTTGCACTGTTGGTAAATCTGGGTATGTTGTAAAAATAACATCCATCGCTAATGAATCAATTGTGTTACACGCAATAATAAGTGCTTTTGGTTCAAGTTCTTCAACTTTTCTCATCACTTTCTTAATACGGTTACGTACTTCACGTTTATCTTTTGTACCATAAGGCATAAATTCGTTGTCAATTAATAACACAGTATTTTCATGTGGATATTTTTCCTTGAAGCGTTTTTCAACAATCGCTCCACCAAGTCCTGAATCTAAAATTACTATCGGTCTTGTACTTTCTACATATCCATGCTTTTTAGCCATAAAATCACTCTCCTTATATCTATACTATTATATCACATTAAAACACTAAGTATTGCATTTTACGATGCGGGATACCACAGTCATCAAACTCTTCACCGTATGCTTTAAATCCAAGTTTTTCATAAAATGGAATTGCTTCTACTTGACTCTCTAAATAGAAATATTTATTTCTAACATTGAATAAGTTTTGATCTAAACATTCGTCAATTGCGAAGTTAACCATTTTCTTTCCAATTCCTTTACCACGGAAATCTGCTTTAACTGCTACTCTTCCGATTTTTGCATAGTCAGTTGAATTTACAACACGAAGTGTTCCTACAACTTGGCCTTTATCAGTTACGATTAAGTGCATTGATTTCTTGTGATTTACATCATCAAAAACATCAATCTCCTCTTTTTCAGGTACTCCTTGTTCTTCACAAAATACTTGTTTACGTAATTCTAATGTTTGTTCTAATTCTTTTTCAGTAGTTACTTTTTGTATATACATGCTATCATCCTTCCAGTTTGGTTATTTTGTCTAAATGAAAATAAGTTCTCATCTTCGACTGTACATATTTGACTAGTATAAATATTTGTCTCTGGGACACCACTAGCCACCGCTTGTAATTTATTTATAAGTTTTACATCAGCCTTATATTTTATATCATTTATTTGTGTGTAGCATAAGTTTGTTTCAATCATATCAAGTTTATTAATTAATTCAATTACATCGCTTTCTACTTCAAAGTTCTCAAAGCTAATACTTGGCCCTATTACTACCTCAAGATCTGACGGCTCGATTCCAAGTGTTTTAAAGTGTTCAATTGCTTTATAAACAATCGCTTTGACAGTTCCTTGCCATCCGGCATGAATCATACAACTTAAATTGTGTTTCTTACTCATAATATAAACTGGAGTACAGTCCGCGTAAAATGCACAAAGTACTACATCACTATCAAAAGTATATAAACAATCAACATCTTCAATACCGTCTTCAAAGCTATAAACTCCACGACCTTTATCACTAGATTTAACTTCGGCAATATCACTTGAGTGACATTGTTTAGCAAAAATAAAATCATCAAGCTTACGGTTAATTTTAGATGCTACTGCTTTTCTATTTTCTAAAACATTATCTCCAAATGCTTGGTAAGCCATGTTCCCACCATCAATATTTGTGAATACAATTTTATAATCCTCATTTTGATAGTCATACACAATTCCATCTTTAACAAATCTTTCCATTATAATCCCTTCTTTCTTTTCATGTAATTTAGATGTAATGCTTTCTCATATTTAGAAGCATCACATGAATAGTAATACGTTTTATCTTTAATACTTTTCGGTAATAAATTCATATACTTAACACGATCAGGCGAGTACTTATACTCATCCTTTTGGTTATATTTAATGTGTTCATTTACATCTGTTACATTATACTTGTAAATATCAGCAGTTGCTGTATCCAGCATTTTATACGCAGCGTTTGATTTAGGGCTTAGTGCCATATCGACAACTAACGTCGCTAGGACAATTCGCCCTTCAGGCATTCCAACTCGTTCAAACGAATCAATGGCACTTACAATTCGTGCACATAATTGTGGATTTGCATTTCCAATATCTTCATACCCAATAACTATTAAACGTCTACATAAACTTTTAATATCACCAACAATTATTAGTCTTGCCATATAGTGCATAGCTGCATCTACATCACTTCCACGTATTGATTTTTGTAAAGCTGATAGTAAGTTGTGGTGATTATCTCCACTTTTATCATGAACAATATTATTTGGGAATAACTCTTTCAACAAATCAATACTTATTTCGTCAGGTGTATAATTACGGACAAAGAACTTAGTTAAGTTTAAACTTTGTCTGACATCACCATTACAAATCGTTACTAAGTGCATAATTAGATCATCACTTAGTTCAAAGTTTTCTTTTGCAAACTCACTTTTAATTTTAATCGCAAGTTCTTGCTCACTAATTGGTAATAGTTCAAAGATAATGCATCGAGAACGAATTGCACTCGTTACATCGTAGTATGGATTTTCAGTAGTTGTTCCAATAATAATAAAATTATCTTTCTCTAAAAATGGTAATAAGAAATCTTGTTTGACTTTATCAAGACGGTGAATCTCATCAATAATTACAACTACTTTATCATATCCACGAACAAGTTCAGACGCTTCTTTATATTCAGCTTTACTTGAAGTTGCTCCATTTAAATTAACTGTTAGCGCATTACAAGAGTTTGCTAAAATATTAGCAATTGTTGTTTTTCCGATTCCCGGAGGTCCGTATAAAATTAATGAAGATAAACTATCATTATGAACCATTTTGTATAATGGACCATTCTCACTTATCAAGTGGGTTTGGCCAATTACATCATTTAATGTTAAATTACCCATTTACTGTTAACTCCTTAATTAGACAACCATTTTCTGCATATTTTAATTTGACTGTCCACTTATGATTCTCAATATCAATAGTCATATAACTATTTGGATAACTACTTCTCGATCTTGCAAAACTCCCAGAGTTCAAAATAGTTACTCCATCAACATGTGCATATACTGCGACATGCGTATGACCATAACAGACAACTGAACAACCAAAGTCTTTAGCATAAGCTGCAAGTTCAGTTAAGTCATGGGGATTATAAACTTGATGCCCATGGATTATCAACCATAACTGCCCATCAATTTCGACAATATCGTGCTCTGGGTATTTTTCAAAATCACAGTTACCACGAATAATATGATCAAAACCTGCAACTTCACGGTTATTTTTCATTTGTTGACTATCACCAGTGTGAATATTTATATCTGCACCTTCACGACTAATTACTTCTGATAGTCCTGACATCAAGTGACTATCACTAACTATACATACTTTCATCTTGCTCTCCTTCAATATTGGTTTTTAACATCTCTTTTAATAACGTCTTCATAACATCTGTTTCTAAGTTATTATCAATCATTTGCGGATATTCACTTAAGACTAAAATTTTAGTACCTATTTTTACGGCTTCATTCAAGTCATGAGTAATGTATACTAGTCCATAGTCATCAGTAATATGATTTAAAAAGTAATCCATCATTCGCTCTTTATTTATTTGATCTAGTTTGCTTAATGGTTCATCGAAAAGTAAAAGTGAGCCACCACTATATAGTGCTCGCATTAAGGCAACACGTTGACGCTGTCCACCACTTAGTTTACTCACATAAGTATCAATGTATTGTTCTAATCCAAATTGATTATATTCATCATCAGCAATTTGCTCTAGCTTACGAATGATCCTTGGTAATTCAACATTACCACGAACTGTCTTGTGATCTAGTAATGCTAAACTTTGCGGCATATAACTGACATCTGTATTAATTTCTATAGATCCTTCATATTCAATTGCACCAATGATTGCATTCAAAATACTGCTCTTACCACTACCACTTTCACCAATAATTACTAACCTTTCACCTTTATTGAGACTAAAGTTTAGTTCATCAAATAAATATGCATATTGATATATGATAGCTAAGTTTTCAATTTTCAATAAATTCATCTTAATCCCACCTTATAACTTTAGTTTCGATTTTATCAACAATCTTTAATAAACTTAATGTTACTACAATAATTACAATAATTATTGCAAATACATCCGGAGTACTAAAACTTGATGATGCCTTATTTAAATAAACCCCTAATCCATATTTAGCTCCCATGTACTCAGCAAAAATTGCATTAACAAGTGAATAGGTTGTACTAATCTTAATACTTGCAAAAATTGACTTACTCGCCGCTGGTAAATATAGATGTTTAAATAAGTGAAAGTCATTACAATTAAGTGACTTTAAATAAAGAATACTTTCACTATCAACTTGACTAAAACTTGAGACTGTACTAACTACGATTGGGAATGAACAAAAGATTACAATTAGTAAAACTTTTGGAAATAATCCAAAACCGAACCACATAGCAAATAATGGAGCAATTACAATTGCTGGAATTGTTTGTAAGATATTTATATACGGCATGAAAATTCGATTTAATGTTTGATATCTATATAAAACGATTGCACTAAGTACTCCTAAGACAATAGCAATCAAAATTCCGAGTACTGCTTCAAAAAGTGTATAACTCGTGTGAATCGCAATTAGTTTAATATTCGTTATTAATGTATATACTATTGATGTTGGAGATGGTAAAATATACTCCGGTACAGCAAATGCGGTTACCCCTAGTTGCCAGATTATAATTAAAACCACAAACGAAAGCTGGCTAATGTATTTATTCACAAAGTTCATCATCATCTCCTTTATTTTATTATAACCGATATGTTACTTTCAATTTGGTTAAGATAGATACTTGAGGTAATCAAAATTTATTTTAAATTATGCTTGACACATGTCTTAAATTATTATATAATTAATGAGTAATAAAATATATGGCGCACGTGGCGAAGTGGTTAACGCACATGATTGTGGTTCTTGCATTCGGGGGTTCGATTCCCCTCGTGCGCCCCATTTAAAATATTTAAGTAAGCATAAGTTTATTTAAATATTTTTTTTATGTTAAAATGTACTAGATAAAAAGGAGGGGTTATGGAACCTATTTTAATGAGAGCAGTAATCTTTATTACATTAGCATTAGTATTTTATACTATTGGTGTGTGGGGAGAAAAATTACAAGGACGTTTAAAACCTTGGCACTTAGTATTATTTTTCTTTGGACTTATTTGTGATACGTTAGGAACATCTTTTATGAGTCAGTTAAGTGATTCATCATTCATATCATTACACGGAATAACTGGATTAAGCGCAATTATCTTAATGTTTATTCACGCAATTTGGGCTACAATTGTTCTGTACAGAAAAGATGAACAGCAAATTCAAAAGTTCCACAAGTTCAGTATTATCGTATGGATTATTTGGTTAATCCCATACTTTATCGGAATGTTCTTAGGAATGAGTTAATAGTTACTCAAATAACAATATATTAAAATCGAGTAGGAGCTAAACATTAATTGTTTTCGCGTCCTCTCACACCACGTAGCGTACGGATCCGTACTACGCGGTTACAAAACTTTATACGAATCTTAATTTGAATACATCTTGCTAAGGCTTTTGTAGCCCAAATCTCCGATGTATTTGTTTGTTAATGTTCTATCTAAAATCGGACTATTGGATATTCTCCATAGTCCTTTTCTCGTATTTGCAAATTCCCATGTTGCTTTAAATATTCAAAAGTATCTTCTATACTCATTCCATCAATTCCTGCAGTACCTTTGTTTCTTTTCACTTTTAGATATGCTTGATTCATATTCTTCGAGCCAAGGTTTTGTCGCCGACTTCCGTAAGAATACACCTCGCGATAGACACCCTTGTCTTTAACTAGTGGTAGGTTGTCATCGACACCCACAAGGGACTTTAACCCTCAAGTAATAATCTGTCGATTGAACTACATCACTTTAATATAACTAGGCAAATTTGTCATATTAATAAGTATGTCGCGCACACTAAAGAAGGAATCTAAAACCATTGTTTTAGATTCCTTTTTTCTTATAATCTAGATACTAGTAATTTGAACATTTCATAGTTGTTTGATTTTAGTTTCTTAGAGACTGCAACTTGCGATAAGCCATGTCTCTCTGCTACTTGACTTTGTGTTAAACGATTATAATACTTATCATACAATAACTCGATGTTCTGATTATGTTTAAAACACATTTGTGAGAGCGAATATAAAATACTATCTAACATTGGATGATGTGCTCTTATTAAATAATGTTCGTTTCTCTTGAAACTTCTAGTTTTCAAATACTGTTTTCTCGCTGCCTCATTTAGCTTGAAAATTTGATAACTTGTTGTTGCTATTTCTAAACTATTTAAGTCAATTACCTCATTAGAATGTGAAATATATAATTTCGCATTTAAGTTTAATTTATTAAGGACTAATATTAGTTCCATACATATTTTAAAATAATCATCTTGGTCCTCACAAATGATATATACACTTTCCTCATAAACTTGTGCAAAGCAACTTGCGCGCAATTTGTTCAAATGTAAATATATTTGCTCAATACTCTCAATACTTGACTGTGAACTTCCTAACTCAATATCACTTCTTATTAATATCATGCTTTCTCCCTCTACATATAATATATCACTTTAGTGCACGTTTGTTTTAGTTTTCAAGTGATAAATAAAGAGTGGAATTAGAGCACAAATTCCAAGTCCAATAATTAGATAAAATATTGATATTGTAGACTGACTATTAATGTATATCGGGCGAATTACAAATAAGTTAAATATTCCAACAAATAGAGACATCATCGTTACATTCATAACAAATCCAAAAGCCGAGTTTCTTTTTCCTAGATTTTGTTGTAATAAGCCAAAATATGTTGGGAAGAAAATCATAATTTGTAAGCCATTGAATAAACTAGCAAACATTAGCATTGCTGGCGACTCAGTAAACATGATATATAGTATTATTTGAATGATCCCTAATACGATCGAACAAAATAGTAATAACACTTTATTAAAGTTTGAAAATAGACGGTTGTATAAGGGTAAAAATAAGATTTCAGGAATTACCATAATAAATGTTGTTAAAGATATAAAACTTGTTGTGTATCCGAATTCAACATAATATGTTGATATGTATGTAATACGAAGATTGAGTGCTCCGAAATATAAAGTATACATTGCTATTAATAACACAACTAATAATACGTTTGATTTATCCTCAACAGTAACATCAGCTGTTGATTGTTGATTGTTTTCATCGGTTGGCAATGAAGAAATAATTAATGTTGCAACTAAGGCTAATATTGCTACTAAAGCAAATGCAGCAATATAGTCTAGATCAAAGATAGCAGCAATCACAGTATAGATTGCCATCCCAATACCAAAACCAAAAGATGCTCCAGAACGACATAATCCATAATTTATATTATGAGTTTCAATTGCTCTCGTTGTATAACTGTCGTATATTGGAGAGATTGATAGCCTTGCGATTGAGAATAATAAAACTATTACAATCATAAAGTAATAATTCGTTATTGAAAAGATAATAAGTGCTGTTATTGTCATTACTACTGCTAGTGTTTTCAACATACTTTTAGTTCCAACTTTAGTTCTAGTTAAGTAACCGATAAGCGGTTGAAAAATTGATGCTAAGAAAACAATACTAAGCAATAATGTAACTTGGCTAGCATCATAACCTTTAGCATTCATAACTAATGGTAACATTTGAATTGCGATTGTACCCATAACACCGGTCATGAAGTAAATCATATATAACTTCTTAGTACTCATACCGCTCCTTAAATTTCTTTTTGGTCGTTATCAGCTGCTCTTCTTTCACTGAAAATTAAAATTACAATAAAGATCAATGTTAATAACTTAACCGGGAAGAATAAAGCTAATAACATAAACATTGCTAAAGTATTACTGAAGATTGTTAAAGCTGTAGCTGCTGTTACGGCTGCAATTGCAAGCGTCGGATCTAAGTCAAAGATTACACTAAAACCGTATACCATTAAGAACGCTGAATATATAATTGGGAAAATGTGTCCTCCGCGTAAATCCCCACTAATACATATATGGGTGATAACCACTTTTAATAAAGATAAACCAATAAGTAATAGTCCACTTGACATTATTGAGTGCTCTACTAAAATATGTAACGTTGCTTCACCCGACATAATTAAGACTGGAAATAGGATGGCAAATAATGATAGGAAACCAGCAGTTATTGACATCTTAATATATTGATTGCTAATCTTCTCAAATTGATGTTCAATCAAAGGTTCTGTAATTTGATAAAACTTACCTAATCCATAACCAACTGCAATTAATGGAATGATTTCAATTAATTCAAAGTAATGGTTAATTTTAATCGGCTCTAATGCAACGTTAAATGATGGATATTTATCATACCCTAATAGCTGTAATAAGACGAATCCAACCGTTACATAAATAATAACAATCTTAAGGAGATACAGTTTATTATTTTTCACTTCATCTAAAAAGTTATCATGTTCATTAGGTGCAATATCAATTCCAAATTTATGCTCATACTTACTCGTTACATCTCCAATAAAACTCGATAACATAAACAGTAATCCAACTAGCGCTGCCTCAGGACCTACTGATGATCCTAAGAATAATGGAATCATTGCTAAGATATACACTTTAAAAAAATCGGCATATTTAACTCGACGTGTTTGTTTAAACTCTTTCGCATAAACAATACCTGGTTTCGGGATTACTTCATAGTTTGAGTAAACATATGCAAGGATCATACTTACACCCCAGATGAAAGGAATGATTAATAATTTGTGATCATACATAAATGCTCCTTCACCTTCATGTCCAATCCATAAGAAGTGAGTCACTGTGTTAACAATAAATAAAAACGACCAAGCGACAACTCCAATCAGTGCTGAATATCCAGCTGTTACTAAATAATACATCAAATACTTTACTACTTTCATAATACCTCCATTTATTAAAAATAAACAAGTCATAAATGACTTGTTTTAAACACTATAAATCTAGCCAATCTACAACAACCTCACGGTCACCGAATGATTGTAAGAATACTTTATCTAAAGTTTGTGCTTGTAGCTCATCGCGCCACAGTTTATCTGCTTTAGCAAATACGTCTTTTATTACATGTTCCCCATGTTCGATTTGCTCTGGGAATTCAGTAAAAGCATGTTCTAGTGTCCCATATCCCGGATATGTAACAACTGTTCCCTCAATAGCTTCTACGATTTCTAAAATATTAATTTCCTTAAGGTCTCGGTTTAAGCTAAACCCTCCGCTATTTCCTGGTACCGATGTAATTACATTCCCAACAACTAACTTACGTAACAACTTTTTTGTATAAGAATCTGATATATGTAGACGTTCTACAATTACAGATGAAGGAATTGGTTTATTATCTTCCTGTGTAGAAAGCATTGCCACAACTGCTAGTGCTTTCTCAGTCGCATTTGTCAATTTCATAATTCTCCTTAATTATAGATATATAATAACAAAATTAAGTGTCTCAATGGGTAAAATTAATGAATAATTCCGGCTTTCTTACTTTCGTTATCAAATTTGTCAAATAATGGTTTTACAAACTTAACGCAAACACTACTTACTAAAAAGGTCGCAATAGCCATTCCGGCAAATATTTGGATACATGTCACTACTGTTGGCATATAAATTCCAGACACAGCCTCACGTAGTAATTTAACCGCATATGTAAATGGGAGGTACGGATAAATTGATTGGAAGAACTGCCCTGAAACTTCAATTGGAAAGTTACCTCCTCCACCTGAGATTGATAATACTAATACAACGATTGCTAGTGCTTTACCAACATTACCAAAAATATATACTAAGCTATAAACAATGGTAACAAATACAAATGAAATTAGTAAATCAAAAGCTAGTAAATATAATGGACTCGCAACTGTGATATCTAATAAATAGACATCTCCAAATGTAACAATTAGCGCTTGTACAAATCCAATCGTAATGAATAATAGCAGTTTACCAAAATACTCTTCAATTGGTTTAGCATTTACCTTGCTTTTAAAACTAAGTAAACTTGCCATAAGTAAACTACCTACCCATAGACATAGACTTGTGTAAAACGGAGTACTTGCAGTTCCATAATTTGAAACATGATATAAGTTTGTCGTTTCAATATTTACGGGACTCGCCATAAATTCACTTGCTTTGTCTGAATCTTTTTGTAAATAGTCAGCAATACTTTGGTAATCACTCTCAAGTAATTGTAAGTTATTAGCTATTTTATAAACCCCATTTTTAATCGCTGGCCATTTATTATACATGAAATATTTGATATTTTCATTAATGTTATCAAGTTGTGAACTTGATATTTCAACTTGCTCTGAAGTTAAACTCTCAACTTCTTCAATTAAACTTTTAACATCATCACTTCCATCAACCTGATCTAAAATAGCATACATTGCTGTATAGTCATAACTTGATAACTTCTGATATGTGTCCGAGTTAAATTGTTCAATATCTTCAATTGCTAACTTAACATCTTGCTCATATCCAATATAGCTATTAAATGAATTGTCGATTGTTTCGAAGCTATTAATAAAATTATTTAAAGTATCAACTGCACGATTATAATCATAACTACTCTGTTCAATATTAGTATTTAATTCATTACTATAATCAACTAGATATTTAGTAACCACACTATTAACTTGACTGTTAATTTCTGACGTAACACCTTCAGCTCCTGCTTCTGTCATCTTTGGAGCAATTGCATTTACTTTCTCATTAACAATATATTCAATACTTGGACTTTGATATGTATTAATTGCGTCTGCCAAGTCACTACTAAATTGGTCTGGAATTATAATCGCTGCATAATATTCCCCGGTATTAACTTTATCATTTACCTCGTCAATATCACTAGGGAATTGCCAATCTAACTCATCGTTCTCTTTTAAGTTAGATATAATCTCATCTCCAACATTTAAACTGTCACCATCAACCTTTGTTCCCTTATCTAAACTAAGGGCTGCTATCGGTAAGTTACTAGCATTACCATATGGATCAATTAAAGCAGCAATATTAAACCATGCATACAATGATGGTAATATCATTAATCCGACTACAATAATTAAGGTTGGAATATTTTTGGCAATTGCTTTAAGGTCGCTAATATAAATACTTATAATATTTTTCATATTAGCTTGCAATCGCTTCTAATGTTTCATTAGCAGTTTTATTTATTACCGGGGAATCAAAATCTCCTGTTGCTCCTTGTTCTTGGATATGAGTATAGTTTGTTGTAGTTGCTACTGGTTCTTGTTCAAATTCCACATTAATTGCTAAAACTCCCACTACAAATAATACTAAAACTAATAAAATTATTTCTCTTTTCATTAACCCTTCTTTCATCATCTACTTTTTTTATCGTTTATAGTATAACTCCACAAGAACACTTTGTCAACCAAAAAGGATTATTTTTATCCACAATGAAAAAGGCAATAAAAATAACTAGGAACTAAGTCCTAGTTTATACGATGAAATCAATGTGGTATCCATTACCATCACTATGGATTATTGAATCAATACCAAATACTTCTTTCACACTTTTAACAGTAATAACTTCATGAGTTACACCACTGTCATACACTTCACCTTCACTTAAAATTAGCGTATTATCCGCGTATTTTAAAACCTGGTTAAAGTCATGTAAAATACAAATAATTGTTAAATCATTGTCATCCATAATATTTCTAATAAGTGATAATAACTGGAACTGATACTTTATATCTAAGTGGTTAGTCGGCTCATCAAGAACAATGATTTCTGGTTTTTGAGCAATTGTCATCGCTAAGTATACACGTTGACGTTCTCCCCCACTAAGTGAACTCATATCACGATCAACAAAGTTTTCTAGATCACATTTCTTGATTGCATCTTCAATAATTTCAAAGTCACTATTATCTAAACTTTGATAAAGTTTCTTATGAGCACTACGTCCATATGACACCATTTGCTTAACAGTAATCTCACTAGAGTTATCATTAAACTGGAAGAAAAAGGCAACTTGCTTAGCAAAGTCTTTACGCTTTACATCTTCAAGTACTTGATTATAAAAAGTTATTTGACCTGAGGTTTGTTTATTAATTTTTGCAAATAATTTAATTAGACTACTCTTACCACAACCGTTAGGACCAATAATAGCATTAAACTTTCCTTCTTCGAAACTTGCATTAACATTTGATAAGATTTTTTTCTGATCAATTTCTAAGCTTACATTTTCAACATTAAATACCATTTTTAGCTCCTCTCAATAAGTATAAGAATAACGGTGCACCTAGAACTCCAATTAAAGCTCCAACTGGAATCTCATTAGTGAACATAACACGACTGAATAAATCAACTCCAACAACTAAAATTGCTCCACAAACCAATGTCATCGGGAAAATATGTTTCATTTTAGAACCAACAATCATCTGACTAATGTGCGGAACGATAATACCAACAAAGGCAATTACCCCAACAAACGCTAGTGAGATACTTGCTAAAAATACTGCTACAATACTAGCAATAAATCTATAAACATTAGGATTTTTTCCTAATGAAATTAGCATATTATCTTCTAACTTTAATAATTCTAACATCGGAATTAATAATGCAGCAATACCAATTGCAACTAACGAATAGATTAACATTGTTTGCACATCACTATTACTGATTCCAACTAAACTACCACTTGTCCATTGAACAGTGTTACGTAGTTCATTAACATGGTTGATAGTAATAACACTTGTGATCGCTGTAAAGAATGAGTTAATAGCAACCCCACTAAGCACTAATCTAATTGGGCTAAATCCATTTTGATACGAAAATAATATAACTAAACAGAAAGCAATAAAACCACCAATAAAAGCGAATAATGGTAAAAAGTCTGCCATCTGTGGAAATACAAGTAAAGCGAATAGAGCCATGACCGAAGCTCCACTCTGAATACCTAAAATTGAACTATCAGCAAGTGGATTTTTTAAAGCTGTACGTGTATATAAACCACTTAAACCAAGAGTTGCCCCTGCCAAAATGGCGGCTAGAACTCTTGGTAATCTGATATTTTGTACGATTGTAATTGCTGATTTTTCTCCAACACCAAATAATGCGTTTAAAGAATTTATTAAACCAATTTTACTATCACCATAACTAAGTGATATTAATGATAATAATAATAGGACTGCAACTGCAACCGTAAGTTTAAAGGCGAATTTATAAGTCTTCTGATCCATAAATTTCCGTAAGCACTTCAATTTGCGCATTTAAGCTGTATGGGTCATCGTATAAGAAGGTATCATAGTCTAATACAATAACTTGGTCATTTTGTACAGCTTCTAAATCTTCATATGTAGGAAGAGACTCTACTTCTTTAACCCCTTCATCAGTTGCACAAATAAATAGCACATCTCCTGCATAGTTTGTTAAAGACTCAGCATCTACTGTTAAATATGAGTTAGCATCACGTACGTACTCATCTTCTGCTTTCTCTGTACCTTGTAATCCTAACTTGTCGTATAAGATGTATCCACCACGACCGAAGTTAGCTCCATACATGTACATTGCTCCACCCCAGCTATCAACAATACCAATTGTTTTTGCTGGATCGTCAATTTCAGTTTTTAAAGTTTCGATGTTGGCATTGAACTCTGATACCCATTTATTAGCTTCCTCTTCTTTACCTAAAACTTTACCTAATTCAACAACGATGTCTTCTTGGTTATAAGTTCCGTAAGGAATTAAAATTGTTGGAGCAATTGCTGAATATTGTTCATAGAAGTCAGCGTTCATTGTTACGATTAAATCTGGTGCTAAAGCAGCTACTGCTTCCATATCATTACTAATGTTTTGAACACCTTTCTCTTCGGCTACACTTGTCCATGTTTCAGCTGGATAAGTCATGTCAGCACCAATTACATCTCCACCTAAGTAAAGTAATTGACCTACATAGTAGTCAGCATAAATTGTTGGATTCGCTACATACTCAACAGTTCCCATGTCTGTATCGTAACTCATCATATTTTGTGAACTATCTTGATCTTCAGAACTTGCGCAACCAGCCAAGCCAAGAGTCAATGTTAAAATAATTGCTATTAATCTTTTCATATTACCTCATTCTTATTTATAATTTGTATAAATTATATCATAAACATAATTACTTGTGTTATTTATAAAATAAATAAATAAATAAATAAGAGAATGCAAGCATCCTCTTAAAAGTTTTATTCTATTAAAGTTTTCTGTCTTGCTACTAGTTTATTTCTATTAAATACATAGAATAAACCTAGGATAATAACAACAATAATTAAAGCTTTGGCAAAGATAATTGCACTAACAATAAATAGTGTAATTAAAATTGCAAAGGCAGTATCGATATTAACTTTCATTAGGTATATTGAAACTCCAATTAACATGAAGAATGTTACTCCACCAAATGATACAACAAACCAACTTAATCGTTCTGCCGGATCTGTATATGTTAAATCATAACAAGAGAATACTATTGCAATAATTGTTACAAATAAAATTAAGTAACCAAGAACTAATGCTAATGTATCATTTTTCACCATCTTAAATGGCGCATCATTACTTTTACGTTTAAATACAATATACGATAATACAATTAATACATACGGCAAGATTACTGCAATCGTTGACATATCATATAAAGTTGTATAAATATTACTATTAGTTCCAGAGTTTGAAATAATAACGAAGATGATAATCATTAGGCCTGTAAATAATAAACCAAATAATGGTAAACCATTAATTTCTGCATCAGCAACTTTATCACTTAAAATCCCTTTAGGGAAGTTTTCAAATACAACTGTAACTGTACTTGTTGTCCATAATACTAACGCGGTAATTGTAATTAATGAATAGATAAGCATAATAATACGTAAGATCCAAGGGCCAAATCCCCACATACTAAATACTTGAGCATACATAATTTGAGTCATGTTCTCCATGTAGTCTACTGGAATTTGTTCTGGTGTTAAAATAAATGCCATCGCAATGAAACCAATAATGTAAGCACCGATAATTAAACCTGCTGCTAACATAATTCCACGTGGAATTTTCTTTTCAGCATCATCTGTAAGTCCTACATATGAACCGATTGTTTCAATTCCGGCAATTGCAAATAGAATCCATGCAAATGTCGTAAGCGCCTGGGCATCTACAACTGGTGCAATACTACTTAATGTAATTGGATTAGCAATCTCATGTCCCATCACTGGAATTGCAAGTAATGCTAATACTAAGAATAATCCAGTCACTCCAAGACTTAACCAACCAACAATCTTACCCATTTTTTCAAAAATGTTCTCGAATAAGATGGCAAGTACTAGTCCGATTAAAACGATAACTACTGCGAATAGTAAAAACATCCCTTGATTCTCAGTTGCATTAATTACACCAGGTACTTGACCACTAGTTGCAACTACTTGTTCTAAGCTATCAATTTGAGCAGTGAATGTCCAAGATAGCATAACTGGAATTCTACTTGCTAATAACGGAATATAAAAGATGTTAGCAATAAAGTATGACCACGCTCCGACGAATGCCCACTTTTCCCCAAGCCCTTCACCAATCCAGGCACTCATACCTGAACGCGTATCCGGATTCTTACTTGCAAGTTCTGCAATTAATAATGCTAGTGGTATAAAATAAATACCTAATAAAATAAACCAACCAATTGCACTATTCCCAAGTGCAGAATAGTTATTCGGAACATTACTAATACCAAATACTGTTAAGAATAACAGTAAAGCTAATGTTACCGAAGAGATTTTTTGTTTTTCCATTGTTCTCCTTAAATTAAAAAAGGTAGGCAAAGCGCCTACCTATCCCAGTTACAAAGTACTAATAATATTAGCATCGTGTTTGCTATGGCAGCTTCGCAAACTAAATTTTCAGGATTATATTTTTCAAGCGCCGTCGGCCTTTGGCTCAAAATATAAAAGAAAACTACTGAGTCTAGACTATTATACTAAATATTGGTAGTGCTATGTTATTTTATTGTTGCTATAATATAGTTATAAGGAGGTATTATGGACACTCGAAAAATAATTGGAATAAACCTAGTATTTGTTTTAATAATGGCTATCAGTGGTATTTACTTTGGAGTTAGTGCAAATAGTAAAGCACTACTAACAGATGGGGTTGTCTCACTTGTTATCTTTAGTTCTTCTTCACTTGGTATCTTAATCCATTCAATCTTAAATCACAACGATGATTATTTATACCCATTTGGGAAATGGCGTTTTGAGTATGTATATAACTTCATCCGCTTAATGATCTTAACAACAATTATTGTTTACTCACTATTTGAAGCAACTCACACCATTTATAGTTACATAGCATTAGACGAAGTGCAAACAACTATAACTTTAAATGCTATCATCTTATACTTTCCTTTAAAATTATCAGCAGCAATCGCTTCGCTTGTTTGGCTTCGCATTCATAAGCAAAATCTAGATGACGAATACTATGCAGTTGAACGTGATTCAGTATTAGTTGATACCGTACTTACAATTGCAATCCTAATTGGCTTTGCTGTTCTTACTCGAATTGAACTAGTAAAACCAGTTGCCGATTCAATTACACTATTAATCATATCTGTTATCTTATTAATAACAATCTTCTCTGAACTAAAACATCTAATTTTCATCTTAATAGGAAGACGAATATATACTGACTTAGAACAAATCGTATATGATAACATCCCTAATAACTTTAATACCTTTGATGTCCATATCGAAAAATTCGGGATTGTTTATATTGTTTTTGTTACTTGTTCTTATAATGGTAGTAAAACTGTTACTGAACTTGAAGCCTTAGAATCACTAATTGGAACCGTTCTTGAAAACAACAATGTAACAAGATATCGAATAGAACTTAACTTTAAAAATTAAATAATATATAAAAAAGGAACTAGATAATTCTAGTTCCGATTATTCATATACACTAAATAGATAGTCTGCTATTGCATTATCTGAAGCATCACCAATAACAATATCCGCGCTTGCCTTAGCTTTCGGATTACCATTAGCTACTACGACTGCAGTATTCGCATATTCTAATAGTTCTACATCGTTCCCACTATCACCAAACCCATATGTATGGTTATGATTAATATTTTCAAGTTCCATAATTTGCTTTACAACACTTGCTTTATTAATATCTTTCTTAACTATTTCGATAAAGTGTGGTGCAGATTCAAATATATCAAAATCAGGCAATAATTCTTTTAGTTGACTTTGAATTTGATAATTATCTGCTTCTTCTACAACTAATAATACCTTTGGCGACTTACAAGCAGTTGTATCAGCTGATACTGGGTGTCCGTAAAATCCGCTCTCACGTATTGCCCAATAGTTATCCGGCATATTAGTGCGAATACAGTCTGTATCAAAATATAAGTAGTCTAGGTTTAAACTATCACATGCGCTAGTAATCTGCTCAATATCAGAGCAACTTAGACTGTTGTCAACGATAACCTCACCTTTGATTAAATCAAATATTTCAACACCATTGAATCCCGCTACATATTCTACTTTAATATCATCTTCATATAATTCTTTAGATAATTCAATTAAGTTACTCGTTGGCCTACCACTGCATAGTACAAATAAATCACCATTATTAACTGTTAATTCAATAGCTGATTTAAGCTCTCTTGATAAATGCGGCTTATCTGCAGTTACTAAAGTTCCATCAACATCGCTTACAAATAATTTTTTCATTAGTCCTCCAAATGATTTAGTAAACATAGTATAACAATTAACCATTATCTACTTAGTACCAATACTACGTACATTTGTACAAAAAAATAGAAACTAAAAAAACTAGTTTCTACTTTAATTAAAATTCAATATGATAAGATTTACCATTTATTTCTAAATTGTTCTCTTTCTTAAGTTCCTTATTATCTTTTAACTTAACTTTTGAGAGTTCTTGCTCTTCGATGTTATCACCTTTAGGTTCTAAAACATCTTCTGTTTCATTATCCATCTTTGTTTCTTCAGGATCAATTGATCCACCATATAAAGAATCGAAAATAAAATCTCTTTTTTGTGCCATAACGCTCCTTTATTAAATTATAGCACTAAGTCCAACAGTCATAAAGTAAATAATTATTACAAGTATAGAAGGCACGAAATAAAAACGACCTTTGATTTTCCCCATATTGTACATTAGAACTGAGAAGATTAATCCAGTAACTGAAAATAAGAAAATACTCATATCCATCTCTTGGTAAATTGAGTGCTTAGTCGTAAAATCTAATAAGACGAATGTTAAGAAGTTAAATGTATTAGATCCTAAGATTGAAGTTACAGCCATTACATTTTTATTTTTCTTAATAAGTGCGTAACAAGTAATAATTTCTGGAAGTGATGTTGCAATACCTACAAGTACCGCTCCTACAATACCTTCACTTAGTCCTGTTGCTAATACAATATCTTCAGCTTTGTGCGCTAAAATCATTGATGCAAAAACGTTAATAATTACTAAGATAATAAATTCTTTAATCTCTTTATTTATACTACGTTTCTCACCTATATCATGAACTTCATCACTATCATTACCAGACTTATAAATTGAGTAACAGTAAATACCGGCAATCATTAAACTTGTAATAGTTACTGGTAAACCTAAGAATAATAAATCAATATTAAATACATGATGTAAGATTAAACTTCCAATCATAAGTGTATACATAACGATTGCAACTGAAGCTGTCTTGAATGTTTCAGGAGCTACACGACGGAAAATTTTATGTCTAAATAACATAACGTTGAAAACAGCTAATGCGAATACGTTGAATACATTTGATCCAAGTACGTTTGATACTGCTGTCACATCATTACCTAAACTAATTGACGTTAGTGACGAAACCAACTCAGGTAATGACGTAGCAGCTGATAATACTAATCCCATAAAAATTGGGTTAAATGAGCTATGTTGTTCAATAATTTCAGCATCGTCAGCTAAGCGTTTAGATGCGATAACAACAATAATTGCTACTAAAAAAAACTCGATTAATACAATAGTCATATTTTTCCTCCATCAAATATCATAACTCTGTTTCTATACCTTGTCAACTATCTAATACATATATTATAAAATTAAAGTGTTATATTGGCTTTTCCCACTTAGTTATCTCAAACACCCCACAGTATTCCCAATTTATCATTGACACATTATATCCCAGGTATATCAATTGGCAAAAAAAAAGGAGCAGGTTCCCCTGACTCCTAATTGTATATTAAATATAATCATTTGTGAATAATGAATCACTAGTCTCTAAACTAACAATTCCATTTTCATTCATCCACTCTGTGAACTGTTGCCAAAGTTCTGGACTCTGGTAACCAAGCTCTTCACCTTCAGTTTGATAGTACTGAGTAATGTGCGTTTGTGATGCATTTACTAAATCACTATCTAATTCTGGCGCCGCATCTAATAATATTTGTGCACTCTCTTCTGGATTCTCAATTGCGTATTCGTATCCTTTTTGAGTAGCACTAACAAAGTCTTCAACAAGTTTTGGATTTTCTTCTTCTAGCTGTTTACTAGTAATGATTACTGGTGTATACCAATCAACTCCATAATCTGTGAATGGAATATAATTATATTCAACTCCATTATTTTCTAAGTTGATGTTATCCCATGCTTCATATGACCAAACAAAATCACAATCATCTTCAGTCATTAAATTAGATGATGCAACAATGTTATCGACCTTACTTGGATCTCCATTATCAGCTAATACTAAAGTATTAATTAAACTAGACTCGATATCACTTCCCCAACCACAATAAGTTTTACCCTCAAAGTCTTTTGGTCTTGTAATATTATCTTCGGCTCTCGATAAGAAACCACTTGTATTAGTATTTAAGATTCCGTAAATACTAGTAAGTGCCTCTTCGCTATCATTGAACATTTCTACGTTCTCACCGTAGCTGATTCCGAACTGACTGCTTCCTGTTGCAACAACTGATTCAGTCGCTACGTTACTAGGCATTACAATATCTAAATTGATTCCTGCATCTTCATAATATCCTAAACTATCTGCTACATAAATCCCAGTATGATTAGTATTTGGCGTATAGTCTAACATTAAAGTTACATCCTGAACTTGATCATTACTACCGCAACCTGCTAATACTAATAAACTACTAATAATAAATAACTTATAACGTTTCATCAGCATCACGTCCTAAGTAATTTTGAACATTTTCTAGCTTCTCATCCATATACGTATTTTCAACATTGTAGTCAGTAACAATAATCATCGTTATTTGACGTAACTGATCAGCAACTAGTTTGTTGTGAATACTTTCAACTAAACCAAAAACGTCTTTGTATTCTCCTTCAACCGTTGTCTCGCTGCTTCCTACTTGATACTTTAAATTACTATCTGCAATCATTTCGATTACTTCGTTTACTTTGTCGTAAACTTCTTTCTGGTCAATACCACTTGGCATTACCTTTAAACTTGCTTGAATTTTCATCACTACCTCCTATTAACGATAAATCACGGAAAGTAGTTATGTGGTTTTAGTCTCCCTACGCTAGAATTACCTAGATCAGGTTTATACGGTGTTTCTCAACCTTTCGGTACCCGTGACTTATCTAATTTGATTATAGCATTATTTTCTAATCGATTACTGATTTATATGTATTTAAATATATGAAGATAAACACTACTAGCAGTAAAATCATAATCATTACAATCGATGAGAAAAAGGCAAGTGAATACTTAGTAGCTAAGGCACCGACTAATACTTGACTTAAAAAGATTGATAAGTACATGCTACTAATTTGACGAGAAATATAAAACCCGGCTTGTTCACCATTAATTCTTTCTGTGTAATGAACAAAGGTTGGAAAGATTGGACCAAAACAATAACCAATTAGAATAAATGTAAGGATCAGAAGATTATAACTGTCAACATTAATTAGGAATGCGCATAAAGTTAGAATGCTTATATGTAAATATAAAACCTTACTACTCTTTACATATTTGAAAATAATAGGCATGAGTAATCTAGATACCATCAGTCCACCCCAATAGCATGACACCGCAAAGGCTGCTTTTGCGCTCGAAACTCCGATTATCGTTACTAGATAACTAGCAAGAAAAGTTCCAATTAAAAACTCTACACCATATAAAAAGTAAATAGCAATTCCTAACATATCTTTACCTTTAACACGTAGTTTAGCACCTTCACTTTGCACATCGCTAATTTCAACATCTAATAGTTCTCTAAACATGTAGGCGTAACCAATTAATAATACGAATAAACCGGCTACAACCGCATACACTGCCCACTCATTAAAACCTAAAGTGTAAACAGCTGTTGTTATTAGTGGTGTAAGTGTAACTCCTACTCCCCAGAATCCATGTAAGAAGTTCATCTCTCCGACTTTTAGATTTTGACTTGCTATAAAGTTTACATTGGAGTCGATTGCCCCTGCTCCTAATCCCATAATAACTTGGACTAAGATTAAACTTTCAAAGTTTCTAAATACTAAGAAGATTATAATCCCACTGAAACACATGAACATTGATAACAGAATAACGTTGACGACTCCTAATAAGCTGTTTAGTTTGTATGTCATACTACTACTTATCATCGAACAGAAAATAGCAATAATACTAAAAACTGAAATGTACCCAACTGATACATTTATATCTTTGGAAATATCAGGCCAAGTTGTTGATAATAATGAATCAGGTAAACCGAGTCCAATATATAAAATTAATAGTAATATAAATAGTTTTAAGTGTTTACTCATCTTTATTACCTACCGCTTCAATTGTACTCGTAATTGTGTCTTTAACTGAACTTTGTATTATCTTGACATCATAACCTTCTAAGTTATACTCAGTTAAAGTTTCCTTAATTGAGTTTAGCTCATGATCGGTAATATATGTACCAACAACAATTAGAGTTACTTGCTTACTATCATAATCAATTTCAGTACTTACTACCTTACGACTATCACTTTCAATTTGGTTCATAACAAGTGCCGATACATTACTATTTACAACTTGTGATTCAATTAATGTGAATGACGAAATTAAACTCGGAATGATAATTACTAATAAAGCAATTTGTAATTGACGTCGATTTCGCTTATCTGTTGTAAAACTCTCAATATCAAACTTACGCATCCCAATTAATATAACCCCAACTGTACTTGCAATAATAATAATAAAGATTGCATTAATTGCAAATAGATAAAAAGCACCAATTGCATATTGGAAATTAAAGTGGGCAATTCCAAATCCTACTGTTGCTAACGGTGGCATAAGTGCTGTTGCAATCGCAACTCCAGGAATTACATTGGACTTCTCAGCACGCGTAACACCAATGATTCCAGCTAATCCCCCGAAGATGGCAATTAAAACATCCCAGAACGTCGGGCTTGTTCTACTAATTATTTCAGCTGTAGCTTGGTTTAATGGTGATATTAAAAAGTAGATTGTTGAACTACCAATCGCGATTAATACTTGGATTACAAATAACTTAATCGCCTTCTTCAACATATCTTTGTTACCGCTTGCAAATGAGAATCCAATTGTTTGAATTGGCCCCATTAGTGGTGAGATTAGCATTGCTCCAATCACGACTGCAGTTGAACCAACATTTAGTCCAATTGAGGCGATTACAATTGCACACATTAAAATGAATGCTTCCGGTGTATTAAATACTAAATTCGCTTTCATATCTGCATAAACTTTTTGCGGGCTTGCACTCCCTTTTTTTATACTTAAAAAATCTGTTAATTTCATTTTACTCCTATATAATGACAAGTATAGCAACAAATTTTTATTATGTGGTAGTTTTTTGCTATACTTAAATAAAGGGGGATTATGCATAAACTTTATAACCTAGTAAAGCCACTATTTTTTGGAACTACAAATACGATTATGACTTTTGCAGCTTTAGTTCCTTTAGTTACTATTAATAACCCATATATCATCGATTTTCACGGTTTTACAATTCACTTAGATATGCTATTCTTTACATACTTTTTAATTGAATTCATTATTAGATTTAAGGACCGAACATTACATGGCATCTATATGTATTTTGACATTGCAGCCTTAATATCTTTCTTGCCATTCTTTAATATCTTCCGTTTACTATTACTAGCAAGATTATTTAGTGCGGCATTTAGAGTTAAAGGGGTTGCGTTATTAGCAAGTATTATCAAAGAGAATTTATTCTTATTCCAAAGTATCTTCTATATCGCAATTATCTATATGTTTATTACTAGTGTTATTGTCTTCAATATCGAGCCCGAGACTTTTGATAACAATTATCTACTTGCTTTCTATTGGTCAGGTATTACTTTAACAACCGTAGGGTATGGGGATATTTACCCAATTACCCCAGTCGGTCAAGCAGTATCACTTATATCCTCATTTTTAGGAATCGGAATAATTGCGCTTCCAACTGGAGTTATTAGTTCTAACTTTATTACTAAGATTAAACAGTATGAACAAAGTTTAGATACAAAACCTAAAGAGCATTATTCTAGCCGTGATAAGCGTAATATTAAAATAATTAATAAACCAGAAATCGATGCATATCAAAAGAAATTAAAAGAGAACTATTATAAACAAAAAACTAGCAAGAAATAATCTTGCTAGTTATCTTTTTACCATTTCAATAATAAATAAATGAGAATCTGTTACTGCTTTAATCTTAATATCTTCTTCGATTATTTCTAAAGCATCGCGTGCGTTTAAATTAACATCATTAATAATTGACATTCCTTCTAATTGAACTAAATAAGCTTGGCGATCAGCTCTTACCGGATAATCAATTTCCTGACCTTCTTCTAAATAGGTTACATCAATACTTACATCTTGGTAAATTTTAATCGGTGCATTACTATTCACATTACCAGCTAGTTTAAACCAATTATTGATACGTAAGTCCCAATCAAAGCTTGCATCACCATAATCTGGCTTATATCCTTCTCGATCCGGATAAATCCAAATTTGGATAAGTCTTAAGATTTCATCTCCAAAGTTGTGTTCACTATGACTAACTCCTGTTCCCGCACTCATGTATTGAATCTCTCCACGTTTAATTACGCATTTGTTTCCCATATTATCTTCATGTGTTAATTCCCCATCAATTACATATGTAAGAATTTCCATATCCTTATGAGGGTGCATATCAAATCCCTGTCCACTTGCAATCAAATCGTCATTTAAAACACGTAAGTCACCAAAATTTATATTTGATGGGTTGTAGTAATTTGAGAATGAAAAGTGAAATTTACTCTTTAACCAGCCAAGGTCACTACCACCCATTTTATCTGCATATATTTTCTTTAACATACTACCTCCTTATACCTTAAGGATACCACTGATTACTACTAATTTCTAATATCCACATATAGATAATTGTGTCTAGCATTTTAGTTAATATGTTGTTAATAAAATCAAATACAATTTTTAAGTGCGTATCAAAAATAGTTACAACTACATGATAAAATTGAGTAAAGGAGAGACTATGGACAAATTAAGACATTTAACAAAATTACAATTTGATGTTACTCAAAACAAAGCGACTGAACCACCTTTTGATAATGAGTACAATGCTAATTTTAAACCGGGTATCTATGTAGATATTATTACTAAGAAGCCATTATTTATTTCAAGTGACAAATTTGAGTCTGGCTGTGGTTGGCCATCATTTTCAAAGCCAATAGATGACTCAGTTGTAACTTACAAAGATGATTATAGTTTTGGAATGACTAGAACAGAAGTTATTGCTAAAAATAGCAACTCGCACTTAGGTCATGTCTTCCCCGACGCTCCTGCCCACTTAGGCGGAATTCGTTATTGTATCAATAGTGCTGCCCTTGAATTCATTCCCCTTGAAGAAATGGAAGCTCGTGGTTATGGTCAATTTATAAACTTAATAGACAAAAAATAAAGATGGAATAATTTCCATCTTTTTTACTAAAGACGGCAATCTTCAGCTTTAAGTATTAAATATTTTTTAGTTATTAATTAGTTCCGATAGGTTCGAAACACACATTTGTAAAATTTTTTTATTTGTTGCAAGTGGAGTTAAATCTAGTGTTGGTGTATAACCAAGTTGCTCACACTTGTTTTTTATAATTACTTCAATATCATGTTTAGCATGATATGCGCTTGTAATCATAAGTGGTTTTATTAAAACCTTTTTGCTATATAAGTTTTCACTTATTACACTATCAATGTCTGATTTTAAAGTTGTAACATAGTTATTACTTTCACTTAAGATATCATTTAACATCTGATAGTCACTATTGTTAATTGTATTCCCATGACCAATATGTAAAGTTGTTATATCCTTTTCAATGATTGCTTCAGCCAAATTATAGATATTTGATTTATCAAGTAAATACTTCGTACTTTTGACTTTGTTATCTGTATCAACTTTAGCAATTGTATCTAATATACGCTTATACTCTTCTCCATCCATCATATTAGTGATTAAGACATAAATATGCTCATTATTGTAGTTACTGGCCAAACACTGCTCAAAGCTAACTAGTGGCGTTCCACGCCTTACCATTGTTTCAAGTACATGTTTAGAATAATATGCTTCTGTTACACTATGGTCTGGAAAAGATGATTTTATGTAGTCAGTCATTACTTTGGTTTGTGATTCATTTACTTCTTTGAAACTACTACCATGATATAAACAAATAATCATTATTGACAACCACGGTTTGACTGATTTGCTTGTTCACGTTTTGGATAATGAACTCCACTCCAGTTAATTGTTTCACGAACAATTGTTGCATCACCTAAGTTTACATCTTTTAGAGCCCACTTTTTATATTCAGCAAATCCTGTACGGTCAACGATATAACCGATATGTTCTTTTGGTAATGTACGATCAATATATTCATTTACATAATCATATGTATTAGTAATGATTTTAATAATTGATTCTTCATCAGCCCAAATTAAAAAGTCTTCAGCTAAACGAGGATTCTTTTTACCAGTACGTCCCATTAGTGCAAGACGGTAGTATTTCTTTGGACTACGTTGCCAAGCACCTGCTGGACAAACACGTACACATTCTCCACATCCGATACATAAGTTAGGATCACGAACTGGCTTTCCATTTTTCATTTCAATTGCACCAGTACTCACTCGTGTACAACGTTTAAAACAAGCCTGGCATGAAATACAACGGTCTGACTTTAGTTCCGGCATTGCCATCCCAGTAATCCCAAAATCATGCATACGAATCTTTTGACAATCATTTGGACAACCAGTAATTGCAATTTTGAAGTGGAAGTCATTTGGGAACACTGCCTTTTCAATCTTACGCGCTAAGTCAGTAGTATTGAAAGCAGCATTAGGACATACTTGATTTCCAATACAAGATGCAATATTACGCGTACCTGCTGCACTATAACCGCGGTCCCCATCATTTTGATTGATTTCTAATCCTTCAATTAAAGCTTGAACCTCTTCATTACAAGCATCCATGTTCGCCCATGGAATACCTAAAATTTCAAAACCTTGTCTTGTTGTAATGTGAACTTCACCATTACCATATTTTTCAGCAATTAAAGCTACTTTAGCTAATAAATTAGCTGGAATCTTACCACCCGGAACGCGGACACGTAAGGCAGTTAAATTACGGTCTTTTGTTACACGAAATGCATTCTTAGTAACTTTTTTTCTATTAATATCTACACTCATTGTCCATCTCCTAATCTAATAATTTCTTTCCTTTGGTATAGCTAAACACAGGTCCTTCTAAACAAACATAAGTTTCATCAATCTTACAGTGTCCACACTTTCCAACTGCACAACTCATGTTACGTTCAAAACTAACTACAATATCTTCATCTGAAACACCATGTTTGCTAAGTTCTAAACATGCAAAGTGCATCATGATAGGTGGTCCAACTACAACTACTACTAAGTTATTAATATCAACTTTAGCTAGTGTACTTTCGATATATTTAGTAACTAGCCCTTCATTCATTGTTGGATCTTCATCTACATTTTTATCTAATGTAATAATTACATCAGAGTTAGTTTGTTGCCAAGTTCTTACTTCATCTAAGAATAAAACACCTTTGTTATCCCTGAAACCAGAGATAAGGTGGAAGTTTTCATTTCCAATAAAGTGACTTACAATTGGACGTACTGGAGCAAGTCCACTACCACCTGAGATTACAATTAAGTCTTTACCTTCGTACTTATCTAATTCAAACGTAGTTCCAAATGGACCACGTAAGAAGAAATAGTCTCCTACTTCAAGTTCAAATAATTTATTCGTTACTTTACCAACTTTACGGATTAAAAACTCGATAGTTTTATCTTGTTTATTAATTTTCGTAATTGATAGTGGTGCCTCTCCAACCATTGGGATTGAAATTTGAATAAATTGACCGGGATTACACTCATCTGCACGCTCGAATTCAACTTCAAATAACCATTCAATATCTTGTAATTTTGTTATCTTTTTAATCGCATGTTTTGTCGGCATATAAATATTATTCATCACGCCCCCCCACTTCATTACTTAGTTTATTAATTTGTGCAGAGAATGAAATTAACTCTGGACATACATCATCACAACGTCCACAACCAACACACATATCATAACCAAAACGCTTATTAAAGTCATTAACTTTGTGCATTAATTTAAAGCGCATACGTTCACCATTTTTCTCACGGAAGTTATGACCTCCAGCCATCGAACTAAATCCATCAACCATACAACTAGCCATTACACGTTTACGCTCACCAGTTGTATTAGACTCATCATAACTAATATCTTGAGTTGTAAAACAAGAACACGTCGGACATACGAAGTTACATGAACCACAACCAATACATCTAGTGTTGTATTCATCCCAAATATCTGAGTCAATAACATCACTTAAATTAACTAATTTAGGTAATTTAACTTCATTTTGGTTTTCTGTTACGTGGTCTAAAATAAAGTCACTATCATTGTCACCAAATACATCAAAACGATCATCTTTAACATCTACATTAACTGTATCACCGTTTAAGTTGATACCAATCTGATATTGATCTGTCGTATTAGTCCCAAACGCGGTACAAAAACAGCTATCAAAACCAGTTTTACAACCGATTACAGCAAATGATAATAAATCTCTTAAACGCTTATAGTAAACATCCATATATTTATTATTTAAGTAGATTTCGTCTAAACGCTTAAATGCATGTAAATCACAACTTCTTAAAAATACAATTACTGGACGATTGTCATACCCAGCTTCAATAATTTCTCCATCTCTAAAATGGAACAATGTTTGGTTCATCGGTGTAGCAATCTCTTTTGCACTGAAGTTACTTTTTACACTAAAGTCTAACATTGAAAAGTCATCTACAACCTCATAGTAAACTAAATCAGTATCTGAGTAACGCCCTCGCTTTTCATGCCTAACTGGACCAAAGAAACGATAGTCTTTAGCTAACTCATTAATACTATTAACAAATTGATTATAATTTAATTCCATACTCCTCCTTATTATAGGTAAATTAATTACCTATTTATTTTAACAAATAATCGTAAACCCTTGGAAAATTTTTCCAATATATTGGTGTTTTAATTTTAGATATTGAGATGGCAAAAGCTATGTTATAATATATCTATGCAAATTAAGAAGAAAACACACTATACAATGAAGGTGCTTATCCATTTAGCTCTTCATTCTAAACAAAGCGATCAATTATTAGATATTAAAAATGTATCTGATGAACTTGATATCGCATATGAACATACTCGTAAAATTGTTCAAGATTTAGTAAAATTAGATGTAATAAAAAGCGTCCGTGGTCGTAATGGAGGAATTAAGTTAGCACAGGATACAACTGATATTCATATCTATGACTTAATCTTAGCAATTGAAGAAGTTAAAATGGAAGACTTTAAACATGATTGTGCAAACTGTAATATGCCTGCTGATTGTAAATTTAGACATATGTTAAAAGAGCAATACAAAGCTTTTTACAAATCATTCGAAGGTACTTACTTATCTGATATCATGTAATATACAAATATAAAAGGAGTGAAGACACTAGGTCTCACTCCTTATCGTTATGATATGTTATTTAAAAAACTAATAATACCGCAGCATCAAGTAAGTTTTAAATACTTTTGAAACTTTAGGGTAATTAATTCAAAGTTTTAAATCTTTTTAAAACTTCAAACGACAATCAAAAGAAATATATTATTAATAAAAATGAGTCCTTAATAAACTCTTCTCAATTTAATATAGATTAGATATTAGTGATGAATGTATTTTTTCCATGGCGATTAAATTCAATATCAAATGCTAGTTTTAAATCCTGCTCACTAATTTCTGTAGCAAGTTTATCTTCGACAATTTTACCTTGCTTAAGTAAAATAACATTATCAGCAAGTCTTAGTCCATGATTGAGATCATGAATGACAATTAAGATAGTCATTTGTTCTTTATCATTAAGTTCTTTAATAAGGTTTAAGATGATTGTTTGATATTTAATATCTAAGAAAGTTGTTGGTTCATCAAGGATTAATAACCTTGGATTATTCAGTAAGGCACTACTAATAATAATACGTTGACGTTCACCACCACTAAGATTTGAAATTAACTTATCTTTAAATTGTAAGCTATCACACTTTTCTAAACAACTATCGATTTGCTGGTCATCTTTTGTTGTAATTTTAGATAATATTGATCTACTGCCAATTAAACTATATTTCATAAAGTCATAAACTGTAAAGTGATCTGGAATAATTGTACTTTGCATTAGAATAGAAACATCACTCGTTTTAATAAATGGCTTACCACTAATAGTAATCTCACCACTATACTCACGCTTGTTTTTTAAAAGCAACTTAATCAAACTACTCTTACCACTACCGTTGCTCCCAAGAATTGCAGTAATCTTGCCTGCTTCTAATTTAAAGTTAATATTATCTAGAATTTGCTTATCCGCTATTTCGTAACTTATATTTTTATACTCTAACATTATTACTCCTTATAAGTAGAATTACTAAATAGGTTCCACCAATAAAACTCATTGTAATCCCTACCGGTATTTCATATATAGGAAAAATAAGCCTTTGCAATAAATCACAACCAGCAACTAAAATTCCCCCGATTAGGATAGTTACTGGCATCAGATTATATCCCGAGTTTGAAACTAATCTACGCGCGATATGCGGTGCTAGCAAACCAACGAATCCGATTGTTCCTACAAAGCTAACTGATACAGCTGATAATAAAATTGCTACTGCAGCAATAAGAAGACGGTATCTTTGACTATTAACTCCAATATTATGTAAATAATCATCATCTAATAGTAAAATATCGACACGTGTTGAAACAATGAGCGCAACCAAAAGCAAAACAATACTATACATAATCATTAACTTTACATCGTTTGGTTGTACCGTATTTAATGACCCATTTGTCCACGCTATCGTACTTTGTAAGTTCTCAGCAAATAAAGTTGATACTAAATTTATCATCGAGCGGATAATACTACTAATTGCAATACCAGCTACAATTAGGAACACCGAACTCGAATTCTTTTTCGAAATTAAATAGATTAATCCATAAACTAATATTCCACCAATAAATGCAAACAGTGGTAAGAATGGATATAAACTTGGGATTGCTAACATGATAACTAATGCTACTAGCGTTGCACCAGATTGAAAACCAAGAATAGATGTATCAGCCAATTGATTATTCATTGAAATTTGAATTAACAGTCCACCAGCTGCTAGTGTCATCCCACTAATAATTGCAGCAATTGTTCGCGGCATTCGCAGTTCAAATATGATTTGATTATCAATAACACTATTGTTAGGATTTAATGGATTAATAAGTTTCGTCCCAAAAATAATGCTAAAAAAAGCAATTGCTCCTAATAAAATTAGGAGTCCAATTACTATTCTTTTTGTTCTATTGTCCATATACATCCTTACTAAGTTCAAGTAATGTGGCTGGAGAATCAACATCTACATTTAAAGATTGAGATTCCAAGACATATATCTGATTCTTCTGTGCCGCAGTCAAACTATCAAGTTTTGAACTGGCAATTAAATCATTTATTTCACTAACTGCCTCTTCGCCTTTACCATAAACGATAATCATGTCTGGATCATCAGTTAGTAAACGTTCACGGTCCATAGGTAAATCTACATCCTTTAAATCTCCATACATGTTATCAATACTTAATTCTGTCAGTAAACTACCAGCATATGTATTATCTGGGGCAATTGTTACATTACCATATGCATATTTTAAAATAGCTACATCACCTAAATCTTGATCACTAATAAGTGACTTAGCTTCTTGGTCAGTTGTTACTAGTTGATTGAAAACAGCTTGCGCCTGATCACCTAAACTAAACTGTTCCATAAGTCCATATACTGTGTAGAAAATTTCCGGATAATTTTCTTGAGGTAAAACAACTAGATTGTCTAAGAAATCATATTGATCTGTATGAGGCATATTGCTACCTACAAACACAACATCAGGTTCTACTTGGTATAGTAATTCTAAATTAGGTTCTAATGCACTACCAAGATTTGTAATTTCACCATTTGCTAATTTATCAGTTAAATTTTGATTTAAATCCTTACTATCAGTTACGGCAATAATATTTAATCCAATACTATCTAAAATGTTTGCAGTACTTGTTGCTAAGACTGCAACAGGAGTATCAGCATTTAAGTCTACTTGTAGGTTAGTTAAATCTGTTATAAGTTGATTATAAGTTGTCATTTCTTCCGTTGTGTTTAAGCTATAGTCATCTCCTGATTTTGTGAACTCTAAAGCAACAGTATTTACTGCTTGGCTTTGACATCCACTTAAAATTAAAAGACCGACAATAACTGTACTTAAAAGTTTCTTCATATTACCCCTTTATTTCTTGCTTCCTAAGTAATAGTATGATGCACCTAATAAGATACCACCAATCATATTACCAATTGTAACGAATCCTAAGTTATAAATCATTTGTAAGGCACTAACATCAGCACCACCTAAAATTGATGTAAAGTAAATAGTCATATTTGCTATCGAGTGTTCGTAGCTTGATGTAATGAATGCAAATAAGCACCACCAAATCATAATTAATTTTGCTACTTCATTTTCCATCTTAATTGAACAGAACACTGCTAGACACACTAAGATATTACATAAGATTCCTCTGAAAATTAATACACCTGCAGGCATTGCTGCTTTTGCAGTTGCAGCTCCAGCTAGTGCAGTAATTGCTCCGTTGTCCATTCCTACATTGGCCATAACAAAGAAGGCACTTACAACTAACGCACCTACTAAGTTTCCAATATAACAAACAACCCACGTCTCAATTGTATCTTTCCACTTAACTGATTTATTCATACTACCAATTGTCATTACAAAGTTATTCCCTGTGAATAATTCACTTCCAACCATAATTACTAAACTTAAGGCAATACCAAAACTGATTCCCATTACAATTGATTTAGCACTACTATCTGCTAACATTCCTGAAATTGAAAAAATTAATAATATTCCAAGTCCTACGAAGGCCCCCGCCATCATTGATGCTACAAAATATCTTCCTTTTGAACCATACAGCTTAACTTTCCCAACTGCTGCTGTTGCTACTTTTTCCATTGCTAAATTATACATCTAATCTCCCTAATAAAATTTTACACACATAGTTTATCAATTTTTTCCTTAAAGAGGGAATTATTTTACCTATTTAATAATATTTAAAAAACAAAGAGTTAAACTCTTCGACACTCCCACTAATTGCTCCACCAAACTAGAAACTAAACATTACCATCATGATTAATGGCTGGATTGTTACATCAAATAATTTCTCGGGATTATGTTTGGTCTTTAATAAGTTACGTTTTGCCATTACTAAACAATCATTTATAAATGTTAAAACACTTTGATCCTTTGTATAATTATTCATTGTCTTCTCCTTTTTTACTTGTTGTTTCTAAAAATACTTCATCTAAACTTGGCTTACGAACAGCAAACTGATGAATTAGAATATTTGCTTTTTCAAGCTCAAATAATATCTTCATCATTACTTTTGTATCTACTAATTAAATTGCTATGCTATTCATTTCAGGTAATGTTGTAACACTACTATCAGTAACACCTCTAACTACACTAATACATTCATCTAATTGCTCATTATTGATTAGGTTAATTTCAAGTTGTGTACTAGCAAGTTCATTTTTAAGTTAATCAGGCATCCCTAGCGAGATTAGTTTCCCTTGATCAATAATCCCAATTCAATCTGCAAGTTGGTCTGCTTCTTCTAAATACTGTGTAGTTAATACTATTGTCGAGCCATTCTTTGCTAAGTCACGAATTACATTCCACAACTCACCTCTTGTACGAGGGTCTAGTCCTGTCGTGGGTTCATTATTACAATGACCGTAAAAGGTCGAGTTGAGTCTAACCGTAATGGTGAGTTTAATCCGATTACGCTTGATAACTTAACTGATGAAGAAAAACAACAACTTGCATATTTACTAGATAAGATTAACGCTGATATGGATGGTAAACTAAAACGCCCAATGCGTAGACGCCGTGAATTTACTCCTCGTAAACTATAACAAACAAAAAGCCCACTACAACTGTAGTGGACTATTTTTAATATCTATTATTTCGAAATCGGTGAAACTCACGAATAAATTTAACTGTTGGTCTAAGCACAAAGAAAAATGAACCAACGATAAAGAAGTAAGTTCCTAATAGCGTTGTGCTCTCATTTAGAAATAAAAATGATCCAATGATGAACATAACTCCTCCGACCAATTCTAAGAAAGTAAGAATCAACTCATATCTTGCAAATTTCTTTCTTTTCCCCTCACTCAGCGCACCTATATCAACACTTTCAAATATTGCCATATCTTCTTCTCATTTACTAAAAAACCTAAGACTAATTATAGCCTTAGGTTTATTTGTTATTATTACTAATATTGGTACTCAACATTATCATCTAAGTTAAAGAAATCTGAATAATCTAATTCAAATACATCCTTAGATAAATTATCTATATGTAAATCGCGTTTGATTAGTTGGATTAAGATTCCACCGTAATCAATATCGTTTTGTAAGATAGCTCCTACAACTTTCCCTTGTTTAATCGCTAGTTTACGATAAACTTGACCGTCATCGTAAATTTTAAATTCAACACCTTCTTCTTCTTTTAAACTACCAACAGACATAGTTGGAATTCCAAAGAAATTCATCGTTGCTTTACTAGCAAAGAAATCATCCATTACAGTGTTACCACCCGACATATTAGTTGCAGCAATAATTCCCTCTTTAACTGCCATTGGCCAAATTGGATGAACACCAGAAACATCTCCAGCTCCATAGACATCTTCAACATTTGTACGTCCATAATCATCAAACTTAAGTCCACGTTCCCATAGTTCAATTTCACTGTCTTGTAAAAAACTGATATTTGATCGCGTACCTGCTGATGCAATAATTAAGTCCACATCAAACTTCTCACCATTAGCAAGCTCTAATCCTGTTACATTGTTTTCAGAATCTAAATGTACCTCTTTGGCAAAAACACTAAAGTGACCAGTTACGCCAAACTTTTTCGCAGCTTCATAATATGTGTTACTGCTTCTTTCATCTAATTGTAAGTTTAATAAATGATCTGCACCATCAACTAAGTGAATGTTCACATCGTAGTGAGTTAAACTTTCTAATGCATCCATACCAACTAGACCACTACCAATGATTGCAATATTCATTCCTGGTTTAATTGCCTCTTTAATGCGCACTGCATCTTCTAAATCACGTAAACCAATTACTTGTTTCCCCTCTCGTAGTCCAGGTACTGGTGGAATAAATGAACTTGAACCAGTTGCAATTAGTAACTTATCATATGCAATTACTTCACCATTATCAAACGTAACTAGTTTATCCGTAGTATTAACATTTGTAGCTGTATACCCTTTTAAGAAATTAATGTTATGCTCTTCAATCACATTAGGCCCGGCAAAGTGTAACATTGTCTCGTCACGCTTTCCTTCAATATAATGGTGTAAAATACATCTTGAAACTAAAATCTTATCTTTTGATGCAACCGTTATGTTTGCATCATGGTTTAATTTACGTAATTCACGGGCTGCATTAATTCCAGCAGCACTTGATCCTAAGATTAAAAAATTCATTAGTTTACCTCCGTTAAAAAGATTGCACCCATCGGACAGTTATCAACACATTGTGGAGAACCACTTTCGTGATCTACACACATATCACATTTCTTAATCTCTTTTTGAACAATACTATCTGCTTTTAAAACACCATAAGGACAAGCCATAATACACATGTAACAACTAGCGCAATGATCTTTATCATATTGAACATATCCAGTTTCAGGGTCTTTATACATTGCTCCAGTCATACACGTATATACACATTCTGGTTGATCACAGTGACGACAGAAAATTGGCGAGTTAACACCCTCACTACTAATTACTACACGGTTACGGCTATCAATTTCATCATGTGAGAAACGACAAGCTGAAACACACGTTAAACAACTAATACATTTATTTCGATCAATATTAATTCTCTCCATTATTTCCCCTCTACTCTTGTTAATTTTACTGGTGCATATTTATATGAAGGTTCTTTTGAGAACGGATCATACAGTGATAAAGATAGTTTGTTAGTCTCTACATAATGCATCGGTGCAAAGATTTGTCCCACTGCCATTTGATCTGAGACAACAGCCTTAAATCTTGACGTATGTCCGTTGATTGAAGTCACATCAATTAATCCTAAGTTTTCAACACCAACAGTTTTTGCATCTTCAGCATTAATTAATATATAAGCCTCATCATGAACTGCATCAGTTACAACTTTGAATTCACGAGAACGAACAGAAGTATGCCATTGCCCTACAGTCCCTCGACCTGTATTTAAAACAATATTAAACTCTTCATTCGTTGGAACGGGATTGCTTAAAGGGTCACTAAACATTAGATTTGCTTTTCCACTTGGTGTATAGTACTTACCATCCTCAAATAAACGGCGCTGATCATTTTCTAATTTATCTCCAGCTTTGAATGGCCATTGAATACCGCGACTATACGTTAAATCATCCCACTTTACTCCGGTAATATCTACTGGCATTCCAGCAGAACATTTTTTCATAAGTTCAAATGCACCTTGTGGCGTTTCCCAGCCGTTTAAGTTATCTCCCATTCCTAAATATTGACCAATTTTAAAGAAGACATCGTAATCAGTCATTTCATTTTCCTCTAAATCAAGAACCGGGCGAACTGGTGATAAACGACGTTCAGTATTAATTAGCGTTCCATTTTTCTTAATTGCAGGCACTACTGGTAAGTACACATCAGCAAGCTTACTCGTATCAGTATCTGCAAAAATATCTTGAACGATAAATAATTCTAACTTTTCTACTGCTTTTACAAAAGTTTCATTATTTGTCCAACTATGACGTGGATTAGTACAAACAACCCATAAAGCTTTAATTTCACCACTTTCAATTCCTTCAATAATCGCGTTGTATGGTTTTGTTGGTTTATCAATTAAATACTCATCACTAATTTGTAATGCCTCACAAATCGCTGAACGACGTTTGGGGTTATCAAAATCACCACCACCGAATAATCCGGCTTGGTGTGAAAATGCACGAGAACCCATTGCATTACTTTGACCTGTAAGTGAATTTGCACCAGTACCTGGGCGACCCATGTTTCCAGTAATCAAAGCAATATTAATAATTGATTGTGCCGTACGTACTGCATCGTAACTTTGATTTATCCCCATAGTCCACCATAATGAAACGGCCTTACCTTCAGCTATCATTGTGCATAACTCGATAATCTGCTCAGAACTAATTCCTGTAATTTGACTACCAAATTCTAAACTGTAATCAGAAACAAATACTTTAAACTCTTCGAAGTTATTTACAGAAGCTTGAATATAATCATTATCAATTAAACCATTAGAAATTAAATAGTTTGCAATTGTATACATTAGAACGTTGTCTGTTTTCGGTGTCACTTGATAATAATGATCTGCATTCTTTGCAGTCTCGCTTTGACGTGGATCAATTACAATCACCTTACGTCCAGGACGGTTACTATGTTTAATACGCCCCCAAAGTACTGGGTGCGCAACAACCGGGTTAGCCCCAATTAAAATAATTGTGTCTGATAGCTCAGCATCCTCAAGAGTATAAGGTGGAGCATCGAAACCAAAACTCTGTTTGTGAGCAACAACACTAGTTGCCATACAAAGTCTTGTATTACCATCTAAGTGTGCTTTTAGTTCATTTCTCATCACATGACCTAATAAAGCCATGTCCTCAAGTGGCATTTGTCCTGTTGAGATACCGCCAATAGCATCACCACCATAAGTTGCTTTAATTTCATTTAGCTTATCAGCTGTAAATTTGAAAGCGACATCCCATTCTACTCCTTGACCATTTACTACAGGTTTTGAACCTGGTTTAAACTTTGTTAACTGCTTATCTAAGCTAAGCCCTTTAATACATGCTTTCCCTTGGTTAACTGGAAATTCAGCATTTGCATTTACATTAATAATCTTATTATTTTCTACTGTAAAATCCAGTCCACAAGCCAGTGCACATAGATTACATGTCGTTTGAATTTTTTTTCACTACTCTCCTTAATAATACATTTTTTCCTCTCCCCGGGAAAAAGTGATACAATATTGGGGAAATTAGAAGCCCATTTGATTTCATTATAACAAATTATTATTAATTGGAGGGATTATTAAACATTTTAGAAATTTACCTGTCGGAGTTATTGGGACAGCACTTGGACTATGTACACTATCAAACGCATACAATGTAATTGGCCTTAGTTGGGTTCGTGTTTTAAGTATGTTAATTGGTATTGTGATTTGGGTTATTGCCTTTAGAAAAATTGTTTTTAACTTTGATAAAGTTAAAACTGAATACAGTGAAAACACTGTAACTGCAACACTTTATGCCACTTTTGCGATGTTAACAATGGTGTTATCAAGCTTTATTGTTAGCTACATTCCAGTTCTTGGAAAGGCACTATGGCTTGCTGGAATTGCCATGCAATCAGCATTAATTGTCATGCTATTTGGACTACATATTTTTAAGAAAAGAAACTTAGATGTAATCTTACCTAGTTGGTATGTAACATTATTAGGATTACTAGTTTCAACTGCTATTGGTACTGAAATGGGATTTCCAACATTACAAAAAATCATTGTAATCTATGGATTCTTAATGTATTTTGGAACTATTGCTTTTGTTGTATATCGATTATTTAAGAAGGATTTACCAAAGCCTGCTAGATATACAAAAACAATATTGCTTGCTCCAATTTCACTAATCATTGTTGGTTATATTAACGTTTATGAAAATAAATCGCAATTATTAGTTACTGTACTTATGTTGATACTCGCTATTACAATGCTATACGTATTAACACAAACTAAAAGTTTTATGGAAGGTGGATTTACTCCAGGTTATGCAGCCCTTACCTTCCCTCACGCCATTGCAATTATTGCTAGTTTAAAACTTAGTACTTATTTTACAGATATTAATCCAAGCTTATCTGCAGGATTACATCAAATTGCAGGAGTTCAAATCTTCTTTACAACAGCTGTAATCTTATTCACACTTTACAGTTTTGTAATTCGTAGAGCAGATTGGAATTAAAAAAATTAAATCACCGAGCGAAGTGACCTAACGTTTAACTATGGTCATTAGCCGAATAGCCTAGCTATTCCAGGGTTCAAAGCGAAAGCGATGGGCCTTCCCTCTAATACAAGGTGCAATATTACTCAAAACAAATTTAGTAATTTGCAATTTCGCAAGTGAAAAGTTTGTTTTTTTATTGCATAATAACAATAATGAAATCAAAACAATTAAATAAGGAGTAGAATTATGAAAAAAGTTAATTTTGAAAATGCTATTGGCGAGCGTCTAGCTCACGATATTTGTGAAATAAAAGGACAAGAAGTTAAACAAGTAGCTTTTAAGCGAGGCCACCTGATAACGGCTGATGACCACGACTATTTAGCAGAACTTGGTAAACAACATTTCTTCATTTTAGAAGAGGGAGATGAACACTTAGTGCACGAAGAAGACGCAGCATACACTATGTTTGATACAATTAATAACGGTGACTTCACTTGTACAAATGTTTCAATGGGGAAAATAAGCTTCCTTGCTAACGTTGATGGTTTTTTTAAAGTTGACAAAAAACTATTAACGGACTTTAATTATATGGGAGAAATATCAGCGGCTTCAATTAACAATATGCAGTATGTTACAAAAGGTCAAGAAGTTGCAAGCATGCGTATCATTCCTCTTTTCACAACTACAGGTAAATTAAATCAAATTAAGAATTTTGAAAATGCTAAACAAATGTTTAAAATAAGTCCGATTGAAAATATTAAAATTAGTCAAATTACAACTGGTAGTGAAGTTGCCAATGGTCTGATTGAAGATGGATTTAAATCAAAATTAGAACAAATCTTAGATCGATATAATTTAAGCGTTAATGATTATAGTGTCGTTACTGATGATAAATCACTGATCGAGAAAAGTATCTTAGAAGCAAAAGCGAGCGGGGCAGAACTAATCTTAGTAACTGGTGGAATGAGCGTTGACCCTGATGACTTAACATCTGGAGCTATTAAAGGGAGCGGGGCTAATATCATTACCTATGGAACTCCAATAATTCCCGGATCAATGTTCTTATATGGTGTTTTAGATGGAACTCCAATTCTAGGCTTACCTGGTGCAGTTATTTTTGAAACCAAAACGGCATTTGATTTACTACTGCCTTACGCCTTAACTAACACTGAAATATCAAATTATGAAATTATGGAAATGAGTGTTGGAGGAATGTTAAATGGTTAAATACGAGCAGGCTCTGCAGTTAATTGATGAATATAAGTTTAAGCATCAAACTAAAACTATTGATACATTTGAAAGTTTAGGTTATACATTAGCATCTAACTGTTATAGTAATATTAATGTTCCTGGTTTTCGTAAAAGTGCAATGGATGGCTATGCTTTAAATTCAAGTGATGACTTAAACCAAACCTTTAAAGTTGTTGAAACAATATATGCGGGTAGTAATTCAAATCCCAAACTAAATTGCTTTGAGTGTGTAAAAATTATGACAGGTGCACCAATTCCTGATAACTGTGATCTTGTTATAGTTAAGGAACTAGCAAACCTAGAAAATGATGTTGTTACTTTCAATATTCCTAAAACTAAGCTTAATTCTAACATTTGCCAAATTGGTGAAGATATAAAAGCTGATGAATTATTATTTTCAGCTGGTACAGTTATTACCCCGACGGTTATTAGTAGTTTAATTAGTAGTGGCAATTTTGAAATTGAAGTTAATGATAAACCAAGTATATTACTTGTTACTACTGGTGATGAAGTTGTTACAACTAACACTCCGCTGAGTTGTGGACAAATATATAATTCAAACTTGGCGTATTTAAAAACAAGGTTACTTGAACTTGGCTTTAAAGCTAATACTATCCATATTGATGATAGTCAACAATCAGCTCAAACAATTTTTAATACTAAATACGATTTGATAATTACTACTGGGGCAATCAGTGTTGGTGATCGTGATATTATACGCAATTACATTATGGCTACAAGTCCTAAAGTTATTTTTGACAGGGTAAATATTATGCCTGGTGGTCCAGTTGTATTTTGGGAACATAATCAAACCCCAATCATCTCACTTGCAGGTAGCCCATTTGCTAACTTTGTTACCTTTGAATTATTTGCAAGAAGAATTCTAGCTCATCTAACAAAGGACAAATCATTAATCGTTGCAGAACAAGTAATGAGTCTAGATGATTATTTTCATAAGACTATTAAAAAACGTAGATTCGTTAAGGCTAACCTCAAAGGTAATAAAATTACATTACCTGCAAATAATCACTTAGCAAGCAGTATGCATGAGATGACTCTTTGCAACTGTCTAATTAACTTAGAGCGTGGCGAACATAATTTAATACCCGGTGATCAAGTAAAGGTCATTGATATAAGGAGAAATCATGAGTAAGTTTTCACATTTTGATACAAACGGTAATGCCTACATGGTTGATATTACTGATAAGAAAATGACTGACCGCACTGCTGTTGCAAGTGGTGAGATTATCACAAATGAACAAGTTATAAATCATATTAAAAATAACAATATTAGCAAAGGTGATGTACTTGGTGTTGCGCGTATTAGTGGGATTATGGCAGTTAAAAATACTGCTAATATAATTCCAATGTGTCACCCACTACTTATCTCCCATGCAAAAATTGATTTCGAACTAGCTGAAGATCGAATTAAAGCAATCTGCACAGTCAAGGTGGCAGAATCAACTGGAGTTGAAATGGAAGCCCTAAATGGAGTTACTACTGCTCTCTTAACTATCTATGATATGTGTAAGGCTGTTGATAAATCTATGCAAATCACTAATATTGCTCTTGATTATAAAAGTGGTGGTAAAAGCGGAACTTATACTCGTGAGGCTTAGTAGTGTAATTTTAATAGGTGGCGAGTCAAAACGCGCGGGGTCACCTAAATATAAATTAAAATATCAAGACAAAACTTTTCTTTCTATTATTGAAGATAATTTAAAACCACTTCCTGTTAAATACAGCGTTCATAACCCGGTAATCGATTTAGATTATAATAACCAAATTATTGATGATGATTACCGAATTGGACCAATAAATGGGATTTATAATAGTTTATGTAACTCAGACACAGATTATACGCTAATTACTAGTTGTGATCTTCCACTGCTTACACCTAGCTTAGTTCGATATTTAATTGGTTGTAACTCCATTTATGATAAATCAGTCATTGCAACTATTGATGGTTTTCCAATACCAACATTTGCAATTTATAAAAACAGTGATAAAAGATACTTTAAATCTGCGATTGAGAAAAAACAATACAAGCTACAAAATGTAGTAAAGAAAATCGATTGTGAGTTAGTTGAAATTCCAACTGAACTTAAACACGAGCTTACAAATATAAATACAATTTCTGATTTAGAATCAATTGACCCATTTATATTTACAGTCAGTGGCTTTAAGAACAGCGGTAAAACAACATTAATTACTAAACTAATTAATAAATATCACGAGCATAATATAAAAGTTTCTGTGTTAAAACACGATGGACATGATTTTGAAATTGACACTACGACTGACACAGGTAAATTCTCTGCTAACAAAGCCAATCATGTTACAGTCTATTCCGAAACTAAATACCAATCTACTACTCTAGGTGACTTAGATATTGATACGTGGATAAAGTCAACTAATAATCAAGTGATTATTATCGAAGGAATGAAGGATAGTCACTACCCTAAACTAGTAATCGAAGATCAAGTTCTAGTCCCAGCTACTAATCGAATAATGACAGTTAATTCACAAACTCGCGATAATATAGAAGAGATTTATAATACTCTTAGAAAGGTCCAAAATGATCGATACAAATAACAGAACTATTGAATATATGCGTTTATCAGTAACTGACATGTGTAACTTTCGTTGTAGTTACTGTATGCCAGATGATACTGTTTTAGAATCACATACTTTGAGTATAGAGGATATTGAACTTATCAGCTATAACTTAAATAAACTAGGTATTACTAAAGTAAAACTAACTGGTGGTGAACCATTAGTTAGAAATGATATAAGTCAAATTGTTCAAATTTTAAAAACTAAATGTAATATCAAAGAAGTAACTTTAACAACAAATGGTGTACTTTTGGATAAACACTTAACTGCTTTGGAAGCCGCTGATTTAGATGCGATTACAATCTCAATTGATACCTTAAATGAAAATGACTTTAATAATTTAGTTAAACGCGAGCAGTTTACAACTGTTATTAATAATATCAAACTAGCCGCAAGCTCAAAGATTAGTAACATTAAACTTAACTGTGTACCATTAAAACAATTTGGTGATGAAAATCTAATTTCGATGGTCGAATTTGCAAATGATTTGAATATACAACTTCGCTTTATTGAAATGATGCCAATTGGGCTTGGGCGAAAATTCCCAGGTTACAACTATACTGAACTTGTCACTGTTTTAGAAAACTACTATGGACCAAAGCAGGACTCAAATACAATTCATGGAAATGGTCCAGCTAGTTATTTGCGATTTGATACTCTTGATATTGAAGTAGGATTAATCTCGGCTGTATCAAACAAGTTTTGTGAATCATGTAACCGCATAAGGATAACATCAACAGGGCATTTAAAACAATGCTTGCACTATAACTACAACATTGACATCGTCAAAACATTAAAGCAGGAGGATGGGCTAAAGCAAATTGAGCATTTTATATTAGCCAAACCCAAAGAGCATGCTTTTGCTAGCACAAATAAAAATGATATTGAGACATTACATATGTCTGAAATAGGAGGATAAAATGAAAATTATTGCATTAAATACATCAGAACGTAAAGGAACACAAAAACGTCCGCAAGACTCAGTAGTTCTAATTGAAAATCATGGTATTGAAGGTGATGCCCATGCCGGTAAATGGCATCGTCAAATCAGCTTCTTAGGTCAAGAATGTATTACTGAATTCAATGAGCAAGGAGCTGCAGTTAAACCTGGAGCATTTGGAGAAAACATAATTGTTGATGGTGTTGATTTTACAACTCTTCCAATCGGAACTAAGGTTCTTTGTAATGGAACAGAGATGGAAATTACACAGATTGGTAAAGAATGTCACACTAGATGTCAAATCTATTTTAAGATGGGGGATTGTATTATGCCTCGTAATGGAGTATTTGCTCAAGTAAATAAAGGAGGAACGATTTCGGTTGGTGATACAGTTGAAATTATTAAATAATGAACGCACTAGTACTTACAATTTCAGATAAAGGTTCGCGTGGAGAACGTATTGATACAGCAGGGCCTAGTGTTTGCAAAGCATTAGCAGCTGCTGGATATCACGTTATTGATAATATTATTATTGCCGATGATTATAATCAAATCGTAACTAATTTAAATCAAGCTGTTAACAACAATATAAACCTAATAATCACAGCTGGTGGAACTGGTTTCTCAAAACGAGACATTACTCCTGAAGCAACTAAAGCTGTAATTGAGCGTGAAACTCCAGGACTTAATGAACTTATGCGACTTGAAAGTTTAAAGATAACTAATCGAGCAATGCTATCTCGCGCTACTTCAGGTTTAAAAGATAATAGTCTAATTGTAAATTTACCCGGTAGCGAAAAAGCGGCAACTGAAAATCTGAGTTTCATATTACCAATCTTAGAACACGGTTTACAAATCCTCCTAGGTGAAGATAGTAACTGTGGAATTCCACTTAAATAGATTAATTAATAGAATTAATTAAATACATGTAAAAAAGATCAGATTACTCTGATCTTCTTTTTATGTATTTCGCTCCCCTAAGCGTTTTGTAAGTAACAAGAAAATTACTGAAGTAACTATCATTATCATTACATATGCTAAAGCTAAACTTCGATTATTAACACTCATCGCCATATAAATAGCAATTGGTAATGTTTGAGTCTTACCTGGAATATTTCCTGCTACCATAAGCGTAGCTCCAAATTCTCCAAACGCTCTTGCAGTTGCAAGTACTGCCCCACTCGCCAAAGCATACTTTGATAGTGGGAAGATAATGTATCTAATAATTTGAAGACTAGTTGCTCGATCCAACATCCCCGCTTCCACTATGCTGTCATCAATATTATTAAAAGCGATTTTGGCTGCTTGATACATAATCGGAAACGCAACAATACTCGATGCAATAATTGCTGCTGTTTTTGTAAATATAATTGTATGACCAAAAACTAATTCAATTAGCGGATAAAGTGGGCTATTTACTCCAATTCCAATAAGAAGTAAAAATCCAATTACTGATGGTGGTAATACGATTGGCAATAAGAATAGAAGCTCTAAAAAGAATTTACCACGAAAGTTTGTTTTATTCATAAAATAACCAGCGATAGTTCCAAGTATTATTGCAATAATACCTGCTACAAAAGCTACTTCCAATGATATTATTAGTGGGCTTAAAAACTTATTCATGAGCAACAAAACCATATTTCTCAAAAATAGTTAGAGCATCATCACTTAATAAATAGTCATAAAATTGTTTAGCTTCTGGGTTATCAGTTAATAGTCCAATCGGATATTCAATTGAGTCATGCTGACTGTCGTCAAATTCATAAATCACTTTTACATCATCACTTGATAACGCATCAGTGTTATATACGAACCCTAAATCTGCATTCCCAGTTTCTACATATGTTAAAACTTCACTCACATCTTTAGTTTGAACTAGTTTTTCACTAACCTCATCAGTTAAGTCATTAGCTTCAATTACTTGCATAGCATATGTCCCAGCTGGCACCGCGTCAGGCGTTCCAATTGCAATTGTATTTGCTTGATCTAAACTATCAATTTGGCTGTTAGTATTAGTTATTAAAACTAACTTGTTATTAACAAGCATATCCTCTAATTTAATCTCATTTGCTTGCTTTAAGTTATCATAACTTGACATTGATGCTGAAATGAAAATATCTGCAGGAGCACCTTCTTGAATTTGTGTTACAAGCGTTCCAGACCCTCCATAGTTAACAGATATTTCCCCATCATAATTTTCAATAATTTCGTCTAATGCATTTTGCATACTAGCAGCTGCTTGGATATTTACCTCGGCTTCATTTGTACTAGAACTACTAACGATAATTGCCAAAAAAATTGAAATAACAACAATAATAATAGCAGTAATTTTCTTCATAATCAACCTTCTCTTTCATTACTTATATTATACCATTTTTCACTAGCAACTTGGCTCTTTAAAGGGGATTGCAGATACCTATTTAGGCAATGTTAAAACTAAAAAATGAACATACAAATGTATGCTCATCTACAATTTTATTTATCAACTTTTTGTTTCAATGTATCGTATTTCTCAAGTTCTTCACATTCAGTTGTCTCATCATCTTTTGTACAATCATAAATAACTTCTCCATCATCACTATATGTTTTAGTCATTGTCTCTGTACTTTCAGCTCTTCCTTCTTGTACTAGTTCTTCACTTGTATTCGCTTCAAAATCAACTTCTACATCGTCAAGTTCAATTGTTTCTCCACTAATTAAATCAATATTCTTAACAGTTCTTGATTTGCTTTTCTGTATAATCTAATTACTATTTTAATAAAGAAGTACAGGACTACTAGTGAAGTAAGAAAAGCTGCTATTGCCCATAATAAAATAATTGATAGATAGCATGATGCGCTCATAGCTCCAATAAAAATCCAAAATAATAATTGGATACCAATGAAACCTAATATGTCTAAACATAAATCTATTGTCATAATTCTCATTATAATAACTGCTCTATTTGTTTTTTCTTGAAGTTAATGTTAACTTGTTCAATTGAGTGGTTATGTAAAATTCCGTGTAATATTATTTGATCATGCCTATCTTTTACATATAGTGTTGAGTAACTGTAATATTTCATTAACTGATTGATTTCTTCTAATTTAAAATTAAGAACAAAGCATAATTTTATTAAGTTATCACGAGTCATTCTCTTACCTTTTAACATCTATGACACTAATGATTCACTAATTCCAAGCTTTGAAGCAATTTATTTATTTATTTATTTATTTATTTGTGATCCCTTGTTTATGTTTACGCTTTCGTATGTATTCGCTTGGTTCACTTTTAATATAATTCAACTCTCGATAACTTTTAGTTTAGTTAATTCTTTTTCTAAATCAATGGTCATTCCATCAAAGATATTAATTGTTGTTCCTCACTTATTAAACTCATACACTCTCCATTCACTCGATAATATCTTATCATTGAAACAAAAAGGGATGGATTGATAAATATTTTAGAACTCGATTAACTATTTCTAATTCAACCTTCGCAACAATGCAGATCTTGATCATGTTATCTCGGTTTATTCGTTCTCCACTTAAAATTTTAGAAACTAGCGACTAAGGGGAAGTTAACCGAACTTGATGGTGAGCGATTTTTAGATATGCTTAATTACTATTAATCTTTTAAAAAGCCCACTACATATGTAGTGGACAATTTTTATACATTATTTATTTTGAGTTAAAGCTATGATATGCGAGTTACTAGTTGCTGTAATCATTATATCCTCACCATCAATTAATAAACTATCCATTGCTTTTAAGTTCTTTCCATTAATTTCAGATGTACCTTCAATTTGGATTAAATGAGCTACTTTATCACTATCAACTGCAAATCCTTCAGTTAGATTACCATCAAGCATAATAACATCAACACGTACATCTTGGTTAACTCTAACTTGTGCTTCACCGTAAATATGAGATACTACTTCAAGCCATTGGTTAATACGCAGTTTCCATTTATATTTATGCGCTTCAGTACTTGGATCTAAATTATCGTGGTCAGGTGCAATAGTATATTCAATAAATTTAAGATCATTCTCTTGGTTATTACTAATACTATATTCAATATTACTACCGCTAGTAACTTTTAGTACCTCACCGCGGCCAAGTGAATAAGTATCACCAATGCTATCTTTAAAATCTAATTTACCATTTACAATATAAATAACAATTTCATTACTTCTTGAACTACAACCAGTTAAACTTTCACCACTAACTAAAGTTTTGAAACTTATACTTGGAACTACTCCATAGCTAAAGTCTTTAATGTCTAATTTCTTTAACATATTACCTCATTTCATTACCTTAATTATAGCAAACAAATTGATAAGACATAAGAAAAGAAAGGTAATTGTACCTTTCTTTTGATTAGATAAATAATGTTAAATCCGCACCTGAACTCTCACCGATGTATTTTGCTACACCACCGAATTCAACTCCGTCAATTAATTCTTCTTCTTTAATTCCCATTAAATCCATACTCATCGTACAAGCAATGAATTTAACTCCACTATCTAATGCATTTTGCATTTGAGTTTTTAAGTCTGGAACATTTTTATCTTCCATTCTACCTTTGATCATCTTAGTACCAATACCACCCATGTTCATGTTTGATAATGGTAATTTGTCAGCACCCTGTGGCATCATTGCACCGAACATTTTTTCAAAGTTAGTTTTATCTACTTCAACATTTCCTTCTTTTCTAAGCATGTTTAATCCCCAGAAAGTAAAGAATACAGTCATTTGTTTACCCATTGCTTGTGCACCTTGAGCAATAATCATAGCCCCTAATGCTTTATCCATATCACCACTGAACATTACAATTGTACCGTTATCTTTATTAGCGTTAGTATCAATGTGACAACTTTGACCTTCAGTTTTACGAATAACTACAATAAATGTATTATCTTTACGTTGTTGAGAAACTAATTCATTTCCACACTTGTCACACCATGATTTAATGTCTTCAATGAATCCACTATCAGTAACTCTAATCTCTAAAGTTTCACCAGCTTTCATTTCATCCATTTTTTTACTTGTCGCCATAATTGGACCTGGACATTGTAATCCACATGCATTTAAAGTATGGTCAATCATTACGTCTCCTTTGATAGTATCTACTTCAATATTTGTAGTTACTTGCTCTATTTTATTTGATGTTTTATTTTGGTTATTTTTAACTGCTTTATACGTGTTTAGACCACCACTTAAGTTATATACATTATCAAAACCATTTGCATTTAAAATCTTTTGGGCAATATAACCACGGTGTCCAAGTTGACAGAATACATAGATTTCTTTATCTTTGTATTGTTCTAAGTCAGCAATTGAACTTCTAATGTCATCAACATCAACATTAATTGCACCCTCAACATTTCCAAATTCAACTTCTTCTTTTGTACGAACATCAATTAAAACTTTATTCTCATCTGTTGCAATTGCTTCTAATTGATCATATTTAAATGTTTTACTAAATCCTGTTAAGACATTAACAGCTGTATAACCTGCAATATTAACTGGATCCTTTGCACTGTTAAATGGCGGAGCATAACATACTTCGATATCTTCTAAATCAGTTACTTTTGCTCCGAATTTAATTGCTGTTGTAATAACATCAATACGCTTTTCAACACCATCTGTTCCAATTGCTTGGGCCCCTAAAATAGTCCCTTCATTATTGAAAACAAGTTTTAAACTCATGTTGCTACCACCTGGATAGTAACCTGCACGACTACCACGGTGAACAATTACAGAGTCATGTTCAACATTCATAATATCTAATAATTCTTCTGTATAACCAGTTGCAGCTGCTGTAAGTTCATTTACCTTTAAAACACTAGCTCCAATTGTTCCGTTATACTTTTTATCATAACCAGCAAAAATATCAGCTAAAATACGTGCTTGACGGTTTGCAGGCCATGCTAAAGGAATGTGCATTTCATTTTCTAAGATTGGATTTGTGATATTAATCGCATCACCAAGTGCGTAAATATCTTTACTACTTGTTTCAAACTTTTCATTTACAACAAAAGCTCCGTTTTTTGCAAGTTCAATTGAAGTACCTTCTGCTAGTTTAGTACTAGGACGAACACCGATTGCTAAGATAGTTAAATCAGTATCAATTCTTGTTCCATCATTAATTTCAACATAGTCATTAGTTACATCGCTTACACTTGTACCTGTTAAAAGATCTACACCATTTGACTTTAAATTGTACTCAAGCATTGCAGCCATTTCGCTATCAAATGGTTTTAAAATATGATCTGCTAAATCAATTAACGTAACTTCAATTCCTAAGTGTGCTAAGTTTTCAGCCATCTCGACACCAATAAATCCACCACCGATTACAACAGCAGTTTTAGGTTTGTTAGTATCTACATAACCTTTGATTGCATCTGTATCAGGAATATTACGTAAAGTAAATGCATTTGTCGCATCTTTAAGTCCTGCAAATGGAGGAACAATTGGACTAGCTCCTGGGGATAATACTAATTTATCGTATGATTCTTCATATGTTTCACCTGTTTTATGGTTAACTACTGTTACAGTTTTCGACTCTTCATTAATATTTGTTACTTCACTCATATTACGAATATCAATGTTGTAACGAGTAGATACACCTTCTACTGTTTGAACCTTTAACTTATCACGGTCCTCAATTACTCCACCAATATAATATGGTAAACCACAGTTTGCAAATGCAATATATTCATCTTTCTCAAACATGATGATTTCAAAGTCTTCACTTAATCTTCTTAATCTAGCTACTAGTGTTGCACCACCAGCAACACCACCAACTACTACTATTTTTTGTTTCATATTAGCTCCTTTAATAATATAACCATTCAGTTATACACTCAATAATATAATACCATAAAATGCTGGTAATGTAAAATAATTGACTCTATAAAAGAAAAAAATCTAGAACTAAATGTTCCAGATTAGTTTTATTAGAATTTTTGAGCTGCTTCAGTAATTTGTGCGTTAACAGTTTCTACGTTTTTCGCTACTTCTTCTGCTGGTAATGAGTTAGTTCCTTCTAACATAATAGTTTCTACATCTGTTATTCCGTAGAAGTTTAAGATTCCTTCTAAGTATGTTTTACCCATGTTATACGCTGGAGCTTCTGAGTAGAATCCACCTGTTGATAATAAGTATAATGCTTTTTTATCGCTTAATAATCCAACTGGACCATTTTCTGTATATTTGAATGTAACACCTGCATATGAAATGTAGTCAATGTACGCTTTTAAAATCGCTGGAATGCTTAAGTTCCACATTGGACTTGCAAATACATAACGATCTGCTGCCGCGAATTCTTTTGCAATTTCTAATGCTTTGTTATCTTGACCACTGAACATTTTTGCAATGTCATCAGCGTTTAAGAAGTCGATGTTGTAGTTGTATAAATCAATCTCTTTAACTTCTGCTTCAGGATTTGCTTTTATGTATTCAGCTGTAAATTTCGCTGCCATTCTTCTTGATGATGATCCTTCTTCTCCAAATGGGTGTGCTGTAATAATTAATGTTTTCATTTTCTCTCCTGATTGTGTTTTCTTTTTAAATGGGTTTAAAGCTGATAATTTCATAAATTCTCCTACTTTCAGTCGTTTAGAACTTAACAGCTGCAGCTGCTACAGTTTCCATAATTTTTTCTTCATTTGCTTTTGCTTCTTCTGGTGATACTGAGTTAGTTCCTTCTAACATAATAGTTTCTACATCTGTTATTCCGTAGAAGTTTAAGATTCCTTCTAAGTATGTTTTACCCATGTTATATGCTTCTGCTTCTGAGTAGAATCCACCTGTTGATAATAAGTATACTGCTTTTTTATTTTCTAATAATCCAACTGGACCATTTTCTGTATATTTGAATGTAACACCTGCATATGAAATGTAGTCAATGTACGCTTTTAAAATCGCTGGAATGTTTAAGTTCCACATTGGACTTGCAAATACATAACGATCTGCTGCTGCGAATTCTTTGGCCATTTCTAATGCTTTGTTGTCTTGACCACTGAACATTTTTGCAATGTCATCAGCGTTTAAGAAGTCAATGTTGTAGTTGTATAAATCAATTTCTTTTACGTCTGCTTCAGGGTTTGCTAATTTGTATTCTGCAACAAATTTAGCTGCCATTCTTTTTGAACTTGATGCTTCTTCTCCCATTGGGTGTGCTGTAATTACTAATGTTTTCATTTTTTCTCTCCTATTGTTCGCTTCCGAACATATTATCTATTTTTTATGAAGAACTATACTAAGTTCTTCATCATCTTATTTACATTGATCTCAGTTTCAGTTATTTGCTGCTTATTAAAACCGGCAAACATTTGACCTTTAATCAATTCGTCTATTTCAATTAACTGATTAAGTATTAATATACCTTCAGCTGTTAAGCTAATATATATATTACGCTTATCTTCTGGGCATTCAACCTTCTCCATTATACCAAGTTTCTCGTATTTATTAATTGCATCAGAAAGCGTTGACTTCGAATACTGTAGTTGCTTTTGCAATTCATTAAATAGAATACTGTTAGTACTTATTATATGAAAAATAATTATATGCGATGATAGAACAGGTAGTTCTCTACGTTTAAGTTCATCATTTGCAATATTATTTGAGGCTTTAATTACATATTTTAAATCTCCAATAATACATCCCATATTGCCACCCTTCGTTCGGTTGCGAATAAATTCTACCACAACTGGCATAATATGGCAACCTTTTTACTTAATTAGTTTTTATTTTATTTAATAGCATCATTCCATCCGGATGTTTTCTATACATATCCATTAGTGGAATAAATACAATACACTGGTTTAGATAACAGTTATCTACTTCATATTTAACCTTGTTACCTTCACTTTCGTTACTAACAATTCCTAAATCACGTAGTTTCTTTAAATGCTTAGATACATTAGCCTGGCTTTGGTCAACTAAATCAACGATTTCTTGAACATAGCTAGGCTGATTATATAAAACAAATAATATTTTCATACGAGTAGGATCAGATAATAACTTCATTAATTTATATATATCCATTATACTCCTAACACCTTTACAATATATATAATACCATATAATGTTTATACACTTAAGTGTTTACACTTTAAATTAATTAGCAACACGCTCCATCTCTTTTAAAACTTCATTTGCCATAATCTCATATCCATTTTGATTTGGGTGGATATCAGTTGGATTATCAATGTATGATTTAATATCTGATTGCATATTGTCACGAACTGTAACTTTAGTTGTATTAATGTCTGAATCACTTATAAAGATTTGATGTTCTGCATACATTAGGGCCGGATACATTAAAGTTGTAAAGAAATCACTAATATGAGGGTACGCCATATACATCCCGATATCGATAATATGAGCATCAGGATTAATCTCGTGAATTTGACTATAAATATTGTATTTACGCTCATGGATTGCTTCTAAACCACTAAAGAAACCATCTTTATTAATTGTAAAGCTACCATCTTCATTGAAAATTAATAACTCTTGTAAGACGTCATTTGCACCTATTGTACTTATTACATAATCGCTCTCTGCTATTGCATCCGATATAGTTATAACTTCGTCGGTTGTATATAATGCTTGTAACTCTGGCTTATCACGATCTTTTGCAAGAATCGTTTGATTAACACTAGCAAGCGAAACATCACTATTAAATTGCTGTAAGACATCTTTGCTTGTATATCCTCCTACTGCAAAATTATAGGCAGTAGCATTTGTCTCTTCAGTTACAATTTGACGATACCCATAACTATCAGCTTGTAATCCTTCATAGCTATAATATCCATTTGTTAATGAATCTCCAATAAATGTAATAGTTGGGTTTTCAATTGTCACCTCAGCTTGATTACGATTTTGAATCCCACCAATAAAACCATCTAATGTTGCTGCGCTTAGCCAACCGACTACAAATAGTAGCAATAGTAATATAACACTACTTAGTCCTAAAATTATCTTTTTCATATTTACTCCTAACTCCGATAATTATACCATATCTTATACCGTATATCCCACACTCTATTTAATTTGTAAAATAATTGTATCTTGTTATTTTTATGTGCTATACTATATAAAATATAATTTAGGAGTAACTATGGTAAGAGCAAATATGTACATTTTCAGCATTACTTAAAACGTTTGAGAATATCTCAGACGAAATTAAAGTATTGTCTGAGTACATAAAGCTTATTACTTAGACAATCATTAGTTGATTGTCTTTTTTTATGGAGGAAAATTGGAAAAACAAAAGTATAGTTTTACAACTGCAATAAGCATGGTTGTCGGAATCGTAATCGGTAGTGGAATCTTCTTCAAAGCCGATGATATTTTAGTAGCAGTAAATGGAGACGTAGGATTAGGGCTCCTTGGATTTTTAATTGTCGGTGTTGGAGTGCTATTTGGAGCATTAACCGTTTCGTATTATGCACTACATGATCAAGAACATATTGGACTGATTGGTTATTCAAAAATGGCACTTGGGAAAAAGTTCGCATTCTTAGTTGGTTGGTTTTCAATAGTTTGTTACTTCCCAGCACTAATCGTTATCTTAGCAATGTTAGTCGCTATTTACCTTTCAATTTTATTAGGTATCTCATCATCACTATTTATTACAATTGCAACAGCAGTGGCATTAATCGCTAGTTTTTCAATTAATATTAAGTCACCAAACTTCGGTGGAAAAGTTCAAGTTGTATTTACAATTGCAAAAATTATTCCCCTAGTTGTAATTGGATTAGTAGGAGCCTTATTCTTTAATGAACCTGCTACTACTGATGTTGTTGCGGCTCCGATTACTGGTGGTGCACCGCTTTCTGCATTAATTGCAATCGCTTTTGCCTTTGACGGTTGGATTGTTGCAACAAATATTTCACGTGAGTTAAAAAATAGTAAGAGGGACTTACCGAAAGCTTTAGCATTTGGTTCAATTGGTATCTTAGCTATTTACTGTTTATACTTCTACGGAATTACAAGAATTATTGATCCAGCACAAATCGTAGCCTTGGGTGATGGACATACAGAGTTTGCTGCAAACGCTATCTTAGGAGCAGCTGGTAGTAAAGTAATCACATTATTCGTTGTTATATCTGTGTACGGTGGTTTAAATGGAATGACACTTGCATTCTTACGTTTACCAAAATTATTATTAGATGCCAACTTAATCAAGAATATATTTGGAGAAGACGAGAAAACACAAGAGGTACGTAGCATCTTATTCTGTTTAGTACCGATCATTTTTTACTTTGTGTTCCAACAATTAGTTGACTACGGTTTAATCTTTAGTAATCTTAAACATGGATTTGATATTTCTTCTTTACCTATTATGATTAACTATTTAATCTACATTGTAATCTTCTTAAGTGTTAATCGTTTAGCTGCAAAGGAAAGTACTAAAACACGTGTATACTACTTACTAATTAGTTTAGTTGCAACGATTACTGCAGTTGTTGTAATCTATGGAGCAATGAGTGTTAATGGTATTTTATACATCACATTCTCAATTATCTTAAGTGTTGTTGGTATTCCTTTCTATAATAAAGAACAATAAAAAAATGTACTCAAATGAGTACATTTCTTTTTTGATAATATAGTTTGCAAAGTAACTTAATTATTTAATTTTGTTATATACACTTTCAACATTGAATCCGAAATGGTTAATTACAGCACTTCCTTCTCCACTTTCACCGAATGTTTCGATGTTGATTAAGTTTCCAGCAAATTCGTAACCTTCAACTGCACTTGCCATTTCAATAAAGTATCTATTACATTTACATCCATCACCTAATACTGATTTTTTGTATTCAGCATCTTGCTTTCTGAATGTGTTAATAGATGGCATTGAAACTACTCTCGTTGGAGTTCCTTCAGCTGTTAATTTTTCAGCAACATCTTTAGCTAATTTAACTTCACTACCAGTTGCGATTAAAGTTGTTTCAGCTTCAGCGTTTTCAACTAATACATATCCACCACGGTTTACATTAGCTTGTACTTCACTTGAGTTTGTAATAACTTCTAAGTTTTGACGAGATAATACTAATACTGTAGGTGTTTCAGTACTATTAATTGCAATGTTCCAAGCAGCTTGTGTTTCGTTAGCATCAGCTGGACGAATTACGTTTACGTTTGGAATTGCACGAAGTCCACTTAATTGTTCAATTGGTTCGTGTGTTGGTCCATCTTCGCCTACTGCAACACTATCGTGAGTTAACACGTAGATTGCTGGTAATTTTTGGATTGCACTCATACGAAGTGCTGGTTTTAAGTAATCACTAAATACGAAGAATGTAGCACTATATGCGATTACTCCACCGTGAAGTAACATACCGTTAACAGCTGACGCCATTGCGAATTCTCTTACTCCAAATGAAATGTTTTGGTTGTGGAAACCTTCAACACCGAAAATACCACTGTCAGCAATTGTAGTGTTATTAGATTTAGATAAATCTGCACTACCACCGATTAAGTTTGGAATTTGTCCGTTGATGTTGTTAATAGCTTTACCACTACTTACACGTGATGCTTCACTGTGTCCAAGTTCAAAGTCTAAGTTAGTAACTTCTACTTTTTTACCTTCGATAATTGCAGCAAATTCTGCTCCTAATTCCGGGTACTTAGCAGTATAGTCAGCTACTAATTGGTTCCAAGTTGATACTAACTCGTCTCCACGAGTAACTGTGTTACTTCTGAAGTTTTCGTAAATATCTTCTGTTACAGTAAATGGTTCTAAATCCCAACCGTATGCTTCTTTAGTTTTTGTAGCTTCTTCAGCTCCTAAAGGTGCACCGTGAGATGCAGATGATCCAGCTTTTGTTGGAGCTCCAAATCCGATTGTAGTTTTAACTTCAATAAGTGTTGGTTTGTCACTTACTTTAGCGACTTCAATTGCATTTTTGATATCTCCTGTTGTATTTCCATCTTTAACTAAGATTGTATTCCAACCATATGCTTCATAACGAGCTCTAATATTTTCAGTAGTTGCAACATCTGTTGCGTCATCTAACTGAATATCGTTACTATCCCAAAGTACAATTAATTTATTTAATCCTAAGTGTCCTGCTAAACTTGAAGCTTCACTAGCAACACCTTCTTGTAAATCTCCATCTCCACATAGTGCGTAAGTGTAGTGATCTACAACTTTGAAATCTTCACGGTTGTATTTACTTGCTAAGTGCGCTTCAGCCATAGCCATACCAACTGCTTGTGAGATTCCTTGTCCTAATGGTCCACTTGTTGCATCAACACCATCAGTGTGTGTAACTTCAGGGTGACCTGGAGTTTTACTACCAAGTTGTCTAAAGTTTTTTAAGTCTTCGATACTAATGTCATATCCACTTAAGTGTAAAGTAGAGTATAACATTGCACTCCCATGCCCTGCTGCTAATACAAAACGATCTCTGTTGAACCATTTTGAGTTGTTACTACTAATGTTTAATTTATGAGCAAATAAGCTCTCCATCATAGGTGCTGCACCCATACAGATTCCTGGGTGTCCTGAATTTGATTTTTCAATCATATCGATTGATAATGTTCTAATTGCGTTTACATTCTTCATATAAAAACCTCTCCTTTGCTTGCAATTTTATTATAGCATTTAAATGTCATATAATTTAAAATTATTTGTGCTATAATCACAATTAAAGGAGTACTATGGAACGAGAATTTGAATCAAAAGGACTTATCTCAAAAACGGAGTTTAATCTGCTATTAGAAAATCTAAATCAGACTGAGATTAAGAATCAAACTAATACATATATTGATACAACTGAAGGCTTTTTTAAAAACCAAAACAGTGCGTTACGTCTACGTATTATTAATGGTCAATATATTTTCAGTTTAAAGCGACAAGACGGTGATGGGGCAACTGAATGGAACCAGCCAATAACTAAAGATGAATATACTAGTATTTGCAATAGTAAGTCAATTGACTTATCAAACTATAAGTGTCCGCAAGATGAAATCTTAACAAACTTACAAATCAACACTATAACAACTACTAGATATGTCTGTCAATATAAAGATATCATAATTGAATTAGACGAAACTGACTTCGATACTACAATCGATTATGAAATTGAAATTGAAGCTAAAAATCATGAGCAAGCTAATCAATATTTAACAGAGTTAAGTACTGCTTATAACCTGGACATAAAAAAAAGCTATCCGAAGATAGCAAGATATTTTATGTATAATTAAAGTTCTTCAGCTTTTTTCACTATTGTTCTTAAGTGATGAGATAAATTTGATTTCGAAATTTCACCATTAGTAATCTCACTAAGTTCACTAAGTGTACTATCTGGATTTTCTAATCTTAAGTTCGCAACCTGTTTAGCTTTATCACTAAGTTTTTCAAAGTGCTCATATTCTTTAAGCTTATCGATTGCTTTAATTTGTTTAAGTGATGCTGCCATTTGTTTAGCTTCATTTGCAATCTCAGCATTATTCATACGGTTTGAGGCTGATCTAAAGTCACGCATAATTCGTACATCCTCAAATTCAAATAATAAACTACGACTACCTATGAACTTTAAAAAGTCAGCAATCTCTTCACTTTTGTTGATATAAAGTGGGTAGTTATTTTTTCGCTTACTCATTTTCATTTCAATTTCAAATGGCATAAGCATTTTTTGTATCTCTTCAAGATATGTTTTGTTTTGTCCTACAATTTCTAAATGATATTGTTTGTTTTTGTGTGGATTATTTACACTTCCACTACAAATAAAGAAAGTTCTAATATAAACACTTTTTTCCTCTTCTGTAACTAATCTGTCAATAATTGAGTTTAGCCCGAAGATCATCCCTGGATTAGGATTATTAATTAACCCTAGATCAAACAACATTTCTGGAACAACTAAATTTACACGTACTATATAAACATTAACTTCACGCTTAAATTTTACCGCTCTTTGAACTATTGTTTGTAGAGATGCATTTGGATAAAAGTCTTTAATTGATTTGAATACTCGTTTTGCAAGATGCGCAAATGATGTTCTAATATCAATTGACATATTTGAACCGTTGAAATTTAGGATTCCAACGGCTTTTAAAGTTGCAACTAACTCGATTTTTCGAAGTTTTTCTGATTCCAACTCAATATGTAATAACTCTTCTTTAAGTTCTTGGGAAAAGGTTATTTGTGCCAATGTCCTTTTTGCCCTTCAATATGTTTAGAAACAATATAATCTTGATTTAATTCTTTTACTAATCGCTCAACAAAAGATACAGAGCGGTGTTGACCACCAGTACAACCAATTGAGATGTTAACAGAAAGTCTACCTTCTTTTTGATAACCTTCAATTGCGATTTCTACTAATTCACGAATTTTCTCGTAATACGTAATAGCGAATGGATCCGAGAATACATATTCACGTACCTCTTTATCCAATCCCGATTTAGGTCTTAACTCTTCAATATAAAATGGATTTGTTAAAAACCTAACATCAAATACTAAATCACTATCAATTGGCATTCCATATTTAAATCCAAATGATTGAATATTTACTGTAAAGTCAAACTTTTCAGAATTTAAGAAGTTACGAATAATTTGCTTAGTGTCTTTAGGTGATAAAGAAGATGTGTCTAAAACAAAATTGTAATAATCACTCATTGACTCAACAATTTTTTCTTCCATACGAATCGCTTCTACTAAAGAAATTGATGAATCTCTTTTAGTAATCGGATGCACCTTGCGTGTTTCTTGGTATCTATTTACTAAAACTGATTCTTTAGCAGTTAGCATTATAGTACGAATTGAAATAGTATCCGATTCATATCCTTTAATTAATTCCATTCTAAGCTTAAAACGCTCTAAATTTCTAACATTTAGAATGATTGCAACTTTATTTTTTGTGCTATCAGATACAAATACATCCATCATTTTTTTAAGTAACTCAGTAGTTGAGTTTTCTAAGATAATGTAACCATCATCGGTTAGTACTTGGTTAACAGTAGTACGTCCACTACCGCTCATTCCACATACGACTAAGATTTCTTTTTCCATTATTCCTCCTAGGAGTATTATATCATTTTGGCACATTGATTCTTTCAAATTTTAGCACACCCCACTCATATTATATTATAATATATGTACTATTTAGAGGACGTGAAATGAAAAAATTAAAAAGAAATATAAAAATAGTAAAAGTTCTTATTGTTCTTACATTTATTTTTGTAATTGCAAATGGAGCATTACTTGGATTCAAAGCAGCAGCTGCTGCTGGAGTTAACTATGTAACTCAAAGTGAAAAGATAACAAACCCCGATCCTATAAACTTCTTACTCATCGGAACGGATTTAGGTGGAAATCGTACTTACGAAAAAGATGGAGTTCGTACCGATGTACAAATGCTAATGTCACTAGTTCCAGAAAACGAACGTGGAAATGCTGAAGTAAATGTAATGAACATCCCTCGTGATGTTACTACGGAATACGCATGTGGTGGTTCAGGGAAAATTAATGGAGCTGCTGATGCCGGTGCTAAACAAGCGATCGCAAATGGTCAAGATGCAGAGCAGGCAGCAATTGACTGTACACTAGGTACTGTTGAAAACTTATTTGATATTGGTATTGACTATTATGTTGTTGTTAACTTCGATTCATTTATCTCAATTGTTGATGGTATTGGTGGTATTGAAGTAAACAATGCATACGAATTCTGTGAACAAGATGAAAACGGTAAAGCAGATGCGTATTGTTTTGAAGAAGGTGATATTCATTTAGATGGTGGAGAAGCACTTGCATTTGCTCGTCAACGGTATGATTCAAGTGATTACGAGCGTGGACAGAGGCAACAACTTGTTATGACAAAAGTATTTGCTAAAGTTATGTCGAACCCAACTCAGTATGTTGATAACTTTGCAATGACACTTGTTTCTGATACTCTTAATAACTTAGATGTAGATCTACTACTTTCATTATTAAACTGTGCAAGTAAAACATTTAATAATACACTAGAGGGTATTAGTTCAGGTCAACCTTTATATATAGATATTAAGAGTTCACCATTCTCTAATGATACAGGGTTTAGTATTACTGATGCATTAGGTGGTAACTTAGAAGATTACGATACTGGTGTATATGCAATTTATGATTTATATTCTACTTATGATACTATTGAGCAATCAACTAATATTACAAGATATATGTTTACTAAAAATGGTCTTGATTTACCTACTAGCAACAAATCAACCAACTCTAATATTTCAAGTACAATTGAAATTCAATTCATTAGTACATACGTTCATGAAAACAACACACCTAGTGGATTCTACTCATATATTGATGACTATACAATCTCATATGTAAACAACCAATTTGATGTCAACAGTACATCAAACACAATAAACTAGAAAAAGAAAACCATAATTGGTTTTCTTCTTTTTATTGAGCTAGATCAAGTCTACTATTAAACCACATATTATCAGCTAGATATTTATCACCTTTTTGATTATGAACTTCGTGTTCAGTGTACTCTTGGCCGATCACTTTGATGATTATTTCTTGTTTGTATAAATAGTATGTCGGTTTAACTCCGCTTGATAACATACCGACTGGAGATGACATACTATCTGCTGTAATTCCAATTGACCAGATATTATCATTAATAGGTGTTGGATATACTTGGGTTAGGTTTTCTACTCCGTATTTATCTTTTAGCAGTTCTAATCCTTGTCCTGCTACATTTAATGTTTTGTATATATTCTTTTCAATTATTCCTTTAACGTATTCATCAAATTGATTATTGCCTTCAATTAAACTATCACAAAAGGCTGCGACATCATCACCAGTAACTTCTAATACCGATTTATCTAGTTCTATCCCTGTCTCAAATAGTTCAATAATTCCACTGAATAAAGCAATTCCTTCTTCAGTTGATAAGTCTGCCACTTTAAATATGTAACTTTGCATTTCATTGAATACAAAACTATAATCGTTTGGCATTGCCTTTACTTGTTTTTGTAATTTATTCCATTGCTTTTTCTCTTCAAAAAGTTGTTTGATTGACATATAACCTCCTATTTTAATTTGTTATGTATTTTCTTATTTAAGTTACGACGCCATTTATCACGCACTGAATAAGAATCCATACCAACTGTCAGTTCCTTGCAGAATCCATCAATATCTCCACCGAAAATATCATTAGTAGTTCTTCCTAAACTGTGCATCTCTTCCATCATTTCTAATACTTGCTCTAATAGCGTCATTAAATTACGCCCTGTAAAATCAGAATAGATTGCAATTTGATTATTGATGTATTCCCATGCTAACGTATAATCAGCAGGCAGTTGTTCTAACCTTTGTTCAAACTCCTTGTACTGCTTTGTCATGTCACTACCTGTTATTTTTTCCCAAAATGTCATTAGTCCTCCTTTAATACTTCTAATTTTTCTGATACAAATTCCCATTTAAGCCAAAATTCTTCTAGTCTTAGTTGCCCGTCTTCTGTAAGTGAAAAGAACTTTCTTGGTGGTCCGATATCACTTTTCTTTTTAACACTACTAATAAGGCCATTCTTCTCCAACCTTAGCAAGATCGTATAAACTGTTCCATCAACAACATCTGTAAAACCTAGTTCATTTAATCTTTTAGTAATCTCATATCCATAGATTTCTTCTCGACTTATAATCTGAAGGACACAACCTTCAAGTACGCCTTTAAGCATTTCTGTTATTTTTTCCATTTCATCTCCAGTACATTGTATTACTTACTACAACTATATAGTAACACAAGATAGCGGGTTATGCAAGAAAAAAAGATAGAGAATAATCTCTACCTTTAGTAAATTATTTACGTAATTCGATTTCTTCAGTTAACATTGACATGAATTCTTCTTTACTTACTGTAATGTTATCTTGAGTTCCGTAGGGACGGTAAGTTACTTTACCTTCTTCCATTTCAGTATCTCCAATAATTAAGGTATATGGAGTTTTCATTACTTGTGCTTCACGGATTTTGTAGTTTAACTTCTCTTCACGAGTGTCTAACATTACTCTTACACCGCTTGCTTTTAAGTCAGCTTCTAAACTTTCAACGTATTCTTTGTGTGCAGTAAGTGATACTGGTAAGATACGTACTTGAGTTGGTGACATCCAAGTTGGGAATGCACCAGCGTAGTGTTCAGTAATAACACCAATGAATCGCTCAATACTTCCTAGTAATGCACGGTGTAACATGATTGGACGCTTTTTAGATCCATCTTCAGCTACATAAGTAAGATCGAAACGCTCTGGTAAGTTGTTGTCTAATTGAATAGTACCACATTGCCAAATACGTCCTAAACTATCTTTTAATTTAAAGTCTAATTTTGGACCATAGAATGCTCCATCACCAGGATTTAAGATGTACTCGTGTCCTGCTTTTTCACAAGCTCTAGCTAAAGCGGCTTCTGCAAATTCCCAAGATTCATCAGTACCGATTGCTTTTTCTGGCTTAGTAGATAATTCGATATGGAAGTCTAATCCAAATTTAGCATATACTTCACCGTATAAGTTAATTAAGTTTACTACTTCTTGTTCGATTTGCTCTTCAGTCATAAAAATGTGTGCATCATCTTGAGTAAACACACGTACACGGAATAAACCATGTAAAGCACCACTTGCTTCGTGACGGTGTACAGTTCCTAGTTCAGCCATTTTAATTGGGAATTCTTTATAAGAGTGCATTTTATTTTTATATGCTAGCATTCCACCTGGACAGTTCATTGGTTTAATTGCAAATTCATGTTTGTCAATTTCTGAAGTATACATGTTTTCACGATAGTTATACCAGTGTCCACTAATTTCCCATAAAGTTTTATCTAACATTGCTGGAGTTTGGATAAAGTCATATCCTTCTCTTCTGTGAACTTCGTTCCAGTAGTCTAATAATTCATTTTTAACAATCATTCCGTTAGGCATGAAGAATGGGAAACCAGGACCGTATTCACTCATGAAGAATAAATCTAGTTCTTTACCTAACTTACGGTGATCACGTTTCTTAGCTTCTTCCACCATGTGTAAGTAATCGTCTAATTCTTGTTTTGACCACCAAGAAGTTCCGTAGATACGTTGAAGCATTTTGTTATCACTATCACCTAACCAGTAAGCACCAGCGATTGAAGTTAATTTAAAGTTCTTAATTTTCTTAACATCCATTAAGTGTACTCCACGACATAAGTCAGTAAAGTCACCTTGAGTGTATACTGAAATCACTTCGTTACGATCTTCAATTTTGTTAATTAATTCTAATTTGTACTCATCATTTGCGAAAAATTCTTTTGCTTCTTCAAATGACATTTCACGACGTTCAATTTTTTGACCTGTCTTAACGATATGTTTCATTTGTTTTTCGATTGCTGCTAAGTCGTTTTCAGATAACTGAGTATCAATATCAAAGTCGTAGTAGAATCCATTTTCAATTGCAGGACCTACTCCAAATTTTGCTTCTGGATATAAGTTTTTAATAGCTTGCGCTAATAAGTGTGCACTTGAGTGATTTAAGATTTCTAATGCTTCTTCACTATTTTCTAAAATTAATTCAATAGCTCCATCACTATTAATTTCGTGTAATCCGTCAACTAAAACCCCGTCGATTTTACCTGCAATTACTTTCTTTGCTAAACTAATTGAAATGTCTTTTGCAACTTCAATTACCTTAATTCCTTGTTCGTATTCTTTTTGATTCCCATCAGGAAATGTAATTTTAATCATATGTTCTCCTATTTTGTAGTTTTATTTTATTATTCTAACAACTACTAGGTTCGTGTATTCACCCTAAGATTCTTATTCATATATCCCCCATTTATAGATAATGTATACTATTTATTATATCAAAATTCACTCCATTTTTCGTGGATATTCTTAATCTTTTTTAATACTATCAGATATAATCATTTGTCCATCTTGAAGATATGGGGTAAGTTCAAATTTAATTATTTTCTCACGTCCAAGTAAAGTCGACTTTTTGTATTCAACTATTACTGTTAAATAATCTTCTGTTCCCACTGATAACGTTGGTTCAATTGATTGTAATTCATCCTTTTCAATATATCCAGCTGCATCTAATTTAGTTGTTGCCAAGCTATATGCTTCCTCGATCTGCTTAGTCGTTGGACTTGTAATTGGCTCTGGAATATTATTAATTGTAGTTTCAAAATTAGTATTTTTTAAAACAATATTATTACGGTTTGCATACTTATAATCATACGTTATGTTAGTTGTTACAACATCACCGTTGTTTGCAGTTTCACTATCTAATGCAACTTTAATATCTAACTTCTTAAACATTTCTTTACTCTCAGGCGTATAGACAGGTGTATACTTTTCGATTTCCTTATCGCTTAATCCATACTCATACCCACTAGCAATTAAATCATCATAGAAGTTATTCTCATCAAAATGTTCAAAACTCGCATAATAACTAACCGGGCTATCAACTATAATATCAGGATCAATTGTAACAAAAACATAATCTTTGATATCAATTACTGTTCTTGAGAATAAATTAATTATAATGATAAATATTACGATTAATAGTGCGATTGCCCCAACAACTAGATTAAGTTTATCCCCTTCTAGTAATTTCGTGTATAACTTAGACTCCGTATTACTTTCAACATCTTGCTCAGAATCAGTAGTAACTTCTTTTTTACTATTATCAGTAATTTTAAGTTTATTCTTTTCTTTAATAGTTAACTCTCCGTTATTTACTTTTACTTCTGCTACAAGTTTTAAACGCTCTTCAGTAGTTAAAGTTTTAGGATCAACACCATGTTTAATAAGCTCTAAGTTCTCTTCTCGTTCTACTACCATCTCTTTAAATGGATAAATTACTAAATAAAATCCAGCTAGAACCCCTAAAATACTACCAAAAGCAAACATGTTATATGAGTCAGCTAAATGTAAGTTGAATATTTTTAATAAGAAGATTGCATCATAAATAATAATCGCGATTGCAATCCCAGCTCCAATTTTATGTTTACGGTTTACATAACCTAGTTTATATTCTCCGAAAAAGTCATTTAATAGTAGTACTGCAGTAATCGGTAGTGCTATAAAGATAAATGGATCTAAGACTATTTTAAATAGTAAAAAGTTTGATAAGACTGAGCATACAATAAGTAGAAGCCCTGAATAGCTTCTACTTTTTACATATAATGTTACGTACGCTCCGAATAAAAATATAGATAAGTATAAAAACTGATCAAATAATTCGAACATTACGATTCCCCCTACATTCTTGACGTTTCTGAATTATCTAAGAACAAGTTATCAGCATCTATCTCAGCAGTAATTCCTTTAATAATTGCATTTTCATCTAAGATAAAGTTATATGGTACTGCATATAAACTTCCATATTCTGAGATGAATTCCCCATCTTTGTCATAGAATGTTGGGAAAGTATAATTCATTTCATTAATAAAATCTATCATTTGTTGTTCATTTGTTGTTTTACTTCCATCTGCAGAACTATAGTTTACAAACATGATTGCTGCACCTAGTCCTTGTTCTTCAAGTTCTGGATAGTATTCTGTAAGTTTTTCATTCTGACGATGACAATCTGAACACCAGTCAGCTGCAAAACCTAAGACAAAACGATCATGACCACGAACTAAATCATATAATTCTGTTTCATTGCCATCTACATCAGTTAATGTAATGTTTGGGAATTGATCCCCAACGTTATAACCCACATAAGCTTCTTTAGAAAGTGTACAACCTTCTCCTTGACCACAAACTGCGTTTGGATCTTCAGCTGCAAGTGGAGTTGCTTCAACTTGTCCACAACCAGTTGCTACTAGTAAAATAAATGCTAGTGTTACATATATTTTCTTCATGTTCCCTCCGTAATACTAATATCCATTATTATACCATATTTAACTTAACATTAACTATTAATGTGCTAATAATTGTGAAGAAATTTAAACAAAAAAAGAAGACGATTTATTCGCCTTCTTCTTGTACTTGTTTGCTATGTTTGAATATTAATGCAAAAATATAAATCCCTGCAATAACTCCTAAGAAACCACCAAATAAGATTAACATAGCTGCTAAGATACTAAATAAAATGTAATACTTATTTAGATTCTTCATACATTTTAATTGCTGTATCAAGTACAGCAGCTCCGTCAACCATACCGTAAGCTCTCATATCGATTGCAGCAACTGGTTTTTCTGGAAATTGCTTTTTAATTGCCGCTTCTTTGAAACGGATTTGTGGTCCTAATAATAATACATCTGCTTTAGGTCCGTTAGCTCCAACAGTTGATTCTGGGAAAGCTTCAATTTGATAGTCTAATCCTCTTGAAGTTGCCTCTTTTTGCATTTTAGTAACAAGTAATGAAGTACTCATACCTGCTGAACAGAATAAATAGATTGTCATATAGTCTCCTTAGTTTTCATCAATTACGCTTTGTAAATACGTACACATATTTTTAAAAGCTTTCTTTTGTTTCCACGTGTAGAAAATACTCATGAAATTGTAATTAGTCTCGATTCTTTTTACATCGGTAATAATATCGATTGTATAAATCATCTTTGTATTTTCACCATCAGGTTCTAGATTGAATTGAACATCGAAACGCTCTCTTTTCTCCATCGCTGTGTGATATTTTATCATCTGGTTTTCAATAACATCAGTAACTTTTACAGAAACTTTTGTTTTTTCACCATATGTATAGTTTATTTTTGATATATCTGTGCAGTCAGAATATTTTTCATCTACTGCTTCCGCATTTAAAAGTAACATCTTTGAAATAGCTGCATAAACTTTTTCCGGACTTGCAATAAATGTATGTTCTCTAGGTTTAGCCATATTTCCTCCTACTTTCTTATTATATCAAATTTATGTAAACGGTTGCTAATTTTTAGCCTTCTAACTTTATATATGTATTTATTTTACGTTTACACTAAAGAAGAATCCACCACCAAGTTCAGCTTTTAACTGGTCCTTGATTTCTTTTGCTCCGGCTTCTACATCACCTGTTACTTCAACATTTAACTTAATACCAGCTTCTTTTACATCTGTAATTTCAATTGTTTGATACTTTGCATCTGCAAGAAGGCCTTTGACCTTCTCACGATTTAACGGCATATTGATTTCAATCATTTTGCCCCCTTTCAGATAATGTTATTATTCTAGTTCTTCACCAGATTGTTTTTCAAACTCTTTGTTTGCTAATAATACGAATGGTGCATACATAATAGCTGCTAAAGCTAATGTAATGATTGATAATACAATACTTTCCCAGTCGAAGTTTGTTGCTAAAGCAGCTCCGATTATTGGAGGAGTTGTCCAAGGCATTGTATTTACTGGAGCAGCACCAAATCCGAACCAAACACTAGTGAATGAAATGATTGTTAAGATTGGTGAAATGAATACGAATGGAATTGCATAAATTGGGTTTAATACCATTGGAATACCAAAGATGATTGGTTCATTGATTTGGAAGATACCAGGTCCTGCAGATAATTTAGCGATTGCTGCACTATCAGGACGTTTGTTTAAGAATTTCATTGCGATTAATAAACCTAAAGTTGCACCAGAACCACCGTGGTTAACGTAAATAGTCCAAGAACTTGAAGTCCATAAGTACATAGCTTCACCAGTTTGAGCGTAAGATTGTACGTTTAAAGTATCGAATAATCCCCAGATAGAGTTGTTAACTGGAGCAATCATGTTAGCTCCGTGTAATCCGAAGAACCAGAATACTTGTTTAAGTAAGTCGATTAAAGTAACACCGATTAATGCTGGAATGAATTTATCTGGATCAGCACTACCGAATAATTCCATAAGTGGAGTCATTACTAAATGCTCAACCCATTGGAAGATGTTTGTAATAGGCACTTCTGATAAGGCACCATCAACAGTAACCATTTGAGTTGGTTCTAAAATTCCTGTTGCGAATAACCAAGGTACTACTGCGAATGCTAAGAATGTAAGTCCACCAGGAATAATCGCTGCGAACCCTTTACCAACTGCAGGTGGTACCATTTCTGGCATTTTGATTGTCCAACCTTTTTTCGTAAAGTAAATGTAGATGTTTGATGCAATAATTCCTGTGAATAATGCAACAAATAATCCCATTGCTCCTAAGAAGTGAGTAATCCAAGGTGCAGAATCACTAACACGAGTTAAAGGTGCTAAGATAAAGAATGCTCCGATTGCAACTAATACAGTTGTAATTCTATCAACATCTTCTTGCTCTGCACGAATATAAGCTAAAGCTCCTACTAATGCTAATGATAATAGACTTAATGTCCCTGCATCTAAAGCACCTAACCAAGGTGAAATCCATTGGTTTGTGAACTCACTGAATGCGTTAACTTCATCAGCACCAAGTCCCATAATATTGTTAATTAATAGTGCTAAAATTGATCCACTTGAGAACAGTACGTTGTTAAACATTACTGCAAGTGCCCCAGCCATGATTAATGGCATTGTGTATGCGAAACCGTCACGAATTGCAGTCATATATTTGTTTGCACCAATACGTCCACCGATTTCCATAAATTTGTTCATAAATTTGCTATCCATTTTTCCCCCTTTTTAAGTTTCATTTGAAAACTTAATCCGAAATGTTTTATTTTTTTGAATCTAGGTCTTGACCATTAGATTCGATTACTTGTTTGTACCAGTAAAAACTGTCTTTTTTATATCTTTTTAATTCTTTTTCTCTTTCTTCGTCACGATCTACATATACGAAACCATAACGTTTAGCGTATCCGTTAAGCCAACTAAATAAATCTTGGAATGACCATGTACAGTAACCTAATACTTCACATCCATCTTCGATTGCTAAATCAATTGCTTTAACGTGTTGTCTTAAATACTCAATTCGGTACTCATCGTGTACGCTACCATCTTCTTCTAATGTATCGTATGCACCAAGTCCGTTCTCAGTAATTAATATCGGTAAGTCATATCTAGAAGTAATTCTTCTAAGTGCAACTCTTAAACCATTAGGGTCAATTGTCCATCCCCAGTCAGTTGTTCCTAAATGGTCGTTAACACCTCTCGCAAATAAATCATCGTGCATTGCAACAGTACTTTCAGATTGAACTGTATTTCCTAATTGCTTCTCTTCTGATTTTTCACGATCAGTTCTTTGGAATGTAGCTGTTTGATAGTAGTTTAATCCCATGAAGTCAGGCGTACCCGCTTGTAAGATTTCATCATCACCAGGAGCAAATGGAATATCATATCCATATTTATCCATCATCTTTAAGAAGTATCTTGGATATTTACCACGAGTGTATACATCCATCCATAAGTGACTTAACATCTCAGCTGCATTTTCAGTTGCGATTACATCTTCAGGATGTTCGCTCTTTGCATATTCAGGTCCGTATGCAAATGATGGTCCAATTTTCCCGTTAGGAACAATCTTTCTAAACTCAGCAATTGTTTTAGCATTCGCTAAGAATGAGTGATGATTCGTAACTAAGAATCTTTGATAATCATTTACTTTTGGTGGGTGTAACTCATATAAGTACCCAAGCCCTGTATAAATGTTTTGTTCATTTAGTGTTACCCAATACTGTACTTTATCTTTATATCTATCAAAAAGAATAGTTGAATAGTTTACGAAGTCATCAACAATTTGTCTAGACTCCCATCCACCATATTCCTCTTGTAATGCGGCTGGTAAATCCCAGTGATATAAAGTAACTAATGGTTCTACATCGTTTGCAATTAACATATCAATTACTTTGTCATAGAACTCAAGCCCTTGTTCGTTAATCTTACCTTTTCCCTCAGGTAAAATACGTGGCCATGAAATTGAAAAACGATATGCTTTTAAACCTTGTTCTTTCATTAGGTTAATATCTTCTTCAAATTTGTGGTAGAAATCGATTGCGACCTCACCAGTTGTATCCTTGAAAGTGTTACCTGGAATACTTGAATACTGATCCCAGATTGATGGGCCTTTTCCATCAATACTGGCTCCACCTTCTATTTGGTAAGCAGCAGATGCGCTTCCCCATAAGAAATCTTCTTGAAACATGCTACCTCCTGTAAACTTTTTCACAAATACATTGTATCATTGTGTGCTATTTATGTGTATACAAAATAAGTACGAGCGTACGTAAACCTATACATAATAATCAATTCATATAAAAAAGCCCCTGTTTAAGGGACTTTCTTGTAATATGGATATAATTTAATATTCGTTTTAAATCATATTTTGTATGATGATACTCTATTTATTTCATAACTTGCATTAATGTTGTGTGCATTTTAAGTTGTGATTCATGATCATAACTGCTTATTTTTTCAATATAATTTGTAAAAGTAAGTGTGTGATCACAGATTTTATCAAGTTCGCTACCTTGCGATGTAACTGCAAATGTACGCATTCCTAGTTTCTTAGCTGTATAAGCTAAATCTAAAGCTGGAGCTGTTAATCCACTATTTGAAAATAACATAACTTGTTCACGCATTACTTCTTTTAAGAAATAACGATCTTCAAGTAAGATTACTGTATACCCACGACGAAGTAAATAACGTTCTAGTACATGAGCTGTAAATAATGAAGCACCTGAACCGAATAAGAATATTACTTTGCTCTTATCAATTTGCTGTAAGAAGTCATTATCGATTTTCTTATCAACAACTACTCCATCACTTATTTGCTGCTTCTCGTATGAGATAATTGCGCTGAAATCACTGAATCCAGAAACACCGTATTTCTTACAAAAGCGATTAACAGTTGTCGTCGTACAAAAACACTCTTCGGCAATCTCTTTGGCAGTAATATTTCCGATGTTATCAATATTTTGTGTAATAAAGTGATATACCTTTATTTCCTGATTGGTAAATTTCAGGTTATTAATATCTTCATCTATAAATTTATCTATTAACTTCATGTAGCTCCTATTTTTTATTTAGATTCTTTTCGATAGTTTCTAATCTCATCTCGATCTGATCAACTTTGTACTCAACTTCAAGTACAGCTTCACGTACTCCTTCAATACTTGAGTGAATACTATTTAAAGTAACATCACGTTGCTCTTGGTTTAACCTTGCAACTAAATCACGCTCCGCACTCTCGTCTAGCTGTTGAACTAAAGTTCTTAATAGCCCTTTTACTTCTTCCATTAATAGTCCTCTCGATCTAAAATAGATTTTTCTTTTCGCTTCTCTTCCCTACGTTTAAAAATAAAATAAATAATCCCAATAATTGATGCTACGATTAAAAATAAATAAAATATACCGATTAATATCCCAATAATCATCTTACTTAAACCTAACTGCTGTTCCGTAAACTAAAATCTCACTAACACCTTGTGCGATTGAACTTGATGTAATACGCATTGTCACAATTGCATCAGCATTTAATTTTTCAGCTTCTGCAACCATTCTACTCATAGCAATTTTTCGTGACTCATCTTGAAGTTCTCTATAACCTTCAATTTCACCACCTACTAAGTTTTTTAACCCGGCTGTAAAGTCACGTCCAATATTTTTGGCACGTACACTTGAACCTTTAACTAACCCGATTTGTTCAATTTCTTTTCCCGCAATTTGCTCTGTTGTAACAATTAACATATGACTCCTTAAAATTTTTTATAATTACATTATACATGAAAAACTTGAACTTTGATAGTAAATAGTGATATAATTAGATAAACTTCTAATTAGATTATTTTCTAACTAGAGTAGAAGGAGAAATATGGACTTAGTATTTAAATGTTTAAGTAGCAAAATCAGACGTGATATTTTGAACTTACTTAGAAGCGGAGAAATGACCGCTTCTGATATAGCTAGTAACTTCGATGTATCAAAACCAACAATTTCTCATCACTTAAGCTTATTAAAAGATGCGGACCTCATTGATGTAAGGCGAGATGGGAATAGTTTATATTATTCAATAAAAACAAGTGTAGTCGAGGATTTATATTCTTACTTCCTAGACTTAAAGGAGAAATAATGAAAAATAAAATAATAGTTACAATTATCGCTTTAATACCTTTAGTTTATTTTGCAGTTGCATATCCATCTTTCCCAGATCAAGTTGTTATTCATTGGAATATACACGGACAAGCAGATCGTTATGGTTCACCATTCTTTTATTTAATTTTGGCAAAGATTCCAATCATAACATTAATAATATATGCGCTATACATTAAATTAAAACCGGGAAGTCAGAATAAAAAATATCTTGCTCAATTAATTGATGGCTTAGTTGTTTTCTTAGCATTTATTTCAATATTATTTACTAGTCAAGCTACCAGTGAACAACTAGAGTTCTTAAACATATTAGTAATCATCTTTGGTGTTCTCTTTGTATACATCGGTAATATGATGAATAAACTTAAAAAGAACCTAGTGTTTGGAATTAGAATACCAGCAACAATACGTAGCGAAAAAGTTTGGAATCGTACTCACTATATAGGTGGTTATGGTTTTGCCATTTGTGGAGTTCTAACAATTATTAGTGGTATTGTTTTCACAGAACCTCAAATAAGCTTAGGAGTTATGATTACAATACTTCTAATCCTAGTTATTGTAATTGGAGTATATGCAGAAGTGCTATACAGACGTGAAACTGGCCACAGTAGTATTTCTAAGTAATCAATTATTAATTAAATATACTACAAATAAATATACTAACTAAAAAAACACTTCTTATGAAGTGTTTTATCTTTTTATTGTTGTTGATGTATAAACCAATGTATGATCACTAGCCTTGCTATCAATTATTGCACCTCTTGTGTTTGTACCATTTGATGAACAAATATAGTCATAGCTTAATTTTCGTTTTGAACCAACATATGTAGGTAAAGGTGACGTACAGTTTTTATTTTTATAGCCATCAGCATTAAAGTCGCCAGCATAAACTACATTTTTTATTCCATACTTGTTTGATAACCTTGTTCCTAATGCTTGCATCTCTTTAATTTGTTTATAGCGTACATTTGTATACCAGTCATTTTGTGTTTGTCCAGAGATAAATATAAATCTAACTCCTTCCTTTTCAAAAATTGCCCAAACTGCAGTTCTCGAAGCTTGCTTTCCTTTTAAGGATCCTGAAGTATAGGTTTCTTGGTTTTTAAAGAAATAGGCTCCAGAATTAATTAGTTTAACTTTCTTTGAGTTGTAAGCAATTGCTGAAGTCCAACCATATGGTTCTTTACCTTTGGGTTGGATAATTTTATAACTAGTATTATTTTGGATTCCAGTTTTTTGATACCCCTCATAAACTTCATTTAGACTAACAACATCGGCTTTAGCTTTTGATATAGTGCCAGATATCCGTTTCAAACGACTAGTCCATTTCCCGTAAGTCATATCATCTGGTTTCAAAACATTAAACTGTGCAACATTTAAATTACTTTGCTTACATTTATAACGTTTTACAGTTTTAACTTTCCCCGCAGTTGTATATGTAGTTATTTTATATACTTGGTTATTACCACTACAGTAATCATAGTCTACTATTTTTTTACCTTTATTAGTGTAGCGCTTATAATCTAGTTTGATTCCTTTACTATTACGCACAGTTCTTGTTTCTACCTTTTTATTAGGATGATACGTATACGTTGTCTTATTACTCGCTGCTTCTAATTCTAGATTTGAACTAAATATAACTACCAAACAGATTATAATAAGCATTTTATATATCTTCATATTTACTCCTTAGTAAATTCCTTCAACTCACTTCAGACTATAACAAATATAATTCAATTCACTTTAACACAATTCGAAATCTAACTTAGATTTTTTATAAAAAAATGATAAGACGATTATATCTTAATCATATCTTATCATTTATAATTTTATATCTTATAATTACGCACTAAATTTGCATAAGCACCATATAAGTTTGCATCTGAACCAAATTGCCCTATTTGAATATTAACATCATCAACATTAGAGTCAATTGGACTATTACTAATCTCATCCATCTTAACTTTAACCTCTTGTAAGAAAGTCTCACGATTAGTTACTGCACCAGCAAAGATAATTGCTTCTGGATTTTGAGTATATTTTAAAATTGTAATTAGGTGTGCAATTGCAGTATAGTATTCATTAACTGCACTTACATAATCAGCTTCGCCAAGATCATACTTAGCAAAAATTTTTGTCCCTGGAATTATCTCTTCACTTTTAGTAGCACGCTTAGATAAACCAACCATTCCTCCATAGTGGCTGAATGTACTATCTTTATATGGCATGTATCCAAATTCACCACCGAAGAAAGTGCTACCTGTTACTACTTTACCATCAACAATCATACATCCACCTACACCGCTACCTAGTACGATGTAAGCAATTGAGTTTAGACCATTACTAAAGTGAACTTCACTAAGTCCCGCACAGTTAGCGTCATTTTCAATTGCTACAGGTACATTTAACTCTTCTGATAATTCTTGCTTTAAATTACCTCCACATGGAATGTAATCAATAGCACTAAGACCATAACCTTTACCTGTTACTGTATCTATTGAACCAGGTGACGAAATACTAATAGCTGAGTAATCACCACTATTAAATAAGTTCTTAATTTCAGCTTTCATCAGTTCAAAACTAGCTGGTACATCAAAACTTGTTTTAGATTCTATTTTTCCCTCTTTTGTGAATGTTGCGCATTTAACACTAGATCCACCTATATCGATCACTAATATATTTGACATATTTCCCCTTTTAAAAAAAGGAATGATTACTCATTCCAATTACTTATATTACTTGTTTAATTGTTCGTGAACAAAAATTAACTCTTCAGCTAATGTCTTAACAACTTCTGTAGTTAATAATTGATCTTCTGCGTGCATTAACATAATACTGAATGGTAATGCTTCACCAGCTGCTTCTTTTTGTACAATTTCGAAGTGGTGAGAGTGAGCGCTTGTAGCCATCTCTTGACCTTCAGCGATCATTGCTTTTGCAGCCTCAAAATCTTTCTCTTCTTTAGCAATTCTAATTGCTTCCATATACATTGATTTAGCTGTCCCTACTTCTGCGATAATTTGAAACGCTACTGTTTGCATTTGTTCTAATTCTGTCATTTCTTCTCCTAATTAATTTTATTTGTGAATTTAAAGTGTTGCCAAGGCTCTAATAAGTCTAATAAAAATAACTCATCATCACTTATTTTTCCTACAACATTACGAGCTAGATTTTCATCTATAATCTCATTCTTAATAATTTGTAATTCATTTTTGTATTGACCGAAGTCATTATTTCCAATAATTACTGTTCCACGCTTTAATACTTTACTCGTATCATGTGGAGCATTATCTTCTGCTTTGTGTGTAACACGACACATTGTTGATCTTACCATGTAATCATTGATGTCTCCACGATTAAAGTGCTCATGTTCAAAAATAATTTTTTGCTCAAGTTCACTTGGATTGATTAATTCGATATCAAAATCAATTAACCCACGTTCAATCTCTGAGATTGCCTTTAACTCTTGCTCACTTGCAAACATATTTCCGATAATAATATCATCAATAAGTCCTAGTGCATAGTGATGTTTAACTTGGGTTGTGATTGCTAAATCACGGTGCATTTCTAATGTGCATAATCCATCCATAATTGGCCATGGACCGATTTTAGCATCTGCTGAACTAACAAATGCTGCACTTCGTACCCCATGCTCTTTAAAACGCATTGAAGTACTAACAAAATGTTCAAAATTTAATCCAGTATAACGTTGTGGATAGAAATTGTGACATCCGATTATTTTCCCCGGTTTTGGTTTGAAGTCCAAAATTATATTTAAAGTATGGACATCTTGTGACATATTAATCTCAACATTTAAGTCATACGGATTATATGACATTGATGCTTCCACACTTCCATTGAAACTTTGGTCTAGTCTAATCCCTGAAGCTCCCAGCTTACTGAAAAATTGTAAATCCCCATGTTTGATACCTAGTTCATCAAAAACGTGAGGTGCAACATCTAAATACACTTCCATCTCACGCGCGTTTGCGAAACTTATAATTTGTTCAAACTCTTTTACAATTTGATCTCTATCTCCATCGACACTTAATAAACATGTAAAAATTCGCCCGAATCCATATTTACTAGCTAACTCAATGTAGTCAAAAATCTCTTGCTGAGAAGCTTTATCAGGATAAATTGATATACCTAACATATTAACTCCTTACTAATAAATAATAGCACACCACAGATATTTTGTAAACAATTTAAAATGTATTTTCATACTTTTTTAGTACGCTAATTTATATTGTCAAGAATTACGACATAAAAAAAACTAGGTTAAAAAACCTAGTTCTTAGCAGTCAATGCAGCTTTCTTCGTAATCTGAGATAGCGTCAACACGATCTAAATGACGACCACCTTCAAATTCTGTTGTTAAGAATGTATCTACAATATCTAAAGCTTGTTCTTCAGTAATGAAACGCGCTCCCATTGCTAATACATTAGCATTATTATGTTCACGAGTTAATTTAGCAAACTCTACACTATTACATAAAGCGGCTCTAATTCCACGTACTTTATTTGCAGCAATAGAAATCCCAATTCCTGTACCACAAATCACAATACCATAATCGGCATTACCAAGACTTACAGTTTCTCCAACTTTAATTCCTTCTAATGCGTAATTCCCTTTTTCTTTGTGCGTTCCTAAATCAAGAACCTCGTGTCCTTGTGCTTCTAAATGTTTTACAACTGCAGGTCTTAATTCTAAGGCTGCATGATCTGATGCGATTGCTATTTTCATTATCTTATCCTTTCAAACTTATCGTTTTTAAATACATAAATTTCTGATGGAACAGTTGATTTCTGACTATCATATTCCTCATTTAATAACCCAATATTGGGGAACTCACTATTAAATTCACCCCTCGTTAAACATGGCTCTTTTCCAGATATATTTGCACTTGTCGTATATATTGGTTTACCTAGTTTTTCAAGTAATGCAAGTAAATTCGGCTCATCTGGAATTCTAAATGACGTCATCTCTCCTTGATAGTCAAAAATAAGTGTAACTGGCCCCGGCCATACTTCTTCCATCTTTTGAAGTAAAATTTGATTAGTTACATCGATTTGGTTTACATCACTTAACATTGTAACTAATTTTTTTGCCTTATCACGGTTTTTCACTTCATAAATTTTAGATCCAAACTGCTTAAGTGAACTTAGACCATAAACTGTATCGGTCGGTACACCGATAACCAAACCGGCTTCAAGCGATTTAATTGCTTCATCAGTATTAATATTCATTAAACCTCCAAATATAGATTACGGTCCAGTCCATTTAAATCACTAATTGTTTCAAACTGATAACCATGTGTTTCAATTAGATATCTGTTTAGTATTTCACTTTGTGACATACCAATTTCAAGCATCAAGCAAAATTCATCTTTACTCACATCTATTATATCACTAATTAGTGACTTATATAGCGCTAAGCCATTGTCTTTTGCATATAAAGCAAGGCTTGGCTCATAACTTACTACCGTTTCTTGGACCTCCTCATCGAAAGCGATGTATGGCGGGTTACTAACAATAACATCAAACTGTAATTTATTGTCAATTAATGGCTTTAACATATCTCCTTTTAAAATAGTATAATCAAGTTCATATGCTTTGGCATTAAGCTCAGTTATAGCTAATGCTTCCTCACTAATATCAACAAACGTTACTTTAATATTATAATCCGCTTTTAACCTTTGATATAAACTGACACCAATTACACCACTTCCACTACAAACATCAGCAATATCTAAATTGCTTCCAATAGCAAACTTGCTTCTGATTCGCTTTTCTAAATTAATAACTAGTTCTTCAGTTTCGAACCTAGGAATCAAAGTATCACTTGTTACGCTAATTTTATTTCCCAGGAATAATTCAAAGCCAACAATGTAAGCAGTTGGGATATCGGTATTAAAGAATTTATCTAGATAGCTAGTAAATTCTTCTACTTGTTCTTTAGTATATGATTCAAATGATTGAACTTCTGATAAACCACAATTAAAGGCCGCAAGAGTAAGTAGGTTTAAGTCCCCTACATATCTACCTGCAGCCTTTTGACATTGGTTTATTACCGATTGAATATTATTCAACAGCTTTCATTCTTTCCATTTGATCTTCAAGAACAAGCGCTTCAATAACTTCATCTAACTTACCATCAATAATTACGTCTAACTTATTTAAAGTTAAGCCAATACGGTGATCCGTTACACGGTTTTGTGGATAGTTGTAAGTACGAATTTTCTCACTACGACTACCTGTACCTAATTTATTCTTACGCATTGAATCATTTTCTTCCATTTGTATTTGTAAGAAGTGATCGTAAATTTTTGCACGAATAACTTTCATTGCTTTCTCTTTATTTGAGATTTGACTACGCTCATCTTGAGAAGTAACAACGATATTTGTAGGTAAGTGAGTAATACGAACTGCAGAGTCAGTTGTATTTACAGATTGTCCACCAGCACCTGATGATCTATATGTATCGATTTTTAAGTCTGCATCTTTAATGTCAACATCAACATCTTCGATTTCTGGCATTACAACTACTGTTGCAGTACTAGTGTGTACACGCCCTTGTGATTCAGTTGTTGGAACACGTTGTACACGGTGTGCACCAGATTCAAACTTCATTTTACTAAATACATCCTCACCTTTTAGTAAAACAGAAACGTTACTAAATCCACCACCTGGTGAATCTTGAGACTCTAATAATTCTGTTTTCCAACCTTGTGTTTCAGCGTATTTAGTATACATACGATATAAATCGTAAGCAAAAATATTTGCTTCATCTCCACCAGCTGCACCACGAATTTCTAAGATAGCATTTTTCCCATCATTAGGATCCTTTGGTAACATAAGCACTTTTAAATCTGCTTCGATTTGTTCGATATTTGCTTCGGCTAATGTGATGATTTCTTTAAGTTCAGCTTGCATTTCAGCGTCATCTTCAACCTCTAATAACTCTTGAGATTCTTCGATATCTTGCTTGTTTGCTTTATATTCATTGAACTTTTCGATAATTGGTTGTAAATCTTTAATTTCTTTAGAAATTTTTGCAATATTACTAACATTCTTTAATACTTCAGGATCTGCTAAATCTTCTTGTAATTTAGCATACTTGACTTCTAAGTCAACTAATTTGTCAAACATATGTCTCCTTAATAAATTTAAAAAAAATAGGCTTAAAGCCTATTTTTAGATTAAAGTCCGAATTTCTTATTGAATTTCTCTACACGTCCAGCGGCAGAAATAGCTTTACTTTCTCCAGTGTACGCTGCGTTACATTTGTTACATGATTCGATGTTTAAAGTTTCCATAGTTGATTTAACTTCAAATTCGTTTCCACATGCACATTTAACTTTAGTTTGTACGTATTCAGTGTGAATTCCTTTTTTCATTGCTCCTACCTTTCCTAAATATATAATAAGTAATATATATTAACGTTTAGAGAATTGTGGTGCACGACGTGCTGCTTTAAGTCCGTATTTCTTACGTTCTTTAACTCTTGCATCTCTAGTTAATAATCCAGCTGCTTTTAAAGCAGGTCTGTAAGTTGCGTCTACTTCTAATAAAGCTCTTGCGATTCCTAAACGGATTGCTCCTGCTTGACCAGAGTATCCTCCACCATCAACAGTAACGTCGATATCGAACTTTTCAGTTCCTTCAACAGCTACTAATGGTTGTTTTAAGTCGATAATTAATAATTCACTTGGCATGAATTCTTCAACGCTAATTCCATTAACTTTGATTGATCCAGTACCAGCAGTTAATCTAACACGTGCTACAGACGCTTTTCTTCTACCTAATCCTAAATATGTCTTTGCCATAATGTATCTCCTATCCTCTTAGCTCATAAGGCTTTGGTTGTTGAGCTGCATGGTTGTGCTCTCCACCAACGTAAACGTATAAGTTTCTATACATTTGACGACCTAATTTTGTTTTTGGTAACATTCCTTTAATTGAACGTTCTAAGATTCTTTCTGGGTGAGTTTCCATTACTTTACCAGCAGTTTCTTCTTTTAATCCACCTGGGTGGTTTGAGTGTCTGTAGTACACTTTGTTTTCTAATTTGTTTCCAGTAAATTTTACCTTCTCAGCGTTAATAATAATAACGTTGTCACCACAATCTACGTGTGGAGTAAAAGTTGGTTTGTGTTTACCACGTAAAATAGCTGCTACTTCAGCAGATAAACGTCCAACTGTTTTGTCTGTTGCATCAATAATTAACCATTCTTTGTTAACGTTTTGTGCATTAGCCATGTAAGTATCTTTCATCATAATGTTTTTTCCTTTCAAGATCTAAATAGTTTTAACGGGGCTATTTAATCTTTTAAAATGCCATAAAATATTATAAACCATATTTAAGACGTTTGCAAGTTTTTTCGTGAAATTTACTCACTTTTTTAGATTTTGCCGATGGTTAGGTGAATTAAAATAGGTTAACCTCATAATTATTGTCTTATGTTTATGATATTCGACTAAAGTTTGCCACTTTGCTATAATATATTAGTTAGGAGAAAGATGACATTATTACAATATTTATTTACTGTTATTAAAATAAACTACCTTGTATTAGGAGGTGCCTCACTTACCGCCCCCTTCTACTTTAGGTACTATGTGGAAACTGATATCATCCCAGAACAAGAGATTAATCATTATTTAACAATGTCTAATATTTTACCAGGAGCGATGTCAATTTATATGACAGCGTACACAGGTCTTTATTTACTTGGGAAAAAAGGAATGTACTTAGGATTAGTTGTATTATTCGTTCCGATTACACTTATTAGTATTCTATTACTAGAGTTTGCTAATTACTTACCATTCGATATTAATATTCTAATTTATGTAAGTTTACCAATTATGGCTGTTGCCGCTACTGATTATGTAATTAGTGTGTTTAAAAGTCAAATTAAGCCTCAGTATAAATTTGGTTTATTTGGATTAACTTTTGGAATACTTACTTTAGCATTATTAGGTACTATCCAAATTATCATTATATATATAATGTTAGTATGGCTGTATGCACGAGGAGGTAAAAATGTTTAAAATATTGTTAATTAACTTTGCAATCGCCTGCCTTGGTTTTGGATCTGGAACAGTATTTATTAGTTTTATATATGACGCTTATACCAAATATACGGATATCAGCATCCAAACATTAGATGTGGCTACCGCAATATCACTGGCACTTCCTGCTCCAATCAGCCCAAAGATGCTTGGATTGATTGCATACCAAGAATACAACTTCTGGTTTGTATGGCCAGCAATTATAACATTTGTATTACCTACCATCTTTATCGTCCTATATACTTTTAAACACTATAGTAAATTTAAAGATAATCGTTTCTTCGGATTACTTTCAAAGTATTTCCCACCAATTATGGCTGCTATTACTGCTAACATTATAATTGTACTTAGTTTAAACAACATCCAAACTGAGACTGAATTTACACTTTTCATTGTTCCGATGGTTGTTACTTATATAATAAGATATGGATTTAACATTAAAAACAATGGTTACTTCTTAATCGCCAACTGTATTACAGTCGCTATTGTTGCAAATATCATTTAAAGACTAGACATTTGTCTGGTTTTCTTTTTTACGAAAATTTTACACTAGGGCGAATATGTGATAGTATATCCATAATAATCTGTGTTATATCTTTATTTTATTATTTGAGGAAACAATTAATAACGAGTGTTGTATTAGTAGAATATGGGTTATGAGATTGAATGGGATCAATCGATACGAAAGAATGGAGGAAAATTTGACCGTATGTGCTTAGGGAATATATACGTTAGAGTTTTTGAATTATGAAAGAAACAAATTATAAGTTTAGTACAGCCATTGCCATGGTAATAGGGATTGTTATTGGTTGTGGAATCGAGTTTAAAGCTGACGACGTTTTAGTCGCAGTAAACGGAAGTGTTGCACTAGGTGTCTTAGGATTCTTAGTTGTAGGTATCGGAGTTTTATTCGGAGCACTTTCAATTGCAGAGTACGCTCAGCAAGATGAAGAACAAATCGGAATTGTCGGTTATGCTAAAACAGCAATCGGGCGCAAGTTTGCATATATCGTTGGGTGGTTCTCACTTAGTGTATACTATCCAGCATGTATTGTTGTATTATCAATGGTAACTGGAATTTACTTACAAGTGTTATTAGGAATTGATTCAAAAATATTCCTAACAATTGCGACTGCAGTATTTATTATCGCTACATTTACAATCAATATTTTGTCTCCTAATGCAGGTGGTAAGATGCAGGTGGTAATAACTATTATTAAAGTTATTCCATTAATTGCAATCGGTGTTCTTGGAACAATCTTCTTTACTGGAAATACAGAACCAGTAATGGCTAGTAGTGTTGGTGCGGTTGAAGCAAGTACCGCTCCACTATCAGCTTTAATCGCGATTGCCTTTGCTTTTGATGGGTGGATTGTTGCGACAAACATTGCTCACGAGTTAGATAGTAAAAAGACACTTACACGTGCACTTGCTATCGGTACCGGAGTCATCGTTATTTTATACGTGTTATACTTCTATGGAATTACACAAATTGTTGACCCAGTTGACATCATGGCTTTAGGGGATGCTCACACTGAGCTAGCAGCTGAGCGTATCTTTGGACCATTCGGTGGACACATCATTACTGGATTCGTTGTAATTTCAGTATACGGTGCATTAAACGGATTAGTATTATCATACTTACGTCAACCAGGTAACTTCGCTAAGAGTGGTGTTGTTAAAGATACTTTCTCTTCAGCAAGCGATGAGAAAAGTAAAACTGGAATCATTACATGTATTGGATTCGTTGTTTTCTACTTCGTATTCCAACAATTATTAGACTACGGAATCATTTATCCAAACTTAGATGCAGCGTTTGACTTATCTGTATTACCAATTATTATCAATTACGTATTCTACATGATTTTATTTATATTTGTAAATAAGATTGTTGTTTCTAAATCAACTAAAGAGCGTGTTTACTTCGGAATCATTAGTGCAATCGCTTCATTAGTTGCAATCTTAGTTGTCTACGGTGCATTACAAGTTAATGGGATTCCTTACTTAACATTCTCGATCATCTTCATGTTAATCGGTATTCCATTTTATAAAAAACAAAGTTAATAGAAAACAAAAACTACTTAATTAAACTGAACCCAGTTTATTAAGTAGTTTCTTCATATTCTGTTATTATTAAATCTAATCCGAGCTCATTTATTGCATCGATGACTGCTTGTTTATCCGTAGTTGTAATAACTAATTGCGGATAGTTTCCAAAATTCGGATCAACCATCGCTGCTTTAATCGCATCATTAAATTGCTCTCTTTGCTGCTGACTTAAATCAAAACTTATCTCTTCAAATCCAATCCCAATTTCCGTATCGGGAAAATCATTCATTATATCTAAATGCTCACTTATGTGTTCAGTTAAAGTGTCTTTATTTGTTAAGCCACTTTGGTAAGAAGTAATAACATCATTATGTCCACGGTTACCTAAGTAGATTCCACTAATTGTCCCCGTCATTGTTACATCAGGGATTGTTGCCGCTTTAAACCATCCAGTTAAATCAATCTCATAATCAGTTCCGACTAGACTATCGATTTTACTACAATCATCCAAGCTAGTACATAATGTAATCGCAAGCTTATCAGATATTAATAGTTCACCACTATCTGATTTAGGATATTCTCCTGTAAGCAATGTAAGTTGATATCCATCGCTAATTGTTGTATTTGCAATAACCGGAAGTGGATAACGTGGTGACATAAGTGATCCATATGCGCCCTCTGTTGCCGCCCACGCCTTTTGGTTATCTTTTGCCAACTTGTACTCATCCTCTGTTAGAAATGGCTCAGGATCAAGTGTAGCGAGGTCTATCTCCGTATCATAATTAACATCAGGTCCAACTTCATCTGATAGCTTATAATATTTATTTAAATAGTTGTATTGAGATGATACTCCCTCATACATAACAGAGTTATATAGCATTGAAATCGGGTATACAGCATCAACTCCGTCAAAATCACTTATTTGCGTTAATAGCTCATCACTTATAAAATAAGGCATAGATTCCGACTCTTGTCCGTATGTAATTGGGGCACTTATTACTAATGTACTGTCATTACTCGGTTTTATTAATTCAGTATCATAAAGTTCACCAATTGCTTTGGTTAAACTAAATTGGTCAGTGATAACCGTTTGCACTAAAATTGCTGTTGCAATTAGAAGTACAATCATCATGATTGCTACTCTCGTTTTTTTCATATTGTCTCCAAAACTAAATTATAAACCAATTATAGCAAAGGTAGGATATCAAAGTTTATTTGTTGTAAATATAGTTTCTATATCTATTTAAATTTAATTTGACAAACTAGTGCCAGTATTGTATAATTATTTGTGTTGATGGAGGATTAGCTCAGTTGGGAGAGCACTTGCCTTACAAGCAAGGGGTCACTGGTTCGAGCCCGGTATTCTCCACCATTTAATTTAAATAAAGTTGATAGAGTCTTCGGATTGTATCAACTTTTTTTTATGTCAAATTGAAATACATAATAAATAGAAAAAGAAGCCTGCAATTGCGGGCTTCTATTTTATTAATATAGTACTTAGATAAAGACTTAAAATAACAACTAAAATAAAAATTGAATCAATTAGTTTCCATTTAACACTTAAGATATTGCTACGTGGACTCCACGCATCATAGTTCTTAACTGCAATTGCAGATGCTAATGTTTCACTTCTATTTAATGTAGATATAAGTAACGGAATTAATACTGCTACTGCAATTTTAATCTTTTCCTTAATTGGTGCGTATCTTATATCTTGACCACGAACAGCCATGGCATATAATATACGTTGTACTTCAGATACTAAAATTGGAATAAAACTTAGGGCGATAGTAGAAATTAAAATAATCGCATTAACCGGTAACTTAATATAGTTTAAAGGATGCATTAAAAACTCGAGACCATATAATGTTTGTAATATTGGTGATGTGAACATTAAGAAAAAGACCGCCATCGCCATCGATGTTAGGTTAATCCAAACAGTAAACATCATCATAAGACTAAATCCAACAAATATTGCATATGAAATAATTAGACCAATTGTAAAGTAAATAATAACTACATAACCTTTGAAAAAGATTTTGAAGTCAATGCGAGCTAAAATAAGCAAGATTAAAAAGATGATTGTAATCATAAGTGAAAACAAAGGACTAGAAATCATTGCATTTAATAAGATTGCTCCAAGCGCTATTACGACTTTAGCACCTGGATGTAAGTTATGAATGAATGAGTTCCCTTTTCCTAGGTTATCTATATTGAAACTAGATTCAAACATTTTTCTCCTTTAAGAACTCTTCTAAGCCACGTCCGTTGTATAACTCGTCGTAAAGAACGTTGTTAACATCAATTGTTGCTGCATAACTTAATTCGCTTGGTAACATTAAGATATTTTTCTGGCGATATTTATGTTTGAAGAAATCATATTTACTACCATCAAAAGTTTTCATTCCATGCGTTAATTCTACGATATCATCACAGAACTTATAAACCGCATTCATATCATGACTAATCATAATAACTTTAAGACCTTGTTTTGTCATTTCATCTATTGCACCTAAGATATCTTCAACACTTTGAGGATCAAGCCCAACTGTTGGCTCATCTAAAATTAGAATCTTCGGATCAATTAATAGCATTGTAATAATTGCAACTTTCTTCTTTTGACCACCACTCAGTGAAAAAGGTGACACTTTTAAATATTCTAAATCTAAATTAAACGCTTTAAAGTAACCTTCAATTTCAAGGTCAATATTTTCTTTTTCGATTCCGAAATTATTTAAGGCAAATAATAATTCTTGTTTAACTGTTTCAGCAAATAATTGTAAATCAGTAAACTGATATACAATAGCAACATCCTTACGAATGTGTTGTAGCTTTTTTAATTTAGATTCTTTTGTAATAATATTATCACCGATTGTGATTTCACCATGTGTTGGTCTATGTAGAGCATTAAGTAAATGGATTAATGTACTCTTTCCACTTCCACTCTCTCCAATTAAACCAATTTTGTTTGAAGCCATATCAACCGTGATTCCATTTAACGTCATCTTCTTACTTGTCGGATATTTGTAAAATATATTATTAAGTGTTAAGTTCATAGTTCTCCTTGAAAGTAAGCAAGTTTGTGTAGCAATATTCTCCACATACTTTCTTCATAAGTTCAACGTTATATGGTACACTAAGACGATTTTCTTCAACTAATTGTTTATTATTAAAGATTGAAAGCGGACTTCCAGTTGCAATTACATCTCCGTTTTTTAAAATAACTATGTTATCAGTTGAGAAAGCAAGATCCATGTCATGAGTGATGTACATTAAAATCATATTTTGCGCTTTAGCATGAGTTTTTAGTTTTTCAATTAAATCGATACGAGTAATTGGGTCTAACATATCAGTTGCTTCATCCATAATTAATACCTTAGGATTTAGCATGATGTTACTAATGATTGCAACACGTTGTTTTTCTCCACCACTTAGATTACCAACACTTCTATCTAATAAGTGTCTAATATTAAATTCAGTTGCGTAATCATTGATTGTTTTGTGAATAAGTTCTACATCCATATTAATGTTCTCAAGCCCGAAAGCAAGGTCATCATAGACAGTAGGCCTTACAAACTGATCAATTGGATTTTGAAAAACAATTGCAACATCACGAGCTTTAATCTCTTCTCCATTTAGAGTAATCTCACCGCTATCGGCACGGACCACTCCGGCAATAAGTTTACATAGGGTACTTTTACCACTACCATTACTACCTAGTATACTATTGAATGAATTAGCCTTAAGCGTAAGTGATAAGTCATCAATTACTTTTTGATCATAATCATATCCATAGTTTAAGTTTTTAATTTCTAACATTACTTTTCCTTATTTAAGCGGTTTGATACAAAGTAGAAAGCAACAGAAACAATTGCTCCTTTCATTAAGTTAAATGGTAAGTACATTGCTACGATGTAAGTTAAGTACGAAACTTCTACATCTAACCATGCTTTACCAGCATCTAACATCTTTTGCGTACCAAACGTTAATTGTTGCGACATTCCAGCCATTTCACTAACAGTAGTTCCCATGTATGCTGGTGTTACATATACATAGTTTAAGAACGTCATGAATACTGAGAATGCTAAAGTTGCAATTACAAGTGATGTTACTTTTGGTAACTTCTTAGCTGCAAAGTAGTAAGGGATTAAAATTGAGAATGATCCTAACCACATTGCTAAGTGACCGATAAAGTTTGCATCAGGCTTCACTAAGAATGTAAGCCACGCTTTTACTGTTGCAACGATAATTGCAAGCCAGATATTAATAACTGCTGCAATTAAAACAATAACTTCACTTAAGTCAATCTTAAGCCATGGAACTAATGGATATGGGATTTCGATTATTACTAAAACGATTGCTAAAGCTGATAATACTCCCGCATAGGCGATAAACTGCGCCTGTGTTAACTTCTTTTTGTTTAACATAAAACTCCTAAAATTAAAAATATGTCACAAAGAAATAGATCTTTGTGACATACTTATTTTCTTATTACAAGAAGCAATAATAGCTTCTAATTATAGATATATTGTATGTAATCTTTTCTCATCCAGACTTTACTGTCGGTATCGGAATTTCACCAATTCAGCTTGCGCTCGCGGACTATTACCGCCGGTATGGAATTTCACCATCCCCAAAGATTATTTAGTTGTGCATAAATATTATACCACAATAATACATTATGTTTACAAATTGACATTAGAAAAGACAAGTCACTAAACTTGTCTTTAATATTATTTAACGTCTTTACCAGTTAAGGCTTTCATGATTTTATACATATCAATACGCTCAAGTTTAATTTCCATACCTTCTAAGGCTTCTTTGTATCTTTCTATTTTCATACTACCTAAGATAATAATTGGATCTAAACCTTGGTTGTTTAAAAAGGCGATAGCAATGTTACCAATTGTTGTATTGTACTTTTCAGCAAGCTCTGTTAACACTCCATTTACATCGTTACCTTCAGTGAATAAACGACCTCCTGCAAGTGGTGACCAAATCATTGGATTAACTTCTGCACCTTTTAAATAGAAGATATTGTCATTGTCAATATGCTCTGTTGTGAAAGTGTTCATTTCAATTTGATTAGTAATTAATCTGATTTTACGTTTAAGTAAATATCTATTTAAACTTTCAAACTGAGTTGGTGTAAAGTTTGATACACCAAAGTGTTTTACAATTCCTTCGTTTCTTAAGTACTCAAATGCATCGGCAATCTCACCAAAGTCTGCAAATAAGTCCGGTCTATGAAGTAATAAAATATCAATACTCTCAACACCTAAGTTATCTTTAGATGCAATTGCACTCTTAATAATGTGATCATAACTAAAATCATAGTGAGGAAGTTCTGGACTTGCAGCTCCTGCTTTAATCCCACATTTTGTTACTACCTTAAAGTATTTACGTAACTCTTCATCTTTAGCTAATGCATCTCCAATTAGACGCTCACTATCACCATATTGTTCTAAGTGATAAATATCCGCAGTATCAATTACGTTAATTCCTAATTTTTTAAGTTCTACAAGCATATTGTATACATCATCAGATGTAATATCATTAATACGCCATACTCCAAATGCTAATCTTCCCATAAGTTCTCCTTAGTTTTTCATAACTATAATATAACATAAATTGTAATAGATTACATAATTTGCCAAAAGTGTGATTATGTATAATTTACATTTTTATGCTATACTAAATACACCGTAAGTTAAAACTTAAAAATTAGGGGAAATATGGAAAAGAAAAATATAGAAAAAGTATTCTTGGGAGAGAAATTCTTACAAGAAACATTACACAGTGCATCAATTAAAAACGAAATGAGTACAAGGTTCGCTGCTGGTTATTTAATGAGAGCAGCAATGGCCGGAACATTTGCATTATTCGGATATATAATGATCATGGCATTTGATGCAAACTTTAATGACAGTCTTAACTCATTTGGATTAGTATTCGGAGCTGCATTCTTCTCACTGTGTTTAGTAGCTATCTACTATACTCGTAGTGAATTACTAACATCAAATATGATGATATTATCAGTATCAAGATACTTCAAGGAAATTACAATTCCAAGAATGTTAAAGATCTTAGGACTTTGTTATTTAGGAAATATCTTAGGAGCTATTATTATTAGTATCTTAGTTGCAAACTCTAGTATTATTACTGAAGGGATGCTTCAAAGTATGGAACACAGTTTAGCTGTTAAACAAGGTTATATTATTGATGGTAACTATATCGACTTATTCGTTAGAGCTATCTTCTGTAACTTCTTTATTAATATCGCAATGCTTATGGTATACAGTGGAAATATTAAAAGTGATAGTGCAAAAATTACAGCAATGTTCTTCGGGGTATTTGCATTCGCTTATTTAGGTTTTGAGCACTCAGTGGCAAACACTGCATTCTTTACATTAGCAGAAATGATCCAATTATTCCAAGGTATTGATGTTGGATTCAACGCATTTGCTGCAGCCGGAAACATCATTATCGTTATCTTAGGTAACTTTGTTGGTGGAGGACTATTAATCGGTTACTACTACGCTTACATGAACGATAGTCGTAATAAATTAAGAACTATGCATTAAGAATAAACTAAATTAAAAAATTAAAGAGTTTGGCAATTGCCAGACTCTTTTTTCTTATAGTATTAACTCACATTTGTATACAAACACAAGAAGCGTGTACCCTTTTATTGACACAGTAAATTCTTTGTGCTACAATTAGTGTACCATTAAAATGATACAGTGGAGGGATATGAAAAAGAAATTACTATTTATTACGATTGCCGAAACACTGATGGAAGCCATAATTAGTGGAGAATTAACTAGTGGTAGTCAAGTTGACAGCGTACGTGATATGGCTGTGAAATACAAAGTAAACCCGAAAACAATTCAAAAAGCATTTGAGTATTTAGAGTCTAAACAAATCTTTTTTACAAAACCCGGGGAAGGACGTTTTGTAACTGAAGATGAAACAAAACTACAATCAATTAAAGCAATGCTGATTGATGAGCAAATTGATGAATTTATTAGTGTAGTTTCTAAATATGATTTAAGCACCGATGAATTAATTGAGATTTTAAAGCAAAAGTTAAATTAGGAGAAATATGAAAAATTTATTACAAGTACAAGATGTCTATCAACAGATTCGTGGTAGAGTGATTTTAGATAAAATATCATTTGATGTTGCAAGTGAAGAAATCGTTGGTTTATTCGGACCCAATGGAGCCGGGAAAAGTACACTACTTCGCAAAATTGCTAATACTGAACAAATGATTGGTAATGTAGTTATCAATGGAATACCAAATGATTTCACTAAATTTAGAACAGATGTAATCTTAGTAACTGGCGATATTGAAATCCCACGTCTTATGACACTACGCAACTACTGTAAATTATTATCAACTAGCTTCGAAATTGATAATAACTTTGTAGAGGAATATTGTCAAAAGTTAGAAATTGATATTGATGCTCGATTAGGATCGCTATCAAAAGGAAATAAAGAGATGGCGCAATTAATTGCTTGTTTAGCAACCAACAGTAAACTAGTACTTTTAGATGAACCATTTTCAGCAATTGATATATACAAGCGTGATGTAATCTTAGAGATGATTATTGATAGCAAATTAAGTGGTAAAACAATTATTATTACTACCCATTTAATAGATGAAATTAGTCCAATCTTAGATAAAGTCGCTTATATTCATGATACAAAGTTAGAGTTTTATCTAGATAGTGAGGAAATTCAAGAGCAAAGCGATAGTGTTGCAAGTTACTTAAAAGAACGCTTTAAGGGGGAATAATGTTAAGTTATTTAAAACAAACACAAGCTAAACTAGTTGTCATTATATTATTTGATTTAATCATTTTAGCACTGCTTACAATACCACTAATAGTTACTGATATGCCTACAATTATTTATACTGAGAACTGGAACTTAAATAGTCATCCAATACTATATAGTTATCATTCAATATATCAAATACTAATAAAAGTTCAATACCCTTTAGTGTTAGCACTTATTATTTACTTATTTAGCGGTAAACGTTATAGCCAAATGATTAAAGTACTAGGAAAGAATAAAGTAATTATTACTCAAGCGATATTTTTTATCCTAGCATTACCACTTGGGTTTATAATCCAAACAGGTTCTAACATGCTTTTGTTGGACTCCTATTATATGTGGCTTGCTCCATACATCATTTGGCTTATAGCTTTAGGTGGAATATTGATTTACCACTTAATCTTTTTTACAAATATTGGTAAATTCAACTACTTAGCTCAGTGTGTAATCTATTTCACGGTCGGAATTACTGGTTATATATTATACGCACTAACAGTAACAACTACAAGATATTATTATTTTAGTAGTTTTAATGGTGTTAATGATCAAATCGCAAACATGACATATCTTGGACAATTATCACTAAATACAATTAACATTGATGCTTCTATAGTTTTTAGTTACACACTAGTATTTTTCGCCGTAGCATTTACGACACTAATAGAGCATAAGAAAGTAGGTAGATTATAATGAAAAAGTCACTAGTCATATTTTTAATACTAATAGTTATCAACATCTTAGCAATACCTACCTTAAGTAATATCACTAGAAATAATTCTAAGATTGAACAGTTAATAAGTGACATTCCTAACAATACTGTTTATATAAATGTTAGTGATAAATTTGAAAATTCAAAAGATGAGAAACACTTTATAAATCAATTGTCAGATTTAGATATTATCAAAGATATTAAAACTGTTACACTCCATAATGCTGAATATTTAACATACATTGGTAAAGCTTCAATTGGAGAAAACAATACATTAACAAATACTATTGAGATGCCTACAATATACCTCGAGAATGCTGAAGATCAAAAATTACCAATTATTAGCGGACACAATTTAACTGCGGATAAGCAAATTGTAATTAGTTCATCATTTGCAAATGAAGTTACAAACAATCAACCTGACACATTATTAAATACTTATATTAATAGTTTAGAAGTCGTAGGTATTTATGAAGATCCAAATCCAGTGGCTATTTACGATAGTTACTATGCGCCTTTTTATTACGCTCAATCACCAAATAATTATTATTCAACATCGAATATAGCCTTCACTATTGATAGTTCCATTGGAGAAAACGCAATTGATAATTGGTATATATCAGATGGAACTCATGAGTATATTACTACAAACCAGTTATTGCAACTAACCTTTTTAGATGATGAACTTGATAGTAATATTGAGGATCTATACTCAACAATAGGTGATAACGATATATATACCGTTTCTAATCACGGAATAAGTGGCTACGCTCCAAATCAAGACTATTATTTAACTTCAAAACAATATAAACAATCATTGATTAATGGACTTGTCTTTTTAGATATTATCACAATTGTTTCACTTATTGCCCTTAATAGAAAGGAGTCTAATGCTTAACTTTTATTTTAGAACTTATACATTACAGATGATTGTTATCATTGGACTTTGGATTGGACTAATGATTTCAAGTCTGATTATTTCGTTCACTTTAATTACGAGTGACACTATTGCTTCTGTTGTTTCATATAATGCAGATTTCAGTACATATTCATATACCACTTCATATGTTAGTGGTAACTTTATGGCAACCACAAGCTCATTCTATTGGTTCTTTAAATTGGTAACATTAAGTACAGTATTTAAGTATGGGCTTATCGCAACTATAGCAATCTTTACTTTTTATGTTACAACTAAAACAAGATGGACAAGTGATCAACTTATCATTGGGAAAAATGAACAAGTTTGTAACTTAATCTCAATTATAACCTTCCCATTAGTTACAGCCGCTATATTTAGTTTACTGTTAATGAATATCGTTAAAGAAGTAATCGGGGCAGGTTCTATCTATACTACTTCTTTAATTTACTTGCTTGTTGTAATTGGATTGCTTGCGTTTAGTAGATATAAACTTATTAATAGTTTCGGGGCAAATAAGTACACTGAAAGCTCTACACTACTAATTATTAGCGTAGTAAGTGTTATTATCTTCATAATTATTAGCCTTACTTTAAACGTGCTTAGAATTGGAGTTATACCATCACTAGCATCGCTTATCATCATTGGATGGCTAATCCTGAACATCCGAAAAACAGTACGTAATACTGTTGGAATATAAAAATATAAGTAGTTAATGATTAAATTCATTAACTACTTCTTTTTCACTTTATATAGTAATAAATATACTAAATTGAAACTAATAATTGACAGTAACATCCAAGACGAAATCTTTGAGATATGAACCATATGCCAAACTGGAACTTGATTAGGGTATACCCATATTCCTAAATATGTAGAGATGTTTTCTGCTATCCAAATAAAGAAACCAATCAGGACAAACACAATTGGTAAATTAAATCGATACGATTTATTTGCTGGTTTAAAACGCAAATCTACTTTCCAATATAAAATAACCATTGCGATAATCAGCAAGTATCTAAAATCATATATATGATTATTAAGAATAAAGTTAGCGTAGATTGCAATACTATACCCAATTAGTAATTTAGTATTAGGCATCCCCGTTACCTTAAGCTTTAATAACTTAAACTCTTTAGCCATATAACTACCAACACTTGCGTACATAAATCCGGTGAAGATTGGTACACTTGCAATATAGAAAAGGCCTGAACTAGTATACGACCATGAGTGGTTGACCGATACTTCTATTAGTTCCATTGATAAACCAATTAAGTGGAAGATTGTGACAACTAATATATCACGCTTTGATTCAAAGCCAACCTTGAATAATATTACTTGAATAATTAGTGCGTAAACAAATAATATATCGTAACGGTAACTCGCATTAGTTGTAAGTAAAAAACCAAGTACTAGCGTTAATCCAAATGTTATCCCAATTATTTGCTTAAGTCCAAAACAAAGGAATTCTACAAATGGATTTAAATATATTTTATTATCGCTGTTATTTCCCCTTAATACATTTACTAGTTCATTCATAATTCCCCTTTAGGTAATTATAACATTAAAAAAACAAGCCTAAGCTTGTTTTAATCTCTATTTGCAATTCCAATTAAACGAATGATGTTTAAGAATGTTGAGATAGCTGCCATTAAGTAAGTTAATGCTGCTGCTTTTAACACTTCACGTCCACCTTCAATTTCATTGCTATTAAGTAACCCATAGTTTTCTAATTTAACTAAGGCACGTTCTGATGCATTGTACTCTACTGGTAATGTTGCTACTTGGAATGCTAAAATCGCCCCAAGACAAATAATACCAAAAGTGAATAGTCCAGTTGCTCCAGGTAATAACCCTAATAAAATTGAAATAGATGCAAGTTGTCCACCTGTTCTTGCGAATGGGAAAATCATGTTTCTTGTTGCAAGACCTGCGTAACCTTGGTTGTGTTGAATTGCGTGACCCACCTCATGAGCTGCAATACAAGCTGCTGCAATACTGTTACTTCCATATACTGTTTGTGATAAGTTAACAGTCTTATTTGATGGGTTAAAGTTATCAGTTAGGTTACCAGCAATTGGCTTAACCTCAACATCGTAAATCCCTTCCATTTGTAAGATATAGTTAGCCACTTCACTACCAGTCATCCCGTTTAGAATTCTAACTCTTGAATACTTAGCAATTACCGTAGTAATATTCTTCTGTGCCCATAATGGCAAAGCAATAATTGCTATTAAAATAATTAATTCCATTTACTCTCCTTCATACAATATACTTATAACATAATTAGGTTAAAATAAGTAAAAGAATATTCCATAACAAAAAAAAAGTAGACCGTTTACTAGGTCTACTTTACTAAATTAAGAATGTTATCAAGATCGTTACTTAATGAATCTTTTTCAACTTTCGTATAAAAATCTCCAACACCATATGTTTCAACACTTTTTGCTCCAAAATAAGGCATTGACTCAGACATTATTTTGCGAACGCTCGCCCCACCTGTACCTCCAGGTGTTACAGTTATAATCTTTACATCAATATCTTGTAGGAAACTGTGTTCTACTCTCGATAACCAATCGAAGATATTTTTAAAATAAGGTGTTGTGTACCCATTGTATTCAGGGGTAAAAATAATAAATTTCGATTCAGATCTAATCAAATCATAAATTCTTTTAATTTCACTTGGAATTCCTTTTGCCTCAAGTTGTGGTGAGTACATCGGAATTTCTTCATTTACTTCTATTATATTCAAACTAATTCTCTCGTTAATCTTGTTTGCAACTTCACGATTGATACTAGTATCACTATTACTTGCTATAAACGTGTACATTGGCATCACTTCCTTTCATTACATGTATATTATACTCTTAAATGTGGCACGAGACATTTGATTAACTTAAGTATAACTGAACAGGAAATAATAATTTAACCTAGCCTTAACTACCCATTAATTGATAGCCAAACTAGGCCCCACCACTGGAATATGCTTATAATCACAAAGAATAAAACATTTCTTCCAGCATGTTTACGCTCTCTTTTCTCTTTAAAATACTCTATATCTCTTTTCATAATCTCCCTAACATAATTTCGACATTGTTATTAACAGTTGACACATTTTATAAATATTTGCTTGTTGTCGATTAACAGCAGCATGGTACCTACTTGGAGTAAGTAAAAATGGTAAGCTAAGCTTAATATTCCCAGGATTATTAGCATATAAAATCATTGTATTTTGCTTAAACATAATTGCTTCTGCTGGGAAAATTATATCCATGCTCTGTTCCAATTGCAATTGGAGTAAGCTAGCATCATCTATTAAACTTTGATCCTCAAAAAACAATTGCCCTTTTGATTTACTATTTAGCTCAAGTTTATGATAATGCTGATAGTTTGTTAGTTCAATCGCCGTTGAAGTTTTGTAGCTATTAAGCCAGACAATCCAGTCATCACCAAATATATCTTGTTGATCAAATTCTATAATTAGTGCTTTATCAGGTAGTGAAAATACATCCTTGACTTTAGATCTATCTGACTGTTTATAAATAAGTGATGCATAATCAATTTCATCTATCCAAAACTTAATACCCAAATCATCAAACTGACCATGCAACCAGTTATCTGCCCAAAATCTTAAGACTTCTTCATCAACTAATCTTGGTAATTGTTCAAACACTTCTCTCTTTAATATCCCATTATCATATTTGGAATCAACATTAATCCCATTTCCTTCTGCTTGAAACGTCAACTTACTATTTATTAGTTGTCGCATCCAATCTCTACTGTACATAATCGTTGCAGCATAAATTAGATTCGGAATTAATATTTGAATGAAAACTCTAGCGACTTTTGTTATTATGTCCGGATCATCAAATAGCAATTTCCCTTGAACTAAAGTAGTTGTAATCATTGCAAAAATAGTAAGAACCGAAATGATATTGTATAAAAATATTCTAAAATAAACCATAACCCCCCTTAATTTTATTATCACCTTTTATTACTTAATCAACAAACTATTTAGATCAAGTGATACACAGGTATAAAAAAAGACCAAGGCGGACGGCAACCACCTTGGTCTATAAAGTTTGTATTTTTTAGAAGTTTCGAAAATTAATCAGTAATTATATAGACTGTGTAGAAGGTGATTATTTTCCGATTTCGTAAGTTTTTTCACCTTTGTACTCAGTTCCATAGTAAGAACGTAAGTAAATTTCTTTTAAGTCAGCGATCATTGGGTAACGAGGGTTTGCACCTGTACATTGGTCGTCGAATGCGTCTTCAGATAATTGATCAACAGCAGCTAAGAATTCTTCTTCAGAAACTCCCCACTCCTTGATTGATGCAGGAATACCTAATTCTGCTTTTAAGTCGTCGAAACGTTTAACTAATGCTTCAACTAATGCAACATCATCTTTACCAGTTAATCCCATTTCACGAGCATACTGAGCGTATCTAGCGATTGCAGCTGGGTGTTCGTATTGGCTGAATGTTCCTTGTCTCCATGGTCTATCAGTTGCGTTGTATTTAATTACTTCACTTAATAATAATGCATTTGCAATACCGTGAGGTACGTGGAATTTAGCACCTAACTTGTGAGCAAGTGAGTGACAAATACCTAAGAATGCGTTGGCGAATGCCATACCAGCTAAACAAGATGCGTTAGCCATGTTCTCTTTTGCTTTTTTAGCAGTTGCTCCACCGTTTGCAGAGTCAACTAAGTTTTCTAATACTAGTTTACCAGCTTTTACAGATTGAGGCATAGTGTAATCAGTAGCTACTACTGAAACGTAAGCTTCTAATGCGTGAGTAAATACATCTACCCCACTAGCTACAGCAAGTCCTCTTGGCATAGTCATTGTAAGCTCAGGGTCTACAATTGCAATACTTGGAGTTAATGAGTAATCAGCTAAAGGATATTTAGTACCATCTCTATCAGTAATTACTGAGAATGGAGTTACTTCTGAACCAGTACCTGAAGTAGTTGGAACAGCGATGAAGTTTGCTAATTTTCCTAATTTAGGGAATTTGTAAACACGTTTACGCATATCCATAAATGTAATTGCCATATCTTTGAAGTTTGCTTCTGGGTTTTCGTACATCATCCACATAACTTTACCAGCATCCATTGCAGATCCTCCACCTAATGCAATAATACAGTCAGGCCCAAAATCTCTCATTGAAGCTGCACCTGCTTCTACAGTTTCGATAGTTGGGTCAGGTAATACATCACTAAATAGTTTGTATTGAATTCCGTATCCATCTAATACGTTAGTAATTTTCTTAGTGTATCCTAAATCGAATAATGATTTATCAGTTACAACAAATACACGTTTTTTCTCATCATCTTTAAGGTCAGTTAAAGCTGTTTGTAAAGCACCATATTTAAAGTATACTTTTTCAGGAACTTGCATCCATAACATATTTTCTCTCCTTTTAGCAACACTCTTAGTGTTTAATAAGTGTTTTGGTCCGATGTTTTCACTTACTGCGTTTCCACCCCAAGATCCACAACCTAAAGTTAATGAAGGAGCTAATACGAAGTTAAAGATATCACCGATTCCACCTTGTGCAGTTGGAGAGTTAACAACGATACGTGCTGTTGGCATTTTTGCAGCATAAGCGTCAATTCTTTCTTTTGCTACTAATTCATCAGCATACATAGCTGCAGTATGACCTAAACCACCGTGCATGATCATTTCGTGAGCCATTTCTACACCTTCTTCGAATGAAGAGTATTTGTACATTGCTAAAATAATTGATAATTTTTCGTGTGCAAATGGTTCTGCTAAAGATGGGTCTTCAACTTCACCAATAATAATTCTTGTCCATTCAGGAACTTTAATCCCTGCAAGTTCAGCGATTACTTGTGGGCTTTGACCTACAACTGCTGCGTTTAATGCACCATTTTCATTTAAGATAATGTTACGCACTTTTTTAAGTTCAGTTTTATTTAGGATGTAAGCTCCAACTTTTGTAAATTCCGCTTTTACTTCATCATAAATACTATCGTGAACAACTACTGCTTGTTCAGATGCACAGATTACACCGTAATCGAATGATTTAGAGTGAACAACACCTGCTGCTACTGCTTTAGGGTCAGCTGTTTCATCTACTAATACTGATACGTTACCAGCACCTACACCGATTGCAGGAGTACCACTTGAGTATGCTGCTTTTACCATTCCTGGTCCACCAGTTGCTAAGATAATATCTGACTCAGCCATTAATGTACCTGTTAATGCTACAGGGTTTACCCCTTCATCAGCACCATCGATCCATCCTAATAATCCTTCAGGAGCTCCAGCTGCTACTGCTGCATCCATTACTACTTTTGCTGCTGCGATAGTTGCTTTTCTTGCTCTTGGGTGTGGAGCTAAGAAGATAGCGTTTCTTGTTTTTAATGCCATTAATGTTTTAAAGATTGCAGTTGACGTTGGGTTAGTAGTTGGTACTACTGCTGCAACTACACCGATTGGCTCAGCGTATTGTGCAAAACCATTTGCCTCATCTTCGCTAATTAATCCTACTGTTTTTGCATCTTTATATTTGTTATATACAAACTCAGAGGCGAAGTGGTTCTTGATAACTTTATCCTCAACAAGTCCCATCCCTGTTTCTTCTACTGCCATTTTAGCTAATGGAATACGTTGTTCGTTTGCTGCTTTTGCCCCAGCATAGAAAATCGCATCTACTTGCTCTTGTGTATATGTAGCGAAAATCGCTTGTGCTGCCTTAAGGTCAGCTACTTTTTGTTTTAATGTTTCTTCATTAGTTACTAAATAACTCATTTAAATCACCTCTATATAATTGTTTTATTAACTTTTCTACACCCATAGTATACCATAATTTTCCTCTGACCGGAAAATAATTCTCTTAATTTTCCCTTGACTGGAAAATATTATTCTCGAATGTCATTTTCCCTAGTAAACATAAGGGGTTATAGTGGAAAATTTTAAAGTTTAAAATCACAATTACACCTTATTTTTAGTGATTTGTAGTTAAATATACGCATTCATTTTCCAAAAACGTAGAAATATTTTCCATATAAAGTGGCACGTTACAATTTATTAATCTTTCATCAATGACTATATGATATATAGTGCTGTTAAATATCGTTTAATAAGTTTAAAACAGTAAATAAATTTATTCTCTTAGATTTTATATACTACGGAAAAAATTTCTTTATATGCTATAATATGTATAATAAAGGAGTTTTATGAAATATTTATACAACGATGAACTAACACCAACTGAAATCGAAATTTCAGATACTATATCAGAGCATTTAGATGAAGTGCCTACACTTACGATTACTAAGCTAGCTGAACTTTGTAATGTATCACCGTCTAAAATTACTAAGTACGCTAAACGTCTTGGTTTCAATGGGTACAAAGAGTTCCAATATCAACTGAAAAATGATAGATACAAAACTGAAGATAAGGGTAGTAGTTTTGAATATCAAAAAGAAAAAATCTTACAGTTCTTTGATTCGTTTTCAATCAGTAAAATGGAAACATTAAAGAAAATGATCTTAACTAGTGAAAAAACATATTTGTTTGGACGTGGACCAAGTTTAAAAGTATGTGAATACTACGAACCACGTTTACGTGTTGCTACTAATAAAAATATTGTTGCTAACTACGATGAATACTTATTCGACTTAGATATGCAGGGACATACACAAAATAGTGAACAAAAATTAATGATTGTTTTAACTGTAAGTGGGAAAAGCCAAAAGGTACGTGAAGTTTTACAAACTGCGAAAAAACGTGGAATGAAAACTGTATGTATGAGTGCTTACTACAACCAAAGGTTAGAAACTGAATCTGATTTATACATCAACTTATTAGATCGTAAAGAAATTTTTGACAAAAGTTTAATTCGTGGACGTACATTATTCTACATCTACTTAGAAATCTTAACTCAAGACTTTGTTGAAAACCCAGTAACTGAAGAAGAAAAATAATTATAACTTGAAAGTATCCAATTATATTGGGTATTTTTTATTTGACACATATAATCTGAAGATGTTAAATAGGCACTTGTGCAAGAGTTCTTAACCTATGTTAGAATATTTAAAACAAGGAGGATTTACATGGAACAAACATTTATTTTTATTAAGCCCGATGTATTCGATCGTGGTCTAGAAGATCAAGTAGATATGGAAATTAAAGCTATTGCGAGCCAGTATGAATTAGAGGTAACTAAAGAACATAAAGGGATTTTATCAACTGAGTTTTTAGCATACCACTATGCTGTGCACTTAGATAAACCATTCTATGAAGAGCTTGTTGAAGATTTAGAAAATAAGCCTTTTCATGCATATGTACTAACGGGAGAAGATGCAGTCAACGTTGGACTGAATCGTATTAAGATGATCATTCGTGGAAAATACTCAATTGATAAAGTAGAAAACTCAATACACTCATCAGATCAAATTAGAACTGCTAAGTATGAGATTAACAACTTTAATCGATTTTATAACTAAAGAAAGTATCCAAGCTAAGCTTGGATACTTTTCTTATTATCTAGTTTAGAACTCTAAACCTGTTTCACGCATCATTTCTTTTGCAGAAAATAACTGATCAGGTGCAACATAAATTTCTAACTCACCACCGTTATCAACAATTGCTTTCGCACCTTTTAAACCAATAACATGGTTAACTTCGCGAATCGCTTTGATTGCTGACATTTTAGTTGAACCAGTATACGGTTTAACTGTCACGACCTCAGCTGCAGTTCCGCTTTTATTAAAAGCTTGAGCCTGTTGTCTTTGGCTTTGACTTGCATTCCCTAATGATTCTACTCCATTACTCTTACTTTTAGCAAGTAAAATAATGATTACAACTAATAATCCTATAATAATAATTGACATATGTCCTCCTTACAATAAATTGTAGCATAAAAAAACTACCCAATTCCAATTGAGTAGCTATATATTATTTAAATTAATGATAACTTGTAGTCTTGTGACATAATTCTATAGTATGAACAATGTACTTTACAAATCTCATGATCATGGTTTCCAACTATATATTTAACTAAGTTTTGGGCATACCCATTCTCTCTAAACCCCGGAAAAATATACGTTTGGATGATTTCCATTCCTTCGTGCGTTTTATTATATTTAACATATCCAGCTTCAATGTTATCGATTAAGATTGAAACTTTGTCGTCAGTAACTTTGTAGCTCATAAATCTCCTAATTCATAATGATAGCATTTAAAATGCTTCAATAACATTTTAGCACCAATTGTTAACATTCACTATATTATTGCACAATATTAGGATGCAACAATTTAAATGTCAATAAAATTTAACATTAACGACACTTTTTCAATATATAATTTGTTTATAAATTTTGAGGAGAAAAATGAATATATTAACAATCGATGTAGGGTTGGATTTTTTAAATAAACTTAGAGAAATTTCAATTTTGCAGATTTACGAATTGGATTTAAATACCTCGTTTTTAGACACAAGAGATTCAAACATCATTCTAATTGATATTGATACTCTTTATCAGGATAAGCTTGCTATAAGCAGTTTCCTAAGAAAAGAAAACAACTTTATAATTTTTCTTAGTTCAAATTATACTAATGATGACCGTCTAAGGTATTATTCTTATGGTGCAAGTTTAGTAATTAAAAAACCTTGCCATGCAATGGAGCTTTTATATTGCATTAATAATGTATTTAATTACAAAAACAAACTAATGCCAAATTATAAATATGAAGATGAAAATTTTGTTATTAACTATAAAACACATGAAGTTGAGTTTAGGGGAACACTTATTAAAATGAGTCCGCTATTAGTCGATGCTCTAATTCTACTAGTTGAAAATCGCGATGTTTATTTAAACCGAGAGGAAATGATTGGTAAATTATACAAGCATAGGGAAGAACCAAAAATAAGAGCGATTGATACTATTATCACCAATTTGCGTCACATAACTGATCCCGTGTTATTCGAAACAAAACGAGGTGTTGGTTATAAATACATAGCATAGAAAAAGTAGAGCAATATTTGCTCTACTTTCTTAATGAGTATTTGAAAAGAACACACTACCTGGCACATTATAAACATTACTATCATCAAATAATTGTAAATCTAGCTCATTCTCATCTGCCTTTGGATAATATGCAACTTGATGTTCCCCGTCATACTCAGTATTATCAAACATTGATTTTCCAGTTATAAATATCCCTTGAAGATGGTCTTGATCATGATTTACATAATCATCTTGTTTAGTAAAAGTAAACTTGATAGAATTAGTCTCACCATAATCTAGACTTTTCAGTTCGATTATTGTATCTTCAGTTATTGGAACATTATAAATTGGTTCCTCATTATACACCGTCAAATAACCATCATAATCACCAAACCCAATATAGATATAACCCAAATCGCTTGTATTCTCTACTGTATATATTCCAGGAGTGATAGTACTTAAATCTAAGACTATTTCTTCTTCTTGCGTCGTAAAATTAAGTACAGTATCTTCTCCACTAAAGCTATCATAAACCATAAAGTCATAAGTATCTACATCTTCTGACTGATAGTCGATGAAGTCATCAGGATTCCATTGCCAAGTATCAGTCAATGGCTCAATGTTAAATTTATCATAAAAATCTTCTTCAGATAAATGCGTATCATCTACAATATCTTCAAAGCTTTGATCTAAATCATATTCAGAGTTACTAGTTATTGGCGGATATAAAATTGCTCCACCAATTAATAAGGCTAAAGATGTATACCCCGCTTTAGCTACATTTTTTCGAAGAACAGCTGTTGACTCTTCTGCTGTAATTTGTCTAGTATACTTACTTTGTTGCTTTATCTTTTTTTGATCATTATGTTTATGATCCTTCGAATTATTGACCTCAAATGGATTACCCTTCATATTAGCTCCCAACTATATTAACTTATTATCCTAATCTAATTTTGATTGTACCTGCGTGTTTTATTTTATATGTATCAGTTGCCTCGCGGACCTCACCATCACACTCAGCTATATAAGGTTCATCTAGCTTAATTGCTATCTCACTACCGGTTTTAATCGTTACGTATTTTGTTAACTTATCATGTATCCCAAAGAAAACAGTTGGAAATACAGCAGCTAATGTGCGTCTCATCGCATTTCCGATAACACATACTTCAACTGTTGGTTCAGTAATATTTGCATTTGGAGTTATTTTCATTCCGCCACCGAAATACTTACTATTTTGAACCGCTATTAAAAAACTATTTTTCGTATTAATAACTTCTCCATCAATTGTAATTGTTGCATTTAGCAGATTAGTACTAGTTAAACCTTTGTATACATTCTTGAAATAAGAAAACTTATTTTTTGATTTATCTTCTTCCACTAATTTACAAACTAACGCACCAAATCCTACATCAAATCCATTAAGATACTTGTATCCATTTGCTGAAAAGATTGCAATTTCTTGATACTCACTCGTTAAATCACGAGCTAAATCGTTTCCAGTTCCACTCTTCACAATTGTAAGACGTGGATATTCAATACATTTATTGACAAAATTATTGATGGTACCATCACCACCATATAAAACTACTTCATCATTACTCTTTAAATTTAAAAAGAAAGCCGAACTTAAAGAAGAAACATCAAGCATTTCGCTCGATGTTTTCTTACTTCCGGATTTACTTAATTTATTATAAACATAATATTTCATAAAACCTCAACTAATAATTATTTATTGTATAACTCTTCTACTTTTGCTTGTGCATTTTTATCTTCAGTATACTCTTCGAATGTACCATTGTACATGAAAGCTCCATTAGGCGTAATCTCTACGATTTTGTTAGCAATTGATTCGATTAAACTTAAATCGTGAGAACTGAATAATAATCCACCTTTAAATCTTTCTAAACCTTCGTTTACAGACTGAATTGACTCTAAGTCTAAGTGGTTTGTTGGCTGATCTAAAATTAATGTATTTCTGTTTCTAACCATAAGTCTAGAGAACATCATACGCATTTTTTCTCCCCCTGAAAGAATTTTAACTTTCTTTAAAGGTTCTTCTTTACTGAATAACATTTTACCTAAGAATCCACGGATGTAAGCATCTGCTTGTTCTTTAGAGTATTCACGTAACCAGTCAATTAAGTTGATTTTCTCATCTTGGAAGTACTCACTGTAGTCTTTCGGGAAGTAATCTGTTTCAACAGTAATTCCCCATTTTACAGAACCGCTGTCTGCATCTTTTTCACCTGCTAAGATTTCGAATAATTCTGTAATTAATTTATCATCACGAGATACAAATGCAACTTTTTCTCCACCGTTAATAACGAAGTTTACATTCTCAAATAATTTACCTTCACTATCACTTGCTTCTAACTTTTCAACATCTACGACATCTTTCCCTAATTCACGCTCAGGATCTAATTGAATGTATGGATATTGTCTACTACTTGGTGATATATCATCAAGAGTAATTTTCTCTAACATCTTCTTACGAGAAGTTGCTTGTTTAGATTTAGATGCATTCGCACTGAACCTAGCGATGAAGTCTTGAAGTTGTTTAATTTGATCTTCTTTTTGTTGGTTTGACTTACTCATAAGCTCTTGAGCAAGCTGACTTGATTCACGCCAGAAGTCATAATTACCAACGTATAATTTTGCTTTTTGGAAATCAATATCAACAATGTGCGTACATACATTATTTAAGAAGTGACGATCGTGAGAAACTACGATTACTGTTTTATCGAAATCAATTAAGAAATCTTCTAACCATTTAATTGCCTTGAAGTCAAGGTGGTTAGTAGGCTCATCTAGAATTAAAACATCTGGACTACCGAATAACGCACGAGCAAGTAAGATCTTAACTTTATCACTTGCACCTACTTCAGCCATAGACATGTGGTAGTTACTTGTTTCTAAACTTAAACCATCTAATAATTTACTAACTTCAGTTTCAGCTTCCCATCCACCAAGAGTTGCGAATTCTTCTTCTAAGTTTGCTGCCTTGATTCCATCAGCTTCACTGAAGTCTGGTTTTGCGTATAAAGCATCTTTAGTAGACATAATTGTATATAGTTCTTCATATCCACTAATAACAGCTTGCATTACTGTAAACTCATCAAACTCATAGTGATCTTGTTTTAAAGTACTGATACGAGTATCCTTACTTACTTGTACTTCACCAGTAGTTGAATCATATTCCTTTGATAAGATTTTTAGGAAAGTTGATTTCCCAGCCCCATTGGCTCCGATAACACCATAACAGTTACCGTTAGTAAATTTTAAATTTACATTTTCGAATAATTTTTTTGTTGAATAAACAACAGATAAGTTATTTACTGAAAGCATATTTCTCCTTAAGTATTTTTTCAATCCATTATATTATAACATGGAGCAATAATTGGTATTATATTAAATAATGCTAGATTTTAACTTTCAATTAAAAAAAAATCGATAATAATGTGATTTGCTATGCAAGATTGTATTGTCCGAGAAAATATACTAGCAACTCATGAAAATTCAACATTCAGCACGTTTATATGTTTATATTAATATTGATAAATAACTCCTAGATAATTCATATTAAATTAAAAAGAACACAGCAACAACACTGTGATCTTAAATTTATTATAAATTTTGAAAAATGTAACTATTAAAAATGCCTATTTTATGAAATAAATTTGCATATTATAAATATTAAATGATTGGTATTAGGGTAATAGACAATATAAAAGTTACAATTATATTTTAACTAAATATTGAGATAGAATTGTTAAAAATATTTATCATACATATCATGAATATTCACATTTTCACATCTTATTATAGTTATAAAATATTTTATAACTCGTTGTAAAACTTGCAGCTAATTCATCCCAAGTCATATAATTAACACCATCAAGACTAAATTTCATATTATTTGTAGTTCCATAAGAACCATATACATAGTATTCATCACTATCAGCTACTAAATCGAAATATATAAACAGACTTCTAATTCGAACTGCAAAATCACCTGTATTTGTAATTGGCACAAGAGGTACAAAATATAAAAAAGAAGACTATTTCTAGTCTTCTCTAAGTGTTATATATTAGCTAATAAGTACACGTACTTTCGCTTTATTAATATTAATATCCTTAAACTTAGCACTATCTACTTTAAGAACAATTTCTTTATATGTTTTAGCTTTAAGTCTAACCGTCTGATGCATGTTAAGCTTTAACTCATTCTCAACATCTACAAAACGAATCTTAATATGTTCAATTAATAAATTATCTTCATTACTAATATTTTTAATAATACAATTTATTAACTCTTTATCACCTTTACGTTTAACCGATTTAATGTGTAACTTAACATTGTTTTGGTTATCTTTACGTAATTTCGAGTACTCATTATTTAAAGGTGGTAAGTTTTGAGTAAGTGCTATTGTATTTGAAATTTCCGGTTGCTTAATAAGTTCAATTTTTGCACGTGGTTTTTTGTATTCCGCTTGCAAGTCATATTTCTTAATTAAGTGTGCGATATTAGATTCAATAGCAGTTTTATACTCATATGTAACAATTGTATCGTCAATTTGAAGTGGGCGATTATTTGGTGAAAATACAAGGAATGCTTGAACATCACCACTTACTAATACAAATTCTGAAGGATGCATCTTATATACATCTTTTGAATGTTTGAAACTATTTAAATTAATATTTAAATCGTTCATGTGTGGGTTATACATAATGTATAACTCCTTATAAACATTATCTCGTTTAGTTTGCCCAACTAACTTTATTCCGATTTTGTTATGTTTTGCTAAAACTTCCGCATGCATCTCAATATCATTTTTATACTTTAACAAACTATTTGGAATTTCAATATGCACAATCTCTCCTTTTACTACTTAGTCCCAAAGATTCGGTCACCTGCGTCACCTAATCCTGGAACAATATATCCTTTTTCATTTAGTTTTTCATCTAATGCTGCTAAATATAAGTCAACATCTGGATGAGCTGCTTCAAACGCTTCTACACCTTCAGGACAACCAACTAAACAAATTAATTTAATTGATTTAGCTCCACGTTCTTTTAATTTATCAACCGCCATAATACTACTTCCACCTGTTGCTAGCATTGGATCTACTACAAACACATCACGCTCATCTAGCTTATCTGGGAATTTAGCAAAATATTCTACAGCTTCTAATGTTTCTTCATCACGATATAATCCTACGTGTCCAATTCTTGCAGTTGGAACTAAATTAGTAATTCCTTCTACCATTCCTAGACCAGCACGTAAAATTGGTACAATTACCATTTTCTTTCCATCAATAAATGGAGCATCAAAATCAATAATTGGTGTTTTAATTGCTTTTGTTGTTAATGGTAAATCACGAGTTACTTCGTATACCATTAAACCTGAAATTTCAGATACAATTTTTCTGAATTCATATGTAGTTGTTTTCTCTTCACGAAGTAATGAAACTTTGTGTTGAATCAATGGGTGGTTAAGTACTTTTGCCATAATATCTCCTAAGCTTTCTATCTAAATATAACACACCTTTAAATAAAGGTGTGCTATTAATCATATTTTATATTGTAGTTATAAATTATTTTACAGTTACAATACGCATGTAGTCAGTTTTACCTTCTTCATTGATTGAACCTGCAGAAACTGCAACTTCGTCACCAGCTACAACTAATCCTTTTGCTTTTGCAATTTCGATTGCGTTTGCAATAGTAGTACTAGTTTTTTCAGATCTTTCGATCATTTCAGCTTGTACACCGTAGCTTAATGCTAAACTACGACGAGTTTTTTCATTTGAAGTTAATGCTAAGATTGGAGTTTGAGGCTTTAATCTTGAGATAACACGAGCAGTGTTTCCACTTTCAGTTAAAGCAACAACTAATTTTACTTCATCTAAAGTGTTTGCAGTAGCTACTGTAGAGTAAGCAACTGATTCAGTAACAGTTTTAGCTAAGTTTTTGTATTGTTGACGAGTGTGGTGGTCATAGTTGAATGAACCTTCAGCTTTTTCAGCAATTTTAGCTTGCATTTGAACTGATTCGATTGGGTATTGACCTGAAGCAGACTCACCTGATAACATTACTGCATCAGTACCATCCATAACAGCGTTGAATACATCTGAAACTTCTGCACGAGTTGGTCTTGGGTTATCTTGCATAGACTCTAACATTTGAGTTGCAGTAACTACCATTTTACCTAATTTGTTACATTTTTCAATGATCATTTTTTGGATTACAGGTACTTCTTCAGCAGGTACTTCTACCCCTAAGTCTCCACGTGCAACCATGATACCATCTGATAATTCGATGATTTCGTCGATGTTTTCTACACCGTCTTGAGATTCGATTTTAGAAATAATTTGAATGTGGTCGTTACCTTTTTCAGCTAATACAGCTTTAATTTCTTTTAAATCTTGAGCGTTACGTACGAATGAAGCAGCGATGAAGTCTAAGTCTTGGTCACAAGCCCACTCAATATCTGCTCTATCTTTAGCACTCATAAATTCAAAGTTTAAAGTAACACCTGGTACGTTTACACCACGACGTGATTTCATTCTACCAGTGTTTAATACGTTAACAACGATATCAGTTCCGTTGATTTCTTTAACTTCTACTGAAACATATCCGTCATCTAATAAAATGATGTCTCCAGCTTTTAAGTCTTTGTATAATTCTTTATAAGAAACTGTAAATCTTTCAGTGTTTCCAACAACTTCTTCAGTTACGATTGTAGCAGTTTGTCCTTTTTCTAAGAAAGTACCGTCTTCGAACTCACCTGTACGAACTTCTGGACCTTTAGTATCTAATAAGATTGCTACGTTGCTTCCGATTTCTGCGTTGATTTCTCTTACTGTATCGATTTTTTCTTGTTGCTCATCGTATGGTCCGTGAGACATGTTTAAACGCATTACGTTTAATCCACTTTTAACTAATTCAGTTAAGATTCCTTTTTCACTTGATGCAGGACCAATTGTCGCTACTAATTTTGTATTCTTCATATTATTTCGCTCCTTGTTTTTAAACTTTATACATTTAAGTATCTATTTGCTAATCTGTACATTTCTTCATCTACTGTATGTGGACGATCTAATGCTGCAATAATGTCATCATGAGTTAAAGCGTTTTTCTCGATACCGATACAACGTCCTTGCTCACCTTCCATTAATAATTCTACTGCATAGCTACCCATACGAGCTGCTAATACTCTATCGAATGCTGTTGGTACCCCACCACGTTGAATGTGTCCTAAAACAGTTGCTCTAGTTTCAATTCCAGTTGAGTCCTCAATTCTTTTTGTAAGCTCTTCAGTTACTTTTAAACCTTCAGCTACAATAACGATAAAGTGACGTTTACCATTCTCTTTATCTCTTTGTAATTTTGAGATAATTTCGTCAATATCATGGTCGATTTCAGGAATTAATGTTGCTTCTGCACCAGTTGCGATACCAGCCCAAAGCGCTAAATCTCCTGCATCTCTACCCATAACTTCAACTACTGAACATCTTTGGTGTGAACCAGAAGTGTCACGTAATCTGTCTACAGCCTCAACAATAGTATTTAACGCTGTGTCAAATCCAATTGTGAAGTCACTACTTGGAGTATCATTATCAATTGTACCAGGCAGTCCAACACATGGGTATCCCATTTCTGTTAAACGCTTAGCACCCATGAATGATCCATCTCCACCAATAATTACTAAACCTTCGATTCCTCTCTTATCTAAGTTCTTAACTGCTTCTTCACGAATTTCTGCTTCTGCGAATTCTGGGAAACGAGCTGAACCTAAGAAAGTACCACCTCTGTTAATTGTATTTGCTACATCAACAGATTCTAGTTTTCTAATTTTGTCATGGTAAAGTCCATAATATCCCTCTTCGATACCATATACTTCGATATCGTTCGCGATACATGTACGCACTACACTACGAACTGCAGAGTTCATACCAGGTGCATCTCCACCACTAGTTAATACTGCTATTTTCTTAATCATGAGCCTCCTACTAATATATTACCTATATATTTTAACAAATATAAATTTTTAGTTTCACATTTTTTCACTTTAAAACTAAATTTTTTACCTTATTTTATCAAGCAAAACGAGTAAATGTTTTCTCAAAATTTAAAGACCTTTTGTCAATGTTACAATAAATTTACATTATGCCAAAATTCACGTAACTCTAATTTGTTATGGGCATTTTTTTTAGAAGTTAGATATTCAATTTCATTACATAAATTTCTATCGCCTTTTAAAATCCATGTTATATTATTATAGTTTTAAGGGAGGCACAATGTATATATGTATCGAAGGTGGTATTGGAGTTGGAAAAACATCACTAACTAATATTTTATGCGAAGAATTTGATTTAAATAAAAAGTTAGAGATTGTTGAAGAAAATCCGTATTTAAAGGATTTTTATGAAGATATGGAAGGTTTTGCATTTCAAACTGAGATGTTTTTTTTAACTCATCGATATGGTCAAGTAAAAAACTTACACAAAGAAATTACAAGTGGAATTGTTAGTGACTATACAATCTATAAGAATAAGCTATTCGCAAATTTAAACTTACAAAATGGGGATTTAGATAAGTTTAATAAAGTATTTGAAGTTTTAACTGAAGGACTTCCACAACCAGATTTATTAATTTTCTTAAAAGCTGATGTTGAGACACTTAAGAAAAGAATTATGATGCGTGATCGTAAATTTGAGCAAGATATTGATAGTCAATATTTACAGGATTTAATCGACACTTATCAACATTATTTCAATGAACTAATTAATTATTCTGCTAGTAATGTTTTAGTAGTTGAATGTGATAATATTGATTTCGTTTTCAATGATAACGATAAACAAAAATTACTATCGACTATTAGTCAAAAAATCAAGGAGTTAAATGAGTAAAATAGAAAACAAAACTGCTTCAATTGCAATTGCAGGTACAGTTGGTGTTGGGAAAAGTACACTTGCAAACAAACTTGGAGAAATGCTAGACTTTAAAGTTATGCATGAAAATGTACAGTCTAATCCATATTTAGATAAGTATTATTCAAACTTTAATAAATGGGCATTTCACTTACAAATCTTTTTCTTAGCTGAAAGATTTAAAGATCAAAAGAAAATGTTCAGTTATGGTGGTGGATTCATCATGGACCGAAGTATCTATGAAGATATTGAAATCTTTGCAAAAATGAACTACGAAAAAGGAACAATGTCTGAAGATGATTGGGATACTTATAAATCTTTATTTGAAGCAATGGTATTATCTCCATACTTTGAAAAACCAGACTTAATCATTTACCTTGAAGGGGACATTGATCATGTTGTTAATAGAATTAATGAACGTGGTCGTGATATGGAAGTTCAAACCGATGTTGAATATTGGCGTGAATTAGACACTCGTTACAAAACATGGATCGATGAAATTAATGATATGCGTGTACTGCGTTTAAACATTAATGAATATGATGTACATGATGACGATTCAATGACTGTTATTGTTGAAAAAATTAAAAAGCTTGTAAATGCATAATAGAGCCTTAAAGGTTCTATTTTTTTTAAGAAAGGATTATTATGAACTATTATTTAAAACACTTAAGTTCCCTCTATACACGTCCAATACTAAACGGAATTGATGGTAATATGGAATTACGAGCAGCTAGCCCATTCGAATTATTCTTAGACTTAATTTTTGTAATTGCATTATCTAAGCTTAGTTACTTATTTGAACTACAAACTATATACGATTTCTTAGAAGCAACTCTACTATTTGCAATTATCTATTCACTTTGGCATACTGTAACAACATATACAGTTATGTTCATGAAGAAGGAAACAAACTACTGGACTCGGGCAATGATTTTCTTAGTTATGCTCCCACTAATTTTCTTCATTAGTATCCAGAGCTTTGAAACTCATGTACAAGTAATAATTTTCTGTATGAGCCTTGCAATTAGTAAAATATTACTAGCGCTTATTTTGCGTGATAGCATCATCAATGCACCACTAAATAACATCTTAACTAGTAACTTATACCTGTCTATATCGAAAACACAATTAATTTCATCTATACTACTTATTATTGCAGCCTTTATTGATAATAATTTATTATTTGCAATTCTTCTAGTAATAATCGCAGTTCGTGAAGTTATTCTTGTTCCACATATTCACAAGAAGACTATTAGACAATCATTTTCACCATTATTACTTAACAAGCAACTGTTTATGGAGCGTCAATTACTTTTCATTATCCTGATTTTTGGAGAAAGTTTAATTTCCGTGGTTAATAATATAGCTACTAACCCAACTCCTTTATCAGTCCTTTATATTATTTTAGTATTTTCAATAATGTTCCTATTTTATGTGCGTATTTCAGAAGAAACTGAATACAATACCGAACTTATTGAACGTTCAAACAATTTATCGTACTGGATGATTAGGAATTATATTATCTTTACTATTTTCGCTGTTATTAGTATGGTTCCAGAACTTATTGAACATCACCATCACTTACCAATAAGTTACTTAATAATCTTATTAGCAATTATGCTTTTTATTGCAACAGAACATTTACGCCTAAACCTAAAGCATCTTAATAAATTAAGTAAACCAATTGATAAAGTATTTTATATAGTAGATAACCACATGATCTATTTAATGTACGTAGTATGTGGACTACTACTTATTTTCCATAACTCAGTACTAGTTATCTATATACTATTATTAATCTACTTCTTATTACACGTAATTGCACTACCATTTAGAAGTCATTTAATTGATGAAGACTGTTACTTCGCTACTTATTTAAATAATAAAAGTAACAAAGATATCTAATAATAATTATAGTCACCGTAAATATAGCACTCATTATAATTAACAAAATTATAATAAACAAAAAAGAGATAGAATCTAATTAAAGATTCTATCTCTTTCTTTATTGAACCATTCCCGTTAGTCCTAATATAATTGCAAAAGCGCTTAGTGATGTAAGCATAATAATAAAACCTAGTACTATAATACCTACTGATAACAGTAAAACTGATTTTAGATTTCGGTTAAGACCGTAACATCGATTTTCTCCTAACTTCATAAGCTCTAAAACAATAATCACAACTAGTAAAACACTAATAATAATTAACGCTACTGCCCATACTTTTAAATCAAAATCACTGACTGGGTTTAAGTCAAGTGAACTAAGAGTAATCGCAAGTATAAATAAGCCAATAACACCTATATAACAGCATCTAATCTTCAACTTATAACTTGTCATTACTTGTGCATAACTAAGTTGCTCTGGGTTGTTTAGATTCCATGAACCATATGGCTGCGTAATATACATTTTCTGATTACGATTAAGTTCATTTTCTTGTGCATACCTTTTATCATCAAACTTATTCCACAAAGAGAATAACCATGATTCACCAAAAAGAATTACTAGAATAATTAGAAAACTAATTACTTCATGCCCCGGATTATCAGTAGCTTCAAATACAATTGCAAATAGTAACATCATACTAAGAATGTTACCAAGTATTACTACGAGTAATTTTCGCTTTAGAAATGCATGTCCACATTTAAAAAACTCCGGCTTTATTGTGTATATAATTAGTTCCATTGCGATGAATAATAAAACCCCGGTAATTAATCCTAATTGCACTAAATTATGCAAATATAAGACCCCTCCTATAATCGCACCAATAAAAACACTAAAAACCATTATAACCTTATTCTCTGAACGGTCAAATCGCTTTCGTAAATCATAATTTAAAAACATAGTTTATCTCACTCCCATAATAATAATAATAATAATATACCATAAAAAAAGGAACCCTTATGGATTCCTTAATTTTCTACCAAATTCTGACATCTATGTTACTAATGTCTGCAAAGATTGCTGGATTTGTCCTGAATTCATCATTACGTAATCCATCTTTATCTGTGTCTTCAAATAAATCAAAATGTAAATGTGGACCCGAACTGTTTCCACTATTACCCATGTTACCAATCTTAGTATTAGATGTAACACTTTGTCCAGTTTTTACATTAATCACTGATAGGTGCATGTAGATAGAGAAGAATTGACGTCCCTTATAATTGTGCTTAACTACGACATAATTTCCGGCACCATAGTTACAATTATTACCTAAGTAACCTCCGGTTGCACTACAACCACCTGCAGTTTGAACAACTGTACCAGGGGCAGTTGAATAGATTGCTACTGTTTTATTAACATTACCGAAATCTACACCTGTGTGGCCATCATAGCAACGATATTGACAAGTAATATAACCACTTTTAACTGGAGCTTTAAAGTAAGATCCAATTGATGGGGAACTTACAGTTTGATTTGTTTTGTATCCACTACTATTATATGTACTCTTAATAAAACTTTTCTCGCCTTTAAATGAGTAGTCAACACGTGTCTTAGTTTTTACTTTTCCATTACTATAATATGTGTAATCATATCTAAGCTGTGCTTTTCCATTACTATAGTATTGTGCATATTCTCGTTTTAGACGTCCATTAGAATAATTTTCTTTATAGTAAATTCGCTTTCCGGTAGAATAATACGTTTGATATGTTTTCAGTTTACCACTATCATAATAATCATATTGAAATTCATATTTGCCATTAGAATAATACTTATAGTTTTTTATTAATGTTCCTCTTGTATAATCTTTTAAAACTTTAAGATTCCCATTTGTATAATATGTTCTATACTTATATTTTCTTCCTGCTGTTCCAAAACGTTCATATGTTAAAAGATTACCACTACTGTTCCAGTATTTATATGTACGTTTGATGTTAGTACCACTATATTCAGTAAGTGACTTCTGTTGTTTATTTGTATAATATTCGATTATTCGATTATAACTACCATCTTTTAAATAACTAGTAGTTTTGATGTGATTACCTTTACTATCGTATAGTCTATGGACCTCAAGTTTTCCATTAGAGCGATATTTTTTTTGCTCACGTTTTACACCATTTGTATAAACATAATCATATAATAGTTTACCAGATTGGGCATTAACTTTACGCTTAGTAATTTGCTTCTTACTATTATACTGATATTGTTCTTTTAAAATACCCGATGTATAGTATTCACGTTTATACTTTAGAACTCCTGGTGAACTATACACTGATACTTTATATAACTCACCTTCAGATCCCCATTCTTTATAACTTATTGTTTTTCCCGTATCAGAATATCGACGATCAGAACGTACAATAAGTTTTTTCTGTTGTTGATTATAACTATATGTTTTATGAATTGTTATGTTTCCATCTTGATCGTACCAATATCCATCTGTATTTTCACCATTTTTATATTTATACGTTTTAACTTTAATTCCATTTTTATAGTAAATTTTTTCACCACTACCATTTTTTGTATAGTCTTTCCATCCGGTAAAATTTGATAGTGATACTGTCATTTTTTGAACAAAACTCTCATCAACAAGTTCTAGTTCACTTTCTTCTTCTCTAATGATTTCATCATTATCAACTGATTCTATCTCAGACTCTATTTCTGATTCTGTCTCAGACTCTATTTCTGATTCTATCTCAGACTCTATTTCTGATTCTATCTCAGACTCTATTTCTGATTTTGTTACAACCTCACTATCATTTAGTGAATTTATATGTTCTAAATCCTCTAAGTTCTCAACAAAAATTTGTTCGCTACTAACTTCTGTTGCAGTATATATTGGTGCTAGTTGACTAGCAATTAGAGTACCAACTAATATCCCATTAATAAATTTAACATTACGCATTTCTCCTCCTGCGTAATGATTATAGCACAGTTTTGCAACAACTTCTATTTGATTACAAGTAAATTTACTAAATTTGTCGGAGTATTAGTCCCACTTTTAAATTGGTAATCAAAGTCTGCTAGGATTTGAACTAAGTTCTCTAGTCTATTTTCACTTACATGACTAAGTATTTTTCTATTTTGTTTTGTCGCATATGGGTTAGCTCCGATTTGACTTGCTATTTTAAAATCATTAAGTCCTTTAGCTATTAATACTTTAGTTTCGTACATTTTTTTTATTTGTGTAAAACTAACAAGTAAGATATCACTATCCGTGATTCCTTCACTTCTAATAACATTTAAATATTCTATTGCTTGTTTAGTTTGACCACGAACAATATAATTGTATAGTTCAAAAATTTTGTGCTCTGCTAGGGTTTGTCCGGCAGCTTTTACATCACTTACAACAATACAATTATGATCTGCATATTCCCATATTTTTAATAAATCATTAGTAGCTCCAAAAATATTATTAGGAAAATTAGCCTTTAATAGGTCTAGAGCTTCGGCTTCAATTTGGATATCATTATCTGTTATGAAGACATCTAAGGCAGTATCAAAATCAAGCTCTTCTAAAGCAAAGTGTTTTACTTCCATTCCGTTACCAAACTTATCATACCAAGTTGTGTTACGATTAATTTCTTTATCTGCAACAATGATTATCTCTTCATTACAACTGAAGATTTGATTTAATAGAGCGATATTAGCTTTTGAGTACTTTTCTGTCTTATTAGTGAATCCCTTAAATCCTTCTAAAATATATACCTTTGGTTCTGCAAATAAATCAACTGATAAAATATCAGTCATTAATTGACTATAATCTGTACTCACCATATCAAAAGTTAGTTGCTGTTTACCATCACAAACCTTTTGCATATACTTATTTTTATTAAACGCATCATTTCCACTCACATAATATAACATAGCACCTCTTTCATATATATTATACCTTTGATTACTACTGTCAATTGTAAAAAAATTGCATCTTGCATTGTTTTGTGTTATAATTGTGCTATCCTCTGAAAAACAATGTGGTTAAATCGTGTTAAGTTTTTCGGATAAAGTTTAAAGGAGTTTATGATGGAAGAAAGAAAACAAAGTTTAGTCGAAAGAATTGGGGGGAAATTACCTGAGATTAGTATTTTATTCTTATTACTTATGGTAATTACTGCAGTTGCTTCGGCATTTTTACAAGGAGTACACAGCTTCGAAAGTGTAGGAACTGACGTAGTTGTACAAAACGCATTGAGTCCAGAAGGATTCTTATATATTATGGATAGCTTAATCGATAACTTTATCGGATTCGCACCATTAGGTATCGTATTAGGTATTATCATTGGGGTTGGTGTTGCTGAGAAATCAGGACTATTAGGTGTAGTATTAAAACAAATCGGAATCAAATCACCTGATTGGGCACTTATTCCAATTATCGTGTTCTTAGGAGTTATCTCTTCAATCGCATCTGACGCTGGATATATCGTATTAATCCCTTTAGCAGGTGCATTATTCGCTTCAATTGGGCGTAATCCATTAATTGGTATCGCTGCAGCATTCGCTGGGGTATCTGCTGGATTTGGTGCAAACTTATTACCAACACCAGGTGATGCATTACTTGGAGCTATTACTGAATCAGTTGCAATCGAAAATGGAATTCCATTTACACACAACGTAGTATTAATGAACTACTACTTCTTAATCGCATCAACATTCTTATTAACAATTGTTGGTACATTAATTACAAATAGATTTATTGTTCCTAAATTTGAAAACAGATCATTTGAAATGCCTGAAGAAATTGATAGTGAAGACACTCACATTACTGATGAGCAAGCAAAAGGTTTAAGAGCTGCTAAATTCGGTTTAATCGGAGTTGGGGTTGTTGTTGCTTTAGTATGGGCATGGATCAATGTTATTCACGGTGGATTCTACCAAGACGTTGATGGTGTATTAGTTACAGGTAACGCACTTGAGTCATGGACAGGGTTTACGAACGGTATGACTATCGATTCTGCTGTTATTGATGGTTTATTAAAAGAACGTAGTCCACTTGTTGATAACATCATTGTTGTAATGTTATTCTTATTCTTAGTTCCAGGTTACGCTTATGGTAAAGCAACTGGACAAATTAAAAAAGCTGACGATTACATTAAAATGACTACTAGCGCAATGGCTGATAGTGCTTACATTTTAGTATTAGCATTCTTTGCTGGTAACTTCGTTGCATTATTCTCTTGGACTGGTATTGGTCACTTAATCGCTAACGGTGGTGCTGATGTATTAATTAGTTCAGGATTAAACGCTTACCCAGTTTTATTATTAATAGGGTTCGTAATTGTATCTGCAATTATCAACTTATTCATTGGTTCTGCATCTGCTAAGTGGACTTTACTTGCACCTGTATTCATTCCAATGTTATATGGAGCAAACCCAGAACTTACGCCAGAACTTGTACAGGTTGCATACCGTGTAGCTGATAGTTCTACTAACATTATTTCACCACTTATGACATACACTGGTATTGTTATTTTATATGGTATGAAATACGATAAGAAGTTCAACTATGGAACGCTTATGGATATGATGTATCCGTACTCATTCGGATTCTTAATCAGTTGGACTGTTTTCTTAATTGGTTGGTTCATGATTGGATTACCATTAGGTCTATAATAAAATTAAAACTTACACAATTTAGTGTAAGTTTTTTTTTAATCTAATTTGTGCAAACCATTAAACTGGAATCTTAAATTAATTAATAGTTTAATGAAGTTTGCGATTTTTTTTCTTGTTTATTTTTTCATTTTGTTGTTCAATCGTCGATTCAGTACGATACATTGTGCGTGATAAATCTACTAACACTTGATTAAATTTATATATTTGTTTTATATACTCATCTACTAGTTGGTTGAAAATATCGGTGGTAACCAAAATTGGTACACGACGTCCCTTCTCCAGACCATTGTCTGTTAAATAATATATTTTATTACCTTGAAAAATTGCATAAGTTTGATATCCACTCATAAACATTTTTGGTCGCTCTTTAATGAACTCATAGACAATGTTATAATAATCTTTATTATATCCACGATTACAACAAAGTACCGATGACTTATTGGGATCAAAAGCTAATTGCTTAACTATATCCTGTTGATACTTGATATCTTCTATTTTCGGCTTATGAGCAAAGAAGAAATATTCATCACCAAAAAAGTCTTGTTCGAGTTCAATTGTAAATAGGGTACGATGAATATTGGCAACTGTTGTTGAGTCATTATTTTTGACATCTTTTTTACAACGGTATCCCAAAATTTCATAAATGAAGTGATCTGCTTTATAATTTATCCTGATGTCGTCTAAATCTCCATAGTAGTTATAACTTGCTTCTTTATTAATTTCGGTATGTACTCCAAATGTAGATAACGGCATTTGGTCCCATATTTCATTTGGAAAAGACTGCTCGTTAGAGTCAGGCGAGTTCATATTATGTGCCTCATAATGAGCTTTACACACATATTCAACAGATCGTCTAATTAAAATTTGAGCTGCAATATAATAAAAAATAAAATAGTATACTACTACAATCAAAATCATATCAAATGTAAAATCATCACCAAGTAACCAAACACATAACATAATTGATAATATTTGTAATATGTTATATAACCAAATCCTAACTTTAACTCTACGTTCATTTCGCATATCCCGATAACCCCTTAACCTTCATATATAAAATTATACCATGAATTTAACCTCATCAAACATCGTCATTTCACGAGTAATCAAATAAAAAAAGATGAACATAACTGTTCATCTTTTGCTTTAATTATAGTCTTGCTTCAAGTTCAGCTTTTAAGTCTTCAAATCCTTCTTTACCTAATAATGCGAACATATTCTTTTTGTAAGCTTCAACACCTGGTTGATCGAATGGGTTAACACCTAATAAGTATCCTGAAATTGCACATGAAACTTCGAAGAAGTAAATTAAGTGACCAATTGCTTTTTCATCCATTTGTTCTACTGATAATACTAAGTTAGGAACTCCACCATCAGCGTGAGCAATACTAGTTGCTTCGAATGCTTTGTTGTTTACGAATGAAACAGTTTGACCAGCTAAGTAGTTAAGTCCGTCTCCATCGTTTTCCTGAGCTTTAATTTCTAAGTCACGACGTACGTTTTCGAAGAAAATAACTGTTTCGAATAAATCACGACGACCTTCTTGAATGTATTGACCCATAGAGTGTAAATCAGTTGAGAAAATTGCACTTGCTGGGAAGATACCTTTGTTATCTTTACCTTCACTCTCACCGTATAATTGCTTCCACCACTCGTTGAAGAATGTCATTGATTGTTCGTAACCAATTAACATTTCAATTGTTTTACCTTTTTGTAATAATGCATTTCTATATGCAGCATATTTATATGCATCATTTGTATCTAAGTCTGCTTTAGCATATTTCTTACTTGCTTCTGCAGCACCTTCCATAATGCTATCAATATCAATACCACTAGCTGCGATTGGTAATAAACCTACTGCAGTAAGTACAGAGAAACGTCCACCAACGTTATCAGGAACTACGAATGAAGTCCATCCATTGTCGTTAGCTTGTGATTTTAAAGCCCCTTTACTACTATCAGTAGTTGCGTAGATACGTTTGTTTGCTTCTTCTTCACCATATTTAGTAATTAATAAATCTTTGAAGTGACGGAAAGCAATTGCAGGTTCAGTAGTAGTTCCTGATTTAGAAATTACGTTTACTGAGAAATCTTTATCTCCAATCATATCAGTTAAGTCCATTAAGTATGTAGAAGAGATGTTGTGACCAGCAAAGAAAATTTGTGGTAAGTTGTTGTCTTCTAAGTTGTTGTAGTAAGAGTGGTTTAAGAACTCAAGAACAGCTTTTGCTCCTAAGTAAGATCCACCAATACCGATTACGATTAAAATATCAGAGTCAGACTTGATTTTTTCAGCTGCTGCTTTAATGTTTGTGAATTCTTCTTTATCATATGCAGTTGGTAAGTCTAACCATCCTAAGAAGTCGTTACCTGGTCCATAACCATTACGTAACATTGTGTCAGCCATTGTTACAAATGGTTGTAATTTTGAAAGTTCATCGTTAGATACTACGTTTTCTACTAAGTTAGTTTTTAAGTTAATCATTGTTTCTCCTTTTTTGCTTATTAAGCTTAATATTTTGTTGATAAATAATTCCTAAGTATCCTCCACCAGTTTCACTGGCTTTGAATCTTTTTTGAATATTCCTTGGCATTGTATGCCCTACTTTTAAAGAATAATAATTCTTTCCATAGTGTGTCTTTGTTTTTACTCCATAAATCATATCTCCAACTTTGAAATAATTGTTTAAATCATCGATATAACTATGAGCTACTTCTGAGATGTGAATGAATCCACTCTCTCCATTAATCTGTTGTACTATTAATCCATTGCGTTTAATAACTACTACTTTAAGACGTGAAATCTCTTTATTCAAACACTTTACCTAAAAATGCTTGCTTATCAATTCCACGTACAAAATCACGTGTCTCCATCTGCTTCTTACCTGCAGGCTGGACTTTGATTAGTTTAATTTGCTTGTCGTTACAATTAACATAAATTGTTTCATCTGTAACACTTGCAATTGTTCCCGGGTTACCCGTACTATCAATATCAGTTAAATTTGACATATATATTTTGAACCTTTTTGAATCCAAGTTTGTATATGCTCCCGGCCAAGTACTTAGACCTCTAATTTGATTATGTACTTCTTTTGCAGTTTTTGTCCATATAATTCGTTCTTGTTCTTTACTAATATTAGGTGAATATGTAACTTGCTCTTCATCTTGTTCAGTTAATGTGTACGTTCCATCGAAAATTGATGGTAATGTATTTAGCAATAAGTTTGCTCCTACACCGATCATCTTATCGTGAACATCAGCAGTTGTATCATTTTCTTCAATTGGGAATTCAGCTTGTGATATTATTGCACCTGCATCCATCTTTGATACCATCTTCATGATTGTAACACCCGTCTTTTCATCTCCATTTAAAACACTGAAGTGAATTGGTGCTCCACCACGATACTTTGGTAATAAAGAACCGTGAACATTAATACATTCTATTTTTGGACTATTTAAAACTTGATCAGGAACTATCTGCCCATATGCAGCAGTAATTATTAAATCTGGATTAAAATCAACTATTGGTTGAAAATCTTCTCTAATTCTAGCAGGTTGAAAAACATCAATGTTGTGTTTAACCGCTACTTCTTTAACCGGAGTTGGTGTTAATAATTGCTTTCGACCAACTTTCTTATCCGGTTGGGAAACCACTAAGTCAATCTTATACCCAGCCGCTATTAATTCTTCAAGAATATTTGCAGCGAAGATTGGTGTCCCCATAAATATTATTTTTTTATCCATATAATACTTCCTATATATTTACATTACTAATAAATTTTAGCATATAATAAACTTCGAGAGGAGATATATGAATGACTTTAATGTAATCGTTATCGGTAGTGGTCCAAGTGGACTTATGGCCGCTAGCACAATCAAAAATAAATCGGTACTAATAATTGAACGCAACCCAGAAATCGGAGGTAAAATCAAGGTTTCTGGAGGTGGACGATGCAATGTGACGAACAACAAAGAAATTGATCAATTTCTAAATAATGTACCTAAGAATAATAAATTCTTATACTCGACACTTAATACTTTTGGACCCAAAAATATCATTGATTTTTTTGAACAAAATGGTACTCCTTTAGTTGAAGAAAAAGATAATAAAATGTTCCCTGAAAGTCACCAAAGTCAGGATATCATTAATACCTTTAAAAGAATAATGAACGATAAAGATATCACAGTTAAAACTAACACCGAAGTTACTGATATTGAATATCAAAATAACAAGTATATTGTTAATGATAAATTTAGTTGTGATTACTTAATTATTGCAACTGGAGGAAACACATACCGCCACCTTGGAACAGAAGGTTTTGGATACCAAGTTGCAAATCAGTTTGGATTAAAGGTAACTGATCTACACGCTGTTGAAGCTCCACTAGTTTCTAATAGTGAACTTATCGCATCAAAGGCATTACAAGGTGTTGCCCTTCAAAATGTAACAGCTACTTTAACTGCTAAAAATAAAAAAGTGTTTAGTAAAAGTCACGACTTATTATTTACGCACTTTGGACTTAGTGGACCACTTGCATTGCAATCTTCATTCTTCGCAAGTAAAGCACTGCGCAATAACAAGCGCCCTATCATTATGAAGATTGATTTAAACCCGGAGTATGTTGCAAACAATAATGTACCAAAACGAATCATACCATTTATTGAAGACGATAAGATCGAAATTGAAATTCATGATGTACGCGGGAGTAAACATGGGTTTGTAACAGATGGTGGAGTTAGTTTAAAAGAAATTAATCCTAAAACATTTGAAGCTAAAAACCAACCTGGGTTATTCTTTGTCGGTGAAGTTTTAGACATTAATGCCTTTACAGGTGGTTATAATATTACTAACTGTTTAAGTGAAGGATATAGCTTAGCAACACACATTAATAGTTTATAAGGGGACAGATGAAAGCAACAACGAAGTATATTATCTTTGGAACAGCATTCCTAATTCTAGTTTGTTTACTACTTTTAAATATCGGAATCATTTTTAAAAGTTATTACTCAGAAGTAGTTCTTAATCCGCAAACTGAATTTGTCTATACACAAGACGACAGCAGTAAGTGTGATAAAGATGAGCAAAACTCAAGTATTAATGAATGCTACCGCTATAAACTAGGTAAAGAACTTGACGAGGGCTATTATACAATAACAGTCAAATTCGATGAGCAAAATGTAACTGATACTTCTAAGCTTAGATTAAAACTAGATTTAGAAGATTATCTACAAAGTATTGATTTGCCTGACCATCATATGTTAAGTCACCAAAGATATTTAAATACACTAACTGGTGATTATACTGTTATTAATGTTCCAGTCAAAAATGACTTCGAGCTCATAATGATCGATATTCCATTTAGAAATGAAATTGAAATTACTGCTACAAAACAAGACTCAGCAATTGATTATAATTATCAAAATCCAATACCTGGTTTTTATCACGCTGGTGAGACAATTGATAGTGGAAGTTATATTATTAAACAAAGTGATATCGGCACTGCCACCTATCACGGACATATTGTTAGACCTAACTTCTTTGATCTAGGAGCATTTGAGAAACTAGAGCTTGATATCGATGCTGATTATCAATTCAAACTTACTGATGGTGACATTTATTTTGCAAAAGATGAGTCACTTTTAACAAAAATCTAAACTAGGGTAACCTAGTTTTTTTTATGATAACTTATTTTTATGTAATAATATAAGTATTAATAGTTTGGGAGAAACAATGAATAATAATCCATTTGAAAATGGTACTGATAATGTAGGTTTCAGTACTGAAATAAAACAAACAAATCCAATTTTAAAGATAATTGGTATTGTCATTATTGTTGTATTATTTATAGCAATCGGAGTTGTGTTATTTAAAATAGCAGATGTAAATGAAACGATTAATAACAGGAATAATGCACCTTTAAATAATAGTATTGAAACTCATGGTACTGATACAACTCTAAATTTAAATGATGGAACTGACTGTCTTAGTAGTTACAGTTCACGTAATAGTTGTGAACAGTTTACGGTTGGTACTAATATTGAAACTGGTATTTACACAGTCACAATAGATTATAACTTTGACACAATTGCTGATATGGTTGAAGGAGCAGACTTTTATAATGAGCTTCCAAAAATCTATTTTGAATTAGACTTAAAAGATTATCAAGGACTAGACCATCGATATCTATCAGATTACTATGAATTTTTCTTAATGAATGAACAGCCAATCGTACTTCAGAATGTTCCATTATTTGAAGATTCGAATATTCAAGTCTTTGATAATAGTAAAGATTTAAACATTTCACTAGACCTAGTTGCTCAAGACAGTTACATCGCATATGATAATGATGATCCACAAGCCGGTTTTTACACAACTAATAGCGTTCTAGATGGACGCACTTATACAGTCGATGGAACATCAAAACAACTTCATGTTGTTGAATATGTACCAAATAGTTATGAAAAATACGACTACGAAGAGTATAATGACTTATATTACGATAACAATGATACATTCGAAATCACAGATGATAGTATGGTTGTTGTATACGATGACAACATTCATTTATATAAAGAAGATTAAAAGAAAAGTATGGATTTAAAACCATACTTTCTTTATATTCAATATCTTTATTGCTTTGAACTAAGATTAACAATAACTACTTCTTTACGGTTAAATAGTCTTGGAATAAATGGCTCATAAGGATTCGATGTTCCACTTGAGATAATCTGAGTAGTATCAGCTTCTTGCTTAAGACCATGTACTTGATTAGTAAATATTCCATCATCAGGTGCAATAAATCCAATATCAGTAAAAGGAAATTGCCATTGTCCCCCATGAGCATGACCAGAAAATACTAAATCGACATCAATGTTACTATACGCCTCTAAGAAGCTAGGACGGTGACCAAGTAATATATTATATTTGTCTTCTTGTACGTAATCTTGATAGTTACTTATATAGTTTGTATACGTACTTGTAAATGGCTCTTTCGCAACTAAGTTTGCCCCTGAAAAATCTTCAATCCCAATGAAGTTTAGATCACCTACTTGATAACTACTATCTCCTACAACGATAACTCCAAGTTCTTTAATAGACTCTAAAAATTGCTGATAAGAATTATAATCATCATCATGATTACCACGACTGTATATAACGGTACCATAGCCTGTTAATTTTGAAATAAAATCAACTGTTGGCTCCATATCTTCGCTCTCTAAAATATCACCTGATAAGATTATATAATCTGGTTGATTACTGTCTAATATTTCATATATTTGCTCATTCTCATTCGTACTTGAATGATAATCGGATATTTGTGCAAATGTATAATTGTCATCGACTTTATCTGTGCTTAAGTTATATTCTGTCTCAACTATATACTTCTGATTAATATACCCATCTATTACGATTATTCCTAATAATATAACAAATCCTATAATTGCTTTTTTCATACTCTCTCACCCTATTTCTATATTGAGTATATTATATCATAGCCTAAAATCAGAAAACACCCAATCACAATTGATCAGGTGTAAATAACTATAATACTCTTCTTAAGAAGTTTTGAGCATGTTCATTATCTGGGTTCGTAAACATTGTTTCACTATCCGCAATGTATTCAATTTGTCCATCTTTCATATAGACAACACGATCACTTACTTCACGAGCAAACGCCATTTCGTGGGTAACAATTACCATCGTCATTCCACTATCAGCAATACTACGCATTACATCAAGTACATCACCAACAACTTCTGGATCTAGAGCACTAGTCGGCTCATCGAATAGCAATACTTTAGGGTTCATACAAAGCGCTCTTGCAATTGCAACACGTTGTTTTTGACCACCTGATAAACTAGTTACTTTAGCGTGAGCAAAGCCACTTAATCCTACTTTTTCTAAGTGAGTCATAGCAATTTTTGTCGCCTCTTCTTTACTTAATCCTAATACTTTAACTGGAGCTAAAATACAGTTTTCTAATGTAGTCATGTTTTCAAATAAGTTAAAGTGTTGGAATACCATTCCTAAACGTGAACGGAACTGGTCAATATCAATGTCACCACCAATAATATCTTGTCCTTCAAACTCAATTGTTCCGTTATTTGGTTGTTCTAATAAATTAACACATCTAAGTAATGTACTTTTACCACTACCACTGCTACCAATTAGTGTTACAACTTCACCTTCAGCGATACTTAAATCAATTCCTTTTAAAACTTCATTTTGTCCAAAACTTTTATGAATGTTTGATAAGTTTAAAATACTCATTAGATAACCTCCGGTACTGTTTGACTTTGTGGCATCGAAGCCTCTTTACTCTCCATTTTACGTAAGATGTAAGCAAAAATAATTGTTAATGTTTTTGTTAAGAATAAGTAGATAATCGCAGTTAAGATATAAGCTGGGAACGTCATATACGTTTCACTTGCTGCTGCTTTAGTCATATAGAATAACTCTGTTACTCCAATAATACTAAGGACAGATGTATCTTTTACGTTTACGATTAATTCATTCATAAGTGCAGGCACTGTATTTTTTAAAGCTTGCGGTAAGACAATGTGACGCATTGCCTCAAAGTGTGATAATCCAAGTGATCTCGCTGCTTCAACTTGTCCTTCATTGATTCCGTTAATCCCACTACGTATAATCTCACTAATGTATGCTGCAGTATTAAATGATACTACTACAAACCCAGCTACTAACGGATTTAAGTTAATTTGCATATACGCAAGTCCATAGAAGAAGACAGCTGCTTGAACCATCATCGGCGTTCCACGCACAATATCAACATATACAATCGCAATAAAACGTAATCCTTTTTTCCAAACTCTTGTTAGCGTGTTATCTTTATAGTGAATTTCTTGATTACGCATTACTGCTAGTAATAGCCCTAAGATAATCCCAACGATAGTTCCGAAGATTGAGATTAGTAATGTATTTCTCATCCCCTCAAATAATAATGAACTATAATTTTGAATTAAATATAATATGTCATTTAATAACTGCATAATTTCTCCCTATTCTTGAGACATTGCTGATGCTTCTGCCATCCATTCATTTCTTGTATCGTTATCAATTGTTCCTAATGCTCCATTTAAGTCGTCTACTAAACCTGTATCTTTTTTCACACCGATTGCTGATGTTGTTTGAGAAGGGTCTAAAACGAATTCATCTGATACATCTACAATTGTTAAATCCGGGTTATTTGCTACTTGCACTTCTGCAGTTGCACTCTCAGCAATATATCCATCAATACTACCACTTGCTGTTGCTTGAATTAAACTTGCAAAGTCTGGTAATGGTGCTGTTGAATCATCTGCAATATCAATTTGATCTAATAAGTCTGTGTGGAATGTTCCGGTTTGAGCACTAATGTTAGCTCCTGCTAAATCATCTAAACTAGTTGCATCTGCATATCCACTGTCTTTGTTTACAACTACTACTAAATCAATATCATCTTCATGGTAAGCATCTGTGAAATCAATTTGTTGCAAACGTTCTTCAGTTGGACTCATCCCGGCAATAATTGCATCAATGCTTCCTGATTGTACACCCGGAATTAATCCGTCCCAACTCATTTTTACAATTTCAAGTTCAACTCCTAATTCATCTGCTAATGCTTCCGCCATTCTAACATCGTATCCATCTGCTAATGCATCACTCCCACTTATTGGGTATGCATATTCACTTGCATTCGCTTCGTTCGTTGTCCAGTTATAAGGTGCGTAGTCTGCTTCCATCCCGACTGTTAATACTCCATCTGCTAATGGATCGTTACTATCTGTACTACTTCCACATCCTGTTAAACCAATTACTCCTACTAATGCTAAACTTCCTAATCTCATTACTCTGTTCATCTTCTTCTCCTAAAAAATATTTATTTTCTAGTATAAATAGAAAAAAGTAGACCTTAATTAGAGGTCTACTTTTTAATTATAGTTATCTTATAATTAATAGCGCCTCCACAATTTGTGGGAGTATAAGTGATATTAATTACTTATACCAGAAATCGGTTACCACACCTTTTCCTTCGGCTCAATATCCCTTTCACTAAGTTTCAACGCTATTGGTTAGCTACACTTAGTTACTGTTTATATCAAGCACCTCTATTTATACTTGCCAAAAGTATAGCACCAATTTTTACAGTTGTCAACCTAAAAGTAAAATTAATTTTACAAATATATTTATTAGTAAAAGAAAAAGCTACCTATTCAAGTAGGTAACTTTAAGCTAATTATTTATTTCTAGAACGTCTTACGTTCGATTAGAAGTGATGCTAAAACATAGGCAATTGCTGATCCGACAATACATAGAAGTAATAGAATAATACTAAATCCATCGGTTACAATTACGTCTAAACTAAAGTATCTCCATGGTGATAGGAAGTAATAGTCATTTAACTTTTCAAATGATAGCACCGCTACTCCTGATGCGTATGCATACATAATAAAAGCTCCACCAATTGCTAAGCTGATACGTTTATCTTTAAACATAACATTTGCTGCTAAAGTAATGAAATAAGTTAATACCATTAGTACTAATAAGCCAAGATATGTCAAGAACACATACTTAACTATTTCAGTATTCGTATACTCTTCAGAGCCAATATTAACCATCATTACTGTTGTTATACCACAGCTAACTAGTGTAAATATCGCCATATAAATTGTTGCAACTGCTGATTTGACAAATAATACTTTCTCACGAGTTATCGGTTTCGTAAATAAAAACTCAGATGTCTTATCATCTAACTCTTTTTGAATCATCTTATTACCTAAGATTAGTGCATAAGCAAGTCCAATAAAGTTGATATAATAAACAATTAAGGCAGCGTACCCAATGATATCACCAACACCTAGTGGCGAAACCCCAAATAGGGTATTAATAACTGGTGGAAAGCCTGCAAATAACGCATCCATATCAAGTGAATTTGTAGCTCCATATTCCCAGAATGAAACATAAATTAAGGCTGCTGCACATAATGTCCAAATGATTAATGCTTTAAAATTTGTTTTTAATTCATACTTAAATACATTCATGTCTCCTCCTTATATTACTTTCAAGTCTTTTTTATTATATATAATTAAACTACAAATTGAGAATAAGCCAATCAGTCCCAGAGATAATGCTACAAAATTAAGATCATATTCTCCAGTTAATGAAATATCCCCTAAGTTATAGTAGTTAAAGAATGATAAGTAGTCAAAGGCTTTAATCTCAATGATACCACCTAGCATGTTCATGAAGAACATTACGAACCCTATCATCAGACTCACAGAAACAACGTTTTTAAGACGATTAGCACTTACCCCAATAAGTGTTCCTAAAGTATAGAATAGGAACTGTAAAGGGATATATGTGATTAATAAGCCTAACATTAGACTATGGTCATAATCAACATCGTTTATTAAGTCTGTGAAAACATATAAACTACTAATCACAAATACTTGTGTGATAAATAGTAATGATCCACTTGCGCAAAACTTAGCAAAAAATAACTTAGTTCTAGATGCAGGTTTAGTGTATAAAAATTCAACTGAGTGATTATTCTTCTCGATTACAAATGCTTTGATTCCATAAATTGTCGCTTGAATACCAAGTGCTAACCCAATAAATCCACCGATGTATGCGTAGAACCCGACCGGCGTAAAGAATGTATCAAAGTTAATTCCTAGTCCTTTTAAAAAGTCTTCACCCATTCCAACCATAAAGTCATATAGTAGATCTGATTGGTCTAAGAAAACAGGACCCATTGCTGTATAGAAAAGTCCTATCATTATAATTGCAACTGTCCAAATGATTGTATTAGTTAGGTTGCGTTTAAATTCGAAATTAAATATATTCATAGTTCCTCCTTCCTATTTGTAAAAGTGCATAAAGATTTCTTCTAAACTAGGTTCAGCAATCGATAAGTCCTTGATTTGATATTTAGCAATAATACTAATTAAGTAATTGATATCACCCTTAAAGATAAAACTAACATCATTACCTTCTTGCTTAAAGTTAGTAACACCACGAGCATTAGCAAATTCACTAGCATCGTGATCTGCCTCTAATTCGAAACTACATTTCTTATAGTTATCTTCACTCATTTCTTTTACATTGTTGACTTCAATGATTTTACCTTCTTTAATAATTGCAACTTGATTACAAACCTTTTGAACCTCAGTTAAGATGTGAGATGATAAGAAAATTGTAACTCCACGTTCATTCTCTTCAGCTAAAATATCGAAGAATGTTTGTTGCATAAGTGGATCTAATCCCCCTGTTGGTTCATCTAAAATTAATAAGTCAGGTGAGTGTAATAACGCTTGAACAATTCCAACTTTCTTTTTGTTCCCGTATGATAAGTCACCAATCTTACGATTTAAATCTAAGTCTAAACGCTTTGCTAGATCAATAATACGTTGCGAACAGTCGCGGTCGTAAAATGATGCTGAATACTTTAATAAGTTTTTAACCTTCATTCCATCGTAGTAATAAACTTCTGATGGTAAGTAACCAACACGATCGGCAATTTTTGTAGAAAAGTCTTTAATGTCTTCTCCAAAAATAGTCGCTGTTCCAGATGTTTGTTTTTGTAAGCCAAGTAAAGTTCTAATTAAAGTTGATTTACCAGCACCATTTGGACCAATAAATCCATATACTTCACCTTTTTCAATATTAAGGGTAATATCTTCTACCCCTCTATTTTTTCCATATTTTTTCGTTAAATTTTTAATCTCAATAATATTGTTCATCTTTCCTCCAATTATAAGTATTCTGGTAAGTAAAAGTTAGTCTTTAACATTTCTATAAGTTGTAAGAACTCGTTAATCATCTGATCATAAAATGCTGATAACTCTTCATCACTACTATTTACCATTGTCTTTTCGACAATCGACATATATCCTTCGCTCCATTTCAGTAACATATCCATTACCATCTTTGGATCAACTGTATCTTTAAACTTGGAAACATCCAGTTCTTCAAAGACAAGTTTCCCTCTTAGCTGTTCTGACTTTGCTAAATATTGATTTTTGCGTTCACTAATTTCAACTGCTTCTTCAAAATAAAACCTAGTTAGAAACTTCATCAGACTTGGACGCTTTCGGAGTGCCCCCATCTTATGTTCTGTCGATACTTTAAGACACTCAAAGAAATCTTTCTCTTCGTATATATCCGATATGTCTAATGATTGAATAATCTCTCGATAGGCAGTATCTAGTATATAAAAATACAAATCAAGTTTAGTTCCAAAATGATAGAAAAGAGTTGGCTTTGATACTTTCGCATGCTCAGCTATATCACTCATATATGCCTTCTTATAGCCATGCATCGCAAATACGTGCATAGCACCATTTATTATTTGATCTTGTTTCTCAATTTCTAAATTTTCAAATGTGTTCACAATACCTCCTTTGACCGATACGGTTTACTACATTATATATCATTTGACCTCTTCGGTCAATAGAATAAAGTAAAAAAAAATAAACAATGAATTATCATTGTTTAAAGTTTATATTATCCAAATATTAAAAATAAGACTGGCACTGTTACGAGTGAGTATAACGTTGTTAAAAATACAATCTCAGATGTATACACATAATCGTGTCCAAAACGTTCAGACAGTACTGTTCCTAAAGTTGCTGATGGTAAACCAGCAAAGATGGTTACGATTAATAAGATTTGTGGATCAGTAATAATAAACGATAGTAATCCATACGTAATAAATGGTGCAACTAATAATTTTACAAATGAGAAAATATGTAGTTTGATATCACAGAAAACACGTTTAAAGTTTGTCTGTTCTAAACTCGCTCCAACAATAATCATTGCAAGTGGCGAAGTAATTCCTCCAACCATATTAATTGTTGTTGTTAAGAAACTAGGTAATCTAACAATTTCACCATCTACTTCAAAAGTACCAGGTATTACAAGTTGACTTAAAAGTAGTACAATCCCGATCCAAATCCCGATCATCGTTGGTGTAAATAATATCGACTTAAGATTGATGTGGTTTTCACCTTCTGGCTGTAGCAAATAAACACCGAAAGTAAAACACATAATGTTAAATGGAATATTTAATAGTGAAGCAAATAGTAATCCCTCATTTCCTAAAACTGAAGCAATTAATGGTAAACCAACAAATCCAGTGTTAGTAAAGATCATTGCAAACTGAACTACTTTCGATTTATCTGACTCATATTTGAAAACTGTCGTAAAAGCAAATGCAAATACTGCTAAAATTAACTGATATAAAACTCCATATACAAATAATGGTAATCCTTTTGAGATGATTGTATCCGTTAGTTCGATATTAAAAACACCAATCATCATAAATGGGAATGTAACATTTAATAATAATACATTTAACTTGTCAATTGAATCCTCATTTAATACCTTTCGCTTAGCAGCAATGAATCCGATGAACATACATAAAAATAATGCCGCCATAGTATTTAACGCTAAAATAAACATCCTTCTCCTTAAAAAAAGAACCAAGCCCTAGCTTGATTCTACATATATAATTATCTTAATGAAATTAATAAAACTTTAGCGATTGTTTCTGGTGTTGTACCACGAGATAAATCGTTAACTGGTTTGTTTAATCCTTGTAAGATTGGACCAATTGCTTCATATCCACCCATGTGCTCAGCAACTTTTGCAGCAATGTTTCCTGCAGCTAAGTTAGGGAAAATGAATCCGTTAGCACGTCCTGCTACTGGTGAATCAGATACTTTGATTTTTGCTACTTCTGGTTTGAATGCAGCATCAAATTGTAATTCTCCATCAACGATAAGATCTAAGTCTGGACGATCAGATTTTAATTGGTTGTAAGCTTCTGTTACTAAGTCAACATCTGGACCAGCACCTGAACCTTTAGTTGAGTAAGTAAGCATAGCTACTTTAGGTTCAACTTCTAATTGTTCCATAGTTTCAACAGTTTGGATAGCGATTTCTTTTAATTGCTCACTGTTAGGGTTTGTGTTAACAGCACAGTCAGCGAAGAATGCTTTTTTATCACCTTTACGTAATAAGAATACAGATGATACAACTTTGTGTCCTGGCTTGGTTTTAATGATTTGGAATGCAGGTTTTAAGATGTCAGCTGTTGAATATCTACTTCCACCAACTAATGCATCAACACGACCAGCTTCTAATAATAAAGTAGCGTAATAGTTTGGTTGCTTCATAAGTTCACGTGCGTCTTCTTCAGTTAACTTACCTTTTCTTTTTTCAACAAAAATTTGTAATAACTCATCGTCACCTTCAAGGTTTCCTAATTGATCGATGTCAATTACTTCTACCCAACGTTTGATTTTTGCAGGAATGTAATCTTCGTATTCAGCATCGATTAATGCTTCAATTTCAGTTGGATTACCAATTAATACCTTAGTGAATCCAGGCGTATATTGTAATGACTTAATTACACGTGCCTCGTCACCTTCAGGAATAACAACTTTCTTTCCAGTATCAACATTCTTTTTATATAGAGTGTCAACAAATTTATCTTCATAAAATTCTCTTACAGTTTTCATTTTAGCTCCTTAGTTTTCATACCTTAATAGTATACCATAATTTTACATTTATTTTAATTACAACAAACATTAAATTTTTTCCAAATGTCCATCAATTTATACACTTAAAATAATTTAGTTTGCTTATCACCAAATTCAATTTGATCATAACCTTCAGTTATTAATAACTGATTAATCTGTGAGTAAGGCTTTGATCCAAAGAATCCACGACTAGCCGATAACGGTGATGGGTGCGTAAATTTAAGCACATGATTATTATTATCAATGTACTTTTCAAGTTTTTGTGCGTGATTTCCAAGTAAGACAAAAATAACTTTACGCTCTAAATTATTAATTTGCTCAATTACCTGAACTGTCACGTCCATCCATCCCACTTTGCTATGGCTACCAGCATTTCCAACCTCGACCATTAGTGATGTGTTTAGTAATAACACACCTTGCTCGGCCCAATCCTCTAAGTTAGTATCAACACGCTCTACTTCTAAATCACTATTTAGTTCTTTGAACATATTACGTAATGATCCAGGAAGCTTTCCATTACTACTAAAGGCCAGTCCAGTTGCTACTCCCTTAGTCGGATAAGGATCCTGACCAAAGATTACCACCTTTACATCACTAAGACTTGTTAACTCAAGTGCACGATATAACTTGTCTTTAGTCGGAGCTATATCTTTAGTTTTATATTCATTATCTATGTACTCTATAAACTCTTCTTCTAATTCTAATTTCCAATCATTTATTTCTAAAATCATCTTATCACCTACTAGTAGTATTGTACCATATTCTATTAACTAGCCCGACCTAGGTTGAGGCTATGCTATAATAATTTTATTAAGGAGTTAAATGAATTTACAACAATTAGTTTCAAATACAAGTAGTTTAGCATGGAAGGTATTCTTACCTATATTTATTATCTTAACGCTAATAATTACATATCGCTTAGTGAAAACAGTCTTAAAGGCAACAACAGTTAAAGAACAATTTAAATTTACAGATACACTTGGACCACTTGCCATCTCACTTGGTTCAATGGTTGGGACCGGAGCTGTTATCGGAGTTTTAGGCGCAATTAATCGCTTGCCAAATGGAGTAGCTCCTGAAGCAATTGCTCTTTGGTCAGTAATTGGGTTAATAATTATGCTTCCACTTATTTATGCAGAGGTTATTACTTCCAAGGTTATGAAATTAGTTCCAAATGATTATATTGCAACTATCTTAGGAACTAACTTTTCCAAAATATACATTATCAGTTTCTTTCTATTATACATCTTTGGATTTGATGGATTACAATACTCAGGAATTGCAAGTGCAATTGGGGTTGTTAGCATTCGTCAGTTTGGAATAACACTTACAGCAGCACAGCTATTTATATATACTGCATTACCTGTGTTCATTATTGTTTCAGCAATTATTCTTACTAAAAAGCATAATGTGTTTATTAAATCACTTGGAGCAATTATCGTTGCTGCTGTGCTTAGTTATGTTCTATTACTACTTGTTTTCACAGCTACAACAAGTAGTTACCTACCAATATACATGACTAATTTAGGAGCTGAGTTAACAAATAAAACAGCAATTGTAAGTGGTTTACCAATTGGTTTATTACTTGGATTACAGCGTATTATTCAAACATCTGAACTTGGAATCGGTTCAATCTCAATGGCTGCCAGTGAAGCAGATACAAAACCTCGCTTTGCTGCTAGTGCCGCACTTATTCCAGTTGTAATTACAGTCATAATCTCAATTATTGGAACATCATATATTACTTCATATGCAATGTCAGTAAGCAACTTAACTGTTGGAAACATCGAGCTAGTTGATTTACTAAATGTTGTCGACTTAAAACTAGGAACTATAGGTGTCTATGTGTTTATTATCTTCATGATCCTAAGTGGATTATCAACTTTAATCGGTTCGTTCTACTACTGTGAGAAGATTATTAATAAAGGCTCTAACATTAATATTGCAGCATTCATGATTGTTACATTTTTTGCTTCTGCACTTGCTATCTTCGGATTCTCATTAATCTTTGACTTAATTGATTTATTAATGTTCTTAGTTGTAAGTATTAACTTAGTAGCAATTACTAAATTTATGTTTGTTGATTACAAAAACTATAAACTATAAACAAAGGCTTCTCATTATTGAGAAACCTTTTTTTCAATTAATTGATCTAATATTTTTTGATTTAGAATTATGTCGATTGCATATAAGGGAATGATCGAAACATTATCTATTCTTAAATTATCTCGCGTTAATTTAATTGAAATAAGATCTTCATTTTTGGCCATTAATGCATTTAAAGATTTAGACTTGGTATTGGTTCCCGATTTTACTTCATATGCATAAATACGATTATCTTTTTCGCATATAAAATCAACTTCCGTTTTTGCTTTACGATACGTGTATACCTCATTGTATTTGTTTAAGACTGTAGCTATATAATTTTCCATTACAAAACCATAATAAATCTTATCCTGTTCTTTTATAACCGTAAATGGATTATAGTTTGCTTGCTTGATTAATAAACTCGTTTCATTGGCAAACAACTTAAATGATGATTCTTTAACATTAGCGATTAACGGTTTTGATAAGCTATTAATTTGAGGAGTTAAAACTGCATAATTATTATCGTTAAGCCATTTAAAAGATTTTGTAAGTTGCTTATACTCATAATTGACTTCTGAAAATATAAATTTCTGATTATCTTTGTTTAAAAAGAGCGGTATTGAGCGATAAATTACATTTAAAGCTTTAGTGTTATCTATTGCATATTCATATTTACCGAAATCGGCAAGGTAACCGTCAACTAAATCGGCTTTAACTTGATCAACTTCCTCAATACTCGAATTCATTAGATAGGACTTTACAGCCTCTGGCATTCCACCAATTGCCATATATTCGTCAAATAGTACTAATAGTTTAGTATGTAATAATTCATCTATTTTACCCACTCTTAGTTGACTAATTAGTCTCTCTTTAAGAAAACTGTTATTAGTCGCCTCTAAATACTCAGCAAAATTAATTGGGTACATATTTAAACGAGTGTATTGACCTACAGGAAAACTATATTTACTTTTGGTTAATAAAAATGAACCTAAGTTTGAGCCTAGACCAATTACCTTATAGCGACCATCTTCCTTAAATGACTTAAGTGATGCTAATGCAGAAGGATTTGATTGAATCTCATCAAATATTAATATTGTATCAGTCGTTATAGCTTTCATTGCGACTAGCTCTAGACTGCTTACAATCCTATCTACAGATATGTCATTATCTTCATTAAATATTTCATTGATACCTTGGGTATCAAACATATTTATATAAACGCTATCGTAATTTTGAACTGCATGTTTAACAACTGTTGACTTACCAACTTGACGTGCTCCTAGTATACAAATCGGTTTTTGATAGTTTTCAATCAATTTAATAAGCTCTTTTTCAATTTCTCTTTGAATATACATATAACTCCTTTCTCTTATATTATAGCACCAAGTTAGTATTCGTGCCTATTTTTAGAAAACCTTCTAATTATTGGTGCCAATATTTAGAAAAGATTCTAATTTTTGTCAAAAAAAGAAAACCTACTTGTAGTAGGTCTTTTCTAATATAAGTGAATATATTCGAAGTTTAAGGCTTGTTCAAAGATGATCATGCGACTATATTCAACAACTTGTCCATCTAATAGTTCGAGTGTTCTTTCTAAGTTAAAGTTAATAAGTTCACGGTCAATCTTAGCACCATCAAATAACGCTAGTGTCTCCTCATCAAAGCGAACTAATTTATTCTTTACTTTAATACGTTCAATATTATTGTTTAAGTATACTTTATTTAAAGATACTTTTGCATCTTCTTCTAATAAATCCGGTACTAAACCTACTGGTATTAAGTTGATTTCAACCATATTTAGGTTACCATTCATTACTCGCTTACGGATTACTTCATAAATAATTGTATTTGCTTTAATCTTTAAGTTCTTAGCCTCATTTAATGAAGCACGTCTAATTTGAAATGAAATAATCTCAGTTTCAGACCCAGGTTCTGTTCCAAGTTTTGATAATGATGGTCGTTGTAAATTTGAATATTCTGGTTTCTTATGAGATACATAATAGCCACTACCGCGTTTCGAGTAAATTAACCCCTTATCTCGTAAGTAATACATTGACTTTCGAATCGTACTAATTGATACATCAAACTTATCACACATCTCTTTTTCTGTTGGAATTTTCTGATCAACTTCGTATTTACCATTTTCGATATCTGCAATAAGACTTTCACAAACTTTCATATATGCGTACATAACTACCTCAATTCTATAAATATTATACCAATATTGAAAAAAAAAGTAACCTAAAAGGCTACTTTTACATTTCTTCTATTGTATACGTATCATCTAAGATTGTTAAATTAAAATCTTTAGTTTGATAAATTTTCTTATCAGTTGTAATAAAGATTGCTTCAACTCCACCAGTATTCATAATATAGTCATATCCATCTTCAAGACCCATTAAGAACGTCATTGTTGATAAGATATCAGCATCAGCACCACTATCAGTAACAATTGTTACACTAGCTAAACCATTATCTGCCGGTTCACCTTTAATTGCATCAATAATGTGGTGATAAACTTTTCCATCTTCAATAAAGAATCGTTGGTTGATTCCACTTGTAACCAATGCACTATCTTCAATTGGCATTTGTGCTACATTTTCATTTAGAGTATTTTCAACTTCTGGTTTCATAATCGCAATATTAAATGGCTTCCCATATTTATTACCTACAGCTTGAATGTTACCACCTAAGTTAATAAGTGCATTTTCAACACCAGCATTCTTAAGTATTTCTTCAATCTTATCACCAGCAAACCCTTTTACAGATGAACCAAAATCAAGTCGGTAACCTTCCGGCATTGTAATTGTATTACCATTAATTACTACGTCATCACAACCTACATTTGTAAGCGCTTCTTTTACCTCTTTATCAGACGGTAAGTGGTTTGCGTTATTAATTGACCATAAATCAATTAGTGCACCGCTACTTGGATCATATTGACCGTTAGTAGCGTCACATGCTTTAATCGATTGATTTAAGATTGAAATAAATTCATCATCGACTTCTGTAATTTTTCGATCATTAACTTGATTAATTGCTGAGTCTTCAATTGATGGTGAATATGTATTTTCAAGTCTTACTAATAACTCTTCAATATCACTATCAATTTGTTCTACATCTAAATCTTTAGCATCATCGTATATCTTAACGTTAATACTTGTATCAAAGTAAAAATAGTCAAATTCTGTTATCTCCGGTTCTGTTTCTGAACACCCTGTTATTAGTAATAATAATGCTGGTATTAAAAGTAATTTCTTCATTGTTCCCCTATATAAGTATATATGTTTCTATTAATAAAATAGCCACTAATATTATAACGTATGATTGTTTGTAACTTGTAATAAAATAAGGCTTAATTCTAGTTTTAGAACTATCATAACTACTGTTGATAAGTCCGATAGCTAATAATTCATTTTGTTTTAAATTACTATTAATAAACGGCACAATTAATTGTATAGTCTCTCTAATCGTTAGTTTGTTTCCATTTTTATAAGTCGCATACTTGTACATTCTCAACGCTTGGTAACGCATCGCAAAGATTTGATTTAAAATCATTAAGAATAAAGTATATAACTTATTTTGATCAAAACCAATAACTTTAAGTGGACTAAAAACAACACTTAAAACATATGATAGTTCTTTATTACTCGTATCTAGTTTATACACAACTGATACTAAGATCATCGCAAAGTAAACTTTAAATAAATCTAGTCCATTGTATATTGCTAGCTGTAAGTTCGTAAATCTAATTAAAGAAAAGACAAAGATGAACACAGCTAGAAATAAACCAAACTTAAGGCCATTTAAAACCTGCTTAATTTCAATTTTACGAATAGCCAAGATAATAGCGCTGTAAATAATGATTGTTAAAACAATCAAGTTATTGTGCGTAACTAATACTAAAATAATTTGTGATAGCAAAAATCCAAATTTAATAAATGGGTTAATTGTTATTGGTTTCATTTAACCTCCACTAAATTGAATTCGAAATCATTGAATAAATATAAGTTATGAGACACAATAATTACTGTTTCAAAATGATCTAATACTAGATTCAAGATATTCGTTTGTGATCGTTTATCCAAAACCTCAATTGACTCATCTAAGATTAGAACTTTATTATCAGTTGCAAGTGCTTCTAACACTAATACTTTAACTAACTCACCAGTTGATAAATCAGTAATATTTTGTTCTAACATCTCGCTTGTAATCGAAAGTAGATCACAATTAGCATCAAATTCAATATGCGTTGCATTTAAAGTTGTAACCATCTCAAATGGATATTGCGGTATTAAACTAATATCTAAATCTGTATTAAAGCAAATATCATTGATAAGTGTTGTTTTACCACTAGCACTTGCTCCACCGATGACATTAAGCCCAGCTCTAAAGCTATACCCATCATGTTCAAAACTAATAGCCTTATTGGAGGTAGTACTCTTTGGAGCTATATAATCAATTTCAATTTGTTTGAATGTCTTATTATCTAATTTATAAACAACATCTGCATATTTAATATCATTTAAGTTATTCGTGATAAAGATAATCGCTTTATCTGATTGCTTTAAATCATTTACTACAAGTTGTTTACTATCTTCATCTAAGTTAGATAATGTTTCATCCAAGATTAATACTTCTTTATCCGTATGTAACTCTTTATAAATTAATAAACGCTGAGCCTCTCCACCACTAAGTTCAATTAGTGACTTATCCAACGGAAACGGACTAGAGTCCAGTACTAGTTTAATAATATCTGTAGCAACACAATTTTGCTCTAAACTATATGTAAGTTCATCGAAAACAGTATTACCAATAAATTGTAAATAAGGGTTTTGAGTAAGTAGTCCGATTTTAGAACTATCAATACTTACAGTTCCACTTTGTGGTTGATAATAATTACATATTGTCTTAGCAAGTGTACTCTTACCACTACCATTATCACCAATTATCGCAATAATTTTGTTACTTTCCACTTCAAAACTGATGTCATCGAATAAACCAGCTTTTAAATTTTTAACTGTTAACATTGATCCCCTTTACAATTAATGGGCGGATTAGTTCAATACAATATCCAAGCCCAAATCCAGTAATACTACCGAATACAACTAAGAATGGTACATAGCCAATTAGTTCTGGTGTTTTCAATGCATAAATAGCAAAGATGATTTGACCAATGTTATGAGCAATTGCTCCACACATTGATAGTGTATAAGTAGTTACTTTATCTTTGAATATCTTTCGTACTGAATACATTACAACTAGCGCAAGTAAACCACCACTTAATGAGAATAAGTAGATAGAAAACAGTCCTAAGATAAATGTCGTAACACTTATTTTAATAATTTGAAATACTAATAACTCTTTGAAATCATAGTAATCAAGTAAGATTACTAATAGCATATTTCCTAGACCTAATTTAACTCCGGGAATAACGAAGTTAATTGGTATTAGCATTTCAAATATCGATAATACAATAGAAATTGAAATGAAAAGAGCAAAGTTAGTTATCTTTTCAGTTTCAATTAATTTCTGTGATTTAACCATCTAGCTCACCTCCACTTGAATTACTATTACCACGTAATTTAATAACAAGTTTATGAGGTGCACAAGTAATTACTTTTGAAGTATCGCGGATTTCACCAATCTTAACATCAATCTTATCTGGACAGTTAGCTTCAATTACCTTGACACCACCACCAGTATTAATTAGCATGTTAATTTCAGTTTGAACTCCACTTACAGCATAGATAGCATTATAATCAATATTTTTCGGATCCTCAAGATCTTCAACACTTTGATCTAAATTATAATAGTCGATAATTTCCTCATCAACTAAAACTTTAATGTCTCCACTCTCCTCATGTACATACCAAATATTTTGGACCTCATCAGTATATAATAATGGGGTAGAAAAAACTTCCTCCCCATTTTGTAATATTATGATATCTAAGTCAGATGAACTAACGTCACCTGACAGATAATGTACTAGAGCAAAGGAGAATATTGAAATAATTATTCCAAATATTATACCTTGCTTCATTTTATTCCTTATTTATCACGTTTTTTAAGCGCACGTTTTTTGTACCATGGGCGTAAGAAGTAATCTACTGATAATGGCATTTGATGTTTTCCACCTAAACCAATCATTGGAATAGTTGCGAATAATGAGAATAATAATCCAAGAACTACGATTCCATCATATGACATCCAAGAACCAGCAGAAATCATAAGAGTTAATACTAATAATCCGATTGCTGCAAGCTCAGTGAATAAACCGATGAAGATTAAAGCACCTAAAGCAAACTCAGCGAAGTCGAATAAGAATTCCATTAACCATTCCATACCAGAAATTAACTCTACACTCCACATCATGAAGTTGTGTAATGGAATTTGAATGAAATCAGGGATTAACACGTTTAAGTCATACCCCATACCGAATGGAGTTGAAATTGGAGCTAAAGCAGTAAAGAATGCATCAATAGATCCTAAGATTCCGTGAGAAGCATCAGCAGCAGTTGCAGCAACACTTGATGCAGTATCAGCAACAGCAGTACTTGCACTTGCAGCAGCATCTACAACTGAACTAGCAGCACTTGAAGCTGTATCAGCAGCAGTACTTGCACTAGCTACAGCGTCTCCACCGATTCCGTTTGCAGCGTTGAAAGCAGCCTCACCTTGAGGATAAACATTTCTACAAACTTCACCATAGTTTTTTACGTCTGTTGGGAAAATTTCAGTTTCAACACAGATAGCTTCCCATCCACCTTGTAATTTGTGGATTAATTTTGGAGCACCAGATGAAATCCAGTACCAACCTAACCATAAACGTAATGGCACTAAGTAAATACTTGGAGTTGAAGCAGATAAGTTTCCACCTACGAATGAACGACGGTCACGAACTTCGAAGAACTCAACTCTAATGTAAGACCATACTTTAGTAAGTGATGTTGCTTGTAATAAGTAGATAATGTTAATCATGTGTTTAACGAACATTGCGAAGAATCCTGTTAACATGATTGATTTTCCACCGAATAATAATTCAGCTACACCGTAACGTCCACCGATACAAGCCATTGCACCGTGGAATTCAGGAGCATAAGTCTTAGATTTATCTTCAGTTCCTTTAATTTTACTAACAATGTTGTTTGCTACGATTGGAGCTGCGTGTTCACAGTTCTCAACCATTTGTGGAACTGGACGATCTTGACCTTCAGGGATGTAGAACATGATGTCACCTAAAACGTAAGCACCTTCTTTACCTTCAGTTTCTAACTTTGGAGTTACAGGAATACGACCACGTTGTAGGTCATGAGCTTCACCAGAAATTGGTTCACAAGTAATACCACTTGTCCATAAGATACAGTGTGAAGTAATTGAGTTACCTTCACCGAAGTATACTTTGTTTGGTTCAACTTTAGAGATGAATGAGTTTAAGATGATGTTGATTCCTAATTTCTCTTCCATGAATTTGTGAGCTTTAGCAGCTGGTTTTTCACTGAATGAGTTTAAGATTCTTGGAGCACCATCAATAACATGCATAGTTACTTCACTTGGTTTAATTGTTGGGTAACGGTAAAGTAAAGTACGGTCAATCCATTCTTTAAGTTCACCAGCAACCTCAACACCAGTAAATCCAGCACCTGCTACTACGAAAGTTAATAATTCTTTACGTAAGTCAGGACTAGTTGTTTTCTCAGCACGATCAAATAATTCTAATACTTTAGCCATAGCAGTTCTAGTATCGTCAAATGACCACATTGGAATTGTGTTTTCTTCAGCACCTTCGATACCGAAGTGAGTTACTTTAGCACCTGTTGCTTCTACTAAGTAGTCATACTCAACAGTTCCGTTGTCAGTTGTAATTGATTTTGCATCGTAGTCGATTGCTTCAACGTTTGCTAACATTAAGTTAATGTACTTTTCGTTGAAAATTTTCTTGTGGTACACTTTGATTGCTTCACTGTTTGTACGGTCAAAAGCCGCCTCGTGAAGTTCTGTCATTAAAGTGTGGTAAGGTTGTCTATCGATTAGAGTAATCTCAACGCTACCAGCTTTAATATCTTTTTTCAATTTTTTAATTAATTTCTTTGCTGTAAGAACACCTGCGTATCCTCCACCAACAATAACAATATTTTGTTTATCCATTGATTCTCCTAATTAAATATTTTATTTCTTCTTCGAACTTTTCACCTAACTCCTTAGATAATAATTGTTCAGCTTCAAAATTCAATTTCTCTTTTATTTCGTTTAATTCATACTCATGTAAATTAAGTAAGATATAGTTATTAACATCGTTTTCTGCATCACGCGAATCCTTACCGGAAATTGTAATATCCGCATTATAATCTAACAAATCATCAACCTTTTGGAATGTAAGACCAAACCTATGACCATACTCACCAATTGCTTTAAGTTCATTTAAACTTATATCTGGATTGTTTGTTAGTGCTCCACTAATTAAGGCAACTTTAAAAAACTTTGCCGTTTTATTACTAGCATAACGATCGTAACTCTTGTTACTCTTAATAGCAGTTACTTCTCGCTCACTAAATAATAAGCTTTTTAAAAAGTCTTTAATTAATTCACTATAATACTTCTTTATCTTTGATTCTGCGTTTTCAGCAGTCACGATATCAATCTTATTCTTACTTAGCACATAACCAATATGAACTAGTAAATAGTCAGATATTAAAATTGCAGTTCGATCATCGAACTTGCTGTTGATTGTTTCTACATGTCTACGTGTTGATGCAATATCAATTACATCATCCTGAATAAGCGTCGCTAAATGAAATAACTCAAGTATTGCTGCATATTCGTAGTTCTGCTTGTTATCAATTTTTAAATACATTTTTGCTCTTAACATCTTCTTCGATGCAAGCGCTAATCTTAAAAGTTCATTTCTAACAAATTTGTTATCAATTCCTTCTAAAATATTTACTATTGCCTTATCTATCTCAAAATCTACACTTTCACTACTTACTAGATCATATTGACTAGTTTCGTAATTGCTAGGTTGTTTTGTTTTACTTAATTCCGAATCGAGTAGTTCTTGCAGTCTATCATGCAATATCTCATATTCATACTGTGAATCAACATTATCAATAATCAGTTCTAATAATTTATCATCACCAAGTAAAATATCATACTTACTAATTGTAGATTTAGCATGATAACTAATAGCAACTTCAACGTTCTTGATCAAGTTTTCCATTGCTCCCCTAGTTATTAAACAAAAACATATAACTACTTTTTTAGTTAAGTAGTTATATGAATAATTATTTTATTTTTAAAATTATGCTTCAGTTGCAGCGTTGAATGCTTCTTCGAATCCGTTTAAGTGGATTGTAGCACCAGTAACACCGTCAGCATCTTTACCTTCTTCATCTAAAGTAGGGAATGCATCGTTATCGTTAACGTATGCTTCTAATTCTTCAACGTGAGCTGTCCAAGATTTACCAGTTGCAGCTTCCATTCCGTACTCACCAGCGTTTGATAATTCTTTTTTACTTGTAGTTTGAGCAGTATCTCCAGTAACTTCTGGTAAGATAATGTCGAACTGTACGTTAGAAATATCGTCTCCTGATTTATCGAAAGAAACAGTTGATACGTTTCCGTCTTCGTCAGCAGCTGACTCTCCATAGTAACTTGTAGTTGAACTACATCCAGCTAATAGTACTAATGCCATTGCTGATACACTTAATAATTTTTTCATATTATTTGCCTCCTAAAAAATATTTTACTTAAACATTATACAACATCATAAAATATTTTTCTCTTTTTTTGAACAAAATGTGTTTTAAAACTTTAAATTTAGCACTTTCTTCATAACCTATCGGTAATAATCACTAGGAAAATTCTTTCCCACGTGCCCTAAATATACGTGTTTTTTCTCGTTTTTAATACAAATGTGAAATTTGTACACAAAACTAATTTATTAACATTTAATCCACAACTTTTATATTTTTTGTCTGATGCCTATATAACCAACTGGCAAAATAGAACGTCAACTAAATTTAAACTATATAATTGTTTTAGACAGTTTTTGCATATATTTGCACTACCAAATTATATAAATGAAACTTTTTTCACTAAAGCGGTTTCACATAGAAAACATTTGCTATATATATAAGTTATACTTTTAAAGTCGTAATTATGAAATTATTGTGAGTAGTTTGTCATCATATCTTCACAAAGTGCAAAAAGTTGCACAACTTGTGAAAATGTTTGCAAAAACTTGCACAAGTCGATATTATTTGATATAATTACTCTGAAATAAAATATTAGGGGGAAATATGTTCGCGTATTTACAGAAAATTGGTAAAGCACTTATGGTGCCTGTTGCCGTATTACCTGCCGCTGCCATCTTAATGGGTATCGGTTATTGGATTGACCCAAGTGGATGGGGTGGAGATAGCGCAATCGCAGCTTTCTTAATTACATCAGGAAGTGCACTAATTGATAACATGGGGATGTTATTTGCAATTGGTTTAGCTTTCGGATTAAGTAAAGATAAACACGGTAGTGCTGCACTTACTGGTCTAGTTGGTTGGTTAATTGTTCAAGCATTACTATCACCAGACAGTATGTCAATGTTAAGTGGAACTCCTGTTGAGGAAGTTAACGCTGCTTTCGGTAAAGTTAACAACCAATTCATTGGTATCTTAACTGGGGTAGTTTCTGCTGAAGTGTACAACCGTACATATCAAGTTGAATTACCAAAAGCTTTATCATTCTTCTCAGGGCGTAGATTATCTTCAATCGTAATCTCTGTTGTAATGATTCTTGTTGCTGCTGTATTAAGTTTCGTATGGCCAACTATTTATGATGCATTAGTATCATTTGGTGAGTTTATCCAAGGATTCGGTGCTGTTGGTGCTGGTTTCTATGGTTTCTTTAACCGTTTATTAATTCCAACTGGATTACACCACGCTTTAAACTCTGTATTCTGGTTTGACGTTGCTGACATTAATGATATCGGGAACTACTTAGCAGGTGATGTTGCTAAGAGTACTGCAGATTATACTGTAGGTATGTATCAAGCAGGGTTCTTCCCAGTAATGATGTTCGGTCTTCCTGCTGGTGCATTTGCAATTTACCAACAAGCTAACGAAAACCAAAAATCACGTGTTGGTGGAATCTTATTAGCTGGTGCAGTTGCTTCATTCTTCACTGGTGTTACTGAACCTTTAGAATTCTCATTCATGTTCGTAGCTTGGCCATTATACTTCTTACACGCAGTATTAACTGGTATTTCAGTATTCATTTCAGCTCAAATGCAATGGATTGCTGGATTCGGATTCTCTGCTGGATTCGTAGATTACTTCTTATCATTCAAAAACCCTGCTGCAATTAACAACTTAATGTTATTAGTACAAGGTGTTGTATTCGCTCTAATCTACTACGTATCATTCACTGCAATGATTAAAGGATTAAACTTAAACACTCCAGGACGTGGAACAAACGTTATGGATGAAGACGATAGTGTAGAAGCTGCTGGTAGTAGTTCACACGAAGCTTACGCACGCAGAATTATCGAAGCTATTGGGGAAGACAACATTGTTGAAACTGATAACTGTACAACTCGTTTAAGATTTACTGTAAAAGATTCTTCAATTGTTGAAGATCAAGCTTTAAAATCTTTAAACGCTGCTGGTTACTTAAAACCATCTGCAACTGCTATTCAAGTTATTATCGGACCTGATGTACAATTCGTTTCTGATGAAATTAAAAAGCAAGTTGGTAGATAATATCAATATTAAAGGAGGGCATTATGCCCTCTTTTTTCATGTCCTAAAACCGAACTTAAATTACAATATGTGAAAGTGTAAACGATATGAAAAAGTAATGTAAAGAATGTGTTTAATTAGCCTAATAGCCCAAACCAAAATTGACACAGCCCCTTTTTCATGGTATATTTATATATAGTAAAATAAAGAAATAGAGGTAGATAATTTATGAGTCAATCATTAATTCCAACTGCACATATCGCTGCAGATGACAAAGCGCAAATTGCTAAAACAGTAATTATGCCTGGAGATCCATTAAGAGCAAAATTTATTGCTGATACATTTTTAGAGGACGTAAAACAATTCAACACTGTACGTAACATGTTTGGTTACACAGGAACATACAAAGGAAAAGAAATCTCAGTAATGGGAAGTGGAATGGGAATGCCAAGTATTGGTATCTACTCTTATGAGTTATTCGCTTTCTATGATGTTGATAACATCATCCGTGTTGGTTCTGCTGGAGCTTACACTGACGCATTAAACTTATACGATGTAGTATTAGCAACAAGTGCATGGTCAGAAAGTACATTCGCTGATATTGTTATTGGTGAAGAAGGAATTAGAGAATTAGAATCTACTACAGAATTAAACAACAAGTTAATCGCTAGTAGTCAAGAATTAGGAATGGAAATGCACCCAAGCATCATTCACTCTTCTGACGTTTTCTACAGAGCTAACTACGATGATTACAAACAAATTCATGCAGATCACGGATGTGTATGTGTTGAAATGGAAAGTTTCGCATTATTTGCAAACGCTAAAGCAACTGGTAAAAACGCTGCTTGTTTAATTACTATTTCAGATAACTTAGTAACTCACGAAGCTACTACAAGTGAAGAACGTCAATTAGCATTCACTAATATGATGGAAATTGCTTTAAACGCTAAATATTAATATTTCAAGAGATGGTAAAACATCTCTTTTTTCACTTTATTTTAACTAAAATAATGTATAATAACCCCGGAAGGATTTATTATGAACTCAAAGAAACGCCCATCAAATAAGAAACGAAAGAAAACTTATAAGAAGCGTAACAAAAAAATAAGAATCATCTTATACAACTTAATTATTATTGTATTGTTTATAATTATCGTATTATTATTATTAAATACAATCGTGCCAGCTACACGTACTAGCTTATCTCTTTACTCACCAAGCAGTATCTATGATATTGATGTTTCAGATCGTAAAATGGAGAGTTTTGTAAAAACGACCGTAAGTGAGATTAACACTTATGGTGAGACAATCAATATTACAAGTGAGAACCTTGGTTCAAGTTATAATATTAATTTATTTGATACTACAAACGAAAAGGTTAATTACTCATTTAAAATGGATGAAGCTGCTAATGCTGGAATCGAAACACAAGATATGCCAGTCGGAAGCTTCTTCTTACAACTTGATGATGAATCATTCATTAGTTATGATGATGACTTTACCCTTGATTTCTATACAATAACTCGTGATGGGAAAAACAATAATATAACAGTCGACGTTGTAAACGGCCTAGTACATATTACAAAATATGAAGCCGAAGACAATGATGATGAATTAGATATTATGATTGACCCAGGACACGGTGGTACAGATGGAGGTTCTTCTTCTGATGATGGTACCATCTTAGAAAAAGACTTAAACTTACAGGCATCAATTCTACTTGCAGACAAACTTACTGACATGGGTTATAACGTTGGTTTAACTCGTGAAGATGATAGTCAACCAGGTGAAACAAAAGATGGTATCAATGCCTACCAAGAAGGTGGACGTGTAACACAAGTATATGACACTGAAGCTAAACTAGTTATCTCAATGCACCACAACAAAGGTGGGGCATCTGGATTTGAAGTTTACTCTAGTTATTATGCAAATAATGACTTCGCAACACTTCTAGCTAGCTACTTATCTAATGTAAGTACACCATCTAGTAAAATCACCGGTTACATTAGTGATGGAGTGTATGTTGAAACTTACGATGATACGACTGACGATGGAGCTAGTATAGTCCAAGATTACATGTACATGATTCGTGAATCTGGTGGAATCGCAACTAAATCAGTAAATGAAGAAAATGTTCAAAACAACCTGAAACCACAAGGTGCAGAAGGTGTTTTAATTGAACTTGGTTACTTAGACGATGCAACAGACCTTGCTCACGTATCTGATACAACAGTTATGGAGCAAGAAACTGAGCAAATTGCATTAGCAATCGATGACTACATTAACAATACGCCATCGGCTCTAATCGATTTAACAGAACAAACTACTGAAGAAGAAGAATAAAACTTAATACAAACTAAAGGCCATGAACACTAATAGTTCATGACCCTTTTTAATATTAATATCATTTGTTCCATTTAAATAAATTCAGTATATTCTAGTGCACCAATAGTCCCTACAGTGAGAAAAAGATATAAATAACATAAAAAATAATTACAAGTGCAATAATAGCTTTGTAAATAATATTATTTCTACTTTTTATTCTATCTAAAACAATTTTCTTTCTTTTATCATTTTCATGTAATTTATTCATAATTTTAGTTTCAGCACTAAAGCCTGATAAAATAAATTCATATATGTATATGTACCCAATATATATAATATCTTTAATAATCTTCCTCCTATCACTGTATACTTTTATTGGCTCTATATCTACCTCTAGTTTATACATAAGATCATTTATTTAATAATCCATTATTTATTAAAGAAATAAAACTATTAAAATTATCTGTGATGGGATAAATATTTTGTTTGTCACAGCTAATATCAAATATTCTAAAATCATCCCAAAAATATATAACCTCAGTATCCCCATCAATTACAAACTTACCTTCTTCTGATGCCGCTATTATATAAAAGTTCTCAGGAAGTTCTTCTTTAAAATTATCATTGTAAAAAGTAAAACCACCTACATCTTTATTTCCAAGAATATCAACCACTCCAACATCATCACTAAAATTACCATACGTGAACCTTATATATGTATTTCTTATATTAACATATCCATATTTCGCAAGGAATTTTTCATAGTTTGTGGGAAGTATAATATTATATTTCTTTTTTATAGCATTAACTTCTCCTTTGACATTCCTATTCCCTTTTTTCGTATTAGTTCATTTTTTATCTCCATTAAACCTCCTAAACCTTCTTAACTTCACTTAGTTAGTTAATTCTACACCCAATTCAATTAATTCATCGTTTGAAACTTTTACTAATTTTCTACTCCAATCTTAATTGTTGTTTCAGATTTAACATCATACAGTAATATAATATTATTAGTATACTTAGCTACAAGCCTTTCAAAGTTTAGTATAATTTCATCAGTATATTCTAAGCCTGTTACCACAGCCCAGTATTGTGCTCTAGTCATATTTACCATTTCATCATCCAAATATGCAACTAAATCATCTATGAATTCCTCTATATCATCAGTAGTAAATTCCTTTAACCGGTATATTGGTCTGGCATTTGCACCATCTTCAATAAATAGTGAATAGGTCAAATTAGTATTTCCAATTTTTGAAGGCAATAATCCTATACTCTGGTAAAATCTATCCCTGGCATAACCCTGAAAGACCTCTATACCTAGAGCGATATTCTTTATTTCTTTCGGTTGTAATTTACAATTTCGTATTCCTTTAAAACCTAGATTATAGTAAAAATGTCCTAATGGTTCGTCCTCTCTGATAAATATCCATAAATTGTTATGGCTAATTAGTCCCGTAAACTCATTATGCTCACATTTAGCGTAATCAATAAGTTTTTTCAAACTTTTGACGATTGCCATTCTCAAACTACGTCCATTGAATAGTTGACGTAGCTTTTTACATTTCTTCTCAACTATTAGATTATCTATCTTCTCATTACGTTCTACTTTGTTTTTAAAATCATAATAATATTCTGATACATCAAATTCACCAATTTTTTCAAATATTTGCTCTAATTCTGTAAGTAATAAATCTAACTCACTATTATCCATGTACTCATTTTCATATAACTTTTTGAAATAAGCATATTCATCTTCCTTTAATAGTTTCTGTAAGGTTGAGTAAAAACATGTATATACTTCATAATCTAATCCGATGTTACTATTACCTAAATATAATTCTATTCTTTGATCTAGCATTTTTCTCCTTAAGTTTTTTGACTACCATCAGAAATATAAGATAGTAGCAGCTCATTTTTGTTATATAGCAATATAACAGGAAACATACATACGATGAATATTTATTAATACATACTTAACTTTACCTTATCATCTATTTATAAATTTGCTATTAACAATATATATTATCTAATTCCAAATCCTTATTACTATTAATTATCTTATTTACTACATATCTTTTGAAATTTAAGACAATTAGATGGCTATCTACATCTAAAATATATTTTCACCAAATAGATTAAATGCATATTCCTTCATTGAACCTCTTAATTGTTGGAAGTCAATAACCTGATAATCTGCAGTTTCTAAATTAAACTCTTTTGTAAAAAAGAAAGGATACACTGACACTCCCTGAGTTGGTAAAATTTCAGTATCAACTAACTTATTATTGTATATATCAACATACCATTCTGATAGTATATCATTTGTGCATATGTAATTAATAAATTGTCCAAAATCTACTTCTAAATTCTCATATGATAATGTTTCAGGGTTTAAATAGAATACCATTCCATATCCTTCTTCAAATGCTCCAGAATTCAGTATGTAGGCTCCACCAAATATATCATTAGCTATCTCTAAAAATCCTCGCTGCAAGTTTCCCTCATTCACGTTCAATAAATCCATTTCAATTTCACTTAAAGCACTTCCGTGGACTCTTATAATATTTTGTACTACAAGACCTCCATAGTTTGCGTAAAATTGTCCGATATTTGATTTTTCTGTTAGTTCTAGTACCTCATATATTTTTTTTTGTTCTTTTTCATTTACTTCTAATTTTTTAACTTTCATTTACTTCTCCTATCTTAATTGTTGTTTCAGATTTAACATCATACAGTAATATAATATTATTAGTATACTTAGCTACAAGCCTTTCAAACTTTAATATCATTTCATCAGTATATTCTAAGCCTGTTACCACAGCCCAGTATTGTGCTCTAGTCATATTTACCATTTCATCATCCAAATCTTCAATTAAACCATCTATGAAGTCCTCTGTATCGTTAGTAAAAAATTCCTTTAATCGATAGTAATAGCTAGCATTTGCGCTATCTTTTATATAAAATGAATAAGTCAAATTAGTATTTCCAATTTTTGAAGGCAATAAACCTATACTCTGGTAAAATCTTGCCTCTGCACCAGGCTGAAAAACATCCATGTCTAGAGCGATATTCTTTATTTCTTTCGGATGCAATTTACAGTTCCGTATTCCTTTAAAACCTAGATTATAGTAAAAATGTCCTAATGGTTCGCCCTCTCTGATAAATATCCATAAATTGTTATAGCTTATGCTTCCCCTAAGCTTATTATGCTCACATTTAGCGTAATCAATAAGTTTTTTCAAACTTTTGACGATTGCCATTCTCAAACTACGTCCATTGAATAGTTGACGTAGCTTTTTACATTTCTTCTCAACTATCAGATTATCGATTTTCTCATTACGTTCTACTTTGTTTTTAAAATCATAATAATATTCTGATACATCAAATTCACCAATTTTTTCAAATATTTGCTCTAATTCTGTAAGTAATAAATCTAACTCACTATTATCCATGTACTCATTTTCATATAACTTTTTGAAGTAAGCATATTCATCTTCCTTTAATAGTTTCTGTAAGGTTGAGTAAAAACATGTATATACTTCATAATCTAATCCGATTTCACTATTACCTAAATATAATTCTATTCTTTGATCTAGCATTTTTCTCCTTAAGTTTTTTGACTACCATCAAAAATATAAGATAGTAGCAGCTCATTTTTGTTATATAGCAATATAACAGGAAACATACATACGATGAATATTTATTAATACATACTTAACTTTACCTTATCATCTATTTATAAATTTGCTATTAACAATATATATTATCTAATTCCAAATCCTTATTACTATTAATTATCTTATTTACTACATATCTTTTGAAATTTAAGACAATTAGATGGCTATCTACATCTAAAATATATTTTCACCAAATAGACTAAATGCATTTTCCTTCATTGAACCTCTTAATTGTTGGAAGTCAATAACCTGATAGTCAGCTGTATCTAAATTAAACTCTTTTGTAAAAAAGAAAGGATACACTGACACTCCCTGAGTTGGTAAAATTTCAGTATCAACTAACTTATTATTGTATATATCAACATACCATTCTGATAGTATATCATTTGTGCATATGTAATTAATAAATTGTCCAAAATCTACTTCTAAATTCTCATATGATAATGTTTCAGGGTTTAAATAGAATACCATTCCATATCCTTCTTCAAATGCTCCAGAATTCAGTATGTAGGCTCCACCAAATATATCATTAGCTATCTCTAAAAATCCTCGCTGCAAGTTTCCCTCATTCACGTTCAATAAATCCATTTCAATTTCACTTAAAGCACTTCCGTGGACTCTTATCACATTTTGTACTACAAGACCTCCATAGTTTGCGTAAAATTGTCCGATATTTGATTTTTCTGTTAGTTCTAGTACCTCATATATTTTTTTTTGTTCTTTTTCATTTACTTCTAATTTTTTAACTTTCATTCTCTTCTCCAATCTTAATTGTTGTTTCAGATTCAACATCATACAGTAATATAATATTATTCGTATACTTAGCTACAAGCATTTCAAACTTTAATATCATTTCATCAGTATATTCTAAGCCTGTTACCACAGCCCAGTATTGAACGCTAGTCATATTTACCATTTTATGATCCAAATCTGCAATTAACTTACCTATAAATTCATCAGTATCATTAGTGAAAAATTCTTTTAATCGATAAAAATGGTTAGCATTTGCATCACCTTTTATATAAAATGAATAAGTCAAATTAGTATTTCCAATTCTTGAAGGCAATAAACCTATACTCTGGTAAAATCTTGCCTCTGCACCTGGCTGAAAAACATCCATGTCTAGAGCGATATTCTTTATTTCTTTCGGTTGTAATTTACAATTTCGTATTCCTTGAAAACCTAGATTATAGTAAAAATGTCCTAAAGGTTCGTCCTCTCTGATAAATATCCATAAATTGTTATGTCTTATGAGTCCCCTAAGCTTATTATGCTCACATTTAGCGTAATCAATAAGTTTTTTCAAACTTTTGACGATTGCCATTCTCAAACTACGTCCATTGAATAGTTGACGTAACTTTTTACATTTCTTCTCAACTATTAGATTATCGATTTTCTCATTACGTTCTACTTTGTTTTTAAAATCATAATAATATTCCGATACATCAAGTTCCCCAATTTTCTCAAATATTTGGTCGAGTTCTGCAATTAGTAAATCTAACTCACTATTATCCATGTACTCATTTTCATATAACTTTTTGAAATAAGCATATTCCTCTGCCTTTAATAGTTTCTGTAAGGTTGAGTAAAAACATGTATATACTTCATAATCTAATCCGATTTCACTATTACCTAAATATAATTCTATTCTTTGATCTAGCATTTTTCTCCTTAAGTTTTTTTGACTACCATCAGAAATATAAGATAGTAGCAGCTCATTTTTGTTATATAGCAATATAACAGGAAACATACATACGATGAATATTTATTAATACATACTTAACTTTACCTTATCACTTCTTTATATCTTGGGTATTGACAGAATATCTTATTGGGTTGTATACCTTTTTTGATTTAAATTATTTGAATCAATTTCTTTGTATCGCTTTCTATCAAACTTATACCATACTATATTTATTATCGGAGTATAGCTTATAAACAATATTACAAGCGTAATTGTATAAAAGATTATAGAACTAAAAGCATTATCCCTATAAATCAAATATGACAGATAAAAAGTTACATAAAAATAAATCGTAAAGCAAAGGCCTATGGTTTTAAATTTTCTTTTAATATATGAATTACCAGTTTTATATCTTGGGCTATAGTTAACATATATATCGTAATAATTTTTCACTAACTTTAACAACAATATAATTATTATTAGTACAACTACATTTGAATGACCTGTGTATACAAGTACAAAGGCTGGCAAAAACGAGTATATTACCCCTCTCATAACTATATTATTCGCATCATTTTTCTCTTGTTTCATTATATACTTTTGACTTTCCATTATTTCCTTTCCTAAATTTTATATGAATACATATTCAAACTTATCTCAAAGTTTAATTTTATCAGATGATATCTAAGCAACATTCTCTTCCTTACTCATAAATCTCTATATACTTCTGATCATTTAGGTAGTCATGAGATATCGTTTCATACTTAACACATCTATTATGTACATTTGGGGAGTAAGGGGCAATAGTCGAGAATACGCCATACAACATATAGTCTTTATATTTTTCATTAAAGTCTGACTTTCTAATCCTTTTAGAACAATATCGCATGTTTTCACTTGATTTTACATTGATACTACCTATTAACTGTATATATTCGACAATTTTTTATGTAAGTAACCGGCCCATTAAGCAAAAATATAAAATCTTTTACCTGATTCTTGTTAGGAACTTCCAATTCCTCCTCTAAGTTTTTAATTTTCTTAAGTTGTTTCTCTAATACTTCCTCATCTCGTATGTAGTATTTTGAGTTGTAATACCAAGAATCTGGTCGAAGTTCCGCATTTTCTAATGAGTAGAGAAAATCCTTAAACTCATAGATAACAAATATAACCTTTGTATTATGACAAATATAAACAACTTTTGACTTTTCAAAAAATTGTTGAAGTTTGTTTTCTTGAATTAAATTTGGTTGTACTTCATAATCCCTTTTTATAAATTGCTTGCATAAATTTAACTGTTCTTCTCTATAGTCACATTTTTGTTTTTCTAATTTTTCCCTGAAATTATTTAAATCAAAGTTCTCATTTTCAGCAGTAGAGTTAAATAAGTATGTATGTACCTATGTATGCTTACTCATACATGCTACTTGGTAGTACTTTTAGGCAGCTCTTTATCCAATTATTTGTTTTCATGCTTTTTATGAAATTTCTAGGGTTATATTGAGAAACCTCTTTAAATGTAGAATAATTAATAAAAGCTATTTCATTTTTTATTACATCCTCTAAGTACTTAATGTCTTCGCCTTGTGCTAAAACACCATTTCGAACTGATTTTTGATAAGTGCTTTTAGGATGATTCATTATTTTTCTTGCCATCCTATTAACCGTTCTTTCATTAACTTTTCTATAAATATCTCTCATTACACTCCTTCACTAAATACTGCTATTAAAAGTTGTATTAACTCTATATTTACATCTAGTTCATTATTATCACTAACATAGAATCACTATCATCTAGTACTACTACGCTTCCTATTGGTTCATACATTTTATTTCTTCCACAATATCATCATAACCATATTTTATTAATTTTTTTAGAGTATTTTTTCTAGCCATTACAAATGTTTCTCTATTCCCAGTTATCAAGTTTATGCATTGCTCAACTGGCTCAACTGAATATTCTTCTAAATACGAATACTCCGTTGGTAAAGATCTTTTAAATTGTAATTCTAAATTTTCACTAAGGTAATTTATTGACCTAAGTAATGCCATTAGTCTACCATTTTCTTCATTATCTCCTAAGAAATATTTTTTGTAATAATCATAGGTATCTCCCATGACAACATGACGTTTGTCTAAAATTTTTTTTATTTCTTTCATAACCATATCGGTTAATTTTTTATTTTCTATAAAATATCTCTCATCAAATGATGGCCCTTCTAATGATTTTAAAAAAGCACCAGGTTCATTATATTCAATTGTAGTTGAAATAAAACATGGAACAATTGTTTTTAACTCTTGATCAACAAACAATCTTTGGCAATTACCATAAAGTGCTGTTAGTTCAGGGATTTCAATTACATTTGCTTTGTAAAATTCTTCTTCTGAATACTCATTCAATCCCTTATTTTTTCTATTTCCATTAATTACGACAAAAGGCGCGCACATTTCTTGTTGAAGTATATCTTCTTTTTTTTGTTCGAGAAGATCATTTACTTTTTCAACAATTAACTCTCCATTATCATCTAAATAGGGAGCTAACCTATTCTTTACATAGCCTTTATATTCTATAGACACCTTTGATGCGTGACGAAAATTACTTATATCTATGCTGTTTGATATTGCATGACGTAATTGAAGAATATTTAGGTTCTCAAGTTCTTCATATGTATGAAAAGTTGACCATTCTAAGTCTTCAATAAAATCTGCTATTGCTTCTTCTTTAGTCACATGATATGTTTTACATATCTCATTTAATTTTTTATCGTTTTTCATCTTTGTTATTATTGTTTTAAGTGATGCTTTACTTAGTATTCCCATATTATTTTCCTCCATATAAAACCTTTGATGATATTATCAATTAAGCTGTAAGTAGATTGCTCTCGCTATTCCTGTAATAAAGCAATTGATTATCAAGTGATTGCACTTGATACTGCTACCAATTAGCTAACTATATCAATCAAGTTTTCAATATATTCACCGTTGCTATCGTAGCTATCTGTTTCTATTTTATATAAAACCAGTTCTGTGCTCGCACTTAATACTGGGTCTTCATCAATACCTTCTGATAGTACTTTATTTTCGAATGTAATAATATTACTCATCATTAAAATTATTGCAATAAAAGTAAATATAATACTAGCGTACATAGTAGCTTTCTTATTTAGAATAACAAGAATAAAACTGATGCAAACACATATTAATGCTGGAATACTAATCAATATTTTCAGGTGCTTGATTACCTTTTCAAGAACATCTATATTAATTACATCAATACTTAAATTCTCAGAACTAATTTGATCAACTAATGTACCATTTAACAAGAAACTCAAAGCTGCTAATACCACTAATACATTTAGCCCTACTATAATAATTTTTTTCTTCATAATAACCTCCAATTTGTAATAACCTACTTATTTCTATATTTCTTTTTAATCATCTAAATATTCTTCAAATCCTAACTCAATGATTTCCTCTTTTGTCATCTTAAAATAACTATTCATAAAATTATTTACTCTAAAAGTTAATTTACCATCTAAAGAGGGACCTGTATCTAATTGCATGTATATTTTGTAAATACCTTTATTATCAAGTATGATACTATTAACTAGTTTGTATTTATCTTCATAACTAAAGTTTTCATATTTTTTTTCTTTAATTAATTTTTCATATTTCTCTTGTTCACTGATGAACTTATCTACATAGTTTAAAAAAAATAAAGCTATGTCATCTCTATTGATATTTGCTAACATACTACCTGCTGAAAATGAAGTTATAGCTTTTCCTCTCCACTTCATAATGTACTTTATTCTTTCTTCACAATTCGAAGATTTTTTTACTTTTGCTATATATGTAATTTCAAAGTAATTAAGTACAAAGCAGAAAATACCTAAGACAATCCATGGAACTAGAATATATTTATTATTTAATTCTCTGTATTTTGTTCTTTGACCTAAATAGGTTGATATTCATTTTCTATACCACTTTAGATAAATGCAACATTTTTCTAAATCACCTATTTCTTAGAGCGATTACTGAACTTCCGTGCTTTTCATAGTATTTGCTCTTATCTGCGTAATAGACAACATATATAAATATTAGATATCCTATTCCTATTATCGACAGTGGAACTCCCAACCAAAATAGAGGTTCTTGAATAGCTGATAATAATGTATCCTTTGCTCCTTTATAATTAATTGTTATTTTTGCGCCTTTATCCGGAACTCTTAATTCTTGATCTTCTAAAATATCTATTGTTCCATCTGTATATTTAAGTTCAACTTTTACATTATATTGTCCCACTCCTATATCTATGCAACTGTCTTTATCTGCTATAAACATATCATCATACCAAATAGTTATATTTTCTAATCTCTTTCCTGTAATATCCATTACTCTATCGTCTAGATTCTTATGTAGTTGTATTTTCATTATAATTCTGTAAACTGACTCATGTCAATTTCTCTCTCTATATTTTCATTACTTGACTCTGTCTTGATATATTCATCTAAGGCCTTGGCAAAATTATCAAAGTCAACTGTCTCTAATCCAGTATGTGCAATCAGTTCTATGTCTTCTTCATTTACAAAGCATACTGGTAAGTCAGTCGTGAACCCCAATGGATACAAACATGTAAGGTATTGATATCTTTTACCATTTTCCTTATTGGTTGGATAATAAGAAATTATCATTTGCATATTATTCAATTCTCTATTAACTATTACTGTTCCAATTGGTTTCATCCTTCTCCTTCAATAACTGCTATTAGTTTATCCATTTCTGTAACTAGATTTTCCATACGAGTTTCTATTATCCCTTGCTTATTTGTATTTTGATAATATTCTCCACCTTCAACTACTGCTGCTTTAATTTTACCTGCCTCTGTCTTTACATCTTTCATATAGTCAATTATATTTTGTTTGTCTAGACTAATAATTGCTTCATACTCTTCTTTATTCATACAACTCCTTATAAGTTTGATTAGTACTAAAATCATTGGACACTAACTTAAAGTCACCAATCCTGCATTCCTTGTTACCTGTAAATGGATCAAATGTCGTTCTTGCGTCTCTAATTGTATAATTCTTATACTTTTCCGTATATTCACTTTTCAAAATATTGGCTTTACATTCTTTATAGTACTGTATTGATCCGCACCCGATTGAATTGCATAAAAATAAGAAGTCTTGTATTTGTTTTTTGCTAACTTCTGTATTTGCCCAATATATAAACTTATCAGGGCTGTTATTATAGGGAATATTTAATTCTTTAACCATTGCATCAATTTTGCTAAGTTGGTTCTTTAGTACTTTTTCATCTTTAATATAATATGCGGAGTCATACCTCCATGAGTCAAGACGCATTTTTGCTGCTTTGGGCTCATAGTACATTACTCTAAATTCAAAAAAGACCACTATTGTTTTTGTTTTGTCACAAACATATACATCTTTTGCATCAGGAAAAAACTCTAAGAGTTCTCTGCAATCTTTTAGCAAGGGTTCCACTGTATTTTCATTTTTTATTTCATTTTCACATAAATTCTTACCATATGAAAAAATATCTCGTTCTATAATTTCAAAGTCCTTGTTAACCAGTTCAACATCTAATAAGCCTTTTTCATCTTTATAACTACTTAGATACTTTCCAATATAGATATACTCATGACTTGCCCCAGGGTAAAATTCTAACCCAGACTTCGCCCACCTTGTTCCCCCTAGTGCTTTCATAAATTTTTTGGGATGATAAGTTAATAACTCCTCATAAGGCTTTGTATTCATAAATTCCAGTTCTCTTACGATGATTTCTTTTGCCAGAGTCATATCACCACCACGCATCTCTACACCTATTCGAAAATACTTCCAATCATCTTTACGGGTACGTTTCATAATCTTCTTAACTGTTTTATTTATCGTTCTATCATTTGTTCTTTTATATAGTTCTATCATTAGTCCCCTTTATTGATACCTATCTTGTAGTTCTTTCACTCTGCTCCTTACATACAATCTATTCAAGCAGCTTGATGATCTTGTAAAACCTATATTACTAGTCTTAGATAGTAAATCCATCCACAAAGCTATATTCATATGAGACTAAAATAGTTTCATCATACTGCCACCTTCAGTTTGATAAGGTTTAGATTTATCCGTTACTAATAATCCAATCATTAAGAAGAATACACCAACTCCTATTAAAAGTGTAAGACCAACTCCTATCCAAAATAAATAGTTAAAAGTATACGCTTTAGCGGCTGCTTTTATTCCGGAATAATTTATTGTCTTAAGTACATCCTTATCTTTAACTACTAATGCTTGATCTTTTAGTGTGTCTACTGTACCATCCGTATATTCAATTTTCACACTGACATTATAAGTGCCGCCACTTATCTCAATACTTTTATTAAGGTCAGCTAGAAATTTCTGGTTATCATATATTGATACATTTTTAATTCATTTCCCTAATTTTTTTATATGTTACATCTCTAAATATAATTTTCACAGTTCTCCTTTAAACGGATTATTTAGAAAATTATAGTTATATAAATACATTTATTAACCGTTCATATGCAATATGATGTTACCTCTTTTTTGATAGATTAAGTTTACCACGAGATTCCCGTGGTCTTTAATACATAATCAAATCACTATACTTGTAAGTTAGTGCAGTATTTTCTCTCTTTTCCTGTAACTATAATAATATTTTCCTTCAACTTTCTTACTTATATTTTACACCCATATAAAGGTGTGTTGGTGTTTTTTCTGCAATATAATGTGTGTTTTTGGTCTGATTTGTAAATAAACAGATTTTTTCAGTAAATTGCAGGTTTAAGTAGTAAACCAAATACTATTATCAATTGCGCTTATGCTTTCAACGTGCTTTAAGTTTTCAATTTAATAAACCTCAAGTCATTTATATAAAAGTGATTTTCCAACAAAGTGGCACGAGCCATTACTCTTCTTGATTGTATTTTTAGTATAAAAAAAAGACCTTGATAAGCTATCGAAGTCTAATTGTTTCTTTAATACTTAAATAGTTGTAGTTTCTACTTGAACGCTCTTCATTTGCTAAAAGTGCAAGTTCATTACGTTTATCTAAGGCTGTAAATTTCTCCTTAGAAATTTCGCTTATCGAAGTTTCTTTACGTAATTTATTATGTACTTTACTATCTTTTTGCCATGGTAAAGAGTATACATACTAATTGCAAAAGATACTAATGTTGAAACTAACATTAAGATACCACGAATACCACGTGGTCTAATCCAAAGCATTAAAATCGCCATTACAATCCCGATGAAAATTTATGTGTATGTTATTGATTATTTAGTTGTAATACATTGTTTTGTACCAATACGCTTCTTGTAAAGCATGTGAATATTTTGACTTAATAACAGTTAAATACTAACTCACTAATATCTAGTAAAAGATTTGGAACTTAAACTCCAAATCTTTCTTAGTATTAATAATGAAATATAAATAACTCAACTTTAAATTTATTGATAATCTATTCCTCTAATATCAAGACTTGTGTGCTTATATAATAGATAAAAATTAGCGCTATTCACAATGACAAACGCAACAATAATTCCAAATTGAGGAATATAAGTTCCCAACAAGCCTCCACCTAGTATAACGAGCATACGTGTAGGATTTTTTCTACCACCATATTTCACTTTCATTGCTTTTGTAATATTATACTTAATGTATCTTGTGCATACAAATGTTAAGACGATTGCGAACAATATATATCCAATATGAATTTCACTGAAGCTTAAAAGTATCGTGTTAATGACTAATAATATATAAATATACAATTTAGTATACGTGAGTATATTTTGTTTGCCTATTAAATAATTAGTTAATACTAGATGTGCTATAGTAGCAACAATATAACTGAATATAATCAAACATATCAGATCTACACTCATTTTATATTGATCAAATACAAATCCAAATGAGGACCACATTAACTGAAGAATTAATATAGCATATAAGTCAGTTTTTAATTTTTCATTTATTCCCATATAACCTCAATTCCCGCTTCTTCCAATGAATTTTTTAAGTTTAAATCATCAAATAATTGTCCAAATGCTTCTCCAACCTTTGATCCTCCAGTACCTAACACATAACCTGCTAAAAAATCAATCCCTATCATTGCAAGACCGTCGAATGGTATTGGATCAACAATGGTAGCTGCTATTAGAGTTCCTATAATTGAGCCCGCACCTTTTTCTATTTCCGAGTAATCTCCATTATGAATTCCATCAAGTATTGTATATCCATCTATTGCATACCCAAATGCAGCTAATCCTTTTTTCGTTCCCTCAGATATTGACTTGGGAAGTTCGTCATAGTATTTTGCACTACCATCTTCAATAGTGAACCATTTACCTTTTTCAGAATCAAAACGATAGACTCCTTCCATACCATCCTCTAGTAGCGCATCAAATAAATGATTAAAAGAATCCGGATCTGTCTCATACCATTCTTCAAAACCAGCAAAATCCTTTTTATTAATTTTCCATTTGTTTATTCCACTTTCAGTCATTTCTAAGAATTTATAACCATCTACAAATTCCGCAATTGCATGCTCACTTCCTTGAAGCGTTACTCCTCCGTATTTTTGCATGTTTGAAAGAAAATCAAGAACTTCTTTAGGTAAGTTATCTTTTAAATAATCCTCAATAATATTATTTACTGTTGTAGTCACCACTTCTTCCATATCCATTACGTTATCTAACGCTTTGGCATTCGGGGCACTTCCAACCTTGACATTCTCTACTATAATATCTCTGATATCCGAGATTTCATCTAATACAAATAAACCATCTAACTTTTCTTTAATATCATCAATATTATCAAGTTGTTCTACAAAGTCATTTGAAATAGCTTCCCTTAACTTTAACTCTAATCCTTGCATAATAGTTCTATTGTGTCTAAATACTTTTTCATCATCTTGTTGCTTTGCTTCTTCAAGTATACTATCTTCAAAAATTTGATCTGTGTTATCTAGTTTAGAAGTAACACCATTTTCCCAGTCTATATACTCACCACTAAGTGTGAATATTGCTTTATAGTCTGGATTATACATACTCAGAACATCTTTAATATTTGTAATCCATATATCCAAAACTTCAGCATCATAAATAAATGTCACATTTTCATTTTCAACTGCTTCTGTATCTTCAATTGCATCAATTATTTCTTGCACTCTCATTTCAAAAGGTTCAATCATGTCTAATACACTATCACATGTCTCTATTTGTTTTTCGTAAGTTTCGGTTGATGTAACTGCATAGTTACTTCCCTGGTCTTCTATTGTACTAATCCCATATTCCATACTGCTTTTTCTCGATAAAACATTTCTTTCAATTTTTTCTAGGTTTGATTTCACTTCTTTTAAATCTGCTAATGTAAATTCAAAATACATATTAACCTCCTATCTCACTTTTCATTTTATCATCTAAGTCAAGCATACTCTCATTTGCTCCACTCATCGCGGTTATAAGTTCTTCTAGCTCAGAGAGGAAATCATCTCCTAATTTTTCTTCTAACTCATCAATAGCATCTTCAACAATTCCTGATGCTGATTCCATATTAAAGGAGTACAAAGTCTCACTTATTTCTGCAATGGTTTAATTTTATTAATTATCTATTCATCTAAAGTTGAGACTAGGTGCTTATATAATATATAAAAATTAGCACTACTCACAATCACTAGCACAATAATAATTCTGAATTGAAGAATATAAGCCTTTAATAACCCCAAGTTAGTACATTAAACATACAGGTTTAGTTCACACCTTAGTCCGGTATTTTTCAACTTACATTTTTGTTAACCGCTTATAATACTTAGATAATAATTTATTCCAATGTATTCTTTATATATTTATCGATTTTCAAAAGTTTAACATATGTTACATCATATAAATCATTTATTAAATTGAATTCAATAGCAAAGAAAATGTTCATTAAAAGAAGAATTATAAGCCACCAAATATCTTTTTCAAAACTAATGTTTGTCACACGAAGAAATAGTATTGATCCTGCTCCTATAGTTAATGCAAAACCACGATAATCGTTTGAACTATTACCTTCATAGCTATTGTATAATGATACTAACTCACGTTTTCGTTGCCATAGATAACATAATATCGATAAAAAAAGTTAGTGCTAAAGAAACCTTCCAATTTAGTATTGTTAAGTTTAGTATAAAAATCAGTAAAGAAAATTTTATAAGATAATATTGATATTTAAGTTTTCTATTCTTTTCAAGCACAATTGAAAGAACAATCAGCATAATAAACAACAAATATATTGGTATGCTGACAAACTTAGAATATACTGCATATAATGTAAAGAAAATACAATAGATCATATTGACAAAAATCTTTGCTTTGAATGATGCTTCATTGGACTTCGTTATAAGAAATTTACAAAACTTTTCTACATTACTCAAAAAGACCACCTATTTTCGAACCAGTAAACGAACTGATTATTACTATAATGACACTTGCTATTGCAGCTTCAACTCTATTTCCCGGTATTGGTAAACCAGCCCAAATAGCTATTTCAGCACCCCATCCTCCAAGTACTCCTCCTACTTGAGACCAATCTTTTTCATTGATACCGTCAATTAAGACAACTGTATCAATAACTTTACCTCCAATCGATATATATCTGCTAGTTTCTTGCCAACCTTTTGGTAGCTTTTCTATTTCAGTGAATTCATATATCCCTTCTACTCCTACTTCATCAAAATATCCCCAAATGTCGTCTAATAACTGCGGATTATTTTCTAAGAGCAATTCAAATTTATCGTATTTTAATTTTACATCTACTATATCGTCAGCAAATTCTACATCAAAATACTCATAAAAAGTATTAACTTGTTTTTCTGTCATGTTCTCAATAAAAACTCCATATGCATCTCTCGGAAAACTTAAAACATTTGCAAGGTTTTCTATTAGTTCTTTTTCTGCCTCTTCCCGTAGTTTATTATCAATATCTACACCTGTTAATTTAATTGTACCATCAGTTGTATAATCTAGTTTTCCTGTTTTAACATTCTCTACTATAATATCTCTGATATCCGAGATTTCATCTAATACAAATAAACCTTCTAACTTTTCTTTAATATTATCAATATTATCGAGTTGCTCTACAAAGTCATTTGAAATAGCTTCCCTTAACTTTAACTCTAATCCTTGCATAATAGTTCTATTGTGTCTAAATACTTTTTCATCATCTTGTTGCTTTGCTTCTTCAAGTATACCATCTTCAAAAATTTGCTCTGTGTTATCTAGTTTAGAAGTAACACGATTTTCCCAGTCTATATACTCACCACTAAGTGTGAATATTGCTTTATAGTCTGGATTGTAAATACTCAGAACATCTTTAATATTTGTAATCCACATATCCAAAACTTCAGCATCATAAATAAATGTCACATTTTCATTTTCAACTGCTTCTGTATCTTCAATTGCATCAATTATTTCTTGCACTCTCATTTCAAAAGGTTCAATCATGTCTAATACACTATCACATGTCTCTATTTGTTTTTCGTAAGTTTCGGTTGATGTAACTGCATAGTTACTTCCCTGGTCTTCTATTGTACTAATCCCATATTCCATACTGCTTTTTCTCGATAAAACATTTCTTTCAATTTTTTCTAGGTTTGATTTCACTTCTTTTAAATCTGCTAATGTAAATTCAAAATACATATTAACCTCCTATCTCACTTTTCATTTTATCATCTAAGTCAAGCATACTCTCATTTGCTCCACTCATCGCGGTTATAAGTTCTTCTAGCTCAGAGAGGAAATCATCTCCTAATTTTTCTTCTAACTCATCAATAGCATCTCCAACAATTCCTGATGCTGATTCCATATTAAAGGAGTACAAAGTCTCACTTATTTCTGCAATGATTGGACGCAAGTCAGTTATATTGTCATGAGTTTCTTTTAATATTGAAACTAAATTATCATACTTTTCCTCATCATGTATTATTTTCATTAAAACCACCCTCCAACGTCTGCAACATCATCTGCTAATTTTCTTTTCTCCTCGGTTAAAACTTCAACTAAGCCTTCTTTCACATGCAAATGTGATCTCCGTTTCAATTTCTTCACTATATTTTGAATTTTCAAGGCCGCAGTGTTCATCAAAATTACCTGTAGTAATTTCATTAATTATTTCATTTATTAGTTTTATTTTATTGTCAATCTCGCCTGCAAAGGTTGCCACCCCAACTACTGTACCACCAACGAAGGAACCAGTTGCTGAGTTACCATTTTTCCACATTTTTCCGGTAGTTACAACACCACTACCTACAGCAAATACAGTTAGTGCTCCTACTTCAAATGGAAGCATCATGGTAGCCAGTGCAGCTACACCTGCTGCTGCAGCTGCTGCCGCCCCTGCAACTAGAATTCCTTTAGCAATCAAATAAGTCACTAACTTTATTTTCAATTTCTTCTAGTTTTTTATAATCATCATATGCTTCAATTATTTCCGAATTATCTTCAGCAAATTCTTGTAATTGGTTTTGAATTTCTTACTTTACATTTTCTGCAGCAGCAATTCCAATATTTCCATTTTCTAACCCTTCAACAAACATAGTGTCAAAATTAGCTGCGTTTTCTAAGAACCTACTCTGTTTATTAACTATAAATGTTTAGTTATTATTACTTTACCTATTCAACTCCATGTTCTTTCTTCCACTGAGCATGTTCCTCTTTAAAACGTCTACTTATATATTGTTTATGACTAATACTTTCTCTATTTAGTGGTTTTAACTCACCTTTTTTTACTTCAAACTCATAGCGTCTACCATGCCATTCAAAGATCACAGTTGTTTGCTCACGTAATGGATTTATGACTACTAATCCATAGTCTAGTTTGTATTCACATATTTCTTTTAAAATTTTCTTATCTTTAATCTTTGACAATTGTTCAATAAAATACTGCTGATATCCAATTGTTCTTCTCGAATTCTCCACTTGATGTTTCCTTACCCTTTTGGAGTTAGACATAAATTTAGCAAATTCTTTCTTAGTTAGCGGGTAGTTAAACCCCCTTTTTTCGATAAATTTCTTTTCTTGTAAGTCAAATAAAAAATTTAATTCTTCATCTTTACAGTAGTATTTAGGATTTCTCATAGCAAGCTCAGGACTATAATTAATAAAAGTATTAATATCAGTTACATCGGTTACCACTTGTACTTGCATTACAACCATATTTTTTGTCTCTTCGTCAACAAATACACGTTCAATATTATCAAAGTATTTTGCATATTCATTTTTCTCAACAAAATTATATTTTTCTTCTGAATGGCCACCTTTTATATATTTCTCCATTCTTTGTGCTATTAAATCTTTAAACTCAATAAAGGTATCATTTATATAATCATCGATAATCTCTTGTTTTATGTTTCCATTTTCATCCAAAGCTGGTTTTACATACTTGTGTTGATTATACTCATACATCTCACCTTGTTTGTAAATATACTCTAACTTGACTTGTCCAAGTCCTATTTTTTGAGTAGCAACTATATATTTCCATATTGGTCCATTTATAAGGTCTTCATAACCTGTATCTGTTGCTGTGGCTAATACTTGCTCAAAAAATTTGTCAACATCTAAACCGCCATCGATTGCTTCTTTACACGCTTCTAATTTCATAAGCTTACTCTTAAATGAGTTTTTCGCTATTTTTTCTACTTTTCTTATCATATCAAGCTCCATATAAGTTTATCAAATAAGTCACTAACTTTATTTTCAATTTCTTCTAGTTTTTTATAATCATCATATGCTTCAATCATTTCAAAATTATCTTCAGCAAATTCTTGTAATTGGTTTTGAATTTCTTACTTTACATTTTCTGCAGCAGCTACACCAATATTAGTCTCTTCTAGTCCTTTAGCTATAAACTTATCAAAATTAGTTGAGTTTTCTAAGAACCTACTCTGTTTATTAACTATAAATGTTTAATTATTATTACTTTACCTATTCAACTCCATGTTCTTTCTTCCACTGTGCATGTTCCTCTTTAAATTTGTCACCTACTACCATTTTTTTTGACCTTACTTCTCTATTTAGTGGTTTTAACTCACCTTTTTTTACTTCAAACTCATAACATCTGCCATGCCATTCAAAGATCACAGTTGTTTGCTCACGTAATGGATTTATGACTACTAATCCATAGTCTAGTTTGTATTCACATATATCTTTTAAAATTTTCTTATCTTTAATCTTTGACAATTGTTCAATAAAGTACTGCTGATATCCAATTGTTCGTTCACTTATTGCTACAACATAATGCCTATATCTTTTTTTATTTTTCATATACTCTGCAAATTCTTTCTGCGGGATTGGATAAGATGAATTGTGTTTTTTGGTTTCTTTTCCTAATTTTAAGTCGTATAAAAAGTTTAATTCTTCATCTTTACAAAAGTATTTTGGATTCCAAATTGCAAATTCTGGGCTATATTTAATAAAAGTATTAATATCAGTTACATCGGTTACCACTTGTACTTGCATTACAACCATATTTTTTGTCTCTTCGTCAACAAATACACGTTCAATATTATCAAAGTATTTTGCATATTCATTTTTCTCAACAAAATTATATTTTTCTTCTGAATGGCCACCTTTTATATATTTCTCCATTCTTTGTGCTATTAAATCTTTAAACTCAATAAAGGTATCATTTATATAATCATCGATAATCTCTTGTTTTATGTTTCCATTTTCATCCAAAGCTGGTTTTACATACTTATGTTGATTATACTCATACATCTCACCTTGTTTGTAAATATACTCTAACTTGACTTGTCCAAGTCCTATTTTTTGAGTAGCAACTATATATTTCCATATTGGTCCATTTATAAGGTCTTCATAACCTGTATCTGTTGCTGCGGCTAACACTTGCTCAAAGAATTTGTCAACATCTAAACCGCCATCGATTGCTTCTTTACACGCTTCTAATTTCATAAGCTTACTCTTAAATGAGTTTTTCGCTATTTTTTCTACTTTTCTTATCATATCAAGCTCCATACAAGTTTATCAAATAAGTCACTAACTTTATTTTCAATTTCTTCTAGTTTTTTATAATCATCATATGCTTCAATCATTTCAAAATTATCTTCAGCAAATTCTTGTAATTGGTTTTGAATTTCTAACTTTACATTTTCTGCAGCAGCAATTCCAATATTGCCTTCTGCCAATCCTTTAGCTATAAACTTATCAAAATTAGTTGAGTTTTCTAAGAACCTACTTAATTTATTAACCTACATGTTCAATGTTATGACGTTACTTATCAATGCCATGTTCTTTCTTCCACTGAGCATGTTCCTCTTTAAAACGTCTACCTATATATTGTTTATGACCAATGCTTTCTCTATTCAATGCTTTTAACTCGCCTTTTTTTACTTCAAACTCATAACATCTGCCATGCCATTCAAAGATCACAGTTGTTTGCTCACGTAATGGATTTATGACTACTAATCCATAGTCTAGTTTGTATTCACATATTTCTTTTAAAATTTTCTTATCTGCAATCTTTGACAATTGTTCAATAAAGTACTGCTCATATCCAATTGTTCGTTCACTTATTGCTACAACATAATGCCTATATCTTTTTTTATTTTTCATATACTCTGCAAATTCTTTCTGCGGGATTGGATAAGATGAATTGTGTTTTTTGGTTTCTTTTCCTAATTTTAAGTCGTATAAAAAGTTTAATTCTTCATCTTTACAAAAGTATTTTGGATTCCAAATTGCAAATTCTGGGCTATATTTAATAAAAGTATTAATATCAGTTACATCGGTTACCACTTGTACTTGCATTACAACCATATTTTTTGTCTCTTCGTCAACAAATACACGTTCAATATTATCAAAGTATTTTGCATATTCATTTTTCTCAACAAAATTATAGTGTTCTTTTAAATTTCCCCCTTGTATATAGTGCTCCATTCTTTGTGCTATTAAATCTTTAAACTCAATAAAGGTATCATTTATATAATCATCGATAATCTCTTGTTTTATGTTTCCATTTTCATCCAAAGCTGGTTTTACATACTTATGTTGATTATACTCATACATCTCACCTTGTTTGTAAATATATTCTAACTTGACTTGTCCAAGTCCTATTTTTTGAGTAGCAACTATATATTTCCATATTGGTCCATCTATAAGGTCTTCATAACCTGTATCTGTTGCTGCGGCTAATACTTGCTCAAAGAATTTATCCACATCTAAACCGCCATCGATTGCTTCTTTACACGCTTCTAATTTCATAAGCTTACTCTTAAATGAGTTTTTCGCTATTTTTTCTACTTTTCTTATCATATCAAGCTCCATACAAGTTTATCAAATAAGTCACTAACTTTATTTTCAATTTCTTCTAGTTTTTTATAACCATCATATGCTTCAATTATTTCCGAATTATCTTCAGCAAATTCTTGTAATTGATTTTGAATTTCCAACTTTACATTTTCTGCAGCAGCAATTCCAATATTTCCATTTTCTAGTCCTTTAGCAATAAATTCATCAAAAATAGCTGCGTTTCTTAAAAAGCCACTTAATTTTAGTGAACCATCATGAATTGCTTTATTTAAAAATTCCTCTAATTCTGGAGATTTAATTTGTAATTCATCAATGAATTCATCTGTTAGTTTCATGATTTCATCAGTTTTATTAAGAGCCAAATCATCAGAATTTTTTAAAACTAGTTCTTCAGCACTTAGCCCCAAGTTTATTAGTCTACTTCTGATATTGCCAGTATATTTCTCTGCGAGTTCTGGTGACATTTTACTAAGATTAGCCATTTTTTTACTCAACAATGTCTTCTTTTCTGCTGAAGCAGCAAGTCCCTTGTTAATAGCCTTCCCTCCTGCAAAGGTTGCCACCCCAACTACTGTACCACCAACGAAGGAACCAGTTGCTGAATTACCATTTTTCCACATTTTCCCCGCAGTTACAGCACCTGTACCTACTGCAAAGACAGTTAGTGCTCCTACTTCAAATGGAAGCATTCCTGCAACAATTACTGCTGCTCCAGCAGCTGCTCCAGCTACTACTATTCCTTTAGCAATATTCATTGCTTCATTATAATCATCTTCATACCATTCTTCCATTGTAAGCGCTTGCTCTTTAGCTTCATCAATTAATGTTTCAAATGCGATTAATTTAGTTTTCTCTATTTCATTTGTTGCTTCAAACCTATCATTCATATCGCGAATCACAGTTCGCTTTTCTTCTGAAACGATATCGATACCCATACTGATGTGTGGAGTAATACCATGAATTACTCCTTTGATATCACCATACACATTTGATAAATCGTTGTTTACATCTTTCATGTCTCTATCTATTCTAATCACAGATGATCTATCTTTAATCGAAATTTCACTTTCTCTTCTGGTGTAAAATTTCTCTACTTTTTCTGCGAAGTCTTCAAGATTATTTCTAATTCCACGCTCAGAATCTTTTATATCAGAAATTACATCTCGAAATGAATCAGCTCCTTTCCCGCTAAAGTAGTCTTCCAGTATGATTTCTATTTTATCTAATTGATCTTTAGCATCTAACATTGCCTCGTAAGCCTTTCCGCTACTACGTCCTGCTAAATCATCTGATATATTCTCCAACTTTTCAACATTAATCCTTATTGACTCATATGACATTTTTCCTCCTATAGATTTATACTTTCATCTTGTTCAACATATGATTCTAAGAATTCCGTCATAGTTGTTGCTATATCTTCCAAGGAATGTTTTAGCTGTCTTAGTTCCCTTTGAATAATATCTATTTCATCTATCGATTTGTCTAAGTATTTGGATTCCATGTTTTCAATTTGAGATGCATATGTTTTCATATAGCCTTCTGCTTCTTCTATACTCTCATAAGCAGTTTGGGCATGAACAAGTACCGCCGCTGCTTCTATTGCATCAATTATTATATCCATTCTAAGACCTCCTCTTTACTTTCAATATATGTAACATCTGATTCATATCTATCTATTAAATCTGTAAGTTGGCTATCAATGCTTCTTATCTTTTCTAACACTTTATCTTTTTCATGACAATTTGAACTAGATTCCATTACTGTAGATTTGATATTAGTTAAATCGGATTGAACTTGTTCTAGATTTGAAATCTTATGATTTATTTTCATTTTTGCTAATTCAACGTCTATATTTGCACCCATAATTCTCCTTAAAATTGTGTGTATTCATCTTCTTCTAAGACTTCTTCTTCGTTCTCTAACTCTTTTAATTGACCTTCAACATCAAAATCAGTATTTTTATATTCATCTTCTTTGTTAAAAAGCATTAAGTTTTCTACATATACACAATGCTCCTCATTAGGCCATCCCATGTGTAACACTTCCTCAATATGTTCATTATTAAAAACATGGAGATTCCCATCTGGGCTATACCCTATCGGGAAATCTATAGCAGCATAATCAAACACCTTAGATCCATCTACCATCTCCATATATAATCCACAAATCATTATGTTTTGTTTCAATCCTTTAACTTTAATAACTGTACCTATTGGATATAAATTTTTCATATTATATTGCTCCTAGTATTTTATTTTTTGTGTATCTTTACCTATTATTTTTATTGCTTCACCATCATATAGCTTCATTTTTTTCACACTACTTGGCATAGGTTTACATAACTGTTGAATTTCATCTTTCAATGGATTACTCGTTAAAATAAATTTTTTCTTTAGTTCACGTAATCTATTTCCACTTAGTTTTATTTCATTGTTTTCAAGAATTATTATTTTACATTTAAGTTTTTCAATTTCAGCAAAAGCACTTCTTCTCTCTTTTGTTACTAATGTGTTAAGTGATACAAGGTCATTAATAATCAATACATCATCTTTCGAAACTTTTTTAATTTGATCAATAGTTACTAATTCACAATTATCTTGAATTATTTCTATTTTTGTACCAAATAACTTGAAATTGGTATTTGGGTTTTTGCTTATTACTGAGTTGACATATTCTTTTATGTGGTCTCCTATCACTACAGCTTCAATAACATCAGGTATTGCCTCTTTTTCAAGTTCCTTAAGTTCTGGGATAATAAATTCTTTTTCTTCATTACCTGTAATAACTTTTGGAATCTTAACTTTATTTATAGATGTATCCGTTATTACATAACCTTCTGAAACAGTAAACGTTTCTTTTCCATATTTCTTTTTATCCGCAACACATTTGTTTTGCAAGACAGGATTTGCAAAATGAATATAGTAGTGTGAAGAATTTATTGCATTCCATATATCAACATTTCCTGCTTTTAATCCCTTAGGCCCTGATTCTAAAATAAATTTTGTACCTTTTAAGTGCATTAAGAATAGCTTCTCTAAAATCGGATTAAGTTCCTTGGGTTTCAACTTATCAAATCTTGATAATTTATTAATGACAACTACATCACTCTTCACATCGATATTATCAACATTTGTTGTATAATGTATGTTTTCTGTATCACTATATTCAAGTAGACTATAAGAAGTATCATCAATGATTGTGATTTTTTGTTTATCTTTGATTTGCTCAATTAACAGCTTAACAAAGTTTGTTTTACCTGATTTGTTTATACCACCTATATGTAATGTATCAAATGGTAATACTGCCATTTTAAGAGTAGAAAAAGCATGCCCCACATATACCTTATTATTTTCAAGGTTATGACGCTTGTAACCAATTGTATCTGGCATTAATGCGAACGCTCTATTTGAGACTTTAGTATTATCATTAATGTAATTTACCACCTTGCTTAATGATACAGACTCATCAAATTCATCCGATAATCCTATTGGTGAATGTATTTGAACCACTTCAACATCATCTACTAACACAAATCCTCGACCCGGTATTTCTTGTACTGGAAGAGACGTTTTTGCAAGGGCCATCCCTACCTCTTGATGATTTGTTGTATTAAGCATAAGAATATTTTTTATATTCATCAATAAATTTTGTTTAATATTACTTATTGAACTTGTTGAGATTGCCAAAATAATACCTAATGGTGCACCATCTTTAATCAATTCTTTAAGAATATCAGCAACTTCTTTTTCTAATAAATCTATATTTTCATATGCATCAATAGTTATAACTACCGCCTGCATTTTATTTTTAGAAGTTTGATTATATTGTTTAAATGAACTCACTTTATGTGCAAGTAATTTTTTCTTACGTTCTAAAACTTCCTTCTTAATATAATCACAGAATTGTTTTTGTTTCTCGTCAAAATCTAATGTAAAGTACTCGCTCGTATGTTTTAGATCTTTTAAGTGAACAAGTCCACCATTTCCCATGTCAAAACTAAATAACTTTAATTGTTCAGGGGTATTTTGTGACACCAATTCAAAAACTGTCTTTAAAAGAGTGAAAGTTTTCCCCATACCACTTGCACCAATAATTAGTAAATGCCCATTTTCTTCAAAGTTTACAATATAATCCATTTGTGCTTGCTTGTTAGGTAAATCTATTGTTCCCAAATTAACTTCTAAGTTAAGCCTAGTTGTATCCACTGCTAATTTTATCGGTACATAAGAATAGTTCTCAAGCGGTGGTAACCATGGTTTACTAACTTGTGTTAAGTTACTTGTTTTATATGTCTTGTCTATCTCTTGCAATACTACATCTAGTTCAGTTGCGGCAATTCCCTCTTGCTCTTGTTCAGTTGTACACTCCTCAGGGTTAATGATTGTTTGGTTCCCGTAGATATCTAGTTCATAGATTTCTGGTTTTGCTGATGTTGTATTATTTGTACTATATGGTGCTCCACTATATCCACTTTGGAATAGTTCGTATAACTCGTTTGTACCGACTTTTAAGTATCCACGACCTGGGTTTGTAATATAAGCAGCATCTGGTGTTTTAAGTAATGCCTTACTATCTGCTTCTTCTGCTACTTTAAGACTTAATTTGAATTTACTGTTTGACCAAATTTGGTCATCTACTACACCATCTGGCTTTTGCGTTGCTAGGATTAAGTGAATACCAAGTGATCTACCAATTCTTGCTGCTGATACTAATTCTTTCATAAAGTCTGGTTGTTCTGCTTTAAGTTCCGCAAACTCATCACTAATTAAGAATAGGTGAGGTAGTGGCTCTTGGACTTGACCTGCTTCATACAGTTTAGTATAGTTATTAATATGATTTACATTGTTATCACTGAAGATTTGTTGTCTTCTTTTAAGTTCACTTTTAATTGATGCTAGTGCACGCATTGATTGGTATCCATCTAAGTTAGTAATACTACCTAAGTGGTGAGGCATATCTTTGAATAAGTTTGCCATTCCCCCACCTTTGTAGTCAATTAATAAGAATCCAACTTGTTCTGGACTATATTCAATTGCTAGTGATAAGATGTATGTTTGAATAACCTCTGACTTACCACTACCTGTTGTCCCGGCAACTAGCCCATGCGGCCCATGAATTTTCTCATGTAAGTCTAAGTAAATATAATCAGTTTCACTCTTCTTACCAAGTAATGCTGCTAAACTCTTATACGTCTTGTTCTTATTCCATCTACTTGCTATTTGTAGTTCTTTTGGATTACTTACCTCATACATCTCTAAGAAACCAAGTTGATCTGGGACTGCTGACTTAATTCCCTTAATATGCTCTAAGTTAGATAATCTACGGTAGTATAACTCTAACTCTGCTTTATCGCTATCAACACTTGGTAGTATAAACTCGTTGTTGACTAGCTTTCCTTCTTCCAAGATTAGTTGGGCTCTTGTTTCAGTCTTGTAATCAATTGTTGTCTTAATGTGTTTCGGTAGTTCGTTACTCGCCTTCGCTACCTGAATTTGACTCATTCCTAAACGCTCTTCGGGCTTCTCTAAGAACTCACGAATTGGATGGTTATTAATTAAAGCCGGATTGTCAATAATGAATAATAAGTGCTTATCAAAGACCATCCCTTGTTTATATTCCATATCACGCTGTCTAAGCACTTGCGTAAACCCATTTAAATACTGATCACGCGTAATGCTATTGTGCACAAAGTAATTATGAACCTTCTCACTATCTTTAAAGTGCGCCATACTAAATACATACTGATAATCATCTAGATACGTATCATCGGTAATCACAATAATTTGTAAATCTAAGTAACTATGATTGAAGATAGATTGCATCAGAATATTCTTCATTTGTTTAGAAATTACATATCTATTTCCAACTAGCCCAATGTTCTTTTTAGCATCGATTACTAACGGCATGTTAGTGATTTGTTTATGGTTGTAAATTTCTTCTTAGAAATTTCACTCATATAACTCTTTTAAGTCTTCATCAGGTTGTAAATTTCTTCTTAGAAATTTCACTCATCCCGAGTTCTAACTTTTCAAATGGGTTATCAAGTCCATATGTTGGTTCACCTTCTTTCGTATCAAGACGAAGCATTAAGAAATCTTCATCTTTAATGTCACGTTCATATAGTCTACTTGAACTATGGTCAAGTTCGGAGATTATTTCTTTAATACTTAAATAGTTGTAGTTTCTACTTGAACGCTCTTCATTTGCAAAAAAGTGCAAGTTCATTACGTTTATCTAAGGCTGTAAATTTCTCCTTAGAAATTTCGCTTATCGTAGGTTTCCTTACGCAGCTTATTGTGTGCACGCCCATCACGACGCTCGGTATATAAGGTAAACATACTGATTCCAAATGAAACTAAAGTAGTTATTAACATTAGGATTCCACGAATCCCACGTGGTCTTACCCATAACATTAAGATAGCCATTACAATCCTGATGATTGTTTAAATACGTGTTATTGATTGTTTTGTATCAATACACTTCTTGTAATGGATGTGAATGTTTTAACCAAATAATAGTTGAATACTAACTCACTAATATCTAGTAAAAGATTTGGAACTATAACTCCAAATCTTTCTTACTTTAATAACTTATTTTTAATAACTATACACAAAATAAAATAGAAAACTCGATATTCAGTGTATAGCTTGTATAATTGATTTAATGTTTTTCATGATTATATTGGTATGCTAACTTTAAATCTATCAATTCCATATCTAGTATATACCTTACTACTTTTGGTAAGCGTCACTGCCATTATATAACCCAACAGCATTGCTACATATTCAGAGTATACTACAATAAAAAATATTGCTATTATACCACTCCAGAATAATTTTGAAAGAAATAGTGCAACAAACCTTTGCTTAATATTTATATAATCAAATGTCATTTCTTTTATTTTTGTAGCATACTCCACTTTATTAACTATATCTTGTTCACCATTAGTGTATTCAAATAAGATTCGTTCAAACCGATATGAACCCTTAGGTGTTTTTTCTGTGATTTCAATTATATTTTCACCCACAAATCCATACACGCTCTTTAATTCCTTACCTGTAAATATTAGTATCTCAGCTTTTAATTCATTCATATATTCCTTTTAATTGATATGCTTGTTAAAGCACATCATATTCCTCTTCTTCATGTATAATTCGTTCTTCATACTCCGTTAAATTTTCAGCTGTAACATTGTTTTCTTTCATATCTATTAGTACTTCTTCAAGAAGTTCAAAATTTTCTGTTTCATATCCTTTAAATAGTACCTCTTTTATGTTATCTGAGTTAAATAATTTAATATCTGTATCAGATTCGAAACCAATCGGATACAAGCAACCAATGTATTCATATTCTTTATCATCAAGCAAACAATTATATCCCATTATCATTAACATAAAATCACTATCATCTATTACTACTACACTTCCGATTGGTTCATACATTTTATCTCCTCCACAATATCATCATAACCATATTTTATTAAATTTTTTAGAGTATTTTTTCTAGCCATTACAAATGTTTCTCGATTTCCAGTTATCAAGTTTATGCATTGCTCAACTGGCTCAACTGAATATTCTTCTAAATACGAATACTCCGTTGGTAAAGACCTTTTAAATTGTAACTCTAAATTTTCACTAAGGTAATTTATTGACCTAAGTAATGCCATTAGTCTACCATTTTCTTCATTATCTCCTAAGAAATATTTTTTGTAATAATCATAGGTATCTTTCATCGTAACATTACGCTTATCTAAAATAATTTTTATTTCTTTCATTACCATATCGATTAGTTTTTTATTTTCTATAAAATATCTCTCATCAAATGATGGTCCTTCTAATGATTTTAAAAAACCACCAGGTTCATTATATTCAATTGTAGTTGAAATAAAGCATGGAACAATTGTTTTGAACTCTTGATCAACAAACAATCTTTGGCAATTACCATAAAGTTCTGTTAGTTCAGGGATTTCAATTACATTTGCTTTGTAAAACTCATCTTCTGAATACTCATTAAATCCTTTATTTTTTCTTTTTCTATTTATTACGACAAAAGGAGCGCACATTTCTTGTTGAAGTATATCTTCTTTTTTTTGTTCGAGAAGATCATTTACTTTTTCGGCAATTAAATCCCCATTATCGTCTAAATAAGGAGCTAACCTGTTCTTTACATATCCTTTGTATTCTACTGACACCTTTGATGCATGACGAAAATTACTTATATCTATGCTGTGCGATATTGCATGTCGTAATTGAAGAATATTTAGATTCTCAAGTTCTTCATATGTATGAAAAGTTGACCACTCAAGTGATTCTCTCATATCTACAATAACTTCTTCTTTTGAAACTCCATAATCATCACACATTTCTTTTACAATTGAATCATTTTTCATCTTTTTAAATTGATTCTTTAATATATTTTTACTTAATATCCCCATAGTTTACTCCCATATTATTTTATTTCCAATTTCATTTAAAACCCTATCTAATGCTGCTTCAAATTCCTGATCAGTATATGCTTCATCTAAAGCCGCATTTAGCGTATCAAATCCAAAGCCATTTTGAATTATATCACTTTTGACAACTGAATCATTGTATTCTTCTTCTGCTCCACTGATTTTTAAAAGATCCTTTGTAATCTCACTTTTCACAGCATTTGAGTATTCTCCTTTTAATTCAGTTCTTTTTCCATCACTTAAAAGTTGCCTCTTGTCTGTATCAATTGTTTCTGTAACTTCTAAAGTTTCTTCAGTTGCTTTACTACTTATTGATAGGTTACCTTTAAGTTTAGATGTTGAATTTGAAATACTTGTTTTTGCGGTAGAGGCTTTAGAAGTTATCTTCGAAGTTGAACTTGATAATCCTTTTCCTAGCTTTGTTTTTGATAATGCAGAAGTTCCTCTTTTTCCGACTGCTTTGATTTTCGTTCCTGCAAAACCTCCAAGTTTTCCTAGCGCGTAGTTAGTCACACCTTTTGCAGCACCTAGTGCTATACTTTTTGCAAGTGTCCTACCATCATGGAATTCTTTTTTTACAGTCACAACAACTACAATAGCAATCCCAGCTGGAGGATACACAACTGAAATCCCAATAACTGCAACTGTACCTACAAACTTTTTCAACCTATCCGGCTTGAAATCATCTTTATCAATAAATTTTCCAAGTTGTTTCAAGTCATCTTTTATATTAGACATTTCTTCATTAAACGATGATATTGACACATAAATATCGGATATCGTACTATTTATTGTTGAATATTCTGTTTGAGCTGTCAATAAGCGCTGCTCATATTCTTCTTTATCGCTCGGAGGAATAATTAAAGATTTTTTTGGTGTAATAATACTGTTGTTCAATTTCGATATAATCGATAAATAGTCATCTTCAATATCATTAACGTCATCTTTTCTATCTTCTATCCCTTTATCAACTGTAACATTCATTGCTATATTAGGAACTTCTAGTATTCCATCCATATGATCTAAATATTTTCCAATACTCTTTCCGAAGTCATTAACATTGTTGTCGATTCCTCTAATATTATGATCAATTTCATCTAGTAATTCAGAAAACGCTTTTTGCGTTTCATTACCTGAACCGCCATTTAACATATTTCCACTAAATGAAAATTGAAAATGCAAATCTTTAATATCCTTTTTTATTTCATCAAATATTTCCGCTAAATCCCCTCTGTTTTTACAGCCTTTAGAAATAGTTTCTAAATCCGTAAAGTTAATACTTACCAAATCGCTCATTTTACCTCCTTAATTTATTCTCGTGTTATCAAGATCAAAAAATGATTCTACTACATTATCATGATCTTTATTAAACTCTATTACTGTTTCTATTATGTTTTCTATGTTTCTAATTATTATATCAACATCATCATTTGTTTCTTTTATGTACTTAGATTCCATTGAATCAAGCATTTCTTTATAGTCTTTTAATAAGGCTGCAGCCTCTTCAAAATTATCAACTAACTTAGTGCACAGTTTATTGACTTCTTCTTGATCATCGATTCCATATCTAATAATTTTACCAGCTACTGACATTGCTTTCCTCCTTTATAGGCTAAATAATTTATCAATTGCACCATTAATTCGTGATTTTTGAGTATTTAATTTTTGTAATATTCTCTTTTGCTCATAATTGTTTTTAGCTTCTTCTTCTATATTAGATATTAAATTATCTATATTGATGACTACTGCTTCCAATTCAGTTATAGCATTTGAGATTTGTCCTTGATTATGTTCAACAAAGTTATTGTATTCTATTTCACTCATTTTGCCTCCTACATCCTAATCTTCTCTATTATTTTATTTTTCATTTGAATAATTTCATTTTCACTTATCTCAAGTTCTAATAATTTTCTATTATTAATTTTAAAGATATCTTGAATTTGCTCATCATTTGGATTCGATGTCAAAATAAATTTTTTATTATTTTTATATTTTTTTATACGTTCACTTCTGATTTTTGTCTTTTCATTGAACACTGTAATAAAAGATTTGCAAGCTAGTTTATCTATTTTTTCAATGATTGGTGTTCGCTCTTTATTTGGTATTTTCTGTAATTCTTCTAAATCATTATTTATAACTATATCTGTTGCAGTAATTTTATCTAGTTCCTCAAGTGATATATGCTGTACATTTGTTTCATTAATTTTAAATTTATTTGTTGTATCGATAATTTTGAACATTAGGTTGCTATTTGAAGTTACTAATTTCTCAATATATTTTTTGTTGTTAGATCCAAGCACTGCAAAGTCATCTACCTCTAATCCTTTTCCTAGTCCTAGTTTTTTTAAATCAGGAATAACAAACTCTTTTTCTTCATTACCGGTTACAACCATTGGAATTTTTAACTTGTTAACACCTTTTGAGTTAAATAAATAGGCATCTCCAAAGTTTGTAATTTCCTTTTTATATAGCTCCTTTGAAACGTTATATAAATTTTGTTCATTAGGGTTGTCAAAATAAATGTAATATGGAGCGGACTTCATCAATTGAATGAAATCTTCTTTTCCATTTCCTATTCCTTTAGCTCCGGTCTCAACAATAAATTTCGTCCCATTTAGTGACATTAAAAAGATTTTTTCATAAAATGTTATTAGTTCTTTACGAGGAATTTTTTCAATACGCGACATTTTATTTATTATCACATATTTGCTTGAAGACTTAATGTCTTGAGGGTTTGTTAAGTAGTCTACTTTAGAGGTATCACTATACTCTAATAAGCTAAATGATGTATCATCAATTATTGTTATTTCTTCCTCAACAATCAATTGTTCAATTATTATCTTTAATAAGTTTGTTTTTCCAGAAACATTAGGACCATCAATTAATATATTTGATACTGGTATAAATGCATTTTTCAAGTTTGAATATAATTTTCCAATATATAATTTATTTCTAACAAAGTGTAATTTATAATCTATTTGATCTGGCATTTTCTGGAATCCTCTATTTTCAGTGATATTATTTTTGTTAATTTTTTCAATAACATTTTTCAATTCTTCAATTTTTTTGTTTTCGTCGCGATTTTCTAATGCACTATAAAGTTGACAAACTTCAATTTCATCAACTTCTAAAAGTGCACGCCCTGGTATTGCACTTATTGGATAATTAGTCTTTTTCAATACAGTTGTCACTTCTGATTGGTCTGCAGTATTTAATAACACTCGACGTTTAAATTCAAGTAATACACTTGGTTTGACATCTTTTGATGCAAATGCAGAAATCACTATATAGATTCCTAGATTCGCTCCTTCTTTTATCAATGTATGAAGCATTTTCTTAAATTCCGTATCAAATTCATTTACTTGTGCATAATTATCTATAAAAATAAAATATGATTGCATTTTATCATCACTGATATCATTATACAACTTGAAATTGCTTACTTTTAATCTCGACATTAAATTTTTTCTAATATTTATCTCTTCCTTAATCTCTGAAATAAACTTTTGTACTTTAAGCGCATCACTTAAAGTAATATATTCGCTTGTATGCTTTAAATCTTTAACCTGAATTAGTCCATTATTTGCAAAATCGAAGACAAACAAATTAATATCCTTAGGCGTATTAGTGTGCGATAATGATAATATTGTTCGTAGTAAAACATTCGTTTTTCCAGATGCAGCTGAACCAATTATCGCAAGAGTTCCGTCACTTACAAAATCATGTATAAACTCTATTTGATTTTGAGCATTTGGTAAGTCAATCAACCCTAGATTTACATTTAGCTTAGCGTGGTTATTTGATTTTTCATATTCTGTATACATAAAATCCTCTAAAGGGGGTAACCATGGTTTACTAACCTCAGTTAATTTACTAGTATTATACGTGTTATCTATTTCTTCTAATACTACATCTAGTTCAGTTGCGGCAATTCCCTCTTGCTCTTGTTCAGTTGTACACTCCTCAGGGTTAATGATTGTTTGGTTCCCGTAGATATCTAGTTCATAAATTTCTGGTTTTGCAGTTGAGATTGCATTAGTACTATAAGGTGCTCCACTATATCCACTTTGGAATAGTTCGTATAACTCGTTTGTACCGACTTTTAAGTATCCACGACCTGGGTTTGTAATATAAGCAGCATCTGGTGTTTTAAGTAATGCCTTACTATCTGCTTCTTCTGCTACTTTAAGACTTAATTTGAATTTACTGTTTGACCAAATTTGGTCATCTACTACACCATCTGGCTTTTGCGTTGCTAGGATTAAGTGAATACCAAGTGATCTACCAATTCTTGCTGCTGATACTAATTCTTTCATAAAGTCTGGTTGTTCTGCTTTAAGTTCCGCAAACTCATCACTAATTAAGAATAGGTGAGGTAGTGGCTCTTGGACTTGACCTGCTTCATACAGTTTAGTATAGTTATTAATATGATTTACATTGTTATCACTGAAGATTTGTTGTCTTCTTTTAAGTTCACTTTTAATTGATGCTAGTGCACGCATTGACTGGTATCCATCTAAGTTAGTAATACTACCTAAGTGGTGAGGCATATCTTTGAATAAGTTTGCCATTCCCCCACCTTTGTAGTCAATTAATAAGAATCCAACTTGTTCTGGACTATATTCAATTGCTAGTGATAAGATGTATGTTTGAATAACCTCTGACTTACCACTACCTGTTGTCCCGGCAACTAGCCCATGCGGCCCATGAATTTTCTCATGTAAGTCTAAGTAAATATAATCAGTTTCACTCTTCTTACCAAGTAATGCTGCTAAACTCTTATACGTCTTGTTCTTATTCCATCTACTTGCTATTTGTAGTTCTTTTGGATTACTTACCTCATACATCTCTAAGAAACCAAGTTGATCTGGGACTGCTGACTTAATTCCCTTAATATGCTCTAAGTTAGATAATCTACGGTAGTATAACTCTAACTCTGCTTTATCGCTATCAACACTTGGTAGTATAAACTCGTTGTTGACTAGCTTTCCTTTTTCCAAGATTAGTTGGGCTCTTGTTTCAGTCTTGTAATCAATTGTTGTCTTAATGTGTTTCGGTAGTTCGTTACTCGCCTTCGCTACCTGAATTTGACTCATTCCTAAGCGCTCTTCTGGCTTCTCTAAGAACTCACGAATTGGATGGTTATTAATTAAAGCCGGATTGTCAATAATGAATAATAAGTGCTTATCAAAGACCATCCCTTGTTTATATTCCATATCACGCTGTCTAAGCACTTGCGTAAACCCATTTAAATACTGATCACGCGTAATGCTATTGTGCACAAAGTAATTATGAACCTTCTCACTATCTTTAAAGTGCGCCATACTAAATGCATACTGATAATCATCTAGATACGTATCATCGGTAATCACAATAATTTGTAAATCTAAGTAACTATGATTGAAGATAGATTGCATCAGAATATTCTTCATTTGTTTAGAAATTACATATCTATTTCCAACTAGCCCAATGTTCTTTTTAGCATCGATTACTAACGGCATGTTAGTGATTTGTTTATGGTTGTAAATTTCTTCTTAGAAATTTCACTCATCTAATGTTTTTAGATTATCATCGGCCTCCTCGTAGCGTAGTTCTAATTTCTCAAACGGATTAGTAATACTATAGCTTGGCTCAGTTGTTTGCGTACCTAAGCGTAGTTTTAAGAAATCGTCATCTAATATATCACGCTCATACAGACGACTTGAATGACTATCTAGTTCTACTAAAATGTCATTAAGTGTCAAGTAATTGTAATTACTACTAGTTCTTTCCTCTAACTTAAGTGCAGCCAGCTCCTGGCGCTTTGTTAGTAAATAGTCATCGTAGGTTTCCTTACGCAGCTTATTGTGTGCACGCCCATCACGACGCTCGGTATATAAGGTAAACATACTGATTCCAAATGAAACTAAAGTAGTTATTAACATTAAGATTCCACGAATCCCACGTGGTCTTACCCATAACATTAAGATAGCCATTACAATCCCGATGATTGTTTAAATACGTGTTATTTATTGTTTTGTATCAATACACTTCTTGTAATGGATGTGAATGTTTTGACCAAATAATAGTTGAATACTAACTCACTAATATCTAGTAAAAGATTTGGAACTTAAACTCCAAATCTTTATTACTATTAATTGTATCCTATTCATTCAACTAATTCAATAGTTTCTTTAGTTATCTTGCTATTCTCTGAATTTGTATCAAGTTCTTTTTTATACTTACTCAAGTCAACAATCATATCTTCCAATATACTTTTCATGCTATTTAATTCTGTTTTAAATTCAGAGCCATAGTCTCCACTCGGTTCCCATGTATTAATATATACATTGCTTAATATACTCATTTTATTCACCCTCTTTTACTTTTATCAGTTTATTTCCGTTAAGTAATACTAAGTTACTATTTGCTAATTCTTCACTCCAGTTTCTAACACTTGATGGTTGATACAACGTATTATTCTCAAATCCACCAGATATTAGTGCGTATCTACTTTTCACAATAGATTTTAAATATTTATTTGATACACGACCTTCACCAAATGATACTAGCCAAATGAAGAAATTAATATTGCTATTGTTCTCTAATTTATCAATGAATTCAAGCCTTACACTACGTTCTATTTCATTCAATTGTTTTATATCTAAAATCAATACTGTCTAAATTTGTTATAACCTTATAATCAGTTGCCTCGATTGCATCTAAGGCTTTGGTTAAAGCATAGTCGCCTAGTGAATTATAAATAGTCATATTCTGAATCTTAAGTGGAGTTCCATTAATCATTATGTTATTTGGTTTTTCTTTAGCTCAGGTTTAGAAGTTGTTGATTGTTGCGACACCTGTTTTATTGACTATTTTACCTTAGACAATTTAGCTGTACTCAATTGTCGATCTACTGATATAAAAGCACTATTTGTTACTGACTGTATACTTCTAAACTTTGAATCAGTGACATTAAGAATTCTTTGAGTTTGCATCACAACAATCTTTATTAATTTATTTCAGAAAAGTGGTACTTCTCAGTGTTTGTTGTACTTAACCATTTCTTGATTTCTTTAGCTATAACGTCTGTCTCTACATTTTGATATCCGGCATGAAGAAGCTTTGTAATCATATTATTATTAAATACATATTTCTCTTCATTAGTTTGTCCATATGGAAAAACATATCCAATGTAGTCTGTATAATAACGCTGTCCGCCCTCCTCTTGCTCTAAAGCTCTACCTGAAATTAACATCTGTGATCCATTTTCTAATTCGACTATTGAACCAACTGGAAATAACTCATTTTCAAAACTATCAGGTTTATTGGGTAACGCTTTATCATATGGCGAAAATCTAATATATTCAAAATCATTATCAAAAAACTTTATCATCTTACATTTTTCTGAATTATATGTTCTAAAACTAATGTTTTCGCCTTTCACCTGAGTCGTAGCAAAACATGAAACTAGACTTAATTTTATACTTGAACTAAAATTTGGTTTTAATTCTACATCAACTACGACCTTATCCTCCTCCTTAAGATTTTGAATAAACCCTTTTGTAATTTCATTTATATTTATTTTATACGTCATCTTTCTCACTCCAATATTTATATAATTTATTATCTCATGTAATGTATACATAACCACTAAATCATCAATTGTATCATTAGTTCGAGGTGCCTTCTTAGAAATTGAATACAAATATTCTAAGGCACATTCTGTTATATGCTTTCATTTTAAATTTTATACAAAGTCTTTAGTTATTTTAGAATGTGTTATATCATCTTTTATCTTTTTCTCTTGGCTTTAAGTTTTTTATATGATATTTCAATTCTAAATCCAGTTTATTTCCCCATTGTTCGTAACGCTCTGTTCCAAACGTTTTTCCTTGCCACATGAAGAACAATATAAATAACACAAATCTGAATACTTGTTTTATTACATTAAAAAAAATTCTTATACAAGTCTTGATATTTTTCATCATACCCATCTACTTTCCGTGTGAAGATTTTCTAGTTTATCTAGAGATATGCCATATCCATCTGCAAATTCAAGAATTTTTCCAACACTACTTTCTAATGTACTTTCATCGCTACCATTAAAGTTAAAGAATTCATTATCTAATATATTTAACGTATTTAATGGCATTATCAAAATATCAGTTATAAATTCCATTGGTTGCTTATTTAATAGGTCCATTACTAAGTCGTGTGTTTCAAGTGTAATAAATGTATCTTTGATAGCGCTAGCCACAACTTTCCCTTCCAATCTTTCCATCGTCCACGCTGCCTTTAGCTTAACTCCGACATTTGCTAAAAATTTACCTGCCTTTCCTAATTTTGGCAAATACTCCGCACCCAATGCACTTAATGCAGCCGCTCCATCTCCAGGTATAGGAGTGACAAGTAGCACTATTGTTATTTCCCAGGCAATTTTATTACCTTCACGTTCCAAATATGTAACTTCATATTCATCAGATACTGTTTCAGTAAAGTCATTATAAGTTACACCCACTGCGCCTTCAAACATTGTTTCGTAAAGAGTTCCCTCTGCTATTAATGGAAAATCCTCTTTACTAAAACCATCCATTTCTCTTATTACTTGCTCAATATATTCAATCTCTGTTTGAAATGTCATATCATCTAAAAACGACTCATAAGCCGACTCATACACAGCCTGATTAGCATGATATACTTCTTCTGCTTTTCTTTGTCTACGCTCATCAATCGGATTATTAAGAGCTTCAATAATACCATCATTTAATTCGTTATCCGTCTTGTTTATCCATGAAATAAAATCTGGCGTTGGTGCCAAACTACTAGAGCTCAAGTTGTCATCAAGTACATTTCCAATGCTTTTCAAAGCCGACAATACTTCCGGCGTTTTCAACTCAAGTACTTTATTGTAATCAAGCGGCTTAAACTTTTCTGTTGCATTTTTCTCTGTTTCAATGATTTCAGTCTTTGCTGATTCCATGTCTTCAGTCATTTGATAATGCATGTCTCGAAACTCTTCAATTTGCTCTTGAAGTTTAGTCACTGCAAGACTACTAAACTCATCCAAATCGACAACCAAACTATCGAGCAGTGCTTCGTTGTCTTCAAGTATATCCAATATGATATCAAATTCACTTTGTGCACTTTGCAGATCAAACACTTTATATTTTACACTACTTATACTCATACTAATCCTTTCCCGTTTACAATATCTTGATCATCAAACGTATCTCCAACATGAGTAATATTATCTTGAATTGTGTACAACGTATTCATATAATAATCTGCAAAATAAGCTTCATATAGTTCCAATTTTTCATAAATATCTTTCTCTACACCATACAATGATTGCTCAATTATACTCTGTTTAAGTGAGAGAATAGCATCTAGTAAAAATTCATTATTGTTTATTGCTCCGTTTATCGTTTCAGAAATTTCTTCTAATTCAGTGCTATTTATAATAATTGCTATTATTGACCTCCATCAACATAGAATCTTATTGACGCTATCGACATGGATAGATTGCTTTGTGAATGCTCTAATTTCTTTATCATGCCTTCAACTAATTCAATAGTTTCTTTAGTTATCTTGCTATTCTCTGAATTTGTATCAAGTTCTTTTTTATACTTACTCAAGTCAACAATCATATCTTCCAATATACTTTTCATGCTATTTAATTCTGTTTTAAATTCAGAACCATAGTCTCCACTCGGTTCCCATGTATTAATATATACATTGCTTAATATACTCACTTTATTCACCCTCTTTTATTTTTATCAGTTTATTTCCGTTTAGTAATACTAAGTTACTATTTGCTAATTCTTCACTCCAGTTTCTAACACTTGATGGTTGATACAACGTATTATTCTCAAATCCACCAGATATTAGTGCATATCTACTTTTCACAATAGATTTTAAATATTTATTTGATACACGACCTTCTCCAAATGATACTAGCCAAATGAAGAAATTAATATTGCTATTGTTCTCTAATTTATCAATGAATTCAAGCCTTACATTACGTTCTATTTCATTCAATTGTTTTATATCTAAAATCAATACTGTTGTGTCTGTTGTCGAATAACTTGCATAACTAGTGATACTATTGATTGAGTCTCTAGAATCGGTATACTTACTGTCTAAATTTGTTACTACCTGATAATCAGTTGCCTCGATTGCATCTAAGGCTTTGATTAAAGCATAGTCACCTAGTGAATTACAAATTGTCATGTTCTGTATCTTAAGTGGTGTTCCATTAATCATTAAATTATTAGTTTTCTTTTTAATAAGTGGTGCTGTAGTTACTGTTTCAGATTCTTTACCATCTATTTCAATTTTTGGTAATTTCACTGTACTTAGTTGTCTATCAATTGAGATAAATGCACTATATTCAGGCAATGGCATACTTCTTAGTTTTGCATCAGTTACATTTACAATTCTTTGACTTGATAAAGGCTGCATAACTACGATATTTGTTGCTTTTCTTATTTGTTTAAATAATCTATTACCTTGACCAATATTCTCACTTATCTCCATGAAAACTTTTGTACCAGTTAACATTTGCATACCTAACGTGTCATACACCTGCTTTAATTCTTTAGCAGGAATTTGTTCAAGTAGATCTAGTTTATTTATTATAATTGCATCAAATTCAATATCAGTGTTTAAGTTATTAATTTCTTCAATAGATCCAAAGTAGGATACATTTGAATTAGCTTTATAATTATTAAGTTCTTGTTTTAAACTATCAATGATTAGTACACTTCCAAATAAGTGGATTGATTGTTCTAAAAGAATCTTTAGGAGGTTTGTTTTTCCACGTTTTGGTTCCCCTAATATCAGCGTGTTATCAAAAGGCATTTTTAAATCTGTTATTTCTTCATAAGATACACCTGCATATAAGAATGAACCATCTGATTGAACTGGTTTATATTCTATAATCTCCGGCATTTCCTTAATAGCTTCATTTTGATATTCATTTGATTTATTGACTCTTGTAATTTCTTCAAGTAATAATTTTGAATATTCGTGAGTTTCAGCAGATGATACTGGATAGTACATCTGTATTACTTCTGGTTTATCTACTTTAACTAGTGCTCTACCAGGAACCTCTTGCATACTATACTCTGTTCTACCAATTGAATCATTCACTTCGTGTTTATCATTTGCGTATAAGATTACTCTGTTTGAAATAAACTGTTTAAGGTTCTCTTTTACTTCTTTATATGTTGTTGCTGAAATTATAAAGTGTACTCCTAAACTAGCGCTATCTCTAATTATCTTCATGAATTCATCTAGTAAGTTAACTTCCAGTTCATTAATTTTTGAATATCCATCAATTACGATTACAATTTTAGATACCTTGTACTTACTTTTGTCTAATAAATTAATATCCGTTACCATTTCTTTTTTTAATAACGCTCTACGACCTACAACTTCTTCTTGTATTAGTTTTAAAAATCTACTTAATTTATCTGTTTCATAGTCAAGAATGTAATCTGCTGTATGGTTTAATGTTTGAAACTGAGCAAGTCCACCATTTGCAAAATCTAGTACATAGAATTTTAAATCACGCGGTGTTAGTACTCTTGACATACTAAGTAGTGCATTAGCAATCGCTTTTGTTTTCCCCATTCCACTAATACCTGTAATCAATGCATGTGATGATTGATCTAAATTAATCTTAAATTCTTGTTGTTTTTGTTGATCTGGCATATCAACTAATCCCATAGTCCATTCTAAGTTATTAGTAGCTTGCGCATTAACTTGTTGTTCTACAAACATAAAGTTCTCAAGCGGTGGTAACCATGGTTTACTAACTTGTGTTAAGTTACTTGTTTTATATGTCTTGTCTATCTCTTGCAATACTACATCTAGTTCAGTTGCGGCAATTCCCTCTTGCTCTTGTTCAGTTGTACACTCCTCAGGGTTAATGATTGTTTGGTTCCCGTAGATATCTAGTTCATAGATTTCTGGTTTTGCTGATGTTGTATTATTTGTACTATATGGTGCTCCACTATATCCACTTTGGAATAGTTCGTATAACTCGTTTGTACCGACTTTTAAGTATCCACGACCTGGGTTTGTAATATAAGCAGCATCTGGTGTTTTAAGTAATGCCTTACTATCTGCTTCTTCTGCTACTTTAAGACTTAATTTGAATTTACTGTTTGACCAAATTTGGTCATCTACTACACCATCTGGCTTTTGCGTTGCTAGGATTAAGTGAATACCAAGTGATCTACCAATTCTTGCTGCTGATACTAATTCTTTCATAAAGTCTGGTTGTTCTGCTTTAAGTTCCGCAAACTCATCACTAATTAAGAATAGGTGAGGTAGTGGCTCTTGGACTTGACCTGCTTCATACAGTTTAGTATAGTTATTAATATGATTTACATTGTTATCACTGAAGATTTGTTGTCTTCTTTTAAGTTCACTTTTAATTGATGCTAGTGCACGCATTGACTGGTATCCATCTAAGTTAGTAATACTACCTAAGTGGTGAGGCATATCTTTGAATAAGTTTGCCATTCCCCCACCTTTGTAGTCAATTAATAAGAATCCAACTTGTTCTGGACTATATTCAATTGCTAGTGATAAGATGTATGTTTGAATAACCTCTGACTTACCACTACCTGTTGTACCGGCAACAAGACCGTGAGGTCCATGAATTTTCTCATGTAAGTCTAAGTAAATATAATCAGTCTCACTCTTCTTACCAAGCAATGCTGCTAAACTCTTATACGTCTTGTTCTTATTCCATCTACTTGCTATTTGTAGTTCTTTTGGATTACTTACCTCATACATCTCTAAGAAACCAAGTTGATCTGGGACTGCTGACTTAATTCCCTTAATATGCTCTAAGTTAGATAATCTACGGTAGTATAACTCTAACTCTGCTTTATCGCTATCAACACTTGGTAGTATAAACTCGTTGTTGACTAGCTTTCCTTCTTCCAAGATTAGTTGGGCTCTTGTTTCAGTCTTGTAATCAATTGTTGTCTTAATGTGTTTCGGTAGTTCGTTACTCGACTTCGCTACCTGAATTTGACTCATTCCTAAGCGCTCTTCTGGCTTCTCTAAGAACTCACGAATTGGATGGTTATTAATTAAAGCCGGATTGTCAATAATGAATAATAAGTGCTTATCAAAGACCATCCCTTGTTTATATTCCATATCACGCTGTCTAAGCACTTGCGTAAACCCATTTAAATACTGATCACGCGTAATGCTATTGTGCACAAAGTAATTATGAACCTTCTCACTATCTTTAAAGTGCGCCATACTAAATGCATACTGATAATCATCTAGATACGTATCATCGGTAATCACAATAATTTGTAAATCTAAGTAACTATGATTGAAGATAGATTGCATCAGAATATTCTTCATTTGTTTAGAAATTACATATCTATTTCCAACTAGCCCAATGTTCTTTTTAGCATCGATTACTAACGGCATGTTAGTGATTTGTTTATACTCTTCATATAATGCTTTTAGATTATCATCGGCCTCCTCGTAGCGTAGTTCTAATTTCTCAAACGGATTAGTAATACTATAGCTTGGCTCAGTTGTTTGCGTACCTAAGCGTAGTTTTAAGAAATCGTCATCTAATATATCACGCTCATACAGACGACTTGAATGACTATCTAGTTCTACTAAAATATCATTAAGTGTCAAGTAATTGTAATTACTACTAGTTCTTTCCTCTAACTTAAGTGCAGCCAGCTCCTGGCGCTTTGTTAGTAAATAGTCATCGTAGGTTTCCTTACGCAGCTTATTGTGTGCACGCCCATCACGACGCTCGGTATATAAGGTAAACATACTGATTCCAAATGAAACTAAAGTAGTTATTAACATTAGGATTCCACGAATCCCACGTGGTCTTACCCATAACATTAAGATAGCCATTACAATCCCAACCAACGCCGGCAATAGTTTCTTCACTAAACTACTAGTTGACGTATCTTTGTCTTTCTCTGGAATTCGCTCTAAATCAACTTTATCAGCATTAGCTTCTTTCTTAATACGTGGTGAATTGGTGTATTCTGGATAATCCGGATACGAAGTCTCAATCGTACTCGTTTGCAGTAACGTCGAATCAAAGTCTCCTTCTAACTCAATTGCATTCCCATCACAGATAGTTAACTTGAAATCATTACACTCAATTACATCACCAGGACTTACTTTAAATAACTTCTCTTCTTTTAACTTGAAGTTGTGAACCAAATGATCAATTGTTTTAATCGTCTTCTCTTTCGGAAAATAGTAGAAGTTTGGAGCCTCGATAATTACATCTCCCTGCTTTCCAAAGGTGGTCATTTCTTTTTCAATATGATAACGCATAATCTTCCTCTCTACTCTTCCTCTTGGTCTGATTCCATACTACCAGTAATACTGTCTAACTCACCTTGATAAGTTGCTAGTTTACTTTCCTTTTCATCAGTCTTTAAACTACTATCATTTTGAGTTTGATCAATTAATAATAATAAGACATAGGCCTTTTGCTGAGCATCGTTATTTTTAATCGACTGATCATATGCACGATCAAGATCATCTTGTCCAATGTATACCCAGAAGTCTAAAATATTCTCTTCAACTGATGGTGATAGGTTATATAAAATGTTGTCCTTTTGAGTATCTGTAAGCTGCGACAACTTAATTGTTGACTCAGCCATCATATACTTCATAACTGGTGACATCGTCGATACTTTAGTATCATGTAAATCGGCTAACACATTCTCATATGTTGCTGCTTCATAGCTATCGATTGCATGTAACTGACTAGTGCGGTTTGGAATAAAGACTACCGTTAAGAATGCTGAGACAACAATTAAAATTGCAATCACAATTGTCTTAATACTGCTTAATCGCTTAACTTTATTCACATAATTCTTGTCAACTGTTACCTTAGTTTCACGCTCACTCTTGATTTGACTAGCAATAATAACCGCAAGTTGCTGTCTTAAATCAGCTAACTTATCAATTTGCGCTAACGATTTTAATAAGCTGTTTTTCTCAAGTAACTTCCCATTCGAAGCAAGAATACTTTCATACCCCTCTTTAATAAATAAGTTTCCTAGTAATGCCTTAATCTCTTGAACTAACTGCTCTTCATCCTTTTGTTTGGGATTAATCTCACGCACTAACTGATAGGCGTTTGCCCCTTGATCAAAATAGATATTGTCTTGATCTAAACTGATATTCATAAGTTCATTCGTTTCAAGTGACAACGTTGCTAGTGACATCATTGCTTGTAAGATAAAAATATTGTTCGTATCAAATAAATCCTCATAACCTAATAAGTTACTCACCTCATATTCAATCTCGATTGAAACTTTATCCATCTGTACATACTTAGCCGGTACGAAGAAACTCTGCTTAAACTCTAATAACTTAATATACTCCTGCTTATTGGTTTCTGTTATTCCTAATCTCCCAAAATCATAATTCAATTTCATAACGCTCCTTAATTTCTAATATTTCATTATTTGCTATTCCATTTTGATTAAATGACAAACTCGGATTAACAACTCGCTTATATAGAAGTGCAACTATCATTTGCTCACTTCCTAGTTCAACATCAATTTTCGCCAGTACATCGATAATCGTTCGATTGAAATCTAGCTTAAGCTCATGCCTCTTATCTTTAGTTTTGATTGTTACTTTGTTCATAACGTCCCCTCATCTTAATTATTTTCCTTACAAAATATCCAAACACAAGTATCTGGAGGATTAAAACTACATATATAAGTTTTGTGTAATCAACACTTAAAACTGAAGTATCGACTGGGTAAACTTCCGGTGCAGTATATAACTGTGCAAATTGGTTTGAATCAATATCTAATTTATAACTAGCATCATCATTGTAAATATCGCCATGTGCACTATCGTATTGATACAAGTTATAATTACTGTCTTTATCCTGAAACAAGCTAACCCCATATTTCTTATCAATTGAAGTCGTATCTTGTTTGACTTCTTTATTGACCATTACATCGGGGTCCAACTCTAAATTGGTCTCACTATTCGTGTCCATCTAAACCTCCCTATTAATGTAGTAAAGACTAGCTACTAGTAGCAATGTCGCAATAAACATTCCAACAATTATGATTAATAACCACGGGTGGCTTGCCTTTGTTATTGTGCTAATTGGTTGATCGATTGTCTGCTCAGTAATTGCAAACGGACTTGCAATAAATGAATACACCATCTTATTCGGCATCCCATCTAAATTAGTATTTGGCAACAGATTATAGACTTGCTTTAAGATTAATGCCGATTCCTCTTGTCTCGTTAACTCTTCATTTTTAAACTTCTTAATCGCTTTTGCATATGCTGGATCCTCACTAATCTCGGTTACATAATCCATTATTTCCTGGTAATTCTCATCATAAACATCTATTTTTTTACCAAATAGTTCGTTATTTTCAGTTTCAACCTTGTCCATTACTTGATTTGTTTGCTCATCAATCTCCATAATCTCCTGTTGATATGGCTCTTCATTAACTTCTTCTGTCTCATTATCTAGGATCTTATTAATTTCTATTTTTACATTTTCAACATTTGTATCCTGCATCTCAATTCGCTCATTGATTCCTGGATTTATAAGGTCACATTCACCTTCAGTTACATCACCATTTTCAGCATTAACGATATTTTGGCACTCACCATAACCATTAAAGTCAGCTCCAATATTTATTGGCTCATCAGTTGGTTGACCATCAGTTGTATCCTTTGTTCCTAACTGTTCTTCTAGTGACGGGTCAATGGTTGTAAGAACTTCTTGATAATGATTTTTCGCTCCACTTTCACTAGTTACAATTTGATTGAATAAATCAAAGATTTGACAACTTAACTCTTTATTATCAGCACAATACTCAGGACTAACTGGCTCTAACCCATCTTCGAATTGATAACTACTTATCAAGTTTTGAACATCTTCAATTTGAGTATTATCTAGAGTTGTAAACTTATTAAGTTTTGCATTTAAAGCAATATACTTGTTGATATATGTACGCATATCAGATACATTATCCATGATCTTACTCGACTCATCGACAACTTGTTGTGATTTGTCTAAACTTGGACCATACGGATCCTCACCAATTACTGGCGTATTAGCAGCTTGATCTCTTGCTAACTGTAAATAATCGGGGTTCGTTGACAGATGATAACTAATCGTGTCACAATTGTTTTCACTACAAACATCCTCGCTCGGATCAAATTCTCCTTTATAACTAATAAACTCAAACTGCTCAGTTGATGGCGCTGAATTTAAATTATTAAAGTTGATACGTAAATTAACCGTAAACGCCTCATTTGGATCAAGTGATTGGTTAATAACGATCGAATGACCATCAACTGGGCTGTAATCTACTGGATTCCAATCTTCATCTTCAACCGAAACAACACGAATACTATCAACTGCACGCCCGCTCGATTCAGTCATTTCAATATACTGCTTATGAGACTTACCACGTGTCGAGGCGTTCTTAACTTCAAGTTTAATATTAACTGCTTCATTAGGTGTAATTACCCCATCTTCAGTCACTTGCTGGTCATCTAAAATTGTAATTAATAATGCTAGTGGAGTAATTGTCAATTCCGTTTCAGTATGACCTAGCTGTACACTATATTGCTCGAGGCTAGTACTGTTTATAGTTGCTCCATTTGAAACAATATCTTCCTCAACAGTTAACTGCTCAGTAATAACTAATTCACTATTCGCCGGCATCGAAAACTTAATTTGATTACCATCAGCTGTCATCTTATCAGCAATATAGTTATCCCCATCAATTGCATCATTAATCATTGCAAACTCATAACTCGGAGCATCCGTTGTAATTAAATCGTCACCCGTGAACTCTTCGCTTAAAACTAAACCAGCAGCGGCATCGTCCGAACTATTTTTCACAGTAATTTGTTTAGTAATCTCTTCTCCTGCTTCAAATTTACATTCCGAGATCGTACTCGCCCCAAGACAACTATCACTATTAACTGTGTAATTAACTTGTTCTAAGCTAACTGCTCCGATTGCTAAGTCAACATCGTCAGTCGCTGCTAGATGAGTTTGGTTAGCAGTACCATTAGTTGTTAACTCTAAGTCAGTAAAGCCAATTGCTAAATCATCATCAAGTGTTCCGAGCTCAATGTCAGATTTCAATTCTAAATTGATATAAATATCAATCGGTAACTCATAACTATCATCACTACCTGGATCAGGAATATCAGTTGAACTAACTTCCTCTCCAAAATCAATCGTCACCTCAGTATCATTAGTTGAGATTGTTGGATCTAAGGTAGCATCACCAACTTGAACAACAACTTGTGGAGAGACATCTAAATTAATAAGTGACTCTAAATCTGCATTAAACTTTAATTTAGATACTGAATAGGCAGCCGGTGACTCAATCTCCACCTCATATCTTAAGCCAATTTGCTCTTGTGGTTCAATTACATCATTACCATCAATATCATCTTCTTCATTATCTAAATCAACTGTATACGGATCATCGTAGATACGTAAACTACTACTTACGGTTGCTAGCTCTGAGATGATTGGGAAACTAGCTGTTTGACCATCAATTGTATAGTTTTCAATAAAAATTTGGTTTCCAATTAAATTATCGAACGTTATTGAAAACTCAATCACTGAACCTTCCTCAAATGTACTGGCATCAATTGTAAGTCCTGAATCAGTGGCTGTAACTGCTCCATCTCCATCGTTACTTAAGCTAAACGCCTCGTTTCCATACTCACTAACTAAGTTACTATCTTGATATTCAATTGTAGAGTCATCTGGCTGCACAGTATATGCATAATCTAGTGTAATATCAGATTCGGACACATTTGGACTTACTGTTAAATTACTCTTTTCACCAACTGTAAGTGTTTCTTGCTCATCATTATAAGCAAGACTTAACTTTGCTTGATTACTATCAATTGTCTTCTCTACATTAAATACTAAGTTTAACTCAGTCGCTTTAATACTGCTGATGCGAATGCGATTATCTTCAACCACAACCTTTGCATTATCTAACGTTGTTGCTACATTTGTAATTGACTTAATATTTTTTGATTCTGTAATATCAAGTGAGATTGATGATACGCTGTTTGCATTATCAATATGTAAACCGATTAAGTTATTATCACTACTGTCCGTTGGCGTCAGATTTTCTCCATAACTAGTTAATGCAAACTCCGGGCTTTCCGTTTGTTCGGCAGACGCTTGACTAGTCGTTTCTCCACCTGTTTCAACCGGTACTGTAAACGACTGTACATCACCAGCTTCCGCTTCACTATCAGCGGCTGTTCCAATATGTTCTAAGTAATAAGTCATTGTCTGATAATAATCTTGTTCATCCTTAAACTGACTGATGATATTATCATAACTAGTGTATCCTGATTTATAATTATCAATTGAACTCGAAATACACTCGCTAGCTCCACTCTCATTTTGCGATAAACATTCGTTTACAATTTGATCAAGATCATTATAATAACTTACACGCGTAGCAAATAAACTCTTAATACCACTTACTTGCGAGTTATCATTTAGAATTTGTAAACTGTCGTTGATCACATTGGTATTATCAAGTGTTAACTGGTTCTGCTCACGCGTATCATTGACAACTTTTAATTGATTGAAATACTTAGTGAGAATCTCCGTTATGTTCGGAGTAGCATTAGTAATGCTATACTCACTAGCTGTGTACTGCTCATTAGTTTCAACTAACGTATCCAGTGTATCCTCGACATTGTCAATTCGTTCGTTTAACAATTGGTCATTTTCATCCATCACCTCAAGTGACTCAGTTGCCATGTTTCCATACGCATTATTTTGATCCTTGTAAACTTCAATTATATTTGCTACCTCAGCCTTATATGAATCAATTGTTTCTGAAAAACGCTTTATTTGCTTACTTATATCAATTATTGAAAACGAATCTGTATTATTTGGCTTTAACTCATAATCATGATTTCCCACAATATCTATTTCTGATACTTCTTCAAGAAATGTGAACACTGGTTGTGAATTCTCACCAACTGTTTCTACGCCTTCTTGAGTTGTATGAAGACTATCAAAAATCGAATACATGTACATGTAAGTTATGTTATCTTCAAATTCACTTATATTTCTTACAATCTCATCTTCCATTTTCTTACTCTTTGATGCAAGTAACTTCTCATTCATCGTATACGTTACACTCGTACTAGTTGGCATTTCTGAATTTACACTTAAAATACTCGTTGTAAAGTTCGAAGGAATTACAATCTCCGCTCCATATTTTCCACTCACAATTCCCTGATTAGCTTCTGCTGAACTTGTAGTTTGGAAACTATACTGGCTATCTTCAGCATCAAGCTTATCAACAAAATCATCACCTAGCTTTAAATACCCATCTAAATATTCAACTTTTTGATCGTTATTTACAACAGCAATAACATCACTAGTAAATACTTGTGATGTTTTAAAATTTATATTCACTTGTGTTCCAATAACAAATGCTCCTATAACTAATACAAAATATAATATTTTTTTACTCATAATAACCCTCTCTAAACATTCATTCAAAAGGTACCACCTGTTAACCATAATTAACCATACCGATATGTACCTTTTGGATGAAAGTTAACCCGAGGGTTAACCGTTTAGAGATCCTGCCATTTCTTCGTCTAACTCTTCGAAGTTGTCTGCTGCTTGATCTAGTGCTTCAGCGATTTCTCCTAAAAGTTCTGCTGCTGCAATTAAATCCGGCTCTAATTCTTCAAACTTATCAATGAATGCTTGCGATGTTGCACCCTCAAATCCATCATCAACTAATTCATCTAATAATGACTTACTATCACTAATAATGTCTTTTTGCTCATCCATGTTTGTTCTAAATTCATCAGCTTTATCTCTAAGCTCATCTGGTGTTACTGAAATTGCCATAAATTTTCCTCCAAAATTGTTTTGTGTGAAGATTTGCATTTTTTTCCAGAATGGATAATAATTTTTTCCTTAAAACCTCACACAACTATTTTACACCTAAATAAATTTAAAATTATCTTTTTTTTATAACATGTACTTTTATTAGACAAATATGTCAAAAAAACTTTTTTTCAACAAGGTATCGCCACATTGTAGTCAAGTTTTTGCATTTTCTGACATATTTATCACATACAATTGTTTATAATAAACTATTTTAATACTCCTAAATTTAATCATCCGATCCTAGTTTTCTAGAAAAGTGGCACGCTTCATCACTTGTTTACTGACTGGATTTTGGTCTAAAAAAAAGACCTCGATAAGCTATCGAAGTCTAATTATTATTTATTTAATTGTGCTTTAGCAACATTAATATCTCCTGGATATGGAACCTTACCTTCTGCACGTTTTTGGAATTCTTCTTGTCCTTTAGATAACATTACAACGCTATCTCCTGCTTCTGCCATACTAAATGCTTTAGCAATTGCCTCTTCACGGTCTTGAATGTACTCATATGGAGTGTCTTCAATTCCAGTTGCAACTTCCATTGCAATTTTATATGGGTCTTCACCTAAACAATCTTCTTCTGTTAAGATAATGTAGTCAGAGGCTTCACTACCAATCTTACCTAAAGTTGGACGCTTAACAAAGTCACGTTCTCCGGCAGCACCGAATACTGAAATTACTTTACCAGTAGTGATTGCTTTTACGTAGTTGTATACTTGTGTAAATCCATCAGGTGTATGTGCGTAATCAACAATGATGTTTAAATCTTGATCATTCTCAACGATTTCCATTCTACCTGCTACTTGTGATAACTTTTGAACTGTTGACTGCAATTGTTCAATTGTGATTCCACAATCAATCGCTACTGCAATCGCAGCTAGTAAGTTATACACATTGAATTTACCTACTAAGTTAGTTACAATTGGATATTCTTGACCGAAGTATGATAATGTAAACTCAGATGAGTCTGCTAAAAGTTTTACATCTTTAGCCCATACATCACTTTCAGTATCAATACCATATGTAACAATTTTACCTGTTGTTACTGATTTTAAATAATCACTTGATGCATCATCGTCATTATTAATAACTGCAATACCATCTGCTTTTAAACTAGTAAATAGAATTGCTTTTGCGGTTAAGTAGTTTTCCATTGTCTTATGATAGTCTAAGTGATCATGAGTTAAGTTTGTCATAATTGCATAGTCAAATTCAATGAAGTCTGTACGGTGTTGATCTAAACCTTGAGATGAAACCTCAATTGTAGCATAGTCTTTACCTGACTCAACCATCTGTGCAAAGATTTGATTATATTGATGTGGAAGTAATGTTGTAAATGGCGATGAACGTAATATGTTATCCGTTTTAATACCAATCGTTCCAATGTATCCACTGTTATATACTGAATTTAAGATATCATCTAAAATCCAAGATGTAGTTGACTTCCCGTTAGTTCCTGTAGTCCCAATTACTTTTAAACTATTTGTTGGATATCCCCAAAACTTACTTGAAATTTGATTATAGGCAACATTCATATCCTCAACTTGAATGTATAAAATACCGTCTTGTTTTGAAACATCACTAGTATGAACTATCGCTACAGCCCCATTTTCAATCGCACTATCGATGTAGTTATGACCGTCTACAGTTAACCCCTTAAGTGCAAAATAAAGACCTCCTGGCTCGATTTCACGAGAGTTATTTGTTATATTAGTTATTTCAATTTCACTTGTTGTATTTAATAAATCACATGCTTTCATAATACCTACTTTCTATTGTAAATTATACCACAAAATTGATTAACTAATAATTAACTCTAAATTACTATAATATACTTGTATTGGAGGTATGATGAATAAGAAAAAATCCAAATCGAAAGATTATAACAAAAAACTATTAGAGGTTATTAAAAAAACTGCAGCAAAAAGTAATTTAAATAATGTACCCGCAAATAGTTAGTATAATAATTGTAAGGAGACATTATGCAGAAAAAAATATTAATTGTAGAGGATGACCAACTACTTCGTCTGGGACTAAAAGTTTTCCTAGAAAACGAAGGATATGAAGTAGTTGAAACAACTAGCGGAAACAAAGCGATTGAGGTTGTTGAAGAACACAGCTTTCACTTAATCATTACAGATATTATGATGGATGATGGTGATGGTATTAGTTTACTAAAATATTTAGTGAATCAGAACATTAAAATTCCAGTTGTTGTATTATCAGCTTTAGGTAGCGAGAATGATCAACTAATTGGTTATAACTTAAATGTGCTTGACTATTTAGTTAAGCCGATTAACTATGATATATTAAGTTTCAAACTAAATAAATACTTTGAAATGTCAAATGCAAATGACGATGGTGAAATCTACTTAGATTCAGATACATATAGTTTAAAAATTTATGGTGATAGTATTAAGTTAACTCAGAAAGAATTTGAACTACTTTCTTTACTTATGCAATTCCCAACTAAGATTTTCTCAAAATATGATTTAATCAATGAAGTATGGTACGGTAACATGAATATGTCTGAAAAAATTGTTGAAGTTACAATTTTAAACATCAGAAAAAAACTGGGTGACCATGCAACTTTATTAAAAACGCATCGAGGACTAGGATATTCATATGAAGGAAAGTAAGCTTTCTAAGGAAGTTACCCAACATATTTTCATACTAGTTGTCGTATATTTTGTTATGATTTTTGGAGCAACAATTTTCATTCAAAATTTTTATGTCGACTTTAAGTTAAATAAGCTTCAAGTTTTCTTTGAACAAAATGAAGCAACTTTAACAGAGAATGAACTAATCACATATGCAGATGAACAAGGTTTCACTTATACTATAAAGTCTAAGAGTGACGTTGAAGAAGAGGCTCTTGATGCCATATTAGATCCTAATAGCAACTTCAGTGATTATACTGAGTTTCTACAAATGTTTAATCGCATTGCAGGTAACCAAAGCACTCCTGAAAATGCAGAGCATCATTTTGAAGCAAAATTCAATGGTCAAACTGAAATGGTTACATTTGCTACTAGAGACAATTTAATAACACTATCTTTAAATGCATCAATTACAAACGATATAGTTATTATTACTATGGCAATTGCAACTTTTACTACACTTATCTTTTTAGCAATGTTAATTAGTGTTAACATGTTTATTAATAAACGTGTAGGTCGCCCGTTAGACAAACTGGTTAGCTATATTGATGACATTGCTAACTTAGAATCTAATCAGGATTTAACATTTACACACGATGATGAGATTGCAAAAATTGGTACTGCTCTAATGAGCATGGAACATGATTTAAATCGAGAAATTGTTAATCGTAATGAACTACTTCGTGCTGTAACTCACGAACTAAAAACACCACTTGCTCACATTGTTACGCTAATGTATTTACATAAGAGTCAAGTAGGTGAATATGCAGACTTTGAAGTTGTAAATGATCAAGTTCAAAATATTATTAGTGAGAATAATGAACTTATTCAAGTTACCCTTAATTCATTAACAGCTACTGATAAATTAAAGCAAGAGTTCAATATAAAACCTTTCATTGAAAGTAAAATTAAAATGTTTGATGTTTACTTAAATGAAAAAAATGTAGAGCTTGAACTAGATAGCTATGAGTTTACAGCAAATCCTGTTCCACTTAACTTAGTCTTTAATAACTTACTTTTAAATGCTTCTAAATACTCTAAGAGCTTCTTAAAAGTAACTAATGATGGAAGTATAGTTACTATTAGTAATGACTTTACAGATAATGCTGGAAGCGGTGTTGGTAAAACAATTATATCTAGACTTAGTGAATTTGAAAACTACACAATTGAAGTTACAGGACAAGATGGAGTATATAGTACTACTATCAAATTAAATACATAAAGGATAGAGTTTTTCTCTACCCTTTTTTTCTATAACACCAAAATTTAGTTTTACAAACACAGTTTATATATCTATCAAATAGAAAAGAGACTACCAATTGGCAGTCTCTTCTTTACTATATTTAATTAGTCTTTTTCTAGCTTTAGTTCTATCTATACTGTTAATATATACTAAAAAAGGCATACATCTATTTTAATGCTTTCCATGAGATAATCATTTTGTCCGTCTATCGGAGGATAATATGGAAGGTTATTGAATAATAATTTTACATGGAGGATAGTAATTGCAAGCAATCGTAGTTTTGTTTGAAATTATTGTTATTATAGTACTAGTTAAGTACTAGACCATTATTAATTATCATCCTAATAAAAAAAATAAAGACACCAGTTAGCGCTGGTGTCTTTTCCATTATTTATTATCCAATCAAAGCATAACAAAGTGCTTGCCTAATATCAACCTTATTATTTTTATAGTAATTTAACATGATGCTTATTACAAGCGTCAATTGTTTCTTGATCCCAAACTGACGATTGGACTTCACCAATATGAGCTTTGCGCAAAAAGTACATACATAATCTACTTTGGCCAATTCCCCCACCAATCGAGTAAGGATATTCACCTGCTAAGATACTTTGGTGATAAGGTAGTTCTAATAGCTGCTCTCGATTAGCGAGTTTAACTTGTCGCTCAAGAGCAGTGTTATTAACTCTAATACCCATACTAGATAGTTCAAAGGCATCTTCCAATGTTTGATTCCAAACTATAATATCACCATTTAACTCCCAGTCATCGTAATCAGGAGCTCGTTTATCATGACTCTCGCCGTTAGTAAGTGTTCCACCTATCTTCATTAGGAAAATTGCACCAAACTCTTTACAAGCTAGTTTCTCGCGCTCTCGTGGCGCTTCTCCTGGGAACATATCAAGTAGTTCCTGAGTTGTGATGTATTTAATCTTTTTCGGTAACTTTGAATCAACTAGCATTGGGTAACGAATTAGTATTGCATGTTCTACATCTAAGATTGTTTGATAAATGCTATCGACCGTATTCTTTAAGAATCTAACATTTCTATCTAGAGTACTAATCACAACTTCCCAATCCCATTGATCAACGTATAAAGAGTGGATATTATCTAGCACTTCATCTTTCCTAATCGCATTCATATCTGTGTAAATACCTGAATGTACTTTGAAGTTGTTCTGAGCTAGAGTGTATCTTTTCCATTTAGCAAGTGATTGAATGATTTGTAACTCTAGCTCATCAGCATTAGCTGGCGTAAAAGCTACCGGTAACTCAACACCTGTTAAATTATCATTAAGTCCCGTTTTCACATCTACAAATAGTGGAGCCGAAACTCGAGTTAAATTTAATGTCGAGCGTAAACTTGCTTCAAATGTATCTTTAACAAATTTTATTGCTTCATTATTTTCGATATAGTTTAGTTGTCCGCTATATCCACTCGGAAATACTGTTTTTGCCATGGCTCCTCCTTGGAATCCATAACAAACCTTACTAACTTAGTTTATTGTAAAAATCATGTATGCTGCATTCATAATCATTTAATAGCTGCTCATCATAAATTTGAACTAATCCATATCCAATATGAATTGCTGAAGTTGGATATCTTGGAATTATCTTCAAGTAGCGTTTGCATTCGATGTTATAAAAGAAAAAGTTATAGCTTGCTTCCGGACCCCAATATGTATCTTCAATGTATTTAGTAATTAGACTTACTGTCTTAGCGAGTTTAGAATAATCAGTTGTTACTTCTACGTTATATTCTAAAAAGCTTATCTTTGGTAGCGTACTTAAATTAAATTCAATATCATCACCGATGTTAATACTATGTCCCTCTAGATTTTCAAGTTGAATTTGTTTATGACAATCTTGATCTTTAAACCCAATAATCTGCATATGTGGGTGTTTAATAGTCCCACTTGAATGAAGACCTTTATTTTTAAATAATGCAACTGACTTATACTCACCTGTCTGTTCAAACGAGATCCACTTCTCAATTGCAAATTTAAGTAAAGCTGTTAACTTATCGATTGTATATGTATGGATATTAGAGTCACACACATCACTCTCAATCAAGACCATCATGTTTGCATCTTTAAGTGTACTGAACTTATTTTGAACAAGAATCATATCATCTTGGCGATCAACAACTGCTGCTAACTGACTAGTATCACAAAACGGACAAGATGTTTTAGCATTTCTTATTGTTGATGGTTTTTTACTATTTACTGCTCGATTAAAATATATTGTTTCCATACTAACTCCCTTACTAATATAATAACTCTAATTTACTAGTCGTTGGGAAAATAGATTAATTATCGTATATCGTTTTAACACCCGTGCGTTTATGAATTGTCTTTGTATAATGACTTTCAATAACCTGCTTTGAACTATCTACCACTTGCTTGAACTCAAGGTAATCATCAATATGCTCGTAACTAACACCTAGTGCAACTTCATCAGCAAGACCGGGACGTCCGTCTTCTAAGTCAGCAGTTGGCTGCTTAATATATAATATTTTTGGACAATCTAAGGCTGCTAATAATTGTTTACCTTGACGTTTGTTCAGCCCAAATATTGGAGCCAAATCAGCCGCCCCATCACCATGCTTTGTATAGAAACCGGTAATTGCTTCTGAACTATGGTCCGTTCCAACTACAAGACCACTGTTGTTTCCAGCAATAGCATATTGCACAATCATACGTTCTCTTGCTTTAATGTTACCTTTATTGAAATCAGTAATCTCTTGTCCACAATCTCTTAATAACTGTTCGTGAGTATCAACTACTTGTTTAATATTATAAGTAACTAATTGATCGGGTTTGATAAATTCTAGCGCTAACCTACAGTCATCTTCATCTGCTTGCACTCCGTATGGTAAACGAACTGCAATGAACTTATAATCTTCATTAGTTTCTGTGCGTAACTGTTCTACCGCAAGTTGACATAACTTCCCTGTTAAAGTTGAATCTTGCCCACCTGATATACCTAGTACTAATGTTTTTAAATTCGAACTGATTAGTTCATTTTTCAAAAAGTTAACTCTAGTTTCAATTTCATGTTGTACATCAATTTGCTTTTTCACACGCATCTCTTCACATATCTTTGTTTGCATAGTCATCCTCCATTTTTAAACTTATATCTAGACTCGTATATGAGTGCGTTAAATTACCAACACTAATCCTATCTACACCAAGTTTAGATACTTCCGAAATACGTGCTATAGTCATATTACCACTCGCTTCAACAATACTCTTTTCATCGATTAACGCTACTGCTTCACTCATCATTTGATTAGACATATTATCAAGCATAATAATATCAACTAGTTTTGTATCTAAACACTCTTCGACCTGTGCAAGTGTTTCACATTCAACTTCAATTTGTAAATTAGGACTCGCGTTATGAGTTAAATGTACTGCCTTAGTAATTGAACCCGCTGCTGCAATATGATTATCTTTAATTAATACTTGATCACCTAAGTTATAACGATGATTTTCTCCTCCACCAATAACAACCGCTTCTTTTTCAAATAACCTTAGCATTGGTGTCGTTTTTCTCGTATCATAAATCTTTGTCTTATCATTTGCAAGCTCAGCTACATACTTACTAGTTAAAGTTGCAACACCACTCATTCTTTGCATTAAGTTAAGTCCTACTCGCTCTGCATGTAAGATTGATTTAGTTAGTCCACTAATTGTCGCAATTACTTGTCCTACTGAAACGTTATCACCATCTTTAGCAGTAAAGTTAACCTCAACACTTGGATTTACTACTTCAAACACTTGTTTGAATACTTCTATCCCAGCAATAATCCCTTCTTCTTTGACAATTAACTTTGCAGTTGTCGACTCCGTTGTAAAGATTGGGTCTGTAGTCACATCACCTTGTCCTAAATCCTCTTCTATACTAAGTTTTATAATATCTAATTTATTCATTGTTCTCCTTAAAGTGACATCCGATACTTGGATGTTCTATGCAACTATCAATAATCTTAGTAGCAAGTGTAATTAATCCTTGATCACTACTATTACCATTTATGTTACTAAGTTGCTCTCTTGCTAGTTGTAGCTGCTGGTCATTACGAGTAATGTTACAGTATTTATTTAATATACCTTGAATAGTATTTAAAGTTTGCTCTGATACCTTATCAATTTGTTTATCTTCTGTTTCAATTTGATAACTGTTTTGTTTAGTAATATGGTTACCACAACTGATTCCATAAACCACACATTCTAGTAGTGAGTTTGAAGCTAAACGATTAGCACCATGAACTCCAGTTGATGAAGCTTCACCTACGGCATAAAGACCTTGTTTTGTAGATTGACTATTAGCATCTACTTTAATTCCACCTATACTATAATGAGCTACTGGTCTAATTGGAATAAAATCTGTGCACAAGTCACGACCATCTTGTGCAACACAAGCACTAACTGTTTGGAAGCGTTCATAGACACTACCTTCAACGCATAAACTTGAACAATCTAAATACACTTCATTACCTTTATCAAGTTCAGCTTGAACTGCACGACTAGTAATATCACGAGGTGCTACATCACCAAGACTATGATAGTTCGTCATGAAATAGCCTGACTGCGGTGAATAGATGCGTGCCCCTTCCCCACGTAATGATTCAGTTAATAAATGATACTTACCATTATTATCACGGTATCCTGTTGGATGGAACTGGATTAAATGCATGCTTTCAATTGCAGCATCTACTTGGTTTGCCAAAATAACACTAGTTCCCGTAATCCACTTTGTATTAGTTGATGCGGTATATAAACTCCCATATCCTCCACTCGCAATAACTAAGTTATTTGTCGTAATTGATTTTTGGATATTGTTTTGTTCAAAATATAGCTTATAAGTTTGAGCACTTAGCTCTTCTAATTTATTACAATTTGCATTATCAATGATCGAAATGTTACTACTCTTGACAACTTTGTTTAAAAGAGACTCATATATCACTCGCCCTGTACTATCACCTTGGGCATGAAAAATACGACGCATTGAGTGCGCCCCTTCCGATGTTAAATCATAATCATCTCCACACTTATCAAAGTTTGTCCCACAGTCGATTAGAAAATCGATTGCACTACTTGAGCTTTCAATTAAATTAGTAACGGCTTGTAGATCATTTGCGTTTGATCCAGCAATCATCGTATCTTCAATATGCGACTTTATCTGCTCAGCTGTTGGTTTCCAAGAGGCAGCAATTCCACCTTGCGCAAGTTTGGTGTTTGCTCCATCTTTGCTATCTGCAGTTAGTATTAAAACATTAAGGTTTGAGTCTACATTTAAGGCTGTTGTTAAACCTGCAGCTCCACTTCCAATAATGACAACATCAAACATTAGCTTAACTCTAACATTAAGTTAATTGCTTTTTGCGCGCGAGTTAAAGTATCTTGTTCGATTTCAATTTGATTTTCTAAGGTATCAAGAACATAATGAAGTTTCTCTAAATTAGTTTTCTTCATATTTCTACATACTAATCTTTCTGATAATAAGTGGAATGTCTTCCCTTCCGTTAGGTTATTCACCTGGTGTAAGATCCCTTCTTCAGTCCCAATGATAAACTCATCATGATCAGATTCAATTACATAGTTTAATAAGCCTTTTGTACTACCTACGTATTCAGCCATTTTTACAACCTTAGGGTTACACTCCGGGTGAACAATAAGTTTCGCATTTGGATATTTTTCTTGCATAGCTACTGTTTCATCTACTTTTAAGTTATTGTGAATACAGCAATGCCCAGGCCATAAATCAAGTTCAAGTCCTTCAACTTGTTCATTTAAATACTCACCAAGATTTTGATCTGGTACGTATAACATTTTCTGACCCTTATAGTTTTCAGCAATCTTCATTGCATTGGTACTTGTTACACATACATCACTCTCTGCTTTTACATCTGCTGTACTATTTACATAACACATTACTTTAGCACCTGGGTTAGCAGCCTTATAACTACGTACATCATCCCCATCAATCATGTCAGCCATTGGACATCCAGCAGTTAGTTCTGGTAATAATACCATTTTATGTGGTGATATAATTTTCGCTGTTTCTGCCATAAAGTGTACTCCACAGAATACAATTATGTCGGCATCAGTATCACGAGCTGCTATTGAAAGTGCTAGTGAATCTCCTGTGTAATCTGCTATATCCTGAATCTCAGGTGTTTGGTAGTAATGGGCTAATATAACCGCATTCTTTTCAGTTTTTAATCTCTTAATTTCATCTATAATATTCTTATTCATCTCGCTCCTTAAAATTGCAAACTGCAACTTAATAAACATTGTACTATAAAAACAATTGCAAATCAAGAATAAATTGCAAAAAGAAATTTAATATAATAGTAAAGTGTAATAATCTATTTACAAATTTATAGTTTTTAGTATAAAAAAAAGACCTAGCTTTCGCTAGATCTAACAAAATTATTTTTCCATTAATTCAATGTCTGCACCAAGGTTAGTTAACTTCTTCACAATGTTTGCATAACCACGTAATACGTGATTTATGTTATGTACTTCAGTTTCTCCCTCAGCGATTAATCCTGCAAATAATAATGAGAATCCTGCACGTAAGTCTGTTGCTTCAACAACATCACCAGTTAATGGTGTTCCACCATTAATTTGTGCTTGTCCAAATTTCTCACTACGTTTAATTTCAATATTTGCACCCATGTCGTTTAAGTAATAACAGTTTTTAAATCTATCTGGATAAATAGTTTCTGTTATTTCACTGTAACCTGGAACTTGTGTAAGCATTGTTGCCATAACTTGTTGCAAGTCAGTTGCAAATGAAGGATATACTCCCGTTTGAATTTTTACAGGTGATAAGTTTTCAGTTTTTCCTAAAACAGTAATACGATCAACTTCAATAACCATCTTAATTCCAATTTGCTCTAATTTAGAAACTACAGCGTCTAAGTGTTCTGGAATAACATTATCAATAATAACATTTTCCCCAATTAAACCTGCAAGCATTAAATATGAGCCGGCTTCGATGCGGTCTGGAATAACTTGGTGATAACAACCTTTAAGGCTTTCTTTACCTTCGATTTTAATAACTCCAGTACCTCCACCACGTATGTTAGCACCCATAGTGTTTAATAATGTAATAACATCTACAATTTCTGGTTCTTTTGCAGCGTTTTCTAAAATAGTAGTTCCATTTGAGATTGCTGATGCTAATAGTAAGTTGATTGTTGCTCCAACTGATGGAAAATCTAAGAAGATTGTATTAGATTCAATTCTACCAGTTTTTGCAGTAATTCTAATTGCGTCGTTTCCTTCGTGTGTAAATTCTTCAATTTCACAACCAAGAGACTCAAAACCTTTTAAGTGTAAATCAATAGGACGAGGACCTAAGAAACATCCACCTGGAATTAGTAATTCACATTTTCCAAATCGTCCAAGCATTACACCCATTAAGTAGTATGACGCTCTAAATCTTGTAATTTGTTCAATAAGTAATGGTTTATACTCTAAATTCTTGTTATCAATAGTTACAATCTTACGTTCACCTTGATCACTTACGATTACATTAGAACCTAAGTATTCTAGGATTTCAATTAAGTCATATACATCCTTAATTGAAGGAACATCTTCAATTACTAATTGCTTGTCAGTTAATACTGAAGCGATTAATAATGCAAGAACAGAGTTCTTTGCACCTGATACTGTAACTTTACCAGTTAATTTATTTCCACCATTTACTTTAAAATATCTCTCTGCCATGTTACCCCTTAATAGCTACATCGAAGTTTGGGTTTGCAGCATTTAAACTTTCACATCCACCTTCGCGAATAATGATGTCGTTTTCAATACGTACTCCACCAATTCCTTCAACGTAAATTCCTGGCTCGATCGTTACAACATGCCCTGCTAATAACTCTTTATGCCAACCTTTTGCAACACGCGGATTTTCGTGAACTTCTAGACCAAGTGAGTGACCAGTACCGTGAATGAAGTATTCACCATATCCAGCTTCTTCAATTATGTCACGTCCAATTTTATCAAGTTCATGTCCAGTCATTCCAGCACGAGCAGCAGCAATTTGCGTTTCCCATGCTTTATAAACTGTATTATGAATCTCGATTAATTTTTCGTTTGTAGCTTCTCCAACGAAGAAACTACGAGTCATGTCAGAACAATATTCGTCTTTGAATACACCAAAGTCAATTGTAACCATATCTCCTGATTCAATAACTCGATCTGTTGGCTTTGCATGAGGTAATGCACCATTTGGTCCACTAGCAACAATCGTTTCAAATGAAAGACGGTCTCCACCTAATGCAAAGTGAGCATTATCAACCATATTACGAACTTCAATCTCAGTCATACCTGGTTTAATGTTTTCAGTAATGTGTGCGAATGCTTTATCTGTAAGTGCAACTGCAGCTTTAATTTTATCTAATTCATCTTCAGTTTTAATTTCACGTAATCCTTCGATCACATCGAAAGTTGAAACTAATGTAGAACCATCTAATTCAGCTTGTAAGCTTTCATACATTCCAACAGTCATATTATTTGCTTCAATACCAATTGTTTCTAATTTTCTTTCTTTTAAAACTTCAACTAACTTAGCTTGGTGGCTTTGTCCAGTTTCAGTAATGAAAGCTGTAACTTCTGGCTTTAAATCATTTTTAATTACAGTTTTATAACGCCCATCTGTTATAAATAATGTTTCAGAGGGTAATAATACTACTAAAGATTCACTTCCTTTAAAACCAGAAATATACTTTTTATTTTCGTGGTGTGTAATAATTAATGCATCTATTTGATTAAAAATTTCTAACATAACTGTCCTTTCAAGGTCTATTTACCAATACCATATTTCTTCTCAAATAAATCAATTTGAGTGATTTCACCAGCGATTAATAGGATATCATCTGGTTTAATCATTGTATCATGCTCAGCAATGATTACTTCATTTTCATCACGCTTAATACATACGATATTAATATTAAAGTTTTTTCTCAAGTTAACTTCTTGAATAGTTTTAAATACGATTTTCGTATTATTTTTTGATACTTGTAAACTACGAATTTCCATTGTATCAGATAATGAAATACCTTCAAATGGTTGATGTTTAACAATTTGCTTAGCTAGTTTTTTACCCATTGCTTCCTCGGGGTTAATAACTCTGTCAACACCAATCTTTTCTAAAATTTCTTTATGAGAATCATTTACTGCTTTCGCAATAATTTCTTTAACTCCAACTTTCTTAAGTGCAAGACAAGTTAAAATTGATTGTGTCATACTTGATTGACCCATACCAACAATTACTACGTCAACATGTTCAATTGAAATTTCAGATAATGCTTTTACATCTGTTGCATCTAAAATTAACGTCGAACGTACAATTTCAGATACTTCTTTTGCTTTCTGCTCATCTATTTCAATGGCGATTACATCTTGGTTTAAATCAGTTAAAGTTTGAGCAACTGTCATCCCAAAACGACCAAGTCCAATTACCGCGTATTCCATTATTCCTACCTTTTAATTAATCTCGTTTTCGTTAGTTTCTCTGTGTACTTCTCTTCATCACGTTGAATTAATTTATGATATAAAACATCAATCATAAATAACATTGCAAACCTTGAAGTAGTTGAAAATACACGGGCAATTGATTCTGTTGCAATTACATTTAAGTAAGAGTCGACAAAATCACTGTTATTTGCTTTTTGATTACCTATAAGCACTGTACGTGATCCATAAGCTTTTGCTGTCTCTAAGTTTTTTAAAACTTCTTTTGTAGTAGACGAATACGTAAGTGCAATACTTAACGTCTTCTCTGTTGAGTTACATGCTGTAAAGTGTTGTGTGTGTATATCTTGATAAGCTGTAGCATTAAATCCAATTCTTACTAATTTCAGTTGTAAATCTTGAGCAACAATGTTTGTTTCACCTAACGCAAAGATATTGATTTTATCACTATTTTTAATTAAATCAATAACATTATTAATATCATCTTCATTAATCTCATTTTTAGTCATTTCAAATGTTGAAATAATATCTTGCATATGCTTTTCAATATCGCGATCATGAACATCTGAGTTATCATCTTTTTCCTGCTCAAGACGAGCTTGATCAAGGCTGAAAATCATTTCTCCATAACTTTGATACCCTATATTATTAGCAAATCTCGAAACTGTAGAGTTCGAGACATTCACTGCTTCTGATATAGTTTTGATTTTTAAACGTGAATAGTCACCTTCAAAATCAAGTAGGTAACGAGCAATATCATATTTAATATTATCGTTGGAACGTATTAATAAATTTAGACGTTCGAAAACGTCTAAATTTGAATAATCACGCATTATGCTTGTACTTCAGTTTCTACTTCAGCCAGCTCTGTAGCAAGCTTTGCAGCAGCCTCAGCTGCTATTAATTCGTCATTAATCCCTTTGTAGTTATCTACTTTACCAGTTCCGGCTGGAATTAATTTACCAACAATAACATTTTCCTTAACACCACGTAAGTAATCTTTCTTACCACGTACTGTTGCGTTTGCTAATACTTTTGCAGTTTCTTGGAATGAAGCTGCAGATAAGAAACTTTCTGTTTTAAGAGATGCTTCCTTGATACCCATAACTGCAGGAACTGCAATTGCTGTATCTTTACCTTTAACTAATGCACCTAAGTTTGCATCAACTAATTGGCTGTAACGTAATAATTCTCCTGAGATTAAATCAGTTGAACCACTGTCTACAACACGGATAAATTTAAGCATTTGACTAACAATGATTTCGATGTGTTTATCGTTGATTCCTACCCCTTGAAGACGGTATACTTTTTGAATTTCTTTTAAGATGTATTTACGAACTTCATCTACACCTTTATATTCAAGTAATTCTTTAGTATGTACACTACCTTCTGTTAATAAGTCACCACGAGCTACCATATCTCCACTGTTATACTTAATTTTGTATCCATGAGGAATGATTTCTTGTGAAAGAATTTCTTTACCATTTTTAATGATTACTTCGTATCCTGCTGATTTCTCGTTAACTTCTAATTCTCCAGTTTCAGTAGCAATTACTGCCTTACCTTTTGGAGTACGAGCTTCTAAGATCTCAACGATACGAGGAAGACCTTGTGTAATATCGTTTCCGGCTACCCCACCAGTGTGGAATGTACGCATTGTAAGTTGTGTACCTGGCTCACCGATTGACTGAGCAGATACGATACCAACTGCTTCACCAACATTAACAAGTTTGTTAGTTGATAAGTCACGTCCGTAACATTTTTGACATACACCTTGCTTAGATTTACAAGTAAAGATTGTACGTAATTTAACTTCTTTAATATCGTTAGCAATTACTTCTTCAGCTTGTGCTTCACTAAACATTTCGTCTTTCTCAACAATTAAGTCCCCATCTTTAGTGTAGATAGTTTCAGCTGAGAAACGACCGATAATTCTGTCTTTTAATTTTTCAATTACTTCTGTACCTTCAGTAATATCAGATACTAAGTTGTAATCGTAAGTATGACAATCTTCTTCTGTTACTACAACATCTTGTGCAACGTCTACTAGACGACGAGTTAAGTAACCTGAATCGGCTGTCTTAAGTGCTGTATCGGCAAGACCTTTACGGGCACCATGAGAAGAGATGAAGTACTCAAGTACTGATAACCCTTCTTTGAATGAAGATTTTACAGGTAATTCGATGATCTCACCACTTGGGGCCGCCATCAGACCACGCATTGCACCTAACTGTTTGAAGTTAGAACGGTTACCACGGGCACCTGAATCAGACATCATGAAGATGTTGTTTGTATTGTCTAATGTTTCCATTAAGTTATCAGTGATACGCTCACCAGCTTCTGGCCAGATATCCTGAGTAATTCGTTGGTAACGCTCTTCTTCAGTAATTAATCCCATACCGAATAATGCGTTCCACTCATCTACTTTATCTTGAGCTTCATCTAAGATGTCTTGTTTTTCAACAGTTGGTACATCGGCGAATGAAATTGAGATTCCTGATAATGCTGAGTATTTATAACCTAAGTCTTTCATACTATCTAACATTTTAGAAGTTTCAGGGATATCGTATTTTTCGAAGATATCGTAAATTAAATCAGATAAGAACCCTTTTTTGAAAGGAATATTAACTGGTGCAGCATTTAAGTACTCTTGTAAGTTTGTTCCCATAGATACGATGTATTTAGGGTCAATTCCATTAAAGTTCTCAATGTTTGCTTCATTAATATAGTGGTAATCATCTGGAGTGATTTTATTGAAGATTGTTTTACCAACAGTAGTAAATACTAATTTATCTTCAATGTCTTCACCTAAGTAACCTTTTTCAATTCCTGTAGCCTTAATGAATACACGGTCTTGTAAAGTAATGTATCTGTTCTCAAAAGCAAGCAAAGCTTCTTTTTCAGACTTGAAGATGTGAACTTTAGTGTTCTTCTCTTCTAATGATACATAATAGTTACCTAAGATCATATCCTGAGATGGTGCAACGATTGGTTGTCCATCTTTCGGGTTTAAGATGTTGTTAGAAGCTAACATTAATTTAGTTGCTTCTTGTTGTGCTTTATCACTTAAAGGTAAGTGAACGGCCATCTGGTCACCATCGAAATCGGCATTATATGCAGAACATACAAGTGGAGATAAACGAATTGCTTTACCTTCTACGATACGTGGACGGAAAGCTTGGATCCCTAAACGGTGAAGCGTTGGTGCACGGTTAAGAAGTACTTTTTTAGTTTGAATAACTCGCTCTAAAGCTTCCCATACATCATCTTCTTGGTTTTCAATTTTAATTTTTGCAAATTTAATATTGAACGCTTTTCCTGATTTTAATAAATCAGCAATTACAAACGGTTTGAATAATTCAAGCGCCATTTTCTTTGGAAGACCACACTCATCTAATTTTAAGTTTGGACCTACAACGATTACTGAACGACCACTGAAGTCAACACGTTTACCAAGTAAGTTTTGACGGAAACGTCCTTGCTTACCTTTTAACATTTCAACTAGTGATTTTTGAATTTTCTTGTTACGGTTATTAGCCGATACAGATTCATTATTTTTAGAGTTATCGAATAATTCTTCAACTGCACGTTGAAGAGCAACACGACCATCGTTTAATAATAATTCAGCTGCATGTACGTTTTTCATTTCTTTTAATCGGTTGTTACGAATAATTACTTTACGGTAAAGTTCGTTTAAACCAGAAACTACGAAACGTCCAGAACCGATTTGTACTAATGGACGTAAATCAGGTGGAATAACAGGAATAACTGTCATTACTAACCATTCAGGACGGTTTCCTGAGTTACGGAAGTTTAATAATAACTCAAGCTTAGCGTTGATTTTACGTAAGTTATCGTCATTTTTAGCAGCTCCACCACCATTTTTACTTGAAACAATGTTCTTTTTGATATCGATAATTTCATCTTCCATACCTCGGATTTCTTTATCGATATCATAGTTTTTAAGGTATTCATATAAACCAATTGTACCTGATCTATATTCAATTCCTTTCATCTCAACTAATTTATCTTCTTCCTCAGTAATACTACCAGCTGGTAATTGAGAGTTGTTAGATTTAGTTACGATGTATGCGTTGTATTGCATTAATGCATCAATATCACGCATTTTACAACCTAATAAAGTCATAATGTGTTTTTTATACATTGGAGAAACAACAGGCTCTTCTAATTTGATGTGACCTTTACGTTGTCTTCTAACTTTTGCAGAAATAATATCTACACCACAAATCTCACATCTTTTACCTTTATAAGTTGATTTTTTATACTTACCACAGTGACATTCATAGTCTTTTTGTGGCCCGAAAATACGCTCACAGAATAACCCACCTAACTCTGGTTTCAGAGTTCGGTAGTTAATTGTTTCGTGCGTTTCAACTTCACCATTTGACCATTCACTAATAATCTTTTCAGGTGATGCTAATTTGATTTGAATATACTTTACATCTTCAATATGTTTCTGTGCTGTCATTGGCATCCTTTCTTCTAATATTCGATTAAGTCTGTAATTTTAACTTCTGTATCAGTTTCATCATACATACCCATATCGATACCTAGACCTTGAATCTCGTTTAATAATACGTTGAATGATTCAGTTAGAACTGTTTCATCGTAGTCTTCTCCACGTAAAATTGAGTCATATTTCTTAGAACGACCAAAGATATCATCAGATTTAACAGTTAATAACTCTTGTAATGTGTGCGCTGCACCATATGCTTCAAGAGCCCAAACTTCCATCTCTCCGAATCTTTGTCCACCGAATTGAGCCTTACCACCAAGTGGTTGTTGAGTAACTAATGAGTATGGTCCAATTGCACGAGCGTGCATCTTATCTTCAACCATGTGTGATAATTTCATGATGTACATTACACCAACAGTTACGTCTTTATCAAACTTCTCACCAGTACGTCCATCAATTAATGGGAACTTACCTGTAGATTTAATTCCAGCTTTATCCATAAGACCTAATAATTCTTCTTCTGAAGCCCCTTCGAATACCTCTGTTGCGAACTTCATACCAAGCATTTTACCTGTAATACCTAAGTGCATTTCAAGTACTTGTCCGATGTTCATACGAGATGGTACCCCTAATGGGTTTAACATGATGTCAACTGGAGTTCCGTCTTCTAAGTATGGCATGTCTTCACGAGGTAAGATTTTAGAGATAACCCCTTTGTTACCGTGGCGTCCCGCCATCTTATCCCCTTCTTGGATTTTACGTTTTTGAGCAACGTATACTTTAACGATTTTCTTAACTTCGCTAGCAGCTTCGATTTCGTCAGCATCGTACACTAATACTTTTTGTACAATACCTCCTCCACCATTTTGAATACGTAATGATTCATCTTTAACATCTTTAGTTTTCTCACCGAAGATATCGAATAATAATTTCTCTTCTTCTGTAAGCTCACTCTTACCTTTAGGAGTTACTTTACCAACTAAGATATCACCAGCTTCAACACGAGTACCTTCAATAACGATACCGTCTTCATCTAAGTGCTTTTTAGCTTCATCACTTACGTTTGGAATATCACGAGTAATTTGTGAAGTTCCTAATTTAGTTTGTAATACCTCACATACATATTCTTCAATGTGAATTGAAGTATATACATCTTCAGTTACTAAACGGTCAGATACGATAATCGCATCCTCATAGTTATAACCATCCCAAGTTAAGAATGCAACAACTGCATTTTTACCAAGAGCTAATTCTCCGTCTTTAAGACCAGTACCATCAGCAATTACTTGATCCTGAACAACAGTATCTCCTAATTTAACAATTGGACTTTGGTTTAAAGTTGTACCATTGTTTGTACGACGGTATTTAACTAACTTATAATCAGTTACTCCACTTTCACCTTCAATAGAGATAACTTCACTTGTAACACCAACAACCTTACCAGGTTCTTTAGCATTTACAACACTACTACTATCTTTACCAACGTGGTGTTCCATTGAAGTACCAACGATAGGACTTTCATTAATCATTAAAGGCACGGCTTGACGTTGCATGTTGGCACCCATAAGTGCACGCGTTACGTCATCGTTCTCTAAGAATGGAATTAATCCTGCTCCGGCAGAGAATACTTGTTTCGGAGAAATCTCGATGTAATCGATCATCTCTAACGGACGGATTTCATTTTGACCATTGTAACGAGATGGAATTTCACGTTCAATGATTTCATTTGTTTCATCATCAATCTCAACAGTTGATTGACCTACACAGAATCTACTTTCGTCGATTGCTGTTAAGTATTCTGGAGTTTCACTTACGAATGAAGTTAAGAACTTACCATCTTTATCGAATTTCTTAGTTACTTTTAAGTAAGGAGACTCGATGAATCCTTTGTCATTAATTCTTGCATATACTGTAAGAGATGACATAAGACCGATGTTTCCTCCCTCTGGAGATTCGATTGGACAAACACGTCCATAGTGAGTAAAGTGTACATCACGAACGTCCATAGTTGCACGATCTCTTGAGATACCACCTGGTCCAAGTGCAGATAAACGACGTTTGTTTGTAAGTTCTGCTAATGGGTTTACTTGATCCATGAATTGAGATAATTGCCCTGAAGCGAAGAATCTTTGTAATCCGTTGTTAAATCTGTTTGTAGTAAAGATTTTACCAATTACATTTCCATTTTCATTGTCATCAATGTTTTGGAATCCGTAACGACGAATGTTTCTTTCAATGTCATATAATCCACGAGAGAATTCTTGTTCTACTAATTCTCCTACTAAACGTACACGACGGTTACCTAAGTGATCACGGTCATCTAATTTACCTACTCCGTGAATTAATCCGAAGAAGTAGTTGAAGTATACTAACATATCAGCTAACTGTAAGTTCATGATGTCATCATCAGACTCAACAGTACCGATTACTGGAATAACTTCATCGTACATTGGAGTGTGAACTAATACTTTTTGAAGTTCTACTTCACTGTCAATTCCAAGTTCTAAGTTTTTGATTTTTTCAGTGAAACGACCAAATCCACTTTCTAAGATATCTGTAAGAACATCAATGTTCTTAGCGTTAATTACAGTTCCTTCAGGAATCATAATTGTTTCGTCTTTTAAGTGTTTAACATCTTCAGCAAGTCTCATACCGAAGAATCTTGAGTTAACGTTCATTGTCGAGTTTTTCACTAGATCAGCTTTGAAGTTGAATTTATAACGACCAACTTCACCGAAGTGGTAACTTCTACCTTCAAAGAAACGAGAGTAAATATCATTGATTAACTTACGTTTGTTTTCGATGTTGTGTTGTACTTTTTTAATTAATGTATTTTCTTTATTGTACTTGTTAGTGTCACAGAAATTTAGGAATTCAGCGATTTCTGCTGCAGTGTTACCTGTGTTGATTTCGTCAACGATCATTTGGTAAATTTGAGCATCAGTTAATTTTAAGATACCTTTTTCGATAGCAGGGATTGCGCTTACATCTCCACCACGCTTTTCAACATTGTGTAAAATGTTGTCGATATCTTTAGTGAAGTCGATTGATTCGATTCCACTCATACCTTGTGAAATGATTTGAGCAACAAAGAATTCATTTACAGCTTTGTTAAAGTCATTTTCACTGTCCGTGTTAACCATATCACGAACAAAACGAGTATCACCTAAAAGTGAGAACATGTTGTCATATTCTAAACCTAAAATTTTGAAGAATGAAGTTAAGTTTACTTTTCGTGATGAGTCGAATTGTAACTTAACGAAGTTTTTACGTAATTCTTTCTTCATTTCAGATACATGTTTCTTAGCACCTTTAATTTGCTCGTTTAAAACGGCGTTGATAAGTTTTTCGTTATCTTCTAAAGTTCCAGGTTCAAGTTCAGCAAACTCAGTTGGAGTTACTAAATCTAAGTTACGGATTTGATCACAAATATCTTCTAACATTGAGTAAATGTTGTTTGAGTATCTTTGCTCAATACTAATACGAGTACCACGTGCTGGCATAATTTGACCAACAAGTTTTTCATCACGTTGACCTTTATCACGGTCTTTAGTAACGTATAAATCTGGAGAACGAACTAATTGAGAAACAATAACACGCTCTACCCCGTTGATGATGAATGTACCACGGTGAGTCATTTGTGGTAAATCTGCTAAGAAGATTTCTTGTTCTTGAACACTTAACCCTTCTTTTAAGTTAAATAATTCTAAGTGAAGCTTAAGTGGTTTAGTATAGTTTAATCCACGGTTTTTGTACTCCATGATATCATCGAAGTTTCTTTCCGCTTCATCGAAACTAAACCCTTTGTAACGAATTTCGAAGTTTCCTTCATCGTCACCTACTGGGAAGTAGTTAACGAAAATTTTATCTAAATTTTTGTCGATCATCTTCTGGTAAGAAGCTGTTTGAATATCGTTTAAATTTGGGACATCCATACGAGTTTTACGATCCGAAAAATTATAACGTTCGTTAATTCCAAGTTTGATTTTATTCATATATTTCCTCCAATATGTACTTAAAACACCACAAAAAGTGATGGACTTATTCCATCACTTGTTTATCTTGGGTATACTGAGACTTGTTTTTTATCTTTACCTTTTCTTTCGAACTTAACTACACCAGTAACTTTAGCAAATAGAGTATCGTCTCCACCTCTACCTACGTTTTGACCTGGATGAATTTTAGTTCCTCTTTGACGGTAAATGATTGTACCTGCATGAACAGTTTGTCCATCTGCTGCTTTTGCACCTAATCTTTTAGATTCTGAGTCACGACCATTTTTCGTAGAACCAGTACCTTTTTTAGATGCAAACAGTTGTAAGTTTAACTTAAGCATTGTTTGCCTCCCTTATATCAATATATTCGTTATATTGTTCTTCTATCATTTCGAGTCCGAGAATAAGTGTATCCATTAATAGTTTTGTTTCATCATCAGATTTAACAACTTCTATTTGCATGTATCCACCATCTTCTTCGTCAATTTCAATTGTAATAAACTTTTCCATAGCGTCAAGTTTATTAGCAATCGTAAACATGATCATTGACACAGCACTGCAAACGATATCACTACCGATTTCAGAATACTCTGCATGACCTGTCACTTCAACTTTATCTGTAACATTACGATTTACATGTACATGTATCATAATTATCCAGCAATGTTAGTAATTTTAACTTTAGTATATTGTTGTCTGTGACCTTTTTTGTTACGGTAATCTTTTTTAGCTTTGAATTTGAAGATTGTAATTTTCTTCCCTTTACCTTGCTTAACGATTTCACCTTCAACTTTTGCTCCATCAACGAAAGGAGTTCCAATTTTGTCTCCAACCATGATTACTTCATCAAAAGTTACAGTGTCACCAGCTTCACCAGCTAATTTTTCAACGAAGATTTCTCTTCCTTCTTCAACACGGTATTGTTTACCACCAGTTTTAATAATAGCGTTCATCTTTTTCCTTTCCGCTATGCCTTTAAGGTATAAATTTTAGACCTGTTCAGCGCATCTCTTTATAATTAGTTTAATTCAGCTTTAGCGATTTCAACGAATTTTGCAAAACCTTGAGGATCGTTAACTGCTAAGTCAGCTAACATTTTTCTGTTAACTTCAACACCAGCACGGCTTAATCCGTTCATTAAACGAGAGTATGACATACCTTCGTTTCTAGCTGCTGCATTAATACGAGTAATCCATAATTTACGGAATTCTCTTTTTCTTTGTTTTCTATCTCTGTATGAGTATCTTAATGATCTCATTACTTGTTCATTTGCAGTTTTGTATAAAGTTCTTTTAGAACCGTAGTAACCTTTTGCAAGTTTTAATACTTTTTTACGTCTTTGTCTTGTAGTGTATCCACCTTTTACTCTTGGCATAATAGCCTCCCTTCATAATTACATCATTTCAGTTAAACGTGCTGTATCTGCTTTAGATACCATTCCACCTTTACGTAATTGTCTTTTTTGTTTAGTTGACTTATTGTGAGATAAGTGTGAAGTATAAGCGCTACCTCTTTTTAACTTACCGCTACCTGTCTTTTTGAATCTTTTTGTTACTGAAGATTTACTTTTCATTTTTGGCATTGTGTCCACCTCCTAGTCAATAAAAAAATAACTGTGTTTAAAACACACAGTTGTAAAAGTCATTATCTCATCACTATATTATGTGAGTAAACCTACCGCCTCAACGGGCAATCAGGTGAGAAACTTCTGCTTTTCACAACTTCCCTATAATTATAGCACATATTACTTGACAATACAAATTAAAAAATAAAAATATAAGGGGGAACTGTTAAGTATGAAGTGCGACAAAACTCAAGATTATTGGAATTCGTGCCAATATAGAAAAATAGCTATAAAAATATGAAGAAATTTAATAAGCAACTTGAAATTTGCTACTGTGATCCAGGTAAACCTCAACAAAAAGGGCAAGTAGAATGGTTCAACAAACAACTAAGACGTTTCTTTAAGAAACATATTCCGTTTAATAGCAAGTGTACAAGGCTTCTTAAACATTGTACTAATATACTCAATAATAAAGAACTAAATGTACTTAACTACCACAGTCCATCAGGCTTAGAATATTTGATAAAAAAATAGACTAGCAAAAACTAATCTATTGATATAATACGTATAACTAACACTTATAAAAGTGTCGCACTTCTAACTTGCTATTCCAAACGATATTGTCATAACTACAGCAAAAGAAAAAGAATGCTAATCTTGCATTCCTTAATTGCTGTTATTCACATAGCAATCCATCTTTGTCACGATCACGACTAACGTTTGCTTTGTACATATTTGTTCCTTTTGGAACTGGTGTAGTGATTCCCGCATTATCCATTTTGGCACAGCTAGAATATTTAGTCGACTTCTCCCACTTAGCATCGTATTTTCCAGCTGGATTATAATAATATGTTTTTATAATCTTATTAGATGTATTGTATTTCTTCTTTTTTAAGATTTTACCATTACTTCGATAATCATAATCATATAATAATTTACCTGCTGTAGTATAAACTTTAGCATCAGTTACTTTTCCATCTGCTTTGAAAGTTGTCTTTTGCTTGAGTTTTCCGTTAGAATGATACGTCCACGTATACTTCTTTTTTCCAGTGCTAGTGTATTCTATTGCATTTGTTCTTACACCTGATGTATTGTATGTATACTTACGTAATACTTTTCCATTACTATGATACGTCCACGTATACTTCTTTTTTCCTGCGCTAGTGTATTCTATTGCATTTGTTCGTACACCTGATGTATTGTATGTATACTTACGTAATACTTTTCCATTACTATGGTACGTCCACTTAAATTTATATTTACCCGTACTATAATATTCAATTACTTCTGATTTTACTCCACTTGAATAAATATATTTTCTTTTCGTTTTACCATTACTATGGTATGTGTACAGAAATGTCTTTTTCCCACTAGTATTGTATTGAACAGTTTCAGTTCTATTATTTGCAGTAGTATTTTCATAACTTACTCTCTGTTTTACTTTTCCATTAGTATGATATGTATAAACTTTAAGACGTCTCCCACCTTTAGTTGATTCTACGGCTTTAGTTTTCACTCCATTTGTATAATACGTTTTTAAAATATGGTTTCCATTATAATTATCTTTAACAACTACCTTTGTATTACTACTTGTATAGTTATCATTATCAAATGAATATGATTTTAAAACACCATCAATTTTATACGAAACAGAATAACTGGTTGGAATTTGCGTTTTAGTATTTGGATACTTAATCGTTGCACTAAAACTTGTAACTTGCTTTCCACTTTGCTCAGCTTTTAATATTTCTTGTTCAAAACTATACTGAGGGCCACCAGCACGGTTAACACTACTTGCTTGCGGTGTAATATTATATGCATTACTTACTCCACCTAAACTATCAGCAATTACATGGCCTTCATCTAAATCTGACTGTTCTGTTCCCGGTACTTTCGCTTCATCGGAACAATATCTTCCCGTTGAGTTGACTGGTTCTTTACTATCATTTTGTAAAACTATATCTTCAGCCGTCACTTTATACAATTGCCCTGTACCATTTGTATAAGCAAAATAATCACGATTCGCATAACTACTGTCAAACCCAATATCGACCTTAGCATTAGCTACTCTCGTCCCGCTTAAGTTACATGCATCAACTGAAATTGTTGCAGCACTTACCACTGTAACTGATGATGCCATCAGCACAGTTAAAACTAATAATAACTTTAGTTTCATTTTAACTCCTTCTAACTCAGATTATACAACTTGTCCTCAACCTGGCTTGTGTGTTCTATGTATAAATATAATATTGCTCTTCCTCAAGGCCCTCATAGTGCTCATCTGTTATTACTATCTCTTCCTCATCAATTTGTTCTTGTGCATAACTATCAACCTCTTTTAACATTGTTCCGATTGTCGGATTATTAATTAGTATACTACGTGCTGAAAGTCCACTAAAGCTAACTAAGTTTTCTGGATTAGTTATATTTTCATCCCAACGGTAACGATCCTTATCAGTATCCTCAAATACTTCATAATGTAAGTGCATTCCACTCGTGTTACCACTGTTACCCATTTTTGCAATCTTAGTTGAATATGACACCTTATCTCCGATATTAGCATATACATCTGATAGGTGCATATAAACAGTAAAATAGTTTCGACCATTAACTGTGTGATACAACACTAGATAATTACCTTGTCCTCCATTACAGTTATTTCCTAGATATCCTCCCCACTTACTACAAGCGGTACCTTTTCCAATTACTGTTCCTGGAGCTGAGGCATAAATATTTTGTGCCCCACTAACACTACCAATGTCAATCCCATTATGGCCACTATAACATCTATAACGACATGTTATCACACCATTTTTTACTGGTACTCTGAAATAGTTTTTGATATTTGAAGTTGTATTAGTTGTGTTATCAGTTTTAAATGTTTCACTCGTATTACTCGTTGCTGTTCCTTTTGAATTATATTTAGTTGTTTGTTTTTGAATTAAATTATTATACTTATCATATGTGTAAATATATCTAGTTTTCACTTTTCCATTTGAATGATAATAATAATTTCTTAAAAGTTTTTTACTACTATTATACTTACGGTGATTTGTACGACGTCCACTAGTGTTATAAGTTTCAAGTTCTACTATACTTCCGTTTGTTCGTAATGAACGATATTCTTTGCGTTTTCCATTTGAATAGTATGTTCTTTCCACTTTTAGGTGACCATTTGAATAATAATCTCGATTAACTAATAACTTTCTACTACTGTTGTAGACACGATAATCTTTAATCGCTCCACTAGAACTATATTTGTATATCTTGCTTGTTCGTCCATTTGTAAAATAAGTTGTTTTATTACTCATTTTCCCATTTGAGTAATAAGTTATATATTCAGTTTTCTTGCTATTTTTATATGTGTACTTCTTTCGTAGAACTCCATTTTGATAATAGCTCTTAGTTCCGGTTCCGTTTTTCAAATCGTTGACCCAACCATTCTTCTTAGGATTTGAACTGTTACTGCTTGAAATTATATTACCTTTAGAATCATATTTATATGTTTTACTAATTTTATTATTGAAGTACAAATCTTTATACTTTAATTTCCCGTTGTTATATCGATACCTTGTACTTATTTGACCATTCCAATCATATAAGTATTTCTTAGTCATTTTTCCATTTGAACTATAAGTTCGATATTCACGTTTTACACCCCAATCATAATCATAATAACTGCTATACTTCCCATTTGTATAATAGTTATAAATCTTATCAACATATCCATAAGTATATGTTGTAATCTTCGTGCGTTTTCCATTTTTATAAGAAATCATTTTGGTTTTATTCCCATTACCATCGTAAAAGTGTTGACTTGTAAACTTCCCATTATTATAATTGTATACTTTTAAATAATTCCCATAATTAAATAATTCGTATTTACTTTTTTTCCCCGATGAAGTGTAAGTAGTTCTTGACTTTAAATTCCAATTCTGATATGTTTCTGAGAGTGTAAGAACTCCGTTAGTCCACTTCTTGTAACTAGTTTTCATTCCACTAGTGTTATATGCTGTTTGCTCAACTTTCTTTCCGTTTGAATTATAAATATATTCTTTAAGTGGCATCCCATTATTCCACTCTTCATATCTTATTTTGTTACCAGCAGTATTATATCTAGTTAATGTTTTTAAATTCCAATTCTGATATGTTTCAACTAATATCAACTTCCCATCTTGATATTCTTCATATTTGGTTTTCATCCAGCTGCTGTTGTAATATGTTATATTTATAAGTTTTCCATTTTGATAATTATACTCACGTGTCTTTACATAATTTTTCCAAAGTTCTCGATATGTAATTACTCCGGAGTTATTATAACTTCGCTTATCTACTGCTTCACCATTATTATATTTTTCATAATAGCTTATTTTTCCATTTGTATAATATGTACGTTTTTCATATAATACATTGTTTTGATATGTCTCGTATTGACTTTTCACACCATTCAAATATATTGTTTTGTTTATTAAATTATTATTTTGATACTCTTCAATTAATGTGCGTTTCCCATTTTGCCACGTTTCATACTTTATTTTTTGCCCTGATTTATTATATGTTGTTCTATTGATTAATTGTCCATTTTGATAGTTTTCAACTATTGTTAAATCTCCATCTATATAAGTTAGGTGCTTACTAATTTCTTGATTTAAATAGTTTGTTTCACTTGTTACTTCCCCATCTTGATATAAAGTCTTATGGATTATTTCCCCATCTTGGTCATAATCAATAACCTCAACCACTTCAGCATTTTGATATAAATACTTTTTTGTTAATGTCGCATTGTGAAAAACACTTTTAGTTTCTAGTTGACCATTATTGTACGTTAGATACAATTGCTGATGACCATCAAGATCATAATGTATTTGATCAGTAAGTTGCTCATTCGTGTACTTTTTGATAATTGTTTGTTCATTAGTATATAACTCACTTAGAACTAGTTTTTCATCCTTATATATATCTTTTTGAACTAATTGATTAGCTTCATAATATTCTACGCTTGCAAATTTACTTTTATTATACGTTTCGACTTTAATCAAATTGCTGTCTTCAAAATATTTTTTAACAGTTAATTGATTGTCATCGTAATTACTAATAGTGTAGTCACTTTCTGAATCATACATATATCTAGTTTTCAAACTTTGATTATCATCATATATTTCATATTTGGTAACTACATTGTCTGAATAATATCTTATTGATTTAACTAACTGCTCTTCATATGTTGTTTTTTTTACAATATTGTGATTATAATCATAATAAATTACATTATCTAATACTCCCATCGTATAGAACTCTATTCTATAATTTCCGATGTCATCAGATATTCGTCTTTCAGACAATTTGTTATTCAAATCATATTTCTCATAATCACCATTTTGTTGTTCAACTTCAATTTCTTGTTCCTTGTCAATATCAGAACTTACTGTATTGTCAATTAGTGATTCTTCATCAATATTAGAATCAATTGATTCTTCTAGTTGTGATTGCTCTTCCCCAAGATCCTCACTCATAATTTCAATTTCAGTTACTACTTGAGACTCACTGTCTACAACTTCACTGCCTTGATTTAAATTTCCCCTAAATACTTCACTTGCATCAAGTGATACCTCAATAACAAAAAAAGAAATTAACATAAATGCTAATACTCGTTTTTTCATCATATACCTTTTCTTTCTCAATCTATATATATGATAGCACAGTTTTAGCACACTTGTGCAACTTTATAAAAAAATAGTACTTATCTCTCGATAAATACTACTTCTCCACTTTGTTCGGTTTTTAAAATTCTGTAAATACCCGTAATGATTAAAACTTGAATTAATAAGAATAAACCCATTATTAATAAATTTGCATGTAATGTTAAGATTGAAATCGAACACATAACTACTAAAACTAAAACATATAAAACATCAGCTTGTTTTCTAGAACGGTAAATCTCTTTATCATCGATTAGTGTATAGATTTTTTGATCTTGAACCGTAGGTACAAAATGAACAGTACCCTCACATTCTAGTTCAGTTAAGTCTTCAAAACACTCAAACTCAATTCGTTCATCAACCTCAATTGAATATGAATCTACTTTCCCATCACTTAAACAAGTCACAATTCTCTCTTTACTTGATTTGTTATTTATAGTTATTAACATTTGCCTAACTCCAATTATCTTTTATCTATAGTATTATAACATTAAGTGTCATGATATGCACATGATATTACACATGATATAATTAGCATAAATGGAGGATATATGAAAAAAGAGAAAATTATTGTAATAGGAACTAACCATGCAGGTACTTACGCAGTGTCAACGCTTGCAGATAACTATAAGGATACAGTTGATGTTGTCACTTATGACGCTAACAACAACATTTCATTTTTGGGATGTGGGATGGCACTTTGGATTGGTGGAGTAATTGATTCTGCAGACGGATTATTTTACGCAACACCAGAAAGCCTACGTGCTAAAGGTATTACTGTTCACATGGAACACTTAGTTGAAGGAGTGGATACTGATAGCAAAACAATTAAGATCCGTAATAACCATGGTGAATTAATTGAGGATACATATGACAAACTAATTATTGCTGTTGGTTCTTGGCCAATTAAACCCAACATCGAAGGTATTGACTTAGAAAATGTAATTTATGCAAAATTATATCAACATGCAGTACATGCTAAAGAACTTATGAAAGATGAAAGTATAAAACGTGTAGCAGTTGTTGGTGGTGGATACATTGGTGTAGAACTTGTTGAATCATTTAAAGAAAATGGTAAAGAGGCCGTTCTAATAACAGATGGAGCTGTATTAAACCGCTACTTTGATCCAGAATTTACAGATCACATGAGCAAACGTCTTAGTGACAATGGAATTGAAATGCATGAAAATGAACGTGTACAATCAATTCAAGGTGAAACTAAAGTGACTGGTATTAAGACTGATAAAGGTGAATATCCGGTTGATGCAGTTCTAATGTGTGTTGGATTTGGTGCAAACACAGCCTTCTTAAATGACTCAGGTATCGAAATGAACGATCGTGGTGTTATTGTAGTTAATAACAAACAACAAACAAATATTGAAGATATTTATGCAATCGGTGATTGTGCAACAATGTTAAGTAATGCATCTGAACATCCTGAACATATTGCATTAGCAAGTAATGCAGTCCGTAGTGGTATTGTAGCCGGGCATAATGCCGGCGGACTTGAAATATCTCACAATGGAGTTCAAGGGTCAAATGCAATTCACATTTACGGTTTAACATTAACGTCTACAGGATTAAATACTCTTGGTTGTGAACTTAATGGATATGAAATTGACAGCGTTACAGTTACTGATACAATCAAAGCTGACTTTATGCCAACAAATGATACTGTTACTTTAAAAATCGTTTGGGATAAAAAGAC
>CP136956.1:852500-855000 GCA_033105485.1 Mollicutes bacterium LVI A0078
ACTCTCAGTAAAAAGTTGTATTCTGTCTCAAATTGTTGTTTTTATAAAACATACATGTTAATGTAATTTAATTTGTTATCTGTCAATTCCTTGACAGGGTTCCTATCTATTTAGTTTTCAAAGTTCTTCATTTACTTCTGTCCTTTTCGACAATATTAATTGTACTATATCGGCACGCATTTGTCAAGAGAAATATTAAATTAAAGTTAGGGGGCTGTTAAGTATGAAGTGCGACAAAACTCAAGATTATTGAAATTTGTGTCAATATAGAAAAATAGCTATAATATTCTTGTCAACTTGGCGGTAGACGAACACTATAGCTATCTACATCTAGATATAAGTGATAGCTATAAAATATGGAGAAATTTATGAATTATAAACAACTATCACTAGAACAACGTAATCAAATACAATACTATTTATCAATAAAATTATCTCATAGGAAAATCGCTTCTTTACTTGAAGTCAGTAATTCCACTATATCACGAGAAGTAAGAAGAAACTCAACTACACAACGTAGACCTTCTGATGAGAAATATATAACCAAATATGATGCCGTTGCTGCACAAAATAAATATATATCTAGACGTGCTAAGAATCATCTTAAAGCCACTACTGAGTTCTTAAATATTATCAAGAAAGAGCTGAAGGGTTTTAACTCTATAACTACAATCGTTGGCAAGTGGAGAGTTTATCGAAAGAACTTCCCAAGTGCAGTAACTATTTACACATGGGTTAAGCAGGGTTATTTAATTTTAAAGAAAGCATATAAAGATGCATTTAAACTGAAACAAACACACCATGCCGGAAAATCAACTTCAAAAGAATGTGAAAAAAATACTAAATCAATACATCAAAGGCCACTTGTAATAAGTAGTCGTCAAAAGTTTGGACATTGGGAACTTGATTTAATTGAGTCTTCGGGTGAAGGGGGTTATATCATTTCACTTATTGAACGTGTATCTAGATTCACCTTAACTAAATACATTGATAATAAAACCATAAAAAATGTTAATAAATTTATTAGAAAAGTGATGAAGAAATACGTTATTAATTCAATTACAACAGATAATGGAAAAGAGTTTTTACAAACACACAAATTGAAGTCTACTACTAATCCTTTAGAAATCTATTACTGTGATCCAGGTGCGCCTTACCAAAAAGCTCAGGTTGAATGGTTCAATAAACAGATGCGTCGATTTATAAAAAAGAAGTCATTGATTAATAATAAGTCAATACGTAAGATTAAATATTATACGAGTATCATTAATAATAAATATTTGAAAGTTCTTAACTATCATTCACCAATAGAACTTGAGCATTATATAAAAAAATAGACCAGATAATCCAGTCTATTGTTATACTATATTTAACTAACACTTATAAACTAAAGTGTTGCACTTCTAATTTAACAATTCACTCTTTATAACCGTGGTAAAAATCTGAAGCCTGTCGATTTGGAAAGTAGTTCTCTTCTTTATCCTCTAAATCAATTAACCTCGGTGAAGTATGACTATCATTTGTTAAGACATCAGCGATACTTTCTCCCTTACCATCAATATCAAATCCACCTTCAAATTGGTTGGCTGCTGTAGTACCTCCCCATAAAAATCATCTCTATTCATCATATTGTCACTCTTCTGTAATCATTTTCTTAATCAGGTCTTAACATAAAAAAGTGAAAAAAATGGCCAACACTCTGTACATTTGTATATTATTAATAATCATTTATTAAATGATTATAACCGTGGATAAATCCATCTTCATCAATTTAGCTCGTAATGTGCTTAGCTACTTGCTTTAATTCACGTGAGCCATTTTCCATAGCATATGATACATCCGCAAGTTCAAACATTTCAATATCATTATTCCCATCACCAAATGCTGCAATAAATCGGTTCTCATCATCTAAATAATTAAGGATTCCCTTAGCTTTATTAACCTCAGATGATACAATTTCAATATGTCCTCCAATTGAACAAAATGAATTTACATCAAATATTTCTTTTACATCTTCCACAATTTGTGCGTAATCATTAAAAGATGTTGCCTCTATTTTAAATACATTTTCGTTAATTGCATCTAAAAATTGATCAATATTATCAAACTCATTTTCAACATTACTTAAATATATATATGATCAAAATCAGATTGAATAAATTCACCTTTAAATTCAATTACCATCTGTTTAGCAAGCTGTTCAATGTCCCCAACAAAAACTCGGTGTCTTTTATCTTTTGTTGAAATTGTAATTTGTTCTGTTTTACCTTCTAAGAAATTTACAATCGGTTTAATTAATTCCCGATTTAAATGATGTTCTGCAATTGCGGTATTATCTTTAATTATCTCAGCGCCATTAGATGCAACACAGTCTCCTATAAAACCAAATTTACTGACTTCATGTGAAGGGCGTCCTGTGTATATTAAAAAGTCATGTACATCACGCTTTAATATTTCAGCTACCTTTGGACTAATAGTATTTCCGATATTTAATATTGTT